>JBBAXA010000058.1:28334-30306 GCA_040396935.1 Pirellula sp.
GGATCGACGTCTGCAAATCTCGGAATCGCACCTTGATACAGAATCGCAGAGATTGCTCCCATATCGGTGATAGGAGTTGTAATGATCTCCTCGCCCGGCTCGGGATTGATAGCTGCCACCGCAGTGTGAAGAGCAGCGGATCCTGACGAACAGGCGTGGGCGTAAGAACAATCCATATACTTTGCGAATTGAGTTTCGAATCGCTTTGTGAAATCACCTTTGGTACTCGTCAGCGTGCCGCTGCGCAGCGCGGAGGCCACGGCGTCAATTTCTTCCTGACCAAATGTTCTTCCTGAAATGTCTTGATCGGAAGGGAGCGGCAATAAATGGGTACGTTCGGTAGCGGAGCTCATGTTGATTTTCTTGATGAAGGGTGGCGTAAAAATAATCAGAATCGATGATTAGTCTCGATCCGTCAAAATCGTTTCTATCTGTCAAACCTCGCTGGATAGAAGTTGAGAAAAAAAGCCTGGGTCATGAATCTCATATGTTGGAGGATCACGGGTATTGTTCGCATTTTTGAGTAGCCCACTCGACGCGTACTCAGCGTTGCCGGCACCTCGATAATCCTTCCTCCACGCCGATCGATTTGCCAAAGAATCTCCGCAATGCCAACGAATCCATCTTGAGTGCTCGGCAACGAACTTATAGAGGATTTGCGATAGATCCTGAAGCAAGAGGTATACGTGTGCAAAGGATGATTGAATAAGAACCGGTAGCCGGTGGACGCAAGACGCGATAACCAAAGTCGCCACGCTGGAACACCGATAACCCTTCCTGCAGGATGGTAGGGCGAAGCGGTTACTACCGAGACGTCATCCGATAAACTCTCCGCCAAAATCTCTAGTTGCGACGGGTCGTAGGTGCAATCTGCGTCCATGGTCGCTACCCAGTCGCAATGGGCATGATGAATCCCAGTCTTGATAGCACCAGCGATGCCTCGATTCGCTTCATGGTGTACGATCCGAGCCCAGCCTTTATCTCGAAATCGCCGCTCCAAACCTGCCAATGTTTCATCCTGGCTTCCGTCGTCGACGAAAATCACTTCTCGAATAGGATTTCTGGCTGGAACGGACAAAAGAGACTCGAGTCGATCCTCTAGCTGATCCAGACCCGCGGCTTCATTAAAACAGGGGATCACTAGCGTCAGTTGATAACCTGTGGTAGCAGGATGATCGTTTTGTGACTCTGTCGCAATCAATCGCTCGCACCTGGAAGAACATCGCGGTGTTGTAAACGGGTTCGGACTTCCAGTGTAATTCGCGCCCTATTGGATTGTCAGATCTTGGTAAAAATTCCAAGCCGAGCTGAACGCAGAGCTCGTTCGTTTAACATCTGTAACGTTTGCGAGCCATTTGAATTCCAGGGAATGGACTGATAGTCGGACGGCACTTTGTCAGACCATCAAGGAATTCCGAGGGGATGACCCGCAACTGCGATCAGAGAAGGGTAGATCGCGGGGCTTAGAAGACCTCCGATCAAACTACAAGGGAATCTGGCGATCGGGAAGCAAGGGGCCTGGGAACTCGTCTTTCGAGCCACAACTAACGCTGGATTGCCTAAGGAGAAAATCAGGCATTGAGAAAGAAGGAACGTGTCTGAGACTGACGGATCAAATCCATCGAGAAATGGAAGCCTAGAGGGGGGGCGGAACTCGTAAGAAGACTTCCAAACACATTCGTTGGATCGGTGGTTCCGACAGTGGGTGTCATCGGCAGGCGGAGGGATGTGTCGACTCACTCTGGAGGCTGTAGCAGCGGACGTATTGGACGTCCGCTGCTACCAATCTTTCACCTACCCATCAGTCGATTCCCGCAAGCCTATTTCAGCTTGCGAGTCTTCGACCCCACAGATCCACCTCTTACAACCCCACCTTGGGAGGCGGAGGTGGTGGTGGCGGAGGCGGCGGTGGTGGTGGCGGCTTCGGCGCCGGTGGAGGCGGCGGCGGAGGCGGCGGCGGTGGTGGCGGTGG
>JBBAXA010000059.1:0-3317 GCA_040396935.1 Pirellula sp.
CCGAAATAACCTGAGTGGAAGTTATCGTCGTGAGGAATTCCGCGTACCAAGGTGTGACGATGCGCATCTCCCGGATCGATGTTCAGTATGCGGCAATCAGCCTCGCTCGGTTGGTACTCCTCACGATGTTTCGGGCAAACTTGCAGTACTAGCCGCTGGGAGACGACCCCTCGCAAGCAGTTTGCTAGAATGGGTGAGGGTACACCAAAATTTTTAAGTACATCGATCGCTGCAGCGGAAGTACTCGCATGCAAGGTACTAAGCACAAGTACGCCTGTCAGCGCCGATCGGCAGGCAATCTGTGCAGTCTCAGCGTCGCGAATTTCACCGACCATCATGATATCGGGGTCTTGCCTCAGTACGCAGCGAAGGGCACTGGCGAATTCGAAACCGATCTTAGGGTCGACTTGGATCTGGCAAATGTCAGCAACTCGCCTCTCAACGGGATCCTCAATGGTAACGATACTTTTGTGAGGATTATTCAGCTCGTGCACAAAAGAATAAACCGATGTTGATTTACCAGAGCCGACGGGACCGACCACCAAAATTAAGCCGTGAGGACAAGCTAAACAGTGTTTCAAAGCCGTGGTGTCACGCTCGTCCAACCCCAAGTCATCCAGCCCATGAAACTGCCGAGGGTCTGGCTGCAGTCGCAAAATAATTCGTTCACCATATACCGTCGGACCACTACCCAAGCGAACATCGCGAACGACATTCCGGAATACGTAAGTCAAATGCCCTTCTTGGGCTAAACGCCGTTCGGCGATGTCCATTCCGGCCATCACCTTAAACCTCGAAATCAGTTGTGCGGCGGCCGAATTCGGTAATTTCGCTAAATCATGCAAAAGACCATCGACTCGCATTCTGATCCTTAGGCCGTTACCGGTCGGCTCGAAATGCACGTCCGTCGCATTGAGCGAAAAGGCTCGATCCAATACGACTTCGCCCAACTGCCCCGGCCCTACTACGTCCAGCAACTCATTGAGTTCATCTCGGATACCAGTATGGGCGGTCGGATGAAATACAGAGTTCGGTCCTTCATCATCACTGTTTCCGTTATTGGGAACAAATTCTGGTTGGTCACTCATAGATTCAATCCTTCAGGCTTCGGTGAAGGGTCCGTGGTAGAGACAGGTTTATCGAAGGTCTCATCTAAGAACGGGTAGATGGGGCTTTGTGCTAATCGATGGAGCTGTTTTTAGGTGAACCGTCGGATGCTGGCTTCGGCGGGGGTGGATCGTCGACAGGAGCTGCTGCCTCCGAAGTGTTCCCCCGCGAAGATGTCTCTGGCTCCTCTTGCCTTGCACTCGAAGGTTCCGTGGTTTCGCCTTTCGATTCGTCTTTATTGGCGTCTGGCATCGGATTGGTGGATGTTCCCTTCGACTCTTCACCTTCAGATTGCTTTTCGTCGGAACCGATCACCTCTCCCTCTTTTTTTAAGGTTGCGCCGGCGGACGTTGGAACAGCCGTCCAAATCAGCCAGCCGAGCAGCGGTGCAGCCAGGAGAAAAACAACTACGGATAACCACCTCCTCCACGAAGTCTCCCTGAAAATGGATATGCCTGAGGTGATGACCGCAAGGGTAATCAGTGAATAAGCAACCCAGTCCGGAGGCTGTGAGAGAGCTGAGAGTTTTGGGATGCGGCTGAGAGCGGCCGCAATTCCGCCGACCAAGAAAGTTGCCGGTCCTACAAAGGCTAGCAACCGAAGCTCACGTTTCACGATCTTTGCTTGGGAGGAAAATCCCAATTCATGGAGCGCAGTCGCGTAACTGTTCTCTATCGTCCACACTTTGTTGAGACCGGTGACTCGCAGTACTTCGCGCACCCCATTGCTTGATACCGCAACCACCATACGGCCTTGATTCGCTTCGATTGCTTTCCATATTCGTATGATAGACGCAACCATCGAACTGCCCATGTAATCCAGAGCAGTGAGATCTACAAGACATTGGGGAGATTTCTGATTCGCAAGCTCCTGTACGACTTGTTCTCCCATCTCGCGAATCTCTTCGAGAGACGCTTTGCATAACTCTTTTGGAAAGGTCACTACCGAGTAACCCTCTAGGTGTGAGCAATAGGATTTTCTCATGCCGGACAAGAGTTCATCTCCCAGGGTGCTGCGTGGCTGGTATTCAAAGGTCCCCGGATCAGAATATACCACAACTGTCGGTCCGTTTGTGTCGCTGGACCTCGGGTTCGCATTCGGCCAACTTGCACGTTCTTCTTTGGTCATCGTCTACACTCCACAGCGCAATCCAAGGATGTGCCTTCTTTGGAGTAGGAGATCGACTCAAGTCATCGAGTGACAATCTAGATCGGTAGCTCGTTCCGATTCATGGTCTCCTTTTCGGACACCTTTCCAACTGCCCAAGAAAATTCAGAAAATTGCCAATATTCGTTTCCTGTCGTCTCCGCTTGGCCAGTTGGGCCTGGCATTTACTTGGCAAGCCACTGCGCGGTTATCCAAAGGAATCGAGAACGTTGAGAGTAGAACAGGTTTGAAGAAGGAGAAGTCGCGCGCTGGATCGCTTGCATCGTGAAGCCCCCGATGAGCGATCGACGTGCGACTCAGTTCGGTTGGATACTAGAGTCTGTTTCAAGGATGAGGGGTGGATCTCTGGAATGATAGGCTGCCTTACGAAAGCCCACTTCCGAACATCCTCCCAACATCACTCCTAAACTCACTCCGTCACGATCCTTTTCGCCATCCCTGATGATCGTCAGGTAATTCTCTTCAGAAACAAGTACTCAACTCTGCTGAGCGATCCGATGCGAGTTACCGAGCGAGGGGCAGGCACGATGCAATGAGAACTCGTGTTGGTGATCTGTGTGCTGGTTGGCGCGCATTGCTCGCATTGCATGGAACATTTGTGGCCAACCCCGAGACGCCGGCGAAACGGTAGCAGCCAGACTCCGCTCTGCCGCCAAGCCCGGTCGGACGGCACATGGAATGTGCCTACTACCTTTCTGGCTGCCGCTCGATACTGCAGAGACGCCTGCACGAATTCGCTATTTTCTCTCCGGATCTCGAAGGGCTTCTTCAAGGATGTTCCTTTCGCGGTGAAGATAGGGCCACCAAAAGGAACCCCATCCGCCACGATCAAATTCGAAATCGACAACTCCAAACACATCGACGATGCGGTCCGGCAATCCAGTATCGATGGCATCGCAACAGAACGGATCGGGAGTTCGAGCGGTGGGGCAGTGATCGGGGCCCATTTCGTTACGGTGACCGAGGGTTGGCCTTCCGGTCAGGAAGTTCAAGTCGATAACTCGGGCATGCAGAAGTCCTCGCCGCCCAGAAGTCCTCGCCGC
>JBBAXA010000059.1:3417-30266 GCA_040396935.1 Pirellula sp.
CAGAAGTCCTCGCCGCCCAGAAGTCCTCGCCGCGTGGTGCATGGGCGGAAAAACGTCGTGATTCGTCGAGCGCTGCTCTCAAAGTCGAAGTCGCCCGTGGTCGAACAAATCACGTTGCGTTCGAATTATCCAAATGAACCGAGCAAGAAACCTAATCTGAAAAAGGGGTTTCGAGAATGGAACAAACACCGCCAGACCTTAGCCGACGGAAACTCGCGTTCAAGTGACGATCGACGGATGCGACAGTAATAATTTTCGTTTCATAACTGCGACTGAATGGCGACACCTGGAATTGAAAACTGCATCAGCTAAGACTGGAAGAATACGGTCGGCTTCGGACCACGAGCATCCCATTCCCTCGACTTTGTGATCGATGCAGGCACCCTCGCGAACGGATTACCAAAAACCATCTCGAGTGTCGCGATCGGTTTTGTTGGACTGGCACGGATGTCGGCGAACGCGAACAACGTGCTTAGATTATTCGACCGATTCTTCTTCTTTTCTTGCAAAGATACGCGTATCGGGTCGTACCGGTTGAAGGTCTGCGGGCTTCAAATGAATTAAGACCAGCGATTTTTGTTTTGACTGCTTCGATTCAGGAATGATCTTTAACGACCCTAGCAATTTGTCCGTACAACCCACCGCGATATATTCTCCTCGCCCTAGTGGATACTTGGTCGCAAGCAATTCCAACATGGAGCCCAGATAGAGATCGTCGCCGACGTCCGCCTGGGTCCATTGCGATCCATCCGCCCTCAAAAAATCAGGGCGCGAAAGTATGGGTGTTTTATTCCACTCCTCAAACCAACGATCCTCCCCACCCATTTCCATCAAACGCACTTTCTTGGCTTCACCCTGGTTGACCGTTCCTAACCATCCCATGCGCAATCGTCCTTCGGAACTCACGCCAACGATGCCGAGATGGAGCAATGGCAAATCCATATCGGACGTGACGGTCACCTCGTCCAGAGAGTCATTGAAGCTCGCTCGAAGACTACCACCTAAGCCGACCATTTCCTCGGATTGAATCAGTCCTGTCGTATTGGACATAACAGGATTATTTTGAAGTCCGGCGCCGTCGTTATCTGCATAGTTGTAGTCGTATTGGCTGGCAGATATTCGTTTTTTCGCTCCGAGTTCCCGAGAGGGAGATGGCATGGGCGAGACGACGCCCGCATCTTCCTCGTAAAGTGCTTTGTAGTTCGTGGATAGAGACGTATACAACGCTGTGTAGGAGGAAAGCAGACCTCTAGGGTAGTTGGCATGACACTCCAAAAACCCATAGGAATTCTGACTACGTGAAAAGCCAACATCGAGCTGAACACTGCGGGCCACGACAAAAGCGCCGACGACTGCAATGAGGGGTGCGGCGACCCACGATAATTCGACGCGACCCATCAATCGAAACACTAACCAATTCAATGGCACGAGAACAATCAAATAGCCGGTCAGGAGCTTGATGATGGTCCCTATCCGAGGCACGGTGATACCCGAGGATTCCTGCAGACTGTTTCGCGCTGCCAGCATGATTTCCGACTGCGAATTCCAAGCTCCAAGGCTCGACTTTTTCGACTCAGGAAAACGGGCACTCCGATCCTGTGTTGCAACATCGGCTTGGCGCTCTCGCCGTCGATTGCTAATCATCGTTGCATCCAGATCGCGACCCCACAATCGCAGACGGGTTGAATGAAGCGGATTCATTTCTGTACCACGAAAATTCTCAGCATACCTGGTATCGGAATCGGGCTGCGATGTAACATCTCGGTAAGGTTTTCGAAGGATCGCATTGTGGATGAAAGAGCTGTAGGACGGCCATCGGAGGAATGCTGAATCGGTCATCGGAAACGTGGTCATGACGATCCGTCCTTGACCCACCAATCGTTCGGCAACCAATCCCTCGAGTGTATTCACCCAACGAGAGCTATCCGAGAGTTCACCTACGAGAATCGGGACGGTCTTCTCCGGAGCGAAGGGGACTCGCTCCGCAAGCATTTGTTTGATTGTCCAGGAGCGGTTTAGTTCATTGGTTTGATCCTCAGACAATTCCGCGGCTCGGGTATTTTGGAGGGGAGCGAATTCCTTCAAAAAACTGCTATCGATCCCACCGATCGAATCGGGACCATTCAAGATGAGCGTCCCACCGAAATGCAACCAATCCAACAGGGCTCGCTGCTGATCTACTGAGAGAAGAGTTGGAGATGCATCATTGATGACCACGTGAGAAACAGATGTCATGAAATACAATCTGTCTGGAAACTGCGCTGCAACTTCGTCCTCGTTAAGATCGATCAGCCGGTGCGGAGCGTATCGTTCCTCAGCCATTCGAGTATTCGAGGGCCAAACGATACAGTCGAGTCCTCGCCAGAAAACATAACGAGCAGGATCCACGCTAAGGGTGATGATATTGTATTGATAACCAGCTAATAATCTGAGCGGGAACTCATCTTGTCGAACAGGCGTTCCGACGCCACGCACAGAGTAGTCGATCCTCAGGTAAGCGGGCGTTGTGTTCCCGGCACTATCGACACCTTCCTCCTTGGAGATGGCGACATCAGGTTGATAAAACTTCAGAGATATATTCTTTTCCTGAGTCTTCGCCAATGAAAGTCCGCGGTGGAACTCGATGGGGGCAGATGACGGGAACATCGGAACAGGTCGCCGATCACGATTGTAAATCATAAGACTGGCAGTCAACGATTCGTCTTGCTGATTGGCTTTCAGTTTATTGTTCGCTTGGTACCAATGTCCAGGTTTGACAAAATTCCCAACGGTCTCGCTGGCGAACGGCAGCGTACGCAACTCGTCAGCAGCTAGCCGTTGCTTTTTCTTTTCCGCTTCCTCCTTTTTTTCCTTTTCCGTCTTGGCCGTCTGCTGATCGCAACCGCGACAACCGCCGAAAAGAATCAGCAGCAGGCAAAGCCAAAGTACACGTTGCGGTCGACTTTTCACGGTAAGCTCCGGCGCAATCACGAAAGGGAAAAAAGACAGACGTTCATTGTACGCCTTCGAGCCAATGGATCGAAGGAGACCTGGGATTTTTCATTCGATCGTCCGGACGATCCACTGGTTTTCACGTACACTGGATGAGATACCATGTTCGGACGAATCCTTTAAGCATCCACTCGCAGACTCCCAAGCCTTGACGATCCCGCTGAACCCGGAATATCCCGACGCAACGCTCAATCAAACCGTCGGCGAACAGATGCGGGCCGAAGAACTCAGTCTTCGCGTCACCGTTCCACCTGCGCAGGTACCTGGATACAAACTCGATCGTTTACTCGGTCAAGGAGCATTTGGTCAAGTTTGGGTTGGAAGTAACCTCAATACGGGGCGAACCGTTGCGGTCAAGTTTTATCTACACCGCAGCGGAGTGAATTGGAGTTTGTTGACTCGCGAGGTCAAAAACCTCGTAAGCATGTCGGGCAATCGTCAGATTGTCCAAGTGCTCGAAGTGGGTTGGGATGCGGAACCTCCTTTCTATGTGATGGAGTACCTCGAGAACGGTTCGCTCGATGACTTGATTCGTAAACGGGGAGCGCTGCCTGTCTCCCAGGCCGTCAGTCTTTTCACCGACATTGCACGAGGTCTCAACCATTCTCACGGGAAGGGGGTTTTGCATTGCGATTTGAAGCCGGCCAATGTGCTGTTAGACCCCGAGCTCCAGCCGCGTCTCGCGGATTTTGGGCAGAGCCGTTTGTCGAACGAGCAAACTCCTTCGTTAGGTACTCTGTTCTACATGGCCCCGGAACAGGCAGACCTGAACGCCGTTCCCGACGCGAGATGGGATGTGTATGCTTTGGGTGCGATTCTCTACTGCATGCTCGTGGGGCTCCCTCCCTATCGAACCCCGGATACGGTGACGACGCTCGACAGCGCGGCGAGTCTACCCGAGCGGCTCAAAAGATACCGAGATACGATTTTTAAATCGCACTTTCCGAGACAGCATTACCGCGTCCCTGGCATGGATCGCTGGTTGTCCGCAATCATCGATCGTTGCTTAGCCAAAAAACCTGAGGATCGTTTTGCGAACGTGCAACAAGTGCTCGAGTCTATCGAGCGAAGGCAAATTGCACGGTTGAACCTACCGATGATGCTTCTCGGTATCGTCGGTCCCATCCTTCTACTCGCGGTCATGTCCCTTTTCTTCTGGCGTGGTGTTGCGGTTGCGGAACGGGAGTCGGGGAACGAGCTGAAGGAGATGGTTCTACAAAACAACCTGTTCGCGGCTCGGCTGGGCGCTCGAACTCTCGAAAAGGAAATCGAATCGCTGTTTCGCCTGATCGAGGAGGAGGCGGAGGATTCGACCTTTCAAGAGTTATTTGCGGGAACGATTCACGAAGCGACACCGGATCTTTTATCCGCGCTGATTGATGATGAAAGCTCGGCGCGCAATCGCCAAATGCTCGTTGAACTCCCCAAGAGGGCTGAGCTTGAAAAATACCTCGAAAGTCGTTTCGGCCGAATCAAAGCCGCATCGGTGGGGCGTAGAAAGACGGCCCGCTTTGATAGTCTATTCGTCACCGACCGGTGGGGAACCATGATCGCCACGGTCGTTTCAGGAGAAACTTCCGCAACGAAAATTGGCTACAACTTCGCTTACCGAAGTTATTTCAATGGGCAGTCCCAGGACTCGGACGAGAGTATCTCGCCGCGTCAATTTCAAGGTACTAAATTCTCTCACATTTCCGTACCTTTCCGCTCCACGACCACCAACCGTTGGAAGATCGCCGTTTCGACACCGATCAGCGTTCAGGTCGATGATGAGTCCAAAAAGGACAAGTCCCAAACGATCACTGGCGTCCTCGTACTCACAATCAACCTGGGTGACTTTGACCTACTGCCAGACGATGGATCCACTCTCGAATCCTCTGCTCAGCAATCGGATCGTTTGGCCGTAATGGTCGATGGACATGCTGGAACGATGTATCAAAAAGAAACACGCGAAGGGACCATACTACAGCATCCAGCGTTCTCCCAATTGATCAAAGACGGGCTACCCGCTGTGGGAAACCGATTTCAGATCGATAGCGAAATGCTCGAGACGCTAAAGGGAGAGGGAACCTATCAATACGAAGACCCCGTCGCCCAGGAGGAATTAGGAAAAACCTATGCCGGCAAATGGATCGCGGCCATGGCAAAAGTTGAAGTCTCTCGCAAATCGATCGACAATGTAGAACGCAAGGAGCCCGCCAACTTGTGGGTGTTGGTACAGGCACGAGCTGATACGGTTACAGCTCCCGTCGCATCGATGGGTAGCAAAATGATGCGCGAAGGATTGATTGCACTGCTCACCCTGCTTGCGATGGTCTGTTCGCTTTGGGTCTTCGTTGTTTGGGTGATGCGGTTGCCTGATAGCTTCCGCGCAGTGATTCGTTCCCGGACTGGATCAGGTACCGAGATGACAGGGGCAACGAGTGACGCAACCCTCGATGTCGATCGTTAGTTGCAAGGACGACTCCCGGGCGCCTTGGAATTCGTGGCAGAATCTCGCGAAACGACCCTGAGAACCGTTTCCTCGGCCTCGTAAAGCCGATTAGCGAACCATGGTACCGCGGGGGCCGTCCCTCTTTCTTCGGGATCGGAGACCATCGATCTCACGTAAGGCATGAGTGGATACGGGTGGTGCGTTTGATAGAAAATCTCTCGTACAATCATTGCACGGATTCTATGGGACCGACCCCTCGTGATAGAATTTCGGAGTTATCCCGCTAGGTTTTCAGAAGGTATTCGAGGTACATCATGAAACGTTGGTCGAGTTGTTTGGTTCTGTTATGCGCGTTGAATTCAAATGCCTGGGCAGAAACGGTGCAGAAAGACATCCCCTACGCTCAACCAACCCAGGAACGACAATTCCTCGATATCTATTCGCCGGACAATGCCAAGGATTCACCTGTCGTTTTTTGGATCCATGGTGGCGGTTGGCAAGCGGGGGACAAATCCAGTATCCAAAGCAAGCCGCAGTGGTTCTTGCAACAAGGTTTTGTTTTTGTCTCCACGAACTACCGACTTCTACCGAATGTTCCGATGGAAACCATTGTTGAGGATGTCGCTAAATCCTTGGGATGGGTTCATAAAAACATTTCGAGATACGGTGGTGATCCGAAAAAGATCTATGTGATGGGTCACTCTGCTGGTGCTCAATTAGCAGCCTTGATTTGTACGGATGACGGTTACTTGAAATCCGAAGGGGTTCCCTTTAGTGCTTTGAAGGGTTGCGTACCTGTGGATGGAGACACCTACGACATACCAGCGATCATCGAAACTGCAGAGACAAGAAGGCGTGTCCATCAACAACCGCAAGCGAAATTCGGACATCGTGAAAAGTTCGGCAACGATCCAGCGAAACACGTGAACTTTTCAGCGGTCACCCACGCTAAAAAAGACAAAGGGATTCCACCTTTCTTGATCATGTATGTCGCGAGTCACCCAGATAACACAGCCCAAGCACAACGATTGGATTCTGCGCTCAAAGAAGCAGGGGTTGTATCGAAATTGTATGGAGCAAAAGACTCGGAGCACAGCAAAATCAATAACGATATCGGGACACCCAATGACCCTGGTAGTGCCGCGATCCTCGAGTTTGTCGGCAAGAAGTGAAAGACTGCGCGATCTGATTTGAATGCAGAAAATCGCTATCTCCCAATCCCGGAATGCACCGCAGGGTGGGTCCGTACCGAAGAGATTCGGTGAACGGCTAAAACAAGGGTCTTATTTCAGCGGCTAGAAAGAAAGAGCCTGTGAAGCAAATGAGATCGTCATCAGCGGACTGCATTAATGCGTAGGATTTCGCGATGTCGGGATCCGGCGCTGCTAAGACCTGAACCTCCGGGAATTGCGACTGGTACGATCGAGCTAGTTTCTCTAACTTCTCCACGGGGACAAAGCGAGGATTGGAACGGTACTGCGTTAAGATAATCCGGTCGGCATACCCCATAATCCGGTGGAGCATCGCTTCAAAGTCTTTGTCTTTCGAGGATGCATAGACAACCGTTTTCCGCTTGGGAAGGAAGTGGTCACGCAACGTTTGGAGGAGTGAACCCATCGAGGCCACATTGTGTGCTGTATCGACGATCACCGTGGGACGCTCACAGACAACCTCAATCCGTGAGTTGACTTGGGTTGTTCTCAACGCATCCCGTATCGCGTCCTCCGTCACGTTCCAGCCGAGGGAGATCAGTTTCTGCATTGCAGCGATGGCTAGCGCAGCATTGTCGGCTTGGTGATCTCCCAACATCTTCAGATGGAGATCATCCATAGAGTGCAATCCGGCGATGCTGTTATCCACTTGGAAACGGATCCTCTTTTTGGTTCCGGGAGCGACTCGATGCGACGTTACCTCGCAGTCGAATTCGCGTCCTAATTCCCAGACACGACAACCCTTCGTTCGGGCTCGCTCGCGGATGACCTCGCGAGCGTCGGGATGCCGCGCTCCATGGATCACGAAACTTTCGGGTTTGATAATACCCGCCTTCTCACCGGCGATTTTTGCAATGGTATTTCCGAGTTGAGCTTGGTGGTCGAGACTGATCGAGGTGATCACGGCGATCAGGCTTTGACAGACGTTGGTGGAGTCTAGACGGCCACCCAGTCCCACTTCAATCACGTTCACATCGGTTGGCAACGTTGCGAAGAGTTCCCATGCGATAGCGGTTGTCATTTCAAAAAAGGTGGGGGCTCCGAGCGAGGAATCAGTAGTTTCCTGAACGGCCTCCCTGATGGAGCCGATCGAACGAACCAATTGTTCCGGTGAAATCGGCTGGCCATCGACGACAAATCGCTCCTCGAGGAACTGGAGATGGGGAGAGGTGTAGAGTCCAACGCGGTAACCGGAGCGTCGGAGCGACTCCGCCGCCAGCCAAGCGACAGAGCCTTTCCCTTTCGTACCGGCAATGTGGATCACGGGGGCTTGACGCTGAGGGTTTCCCAATCGGTGGAGCAACCCCTCCATGCGGGCTAGTCGATAATTTTGTTGATTGTACGGGCGATCAACCGCCTTTTCATAATTCAGCCGGTCGTACAAAAAGCGTAGAGCTTCAGCGTATTCGGGATGATTCCTATCCATTGGGATTGGTAGCGGTTCTCGAAGGATCGGTAGTGGTTTCCAATTCGGCCGAAAAAAAATCGCCCGCAACCCTCCGGTGGCGACTCGCTTTCTTCAAGTTCCAATCTTTTTTGACGACCATCGACTCGCTTGTACATAGGGGGAATCGAATTTATAGTTCCTGTTCTCACTTCGGGCGAGTTGAACCGTTTCCCCGAAAGTCGCGTATGGCCCCGTTAGCTTTAGGTTTCACTCTTCTCAAGCGTCCTGGAATTGGCTGATTTGGGACGAGGAAAGTCACCTTTCATCCAATATTTTTCATGTCAACTGTATCACCCGCACCTTTGGGCGCTCCCGCATCTAGCAGTTCCGCCACGAATCCCGATATCATTGTTGAAACCCGGGGACTCGGAAAAATCTATCGTGATTTTTGGGGTCGAAAGAAGGTCCAGGCGCTCAAGTCGCTGGATATCGAGGTCCGCAGGGGAGAGATTTTCGGCCTTCTCGGCCCCAACGGATCCGGTAAATCGACCACCATCAAATTGATGCTCGGACTCCTGTTCCCGACGTCAGGCCGGGCCTTTGTGTTCGGCAAGGAAGCGACGGATGTCGGAAAAAATGAAAGGATTGGCTACCTACCCGAGGAATCCTACCTCTACAAGTTCCTCAATGCCGAGGAAACGCTCGATTTCTACGGCCGGCTGTTCGACATGCCCGCGAGCGTTCGACGAGAGCGAACCGAGGCCCTGATCAAGATGGTGGGACTCCAGCGTGCGCGCCGCCGACAACTCCGAGAGTACTCGAAGGGGATGACTCGAAGAATTGGATTGGCACAAGCGTTGATCAATGAGCCAGAGTTCCTAGTGCTCGACGAACCGACCACCGGTTTGGATCCCATCGGAACCCGGGAAATGAAGGATTTGATCGTCAAACTCCGAGAGGAAGGGAAGACGATCCTACTCTGCTCCCACCAGTTGGCAGATGTTCAGGATGTCTGTGACCGAGTCGCCATCCTCCATCAGGGAGAACTGAAGGAACTCGGCCGGGTCGATAGTCTTCTGAAAGTACAGGACGTTACCCAGATCCACGCAAGAGGTCTGGATGAAAGAACCAAGAATCAGATTCGAGAATTGATTGCCAAGTCGCAGGGAGAAGTGCTTCGGATGGACAACCCAACGACCACGATGGAAGAGTTGTTCTTGGAAATTGTTCGAGAGAGCGAAAACCGGCCGGGTCGGCGCTCCGCGTCGGGATCATAGTCGTCGACTGGACTTGAAGCACAAAGTATTCGCGAGGTTTTATGCGTCTCACACCTGATCAATTTTGGAGTTACTGGGAATGGCTGTTTGAGCACGGGGGAATCCTGGAGGGTTTCTTGCTCGTGATCGTGCTAACAGTCATTGGATTGCTCGTTGGCTTTTTGGTGGCAACCCTGAAGCATGGACCTGCCGAAGGATTTCTGCAGGTTTCCAAGGTCATTGGGGAACTGTTCACGATCGATCTGCCGAAGATGTCCTTCAACCGCATTTACGCGATTGCCAAGCTATCCTTCAAGGAAGCGATCCGAAACCGAGTCTTAGCTGTCGTTGCGGTTTTCGTGATCGGCATGATGTTCGCCGGCTGGTTTTTGGATCCGAAGGCGAGCAACCCGGCTCAGCTCTACATCCCGACCGTCCTTACGTTCACGAATTGGCTGATGTTGCTCATGGGGCTGTTCCTGAGCACGTTTAGCATTCCACGGGATATTGCGAATCGCGTCATCTATACCATCGTGACCAAGCCCGTTCGCCCCACCGAGATATTCCTCGGACGAGTGTTGGGATTCATGGCCGTCGGCACAATGAATTTACTGGTCTTTGGACTGATGAGTTACATTTTTATCGTTCGTGGTCTATCGCACACGCACGATGCTGCCAGCATGCAAGCTGATGGGACAACAGGTGAAACGGCTAGCACGCGGTACCATACGCATACCTTCTCGTTAGACGCAGATGGAGAAGGGACAACGTCGACGGAGAAAGGGCACCGACACGTCGTCAAAAAGGTCGGGGATAAGATTGAGGTCAGCACGCAGATCGACGACCTGACTGCCCGCAATCCCGTCTATGGCATGCTAAGATTTACAGGTCGTGACGGTGAAGACAGCAGCGGGTTGAACGTCGGATACATGTCCGAATATCATCGATACATCGAGGGTGATACCCTCATGAGTGCGGTTTGGAAATTTGAGAATGTGAATCCGTCTCTTTTCCCAGACACGCTCAATTTCGATTTAACTCTGGGAGCCTTCCGAACCTACAAAGGGGACATCGTCACTCCCATCGGCGGTGTTGTCATTTTCAGAAGTTTGGATGGTGAGGTCGAAAGCGAGCGAATTCAGTTTCGCGTGAAGGAGTACCTGATCGACCAGCATTCGGTCCCCTTGAAGCTGAAGGGTTTCAAGAAGGGTGAGCCTGCCGACCTGGATTTCTTTAAGGATATCGCTCCGAACGGATCGTTCGAAGCGGTGATCCGTTGTCTCGATCGGGGTCAGTATCTCGGAATGGCAGCCGGCGATTTTTATCTTCGAGCGAAGGAAGGATCGTTTGAATGGAATTTCGTTAAGGGTTACATCAGCATTTGGCTTCAAATGTTCATCGTCGTTTGTTTCGGTGTGATGTTCTCCACATTCTTATCCGGACCGGTTGCCATCATTGCGACGGTGTCGGTCATCGTGTTGGGCATGTTCGGTTGGTTCATCGGTGAGTTGGTCAGCGGAGATATGCCTGGAGGTGGACCGGTCGAATCTCTGGTTCGACTACCACTACAAACCGGCGCTGGAGTCGAGTTGGATTTGGGGAATGAAACGGTTGAGTCGATCATTCGAGGGATCGACAAGGGCTTGTTGCTAGGTGTCTCGACACTTAAATCGGCGCTTCCCGACTTGTACTCGCTCGATACGTCCGACTTTATCGCGTACGGTGTAAATCTTTTCGGCGGACTCCTCGCGCGTCATCTGACGATTGCATTTGGCTATTTCATGATGACGGCTATTATCGCCTATTTCTTCCTGAAGACGCGGGAAATGGCAGGCTAAGGATGAACAAGAGCTTTCGAAGAAAAATCATATACATTCTAGCAATCATTGGATTGCTCCTACCTTTGTATGCTTTGGGGAGACCCAAAGTGGGAGCGATTTCGTTGTTACGCGATCGCCACAATATGGGCCAGACCTATCTCGGGGAATTGGATCCGACGAGCGAAAGCATGCGTCTGGCAACACTCGGTCTCAAAGGTCCTGCTGCCTCGATTCTATGGTTGCGAGCAGACTACTACAAAGAAGAGAAGTACTTCGATCGATTTAAAGCTACCCTCAACCAGATCGCCAAGCTGCAACCTCACTTCATCAGTGTTTGGCAGCATCAGGCCCATAATCTGAGTTTCAATGTCTCACCTGAATTCGAGGATTATCGTCAACGGTACGAATGGGTGAAAAAGGGGATCGACTATCTGGTCCAAGGGACCAAATACAACACGAAGAAGCCGATTCTGCAATACGATCTAGGACACTACGTAGGGAACAAGATCGGTAAATTTGATGAAAAGAAACAATATCGTGAGCTCTTTCGCAAAGACAACGAGTTTCACCAATACTTCGCCGAGCAAGGATTGGCAATCGAAACCGATGGCGTAGGGTACGATCAACGTCCCGACAACTGGTTAGTTGGTAAATTGTGGTTCAAAGTCGCAACGGATTCCTATCAACGGGGTAATAGGATCGCGAAATCACCTCACCTCCTTTATAGCTACTTCCCGCTATGGCAGATGTATTACGGTGAAGCGATGCAAACCGAGGGTGTTCTTGACGATAGTTGCCGATTCGCTTGGGAACAGGGAGGAAGGGAATGGGCTGAATTCGGAAACGTTTCCCTCCCATGGTCTGGTGATGGACAAATTCGATTGCTGGATTCCGCGACGGAAGGTGCGAATATCGATGCAGTGAAGAAGGATTTCAATCAAAAAACAGCTGACATTCGGAAAAGGATCTTTGAAAGAAGATTTGCCAGACTTCCAGACAGCATGAAGGCTGCCTACAGCAAGCCTGCCGAGGAGAGAACTCTGGAAGAAAGAGAACTGGCGATGGAGGCCGAACGTATGTCGGAGCCTCCGTATCAAGAGGTAGTTGCAGAGTGCCCTAAGGAAACGCAGGTTTCGTTGTTACAGATAACGACGGATCTGGCGCAGAGGGAAGAAAAGCTTCGAATCACCAATATCTATCGCCAGAATGTGAATTATCCCTACTGGGAATTGAGGGCGCAAGCAGAGCAAAAACCGTACATGGTCGATGCCAGAAGACTGTTGTATGAGGCGGACAAGATGATCGACTCTGCAGATATCAAAGGGGCTCTGGAAAATTACGACAAGGCTTGGACGCTCTGGAACATCACGTTTCAGCGATTCCCTAGCATGATGACAGACACGGAAGAAGTTGGCGACTCCGTCGCTAAATCGATCAATCGTTATAAGAAGCTGATGGAGGATGAACTCGCACCGGATTTCGTATTGAACTGGTTCCTCGATTATTACAAAACCTCTCGCAACCCTACGCTGGGGATGGAGGGAGAGAAGATGATGGATGAGTTCAACAAAAGAGCGGCTCTTTTCAAGGATGAACCGAGCTTCACGCAATCTGCAGAAGCGATCGAATACTTCAATGTTCGAATTCCGAAGCCCAGCGCAGGCAAGGAAAATGCGCCTTCGAACGACCGGGAAAGTCCATCCGACTCGGCATCCGCACGCCCACCTAAATTGGAGAATCCTGATTCGCAACGCTGAGGAACCGATCGGATTTGACTCCGTTCGCGGTTTTCATTTTTAGCGTTCTCGTGTAGGTTGGATGCATGGGAATTTACGACCGAGAATACTATCGCGAGGAAGGAATCCGGCTCCAGCCAGACTGGAACGGGAAGTCGGCGATCAGCTATCTTTTGATCCTCAACATCGCGTTCTACATCGCGAATGTTCTCTTCAGCCAATCGGAGGTGTTCACGTCTGCCAATCAGGGGATTGTCAACAATGCTCTGAAACTGACCGCAGGGGATGCTGGTCGCCCCTGGTTGTGGTGGCATACCCTATCCTACGCCTTCGCGCACGATGCGACCGATGTATGGCATTTGGTCTTCAATATGGTGGGGCTCTATTTTCTCGGCCGATCGGTTGAAGACCGTTATGGAAAATGGGAATTCCTTCGGATCTATCTGATCGCTGCGATCACGTGTGGGATCCTCTGGCTATTGAAAGCCGTCGCTTGGAGCTTGCCTGAGAAAAGCTCCTTACTGGGTGCTTCCGGTGCGGTGATCTGTATCGAGATGCTGTTCGTTTTGAATTTCCCAAAGCAAACAGTTGTACTTTTCGTGTTCCCCGTACCAGCGTGGGTGCTCGGTGTCTTTCTGGTACTCTTCAACTTGATGTTTCGACCATCCACCGGCATTGCGGTAGACGTTCACTTGATAGGAATCCTATTCGCAGTCGCCTACTTTTTTTTAAGATGGAACTTTGAATTTCTACAAGATATTCCTGGAGCATTCAGACGGTTCAGACGCAGATGGATGGGACCGAAACTGAAGGTCCACCAGGAGTCCGACGGTGGACTGGAAATGGATGAATCCGAAGCGGACCGTATTCTGGCAAAAATACATGAGAAAGGGAAAGACTCTCTAACAGGACGTGAAAAACGATTCATGGAAAAGTACTCGCGTAAAGTGAGAGAGAGAAAGCAAGAACCGTTCTAGAACTTGCTCCCTTCGGCCGTTTCCACCAGTTACCCATCCAACAATCAACCCTATGACCAGTGCAACCAAGAGCTTTTCAACGCTCCGAACCGATATCGCAGGTATTCCCGTTTCCGAAATCGTAAAGCAGTATGGGACACCGTCCTACGTTTACGATATGCAGATCATTAAGCAGCGTGTCGAGGATTTACGAGCATTTGATGTGATTCGATACGCCCAAAAAGCTTGTTCGAATATTGCGATTCTAGATCGACTCCGACGTTTGGGAGTGGTGGTCGATGCGGTCAGCGCTGGAGAGGTTCGTCGAGCACTGGCTGCCGGTTTTGACCCGCATAGCGATCCCCACGGGATTGTATTTACCGCCGACGTCATCGATTCTGAGGCAGCCGCGATCATTCGCGACAAGAAATTGCATGTGAATTGCGGGTCGCCGGACATGATCGACCAGCTCGGGAACATGTGCCCGGGGGCTAGCGCAACCCTCCGGATCAATCCTGGATTCGGACACGGGCACAGTCAGAAAACCAATACAGGAGGTCCCCAATCCAAACATGGTATTTGGCACGAACAAGTGACTGAGTGTCTCAGGCGGGCAGATATGCACAACGTCGCAATCACGGGACTGCACATGCACATAGGCTCCGGAACGGATTTGGAGCATCTATCCCAGGTATGTCATGCCCTCGAGGACGTGGCATTGGAAGTGGGTCGGACGCTCACCACCATCAGTGCAGGAGGTGGTTTGCCAGTACCGTATCGAGAAGGACAAAAGTATGTGGACTTGGATCAATACTTCTCGTTGTGGGATGCTACGAGAAAAAAGTTGGAAGACAGATTCGGACATCGTATACGGTTGGAGATTGAGCCGGGTAGATATCTCGTCGCAGAGAGCGGCTTCTTGATCGCGGAGATTCGAGCCGTTAAGAAAATGGGGGACAACTTGTTCTACTTGTTGGATGCCGGGTTCAATGATCTGGCGCGTCCTATTCTCTACGGCGCCTACCATCCCATATCCATCGCACATCGCACTCCCAAATCAGAAGTGCCTCATGTCGATGTCGTAGTCGGCGGACCGTTGTGTGAATCAGGTGATATCTTCACGCAGGAAGAAGGCGGATATGTTGCCAAGCGTTCACTTCCCATGGCTTCGGTCGGAGACTACCTGATTCTCGAGGTTGCGGGTGCGTACGGTTTCGTCATGGCAAGTAACTACAATGGGCGGTATCGCACGCCAGAAGTACTTATCGAAAATGGCGCATTGAAGTGTATCCGAGCGCGCGAGACGTTCGAGGATCTGATTCGAGGCGAATCCATTCCTGCTTGACGCTCTCCTTGACAGACCAGCCAGTCATTCTGGCTACAGTCGACAGGCGATCGCAAAAGATTCACGTAGGCTCCTCCGAAATTACGGAGTGCGATACCTGAGTGGATCCTGAAAACGGGCGTGTTTGAAGATACGTATGCTTTCCATTTCAAGATGACGGCTGAATCAGAAAACCTGCCCTCCCTTTTCAAGTCAGGCTTCTAAGAGCACACGTGGACGAGCGCCATCGTCGAGCGATGCATGCGACCGATTCTGAGGAAGAACGCTCGGTCGTACATGATTTGTAAAACCGATCGACGAGGAGAGTGGTTGGCTCATTTACGGTCAGTCCGTGATGCAGCGGTTCTAAGCCAGTTTGCTCATCCGTCGGATAAGCCACTCCAACGACAGGCATCCAACAATCCAAGCCATGAGAATGCCCATCCACCGCTGCTGAAAATCTCGATCGGGGGTTCCTGGGAGAAAATTGGTTTGATCCCTAGGTGGTATGGAGTTCACTATCCCGACAGCCTCTGTCGACGAACCATCCACGGAGTTGGTCACCACCGACTCGACTCCCGTCCAGTATTTTCCGCCGGTTCTCGATGCCAACTCCGAAAGGAGTGGATCATTTCGTTGTGGACGTTGTATTTCGATGGCTGGTACACGTACGATGACTTGCTGGCTTAGAACGACTTGCTCAGAAAGGCCGCCGACAGGTAGTTGAACCTCGTAATTTCCTGTGGATTTGACAAAGAATTGCCCGATGTAGACACCGGGTTGGGATGGATCTGGGATCGGACGCAGGATGAGCGAGGTGATTCTCCCGGATGGATCCACCAGTTTCGCGCTGACTTCGGGTAGGACTAAGGGTTGGAATTGGGCATCCTTCAATACGGCCCGAACCATGACTTGCTCACCGATGATCGCTTGTTCTTTATCCAGCAATAGAATTCCACGATCCGAGTCCCTCATTAATCGGCCTTGGCCAGCCCATCGAATCAGCTTGGTGTAGTACGTATCAAAGTATTCTTCACCGACGTCGCGTAAACGCCAAAATTCGCCACTCCCTTGGAACGCAACTCTTCCAGCTCCATAAAACTGAGTCGCGATGTAGATGGGCAAAGTGCCATTCACGGATGTCGTTGGATCTCCGAATAGGGCGATTGGGGAAGCGCCAGGTTTGGGCTCGTAACACGCGAAGAAGCTGTAGACGCCAGCAAAATCGTCCCATGCTTTTTTGCTCTCTTCCGGAGTTTTTCCGATTTGCATGAAATCCGTTTGCAGCGAGTCGGTCGACAGTTGTAATGGCCAAGCCGATTCGGACTCAAACCGACCGATCGAGACCAATCGAGCACCTCGGGAGTTGAGTACGACGGGAGCGAGGTTTCTAAGCGTTTCGGCTTTTGTATTCCCGTTTCCAACGGAACCGGCCCATTTTGGAGTAGCAACCGGACCGGCTACCAAGACCAGTCCACCCGCTTGTTCGCCGATCCATTTCTCCAAAACGTCGATTTGTTCATTGTCGAGATCGGTCCATGCAGCATCGAATCCGATCACGCAATCGTATTGGCTCATGTCCGCGCGGGTTCTCGGAAATTCATCCAAACGCTTCTTGGCCTCCTGGGAAACTCCGGGACCGGCTGTCTGGAGGTAAACGTGAGACTCGACGGTCGGGTCGCGATAGAGCAGATTGCGAACGAACTGATACTCCCGCGTAGGTCCGCCGGCGATGATAAGAATGGTTGCTTTTGGTTCGACAACCCGAACTTCTCTTTCCAAAGCGTTATCGAGTGGGTTGGTATCCTGTGTTGGAGGAAGGGATTTGATTTCGTAGACCCAGCTCCCGATTTCTTTGGGCATGATATCGAAGATGATACTAGTGATCGTATCGTCACCTTGTAATCGGACCGTCCTTTCCTCCTCGACAGTCATGGCTGCCGTTTTCTGGTTACCTGCTCTCCGTCGCAGTTGTACGGTAACCTCTTTACCCTCGAGTCCTGAGGCTTGCACGAGCGCGTTGAGTCGGAATCGATCGCCTGGAAAGACACGCTTCGGAGCTTCGATATCGAGCACACGAACATTGATAGGATTTCGAGCCGTACCGAGTCCGACAGTGTAAATCGGTACCCCCTGGATCGTTGCCTCGGCAACGGTTGTCATTGGATCGATCCCAGCGTTATTCCGTCCGTCGCTGACTAGAACAATGCCTGCGAGCGGGGCGCCCCGCTCCTGCTCCAAAATGGAATGAAGCGCATCTCCTACGCGCGATTCCGAACCTGTAGCGCTGAGAACACTATCCCAAAGAACATCTTTTGGTTCTGCAGGTCGTTGTTCCTGCGATACCGACGAGCTGGTGGATCGCGAGTCGACAGGTTCCAACGACGGTGCCCTCGTGCTCCACAAAGCTTGCCAGGCAATGCCATCGGCCCGCAGAATGGACGTCGCAATAAAAACGAAACCTGCCAGCAATCCGATCACGGATGCCAGGAGGACGTACGGCCAAACCGAGGATTGGCTGCCTCGCACTCTGGCCAGGAGTCCTGCGAGCAGGCAACCAAAGCCGGTGACAACGAAAAACGTTCCTAGCCAAGCAGTCCGGCTAGCGAGTTTCCAAATCGCTTCGCGGTTGTCCTCGGTCTCCACAGCTTCCGTTTTCGGTTTTGCAAACGACGCTACCAACGACGGTCGCGCGCTCTGATCAAATCGGTAGATACTGACATCATGCTGAGTCTGGAGTTGTTTGAGAATATTGGTTTGCGAGAACAATTGCTGGACTGCAGCGATTCGGCTCGTCACCGTATCGCTACTCGCATCGACTTCATCGCCCTTCGGCATAGTCATGCTGAGCGATGTATCGACGAGTACGGCCAAACGCGACGAGCGGGTGATACGCTGCTCGGTTCGTTTTTGCAAATCAAAGAAAAAAACCAGAATACCCAAGAGGGCTAAAAGCCTCAGCAGCAAGAGCGTTAGACCAATTCCACGCGGCAATTCCTTCCAGTCTTTACGGTACCAGAATAGTGCATAACTCAAAATGAGAGCCACGACACAGGCCAGGCCGAACCAATGGATCCATTGGTCCATCTGCTCCGCACGCATCCACTGATAAAAGATGCGCGAGTTCTCTTGAGCGATAAACCAGACGGACACGAAAGAGCCGAAGTGCATGCGATTCCTACTTGGATGGAAGGTGGTAAGAAGCACTCCAGGCGAGCCATTGCTCAAATAACAATAGAGCCAGCAACAAGGCCATGAGAAGCATGTTTCTGTTTGCAAAACCCGCTAAAGCAGTACTGGACCCTATGGCGTCGACTGGCTTGAGCGTGAATGGGATACCGGAAAGAGAACGAGACATATCCGCAGCGACTGCCTTGTCGAACTCCCCCTCCAAGGGGGATACGTTGCGGGCCATATTCCGGACGGTTCGATTTCCCTGAGTGGATGTACCCCACCACTCGAAACAACCCGCGTTGAGGATAGCGCGCGCCGACTCCTCGCTACCTTCGGATTTCGAAAAGTCCAACAAAGCGGAGAGATTTGTTTCGCCGGTCGGACGGGCGTTGAGGGTGAGCATGGGCCGCAGGGTGGCACCTGGTGGTGGAGGACACAGGACTTCCATCTCCGGTAGCATCTCTTGTGAAGAATAATCCCAGCGCATCGGAGTTCCTGCCAACTTTGAGGTCTCGATACCTCGAAAGGAAGAAAGATACCCCACAATTTTTAGTGCCGCGACAACGAAGGTGGGATCCTGCGGCCAGTTGGTCCATTGTCGATCCAACGCAGTCAACGCATAGATGATTCGGCCATCACCCAACGAATGGTCGATCATGAGAGGTTTCTGGTTTCGCAGTGACAAGACAGGGGACCAGGTTTTGGATGAATTGCGCGAGGCTGAGGATTCATTCTTCGAGAAGAGCGATTCATCGAGTTCGATGAAGCGTTGAACCCGGACGAATTGGAAGGGCGAATTGCTAAGTCCCAAGAGGGATTCAAAGATGGGATGTTTGTCAGCGACAAAATCCGGAGCCGTCTCGTTGGGTGGTTTGGGGAGCTCCGACATTCCTTTCAACACGAATGGCATAAGCGGAGTTTTGATGCGCGCCGAACTCGGAGCGACGGTGAGGGTTTGGTTGTAGTTTTGATAATCCTCCTGGGTCATCGATTCACCGAAGAAAACGGCCAGTCCGCCGCCACCCGAGACGTAAGCATGCAGGTTTTCGGCTCCGCGAGCATCGAGCCTAGGTACGGCCTGCATGATGATGCAGGCAAAATTGGTCAAGGATTCATAATCTGCATCGCGAAGGAATTCGGGCCCTTCCCTGGTCATGACCAACCCGGTTTTCGCTGTCCCACCTGGATCCAGCGCGGATTCGATGTAGAAAGAATGCTTTCCCGCCGCATCACCGTCGATGAGGAGAACTCTCAATCCTTCCTGCAGATCGAGAACGCAGTGTGCTCGATTGTCTGCGGCAAGCGGATCGGGAGGTAGTTGAGCTTCGATAACGTGCGATCCGCTACGAGGAAACAATACTTGCGTATGGCGTGTGACCGATTCGCCGGGCTCGATACGATCGATGAGGATCGGGGGCAATTCGGTTGCAAGCCCCGAATAGGTCGACGCTGGCTTTTGTTCTCGCTGAGAGTCGCTGTAATCGACTGCTGTAACCCGGACAGTGATGTTTCTCACGGGTGACATGCCCTGATTACGGACCGTAATGTTGATCAGGGAGGGAACGCCTGCGACCAGGACTTCCTGCTGAGGTCCGATCGAGGAAATGGTTAAGTTCTCGTGTCGGTTCGGAGCGCAGTCGATGAATTGAAGATCCAAATCCGACTGCGGTAACGACTGCAACTTCTCTCGCAGCATCGTCGCATTGAGCCAGTCTTTTTTTCTGAAATCGCTTAGCAGATAGAGGATTGGTTTTTCGTTTGTCGATTGTTGCATGACAGGTTGAAAAAGTGCGATGGCGTCCATCAAGGAGGCATCGATGGCGCTTGGCTGAGTACTGGTTAACTTGCCGAGCAATCCCGAGGAATCCGAGGGGATCGAGCGCGCCAGCAAATCAGCGATCGCATCCGCAGATGCGTTGATCGTTTGGGTGTCGGTTTGGTTGGTATCTGTCTCGTTGGTTTCGTCTTCGTTCGCGGTCGCAGCCCGGGATGTTCGAATCACACTGATCAAGTGGGTTCCTTCCTGGCTTTGCGTCCCGTTTACGATCGTTTGAATTGCCCCCAATGCGGCCTGATAAGCGCTGCCGCCTGATGCGGTATCACCCATGGATGCCGAATCATCCAGCACGAAGTAATGATGGGTTATCGACTGGCTCACCAACGACAACCAACGCGAACCGCTGACCCACTGCGCGAGCATCGCCACTGCGATTGCAACCGCCAGCATGCGTGAGGCGATCAACAACGCTTGTTTTAGCCAAACCCACCGACGATGCTTGCGGTAACTTTCCAGCAAGAATTCCATCGCTGCCCAATCCGTACGGCGATGCCGCACCAGATTGATCAGATGGATAAGCAGTGGTAAGAGTACCAGTAAAAAGCCCCAGGCTAATGGCTGAAACACAAACTGCATCTTATTTCTTTCTCATGTGGGCCATGCGTGCAGAAAGATATGCAGAGAGCGCCGCGTCTACATTCCGACTCGTTCGAATCAATTGGTAGTCGATTTGGTAACTGGCACAGGCATGGCGCACGCGATCGAGGAATCGATTCAGCGCCTCGAGATAGCCATCGCGCAGAGCCCGTGGATTGCAGGTCAACGAATCGATACTTTCCATCCCCTCGAAACGTGTAGGATCATTGAAAGGGAAGTCCAATTCATCGTCATCGAGAATGTGGAACACCAAAATATCATGCCCTGCTTTTCGCAGTTGAGCCAATCCCTTGAGGGATTCGGATTCCGCCCCCAAAAAGTCCGTCGCGAGAACCATGAGCGAACGTTTTGGGTAGGTGTCGTTGATTTCGCGAAAGACGCTCGTCAGGTTCGTCTTGTCATTTGGTGCAACTTGTTGTAACGCTTTAAAGATCGTCTGCAAATGGTTGCGATTGGAACGCCACGGCAGTTTGGTGCGTATCCGCTCATCAAAGACGGTCAGCCCGACCGAATCTTGCTGACGCAGCGTGAGATAAGCAAGACAGGCACAAATGGTGGCTGCATAATCGAATTTATTCAGAGGACCTCTGCCATACTTCATGCTCTTCGAAGCGTCGATGAGCAGAGTACACCGAAGATTGGTGTCCTCTTCATACTGTTTGATATAGAGACGATCCTGCCTGCCGAATACTTTCCAATCGATATGTCGCAGATCATCTCCGGGCACGTACTGGCGATGCTGCACAAATTCAACCGATTGGCCGAAGTAAGGGCTGCGATGCATGCCTGATAGAAAGCCCTCAACAATGTTTCGGGCTCTCAACTCCAACGAGTGGATTCGGCTTATTGCTTCAGGATGCAAGTATTCTTTGGAATCGTGCATCGCGCAGCAGATCGTCTTGGGCTGTAGGGGTAACAGAAATGATTTTGTCGATAACGGAGTCGCTGGTCACGCCGTCGCTCTCCGCCGCGAAATTGACCACCATGCGGTGACGTAAAACCGGCTTCGCACAAAACTGGATGTCGCCGGTATCGACATGCGCCCGTCCGAGCATCGCTGCCCTCGCCTTGGCACCGAGAATCAAGAACTGAACCGCGCGCGGCCCGGCCCCCCAAGCGACTTGGTCGCGCACAAAGTCCGGTACACCCTCCTGACCAACGCGTGTTTGTCGAACGATCGCCAACGCGTATCGAATGACGTTTTCGCTAACCTCGATGCTTCGAATAAACTCTTGAAGCGATAGGATTTCGGCACCGGATAGAACGGGCTCGATCGTTGCTTTCGCGAGCCCCGTCGTGCGTTTCGCAACCTCGAATTCGTCATCAAACGAAGGATACGACACATGAACTTTGAACATGAAGCGGTCTTGCTGTGCCTCCGGTAGCGGGTAGGTCCCTTCCTGCTCGATCGGGTTCTGGGTCGCCAAAACAAAAAAAGGATCCGAGAGTTGGTGTCGCACTCGTCCCACCGTGATTTGCCTCTCCTGCATCGCTTCCAGCAGAGCCGCCTGCGTTTTCGGCGGTGTACGATTGATTTCATCGGCCAAAATCACGTTGGCAAACAACGGACCCTCCATGAATCGACGCTCGCGAGCACCCGTCGATTTGTTCTCCTCGATGATCTCGGTTCCGGTAATGTCCGCCGGCATCAAGTCGGGGGTAAATTGGATACGACTAAACGATAAACTCATCGTTTGCGCTAAGGAGCTAATCATCAAGGTTTTCGCCAAACCCGGCACACCCTCCAGCAAACAATGGCCTCGGGCAAACACGCTTATGAGCAATTGCTCCACCACATCGGTCTGACCGACGATGGTTCGAGAAAGCTGCGAGAGAATTTGCTCGCGAGCGCTCTGCAACCGTTCCAAATCCGCTCGCGCGGAATCACCACTCGTCATACCAAACCTTCAATGCTTGTACTTCGGATCTTTCGCTGCCTGACATAAAGTCAGCCAAGTATTGTATCAAATTCTCCAGATTAACAGCCTAAGAGAAAAGATCTCTTCTCCTCCCTTTTAAACATTGTTGGAGCAAACCTAGATGTCCGCTCCACGAATCGACGCATTTCGTTTGACTTCCGCTCCACTTTCTGGAGCTATTTCAAAGCTCTGTCCTGCGAGACAAGCTAGCGACGATCGAATAGGAAAGTCCACTCGCAGGATTCGCAAACGGAACCCGATTTCTTTTTCACTGCTTGGGTACCGGACAACCGAGGAGATCAAAGTCGCATTCGTTGCAGGGAACCCCGCCCGGGATCCAAGAGCCTCGACAGCGCTTGCCTCGGTGGATTGATTCCGCGCGAAGGCTCCAATCCCAAACAGGCCTCTTTTCCAAATCTACCAACTCGAATGGTTCAGCATCCAATAGCCGTACATCTAAGCCGCACGCACCCCAAACGCTCCCAGTACTCCCAGCTCTACCGGTTTTCGCTCCAAAGCTGACTTCGGCTCCTAACGCAAGGGCCAGGCATCGATCCATTCCACCGTCTTTTGTTTGGCTTGAAAATCGCGAAGCAGTCGGTCATGCATATCTACCAGGTGAGCTGCCCCGTAGAAAATCGCAAAGGTTTTCTTGCTGGTGGCTAGTTCTGATTCCAAGACCTCAAAAGCCTTGCGGTTGCGTTCTGTAAGCAACGTGCTCTTTCCATCTTTGTCAGCCAAGCCGGCCATTTGACCGTCCATCGACTCGAATTGCTCTGCCATGACCCGGCGCATTTTCATTGGATCCTTGGAGAGCATGGCTGCCAGCATATCGGCTTGCTGCTGTTGCCCTTTCTTCCCGCCTTGAACCGCGAAACCCGCGCCCATAAGCCGAGCAAACATTCCGAGAAACCCATCGTTTCGCTTTTTCATGTCCTGGCTGAACTCGGTCGGGCTCATATCTGCATGGACGAAGTTTTTCGGCGTGTAGTCGACCTCGTCGAGTTGAAAACTGAGATCGAGCATGCCCTTCATCCCTGTTTGCAGCCCGCTCACCGGATTGAATCCCGCTTCGCCTCGCTTCGAGGGGTTATTGACTTCAGGGTCGGCAACCAATTCGTAAAGGACTGCATCGTAGTTGCGAAAGCGTTGATTCAATTCGCTGTAATACTGCTTTGTTCCAACATGGACAGCGCCTACCAAATCAACGATTTTCCCTTGATTGGGTCCCGATACGATCTCGTACCGAGCGACTGCCACCTGCAGTGCACGCGGCTGCTTCCCATCCTTTTCGACCCGCAAAAACTTGGGTTTTTCGTCCGAAGCTTCCGAACTGACGCTCGTCGAGGAAGGCTTGAGAGGAATCTCCTGCCCAAAAAGGATGCCAAACGACAGCACAAACGTAGGTACGCAGGACAGGAAAACGACCGTCTTGTTAATGAACATGAATCGACCCGAAAGGAATGTGGAACTACCAGGAACGGCTAGTCGGCCATCCGAACCCGCAAACAGCCTCATCCCAATTCTATACGTGACTCAAGGTCTTGGACGTAATTCGCAGAAAATCCTCTTGATGTTTTTGACAAACCGTCAAAAAATGACACCATGGTTGAATTAACAAGAAAGCAGCGGGAAATTGCAAGCAGGACGGCCGAGATCCTTCGAGTGGCGCGGCCGATTCTACTCCGCGAAGGATTTCAGGCGTTGAGTATGGACCGAGTGGCTGCGCAGATGGAATACGCCAAAGGGACCATTTACAACCACTTCCCCAATAAGGAAGAGATTGTCCTGGCAATGGCCGTCGAGTCGATGCAGTTGAGGCGATCTCTCTTTGAGCGAGCCTCTCGATGGCAAGCTAAATCGCGGATTCGGATGATGGCAATTGGCGTCGCCTGTGAGTATTTCACGCAAAACTGTCGCGAGGATTTTCTCGTCGAACAGTGGATTCGGGACCATAGCATTTGGGACAAGTCATCCGAGAAACGACAGAATCTCATTCGCCAATGCGAGTTGGATTGCATGGGTGTGGTCGACGGTATCGTCCAGGACGGACTTCGAGACCGAGAGCTTCTCATACCATCAGCGATCACTCCGCAGGAATTCGTTTATGGATTTTGGGCAATCAATTATGGAAGTCAGATTCTCTCCTATTCGAGCCCTTCCCTCGCAACGCTCGGTATTCACAGTCCCATCCAAGCGGTGCGTATGCATTGCATGACTCTGCTCAATGGTTTTGGTTGGCATCCACAGATGGACTGGGAACGATGCCAAGCCATCATGGATGAGTTATCCGATGGGTTCAACAAGGATTTTGAGAGCATCTGTAACAACCGGGGTACAGCATGAGTTTTGGAAACTGGAAGAACCGGCTCGCCAGACTAGGGATTGCTGCAAGCGTCACTGTGGTGGCAGCAGCTTTTGTATTCAACCATTTGGGGGCTGATCCAGAGCGGAAACCTACCAAGTTCGAACCTGAGTTTTTGCAAAACGGAACGGAAGTGATCGTACGATCGTTCCGAATTGGCAGGGATAGTTCCTCGAACACTGCTGAATCGGAATTCACGGGTACGATTCAACCGCGATACCAAACTGCGGTGGGGTTTCGCGTCGCGGGCAAGATAGAGTCTCGGCACGTCGATGTTGGGAGTCGAGTTAAGAAAGGAGACTTGCTCTTTCAACTCGATCCAACCGATTTCGACTTGCAGTTGAGAGTGGCCGAGGCGGACTTGGTCTCGGCGCAAAGTCTCGTCAAGCAGGTAGTCGCGGAAGAGAAGCGGTTGAATCAGCTTCGATCGTCCGGATCGGTAAGTCAATCCGAGTACGATCTGGCTTTGGCCAATCGTGATGTCGCTATGGCCAGGGTGGATTCTGCGGTGAAACGTCTGGAATTGGCCAAGAATCAGCGTGAGTATTGCGTTCTGCGCTCTGATTTTGATGGGTTGGTGACTTCGATCAGCGGCGAGGCGGGGCAAGTGGTGAATATCGCTCAGCCAATCCTGCAGATGATGCGAGGGGATATTCTGGAGGCTGTCGTAAGCTTGCCAGAAAATCGCGTTGTCGATGCACGGGAAACAGAGTCCACTGTAACATTTTGGTCCCGTCCGGAGCTTTGTTTAAAGGCTTGTTTGCGAGAGCTCTCTCCCGTGGCGGACCCGGTATCTCGGACCTACGATGCCCGTTTTCAGCTATTGGATAGCCCGAAGGATATTGCGATTGGAATGACGGCGACTGTCCGTCTGCGTACCCCGCGCCGGCTCGGACGGAGAATACCTCTGACCGCCGTCGGGCATCTCGATGGGAAAGCGATCGTTTGGAGGATCGTCGAATCGACCGGACGAGTGGAAGCGTTACCGGTGGAGGTCCTTTCTTACGACGACGACTTTGCCTCGGTTCGTGGCGAGCTTCACGACGGTGATGCAATCGTCAGCGCCGGCGTTCAACGGATGGATTCGAGGGTTCGTGTTCATCTTTGGAATGAGCCATCGCGGTGAAGGTCCACTCCAATTCATCTAACGCTTGGGGCAATCTGTCGCATTGGTCGGTGACTCATCCAGCATTGATGACGTTCCTCATCCTGGCATGTAGTGTTGCTGGGCTGCAGGCCTATCTCCAGCTAGGTCGAGCGGAGGATCCATCCTTTACGATCAAGACGGGATTGGTGACGGCTTACTGGCCGGGTGCCACACCCACTGAAATCCAGAAGCAGGTAGCGGAAGAGGTCGAATACAAGTTACGGGAAACGCCCTATTTGGATTTTTTGCACACCTTCTGCTTGTCGGATCGGATGCAAACGTTGGTCCAGTTGAAGGACTCTACGCCGCCGAAAGAAGTGGCTGATATCTGGTATCAGGTGCGTAAAAAGCTCGGCGATATATCCCAGCGTATGCCCCAGGGTGTGATCGGACCTTTTGTCGACGACGAATATGGAGATGTCTATTCGGCGATCTACGCACTCCAAGGCACTGAGTTCAGTCTTGCAGAGCTCAAGCTTCTCGGTGAGCAAGCTCGCAAGCAACTATTGCGACTGCAAGATGTCGCCAAAGTGGACTTGATCGGAGAGCAAGAGGAGCGCATTTACATCGAGTTCTCTCATCAAAAGTTATCCACCTTCGGGATCGCCCCTCAGCAGATCTTTGACAGCGTTCAGAAGCAGAACGCCTTAGCTCGATCTGGAAGTATCGATACCAAATCGGATCGGATCCACCTT
>JBBAXA010000060.1:0-8376 GCA_040396935.1 Pirellula sp.
GGGCCTGAGCGGTTGCTTTGCTTGGTGCCTCGTACTTGCCTACTCTTCGCAGCGTTGCCCTTTATGACGTCGGCCTCAGCTGTCGCTTCGCTTAGTGCCAAGTCGCTTGGTTTGGTGACAGTGACTTGCCTACTCTTCTGTGAGAACAATGGTTGTCGCAGATTTGCCGTACATGGTTGTTCCATGGCTGTTGTTCCATTGCTTGGTTTCGTCGTGAGAAAAAACATCAAGCACTGGAACGGCCTCTTCATGCGCACCCGTTTTGCAAAAAAGAAAAGCTAGTCTTCGGGTTCGTTTACCACCTCATCTGAGTCCGAACTTCCAATTCGTGGCACTTGTGCCGGTTCGCATTGGGAAAATCGGACTCCACGGGTTCCGGCCATTTTTCGAAACCCTAATTCTTAGCTGACACAAAGCACTAGGAGCTCGCAAGATTCAGCTGAGCGTTCCGCTTGCTGATGACCATCTCCTTGTATCTCGTGTGAACGTGTGCCATCCACAAGAATTGATAGATATTCATGATTAACAGGAGCAAAGAAATGATCGGCAACCAGTCTCTTCCCTGCGACGCTTGTGGCTGAGGTGGGGCGACGGTCGAGGACACCGTGGGGCTCGTAACCGTCCCAGCACTCGGCACCATCGTCCCAGGAACCATCGTTCCTGGAACCGAAGCGATCGTAGGAATCGTATTCCCCATCCCCGTCGTCGGCGGATAAATCCCAGTGTTAGGAGGGTATCCTCCCACACCTGTCGAAGCACCGTATCCGGTCGGAGCGGAGGGAGGGTAGATTCCATGGGTCATCCCGAAATCCAAGGGATTGCTCGGCGCAGCGGGATTGGTCGCAACACGGGGAAAACCATTTGCGGTCGAACTGTACGGCGGCGCGACACTCGCGCCGCTACTTCCCATCATGCGGTCCAGCATCGACGATGAGGGCTTGGATGTTCCATTCGTCGGCGTGAAGCCGTCGTTCCGCACGGGATTGCTTCCTGCGGTTGTCGAACTCGTGCTCGGTAAACTTCCTCCCTGCCCAATCGCTGGAACACCGTTCGAATAACTGGGGATCGCCAAACTCGGAGCCTCGTTCAGTAATCCACCGGGTATGTTCCCACCTGGTCGGCTGCTAGCTGCAGTCGATGGAGGCAGAACATTGCCACTCAACGAATTGGTGGACGGGTTTGCTGTATAGGGTGCTGAGATCTGACCGGCATTGGGATTCGTATTGTTGATCCCTGTTCCAGACGCGGGGAGAATCGGTTCATCGATTTGAACAGGACTCGAGCGATTGTCGAGCATAGACAATGTCGGCTGGCTTTGCCGAGCCAACGAATTTCGCATCTCCGGTGTTGGATCTTGCTGGTCCAACGGCCCCGAACCCACACGTACGACCACTTCCTCTACAAAAGGGCGAATATGGCCAGGCACCTCGATGCGCATATCGTTACCACGTTCACCTGCGCTGAACATCGACAACGCCGCAGGTGCAATCTGAACCGTAAACGTGTACTTCCCGGTCTTGGGATTCAGTCCCCAGCCTTTCTGGCATTGAGCTGCTGCTACCAATGCCTGTTGACTGTCCGAGGATAAGCGACTCGTTGCAGCTCCCCCTGGGGGCATCACATCCTGCGGATTGGGCAAGACGGAAACGGCAATGAGAAATAAAGATACGATCATTTTGTCGCCCTATAGTTCCATCTATCGAACCCGACGCAAACAGGTACCACCGGTCATTCATTTGACCCGATCCCACCCTCGGTGCTGCATCATGCAAAGACACTCGACGTGTGACTTGGCCATGATAGAGGAATTGGGGGATTCGCGTAAAGGGAAATCGTAGGCAGAGATTAGGAAGGTTGGGAAATCGAATCGAAACAAACCATAGCTTACAAAACCCACTGCTCTTTGGCTGCCAGGGTCGGTCGAACCTACAGGATGGACGGCTCGGAATTCCTCGCGAAAGCCATCGTTTTCATGCACTCCCTACTGGCTCCCTGGGAAATAGCGACCGCCTGGCAATTGCAACCACGGCGGAACCTCAGCGCCTTAACGCTCCGCCTTGCACGAAACCCTCCACGGGCCATCCAAGCTAGCATTCCCGGATCCTGTATGTCGAAGTTGCCGTCTCTCGCTCTTTCTCGGGTCGCATCCCTCGAACTTGGTGGGTACTGGGTCGAGGCATAGTGCCCTCGGATCCGATCCTACCCGCGTGGATCCGTAAGAGAAATTTGGAGATAGTTGGACTGAATCGTGCTGCGTTATGCTGTTTGTAGGAGGGACGTTCTTCTGCAGGGAGCGCACAGCTTGGATCAAGGAAGGTTGAGTAGTACGTAGGTACCGCTCTTTCCAGCAACCGCGATATCCATACGCTTGTCTTGATTCAAGTCGCCCGTTGCGATTTGCAGCCCAACCCCTACATGTCCGCGTTCAATGACGGATCGTAGGAACTCTTTTCCAGTCCATTTGTAGGAGTGGATCTCCGGCATATCCATACCCCCAGGATCTTTACCATTGTGCGCAAAATATCGCTTACCCGTAATGAGTTCATCCCGACCATCTCCGTCGAGATCTGCTAAAGCCAACGCGTGGGGTTGGGAAAACGACTTGTCGATCAGTACCTCCTCGAATTGCAGTTTGTCTTCGCCCGAGGATGGTTTCCGCTTCCACCAGTACAATCCAAAGTCATGACCTTTTCCAACCAGCAGGTCGTTGAGTCCGTCACCATCTACATCCCTGACGATCATGGGAATGCTCCCCTGAATATTCCAATCCGGATGGTATTTCCATGATTGAGACCAAGCGTTCGAAGTCGGTTGTTCGTACCAACCGGAACCAATCAAAACATCGACTCGACCATCATTATTAATGTCTCCCACCCCCAAGCCGTGCTGATTCCCTTCTTTACCCACGATCGACTTCTCGAGCTGATAGATGGCAGGATTCTCTTTGGTAGGCTCTCGTTTTGTGAATCTCCAGATCACGGTCGGATTTTTATTGTTCCAGCTGTTGACAATCCACTCCCGCAATCCATCTCCATCGATATCTGCCATTAACTGGGCTTCGTTCTGAGACGCTCCGGTATCGGCGAGTAAATGCTTCTTCCATGTCTGTCCCAATCGTAAACCCTCGGAGCCCGGATTCTCGAACCAATAGACTTGGGTCGGCAGAAAGGAACCTGCTACGACGTCGAGCTTTCCATCTCCATTGAGGTCCATGAGAAAATCCCCATTGGACTCTACATAACCGTTCCAATCTTCAATCGTACGGAGTGGACGGGGCTTGAAATCAGGAGCCGCATACCAATTCCTCCCTGCGATGACGTCAGGCTGACCATCACCATTGATATCTCCGATAGCACAACCCTCGTTCGCATCCAAGGCGAGCATTTCGACTCGCCATTTCCCGTTTGAATCCTGACCAAGACAGGAGTGGCAACCCAGGTAAGCAACCGTGAGAAGCCCGAGCCCAACTGACTTCAGGACGCGAGGGACGTTGCAAAAAGTCATAGATTACTTCCTTTAAGAGAAGAGGGTTCATGGAGTAGCACCCCATTATACTCGAATCCTTGGCTTCGTTTCGAGATCCTCGATCGCGACGCTTGCTGTCTTGATTCGATTGCAAATCCGCGCTCTCGTTCCGCGGGCACTCATCCCGGATCGACTTGGAGAAAGGACGTCAGGCTGTTACGGATTTCTATCGATTCCAGAAACCCCAGCGCCGACGATCTGGGGATTTGAGCGGAGAGTTCTTCCACGGAAGCAATGAGGATTCGGTTTCCTGTTCGGCCTTCTTGGTCGGTTGTTCTAAAGGGATGGAATCGGATTTAAGAACGCTCCAATCGAGTGAACGTAGCCACTTGGAACTAAGTAATTGGAACGCAGCATCGGACGAACCTTCCTCGAGCGACTTGCGTGCCACGAACAAGGCATTGCGAATCTCTTGTCGCTCTTTTGCTGTCAGAAAGCTCTGAGCCACCCGCACGTCATCCAACCAAAGGACCCCCTTTCCCGTGATATCGAGTTGAAGCCGATAATAGCTCGTACGTTGATCGACAACCTGAGACATCATTTCCGGTGTAAAATCCGCGAGCCAATTTTGCCACAGAGATTCTGTTGCAGAGTTCTTGAGGTCGATCTCTCGCCGGGCGATCGGTAGGCACGTTTGACCATCGCTTTGCCGAGCCAAGAGAGTCATGCTGACTTGCTCAACGGATCCTGCTGCGATCCTTGCCTGGATCGAAATCTGTGCGCGGTTTCGATCCAAGTCAAACAGAGGCGATTGCAGCCAGGCGGAATCGGAGGTGCCGTCCCATTGGATCTTCAGAGCGCTCGAGCCATCGTAAGCATGCTGACGGTCGACTGAAAAATGGACCCTGGGGTTGAGCGAAACGGCCCAATTCGAAATTTTCCCGGAATGGACACCGCTTTCTTCGAAGGATGAGTTCGCTATTGTCGAGCCCTCGAAAGAGGGCATACTCAAGCGATTCACTATTTTCTCTACCTGTGCCAGCGCTTGCCTGGTTCGATCCTTGAAACCCGATTCGTTCGAGGACCATCCGATCAAATCTGCATTTCGGTTTCCCCATTGAACCATCACCAGGGATTGAGCGGGGATCGAGAGAGTACCTCGGTGAGGGGCCATTCGATTTGGCTCCCATCGAACCTCTTTGGATTCCTCTTCCAACGTTACCGTACCCGGCTGATTGGTCCAGGATGCTTCAACCTCTGCATCAAAGGGCCCTGCATTGAGAATGATCGCTTGTGCTGGATCCTCGTTTGAGGGAATCGATCGCCAGACTCGGAGACGATCCGCAGCCTGCGTGGATAACATGCGTGGGACGTTCTCGTAGGATTGTGAAGGGATACTAGAAAAAGACGTTCGCTGACTGTCCGTCGGTAATAGATGGTCTTGGATATTCGATTGAATCACCAAGGGGCGGAGCCCATTGGTCCATCGCCAACCAGCTACATCGAGATTCGATTGGGACTCCCCTATCAGAGAGCAGACATCCAATCCGTTCTGCACGTGGATATCTTGCTCGGCGAGGTTGTTTTCGTAGGTGATCCGAACGATATCCCGTCTCCAATGATAGATTGCGTCATAGATCGTTTGCCGTTGCCATACGTCAAACGATGAGCCTGTAACACGAATGAGGGCAGCACGTTTTTCCTCGAGATTTGCAGGGGTCTGTCCGTTCAGTGAACCCGCAAATGCCTGGATGATTTCGCCCGAGAGACGATGGAGGTCCTCCGGAATATGAAAATGTGATTTGGAATCGATATGGAGGGAGACACCGATGTATCCCTGTTCCTGACGATATCGGTTTTCAAATTCGATGAGGAGGGATTGAATCTCCTGCGTCCATTGCGGATGGAGTGCATACAGTCTCGATCCACGATCCTCCGGTGATTCATCATCAAACTGAAGCATCGATGGATGCATGCGAATATGGGAGGCAAAGGCTCCCGGTCCGAAATCCCATCGGAAACTGGGTAGGAACTGCAATTCATGTTTGGTACAGAGCCGGTAGAGCCAGCAAACGACATCCTTAGGTACAGGATCGATACCGTTTTGGTCATAGCACCCTGTCTCTAACCAAGGCAAACTATGGATGCGTCGACTCGGATAAAGTGTGGATGCTTGAGCTACAACCGGAACCGATATCGTTTGTACACCTCGTCGACGGCATGCGATCAACCATGGTTCGATCGCCGCCTGAAGGCTCTCCCAGGAATCATACGTGGACCCCGTGACCCTTCGTCCCACCGCCAAGAGGGCCCTCCAGTCCTCCGGAGTGAGCTGCTCGGTTACCCCCGTGGAGGCATGTCTCAATCGTTTGCCCGAGTCGTAACCCATATCAAAGATACCCATCGATTGCAATTCGACCGTTTCTCTCGTCGAGCGATTGACAACCTCGAGCAAAAGCTGAGAGCTTTTGGAATAGAACCAGAGCTGTCGCCACCATCCCCGCTCTCCTGAATCGGTGATCTCACGCAGAAGTTCTGATGTGGAGGGACTCAACGATTGAGTGAACAGCAACCGACGTAGACTCGTACCTGATTCGACTTCGTACAAGTTCAGTTCGCAGTTCAATCCACCACGACAAACCTGAAATCGAATCCATCGCGCAGGGCTGGAGGTATCGAGTTGGATTGGAACTCGGCAAGTCTGCCTGGGACCCACCAACAGGGGTTCACTGTCAGCGACGAGTTCGGATCTAGCCTGGCTCCATTTCCCAAGGTTTGCAGCCAACGATTTCAAGGGTCGAAAGCCATTCGTCTTCGAGTTTGAATTCGACGATTCGCTATTCAAGTCGAGTTCCCGATTGGCCCAATCAAACGATCCTGCCACTCGGGATGTGCTCGAACCAACAACGCGCCGGTCCGATACGACTACGAATTGCACACGTCTTTTTAGCGATGGCCGTTCCAATCCAATCGGACCAAACAAACGCTTAGGTTCTACCTCGATTCTCAATTCGTACGCTCCCTCCTCGCTCGGCGCCTGAAGGTTCTCGAGTGAAGCTGCGGGCGCACTGCCATGATCATCTGTTTGGAGCACTAGAAACCGCGAAGCCAATTCGCGGGAACTTCCCACAGGAATCAATTGCGCTCGTACTTGGAGCGATTGGTTAACCCATTTGGTGCAATACGCTTCGATATTCAAAGGGAGTGATTCTTGCGGTTCGTAGAGCCAGTTATCCTTTCCGTTAGTCACCCTCAGTGAATCACCTGGTAGTCGATCGATATGAACAACCGATTGCTGTCCCAATTCTATTTGCTTGGTGCCGTCTACTAACTCCCGCAATGTGAATGGGTGTCCATCCTCTGAATTCCAACGTGCCTCTTTATCTTTTTCTGCTTTGAAATTGCGACACCTGAAAACGACACGCGACGTTGGCTTGCCAGCAATCCCTAGATCCAATCCACCAAAACGTGTGGACCGATCGACGATCTGGATCATTCCTTTTTCGTCGACGGGAACTGAACCCGTGTCCGATGGATCGATTCCGAGTTGACGAATCGGTTGTAATTTCCCATCGAGCGATTCCACTTCGACCTGGTAAGAAAGACCGGGCTCTCCACCCCAAACCACACGCAATCGAATCGATAGCTCTTCACCAGAGCGGCTTCCCTCAAAAGCCCCGAGGGGAGAGGGGATGATGAAGAAAAGAAGACAAGCCATCCAGTGGCAAAAGCTCCAATGATCTCTGCATATCCCAAATACGATCTCTCCACCATCCTTGGGCATGTAGGGATCGGTTGATGAGCGATCGGATCGCGATGTCATACGGATATGGCTTCCTGCCAAGCTCGAATCCTCTTGGTTTCATCACCCCATGGGTATTACCGCTGGCAATGCGTTCGGTGGGCATGCAAATCAAGATTTGCATGGCGAACCATTTAACAGTCCCTGACCATCGTTGTGTACGACTGCGGTGTCGAGAAGGATACACCGCTGTGATCGATGAATCCTACGTCAATTCACATCAAATAGAGTTTCAAAGGAAAAAGTTTGATAGCAAAGACTCGTTGTGGGGCGAGCGGCGAGGAATGCTAGCCAACACGCTTCATCACCGCGTCGAGTGTCGGTTTGATGGCGGCAGCGCTTCCCTTCAAGCCCTGGATTTCCTTGGGCCAAAGTTCCATCTCGATGCGCTGAACGGCGCCGGAACGTCCGACGACGGTCGGGACCGAGAGGGCCACATGATTGATCCCATAACACGCTCCATCCTGAACCGTGCTCACGGGGAGAATACGCCGCTGGTCTAGTGCGATTGCGTGAATCACATCTCGGATGGCGATACCAACTGCGAAGCCTGCTCCCCCCTTCTTCGAGATGCATTCGGCCCCAGAACCCTTGGTGCGAGTGAAGATTTTCTCAGCGACCGCGGCATTCCAACCTGGATATTTGTCTAACGGCAGAGATCCAACTGTCGCGCTAGACCAGATCGGGACCATGCTGTCTCCATGCTCTCCCAGGATCAGGGCGCGCGTCTGTGAGGGTGGACTACCTAGATTCTCGGAGATCAGTGAACAAAAGCGGATGGTATCGAGCTGCGTCCCGAGTCCTAAGACCTGCGTTGCGGGCAACCCTAATTTTTTTGCAGCGACAAAGGTCAGGATATCCACTGGATTGGAGACAACCAAGACGATCGCATCTTTCTTCGGTCCTGCTTTCTTCACCTCATCGAGAATCCCGACGAACAGATCGGTGTTTCGATTGATCAAATCCAGACGTGATTCCTCGGGCTTGCGTCGTAAGCCCGCAGTGATACAGATGACATCGGAGGTGGGGACATGTTCGTACCCTCCGGAGTTGACGAGTTGATCGGCGACGCTCGGCGTGCCGTGGAGCAAATCCAGTGCGTGCCCAGC
>JBBAXA010000060.1:8476-29773 GCA_040396935.1 Pirellula sp.
ACAACTAGGCGTTCAATTGCTTCAAGACCTGAGCGGTGATGAGTTTCACCAACTGCTCATGGTCTAATCCACTGACTGCCGTTGCCGAAGCCGCTTCCGACTTGAGTACGGGAGCTGCCGAGGAGACAGCTTGTGCCACTGCGGATTCGACAGGCAGCATCGGTGGTGGCGCTGGAAAAGCGCGACGTTCGACGCCTGATTCCTTCCAGGATTGACGGAAGATATCGTTGGCACAGATGTCGCAATTCTGATACTCAGGTGTGTTGCGAGGATCAGCCCATCCCCACTTCTGTTTGAGGTCGAGCAATTCCTTTTCCTCTCGTTGAGAGAAATAGGAAACATTGCCCAACTGCCGTGCCAGCATCAAGATCCGACAATAGGCGTCGAGGATTTCCGTCCACCAATACGCTTGCTCAACATCGACTCCGTAACTCACCGTACCGTGATTGGCGAGAATGATGATGTTCGTCTTATCGACAAAAGGGAGAATGGTATCCGCGAATGCCTGACCACCCGGTGTCTCGTACTTGGTGATCGGAACATCCCCGAGAAAGACCTCGACTTCGGGAAGAACGCATTGCGGGATGGGTTCTCGGGCGACAGCGAACGCAGTCGCATGGGGGGGGTGGCAGTGTACGACACTCTTGATATCAGCTCGCTGTTTGTAGATTTCGAGATGGAGCAGAGCCTCGCTCGACCGTTTCTTGATTCCTGAAATCTGCTTACCCGTCATGTCGATGGTCGAGATGTCCTCGGGTTTGAGGAACCCTTTGCTGTGCATCGTGGGTGTACACAGAACTTCATTGTCACTGATGCGGACCGTGATGTTGCCATCGTTGGCAGCGGCGAACCCTTTGTTGTAGAGCCTGCGACCCATTTCGCAGATGTCTTGCTTGATTTTGTGTGCGTTTACCATTTGTTTTCAGATTGTGAGATGATGATAAGGTGAATCGTAAGTTGTTTATGGAAGGTGGATTTCGTCGAGAATCGCGGCGTTGTAGGCGTCGACTGGCTTGAGGGCTGGGCGAAAGGCTTGCGCCGCCTCCGCTCCATCGCTCACCGCGATGATGGCACCATGGTTTGCTCCCAAGTCATCCCATACGACGACCAAGTCGGGATCGGCGACCTCTCGTCCCAGCAAGGCTTCTCCGTACGGGAGGGCTGTTTTCAACGACCCACCCGAAAAACTCTCGTGACATCGGCTGAGCGTGACCGTTCCATTGACTTGGTAGAGTTGCATTTCGATGGTCCCCTAGTCCGTTTTTTGTAAGGATTCAAAGAGTCGTCTGGACGCATTGCATGTTGCAGCGACATTCCAGTTTCGTTGCGGTAGTATCAGCACGTTGGCTGGAACCTCGAGAAGTACCGACTGGAGTTCTCGCCAATCGCTGGCAACCGCGGGCCTTAGCTTGTCATCGCGTGCCGCTTGCCAGCATAGAGCGTGCGGTGACATCGCCACAATGACCCCTGCTCGGTGACCGGCTCGTATTCCTGAAGCTACCTCGCGCAGGGCGGAGGTGTCGTCCGCTGCCTTGGCTGCAACGCGTGCTTGTTTCGGGCAAAGTTGTGTCGCGACAGCAGCAATCGAATCGTGACAACTAACGACGAGGATTCGTTGTGGCCGATGACCATGATCTACCGACACAAGACGTTGGGGTAGATGTTGCTCGTTCGAGATCCGAGCAATCTGGATCCCGTGTTGACGGCACAAATCCCGGGCGGCTGGAGTCATGATGGCGGACTGCGACAACCGAACCGTGCGAACTCCCTTCAGTCTTCCATGCAACGTACTCGCAGAGACCACTTTGTCTTCGAGGATAAGTTCATCCGCTGCAGGTACGGAATCGCTAGCGACCAGCGTATTCAATACCTGGCGAACGATGGCTTCGATTTCAGCGGAGGAGTAGGTCACGTCGCTCTAGAGGGTGTTAGTTTTGGAATGGATCCGAAAATCACTCATCGATAATTCCCAAAACAGCCCAACGGATCGGGCTATTTTCAATGCCGAACATGTCTCGCACAGCGCTTCCATCGCTGGTGAGCATCACCGTTTCCCCAATTCCGGCCCCGAATCGATCGACAGCCAAGAGGGGTGGACCATCTGCGGAGACTCGGTCGTTCATCAACGCCTGGCATACCAATAGCTTCATGTTGTTCAAGCTCGGATGCTTGACGGTTGATGTTGCATTGCCGAGAACTTTTGCCGGTTGCATCTTGGAGTCTCACTGCGTCGAGGTTACTTGGGGTTACCTAGAATGAACAGGTCATCGATCAACGAACATCGGCGTTCTCGAGTGAAGGTAAGAGGTGTCGTAACACCTTCGCCTGTCGGCCCGGCGATCGAGAACGACAAGTACCCTTCGCCTCCCAAGCCCAGTGCAGCCATGCAGGGCCCGTTTTTCACGAACAAAGTGGTATCCATGGCCCGCGCCATCCTGGTCATGTTGCGGACATTGCGAGAGTGGATGATGCTCGTATGGCGATAGCCGTGTTCCGACTGCTGCGCACACGCAACGGCTTCGTCGAAATCTCGACAGCGAACGAAAGGAACAAAGGGCATCATCTGCTCTGTCTGGACGAATGGATGCTCTTTGGTCGTTTCACCGAATACCAGTTGGACGCTGGAATCGATTTGCTTTCCGGCAGCTGCAGCCAGCTTGGCTGCATCCTGACCCAGCAATTCCTTTCTGGGGGCATGGTGGGCATCGGCTCCTTCGCCGACGACTTGTAGGGCAGCGTGCGTCAATCGCTCGATTTCTGGCGCGTTGAGACGGACAGCCCCGGCGCGTTCCATCGCAGTCATCATGGCGTCAAACACGGAGGCGACAACAAAGACTTGCTTCTCCGCGATACAGAGAAGATTGTTATCGAAAGCAGCTCCTTCGATAATGCATTTCGCGGCATGCTCCAAATCGGCAGTCTCATCGACGACGACGGGAGGATTTCCGGGACCAGCAACCACAGCTCTTTTCCCGCTATTGAGGGCCGCTCTGGCTACAGCTGGCCCACCGGTCACGCAAATGAGTGCGATGCTGCGGTGCTTGAACAACTGTTGTGCCGTTTCCAAGGTCGGTTCGCAGATCAACGAGATCAAATTATCGATCCCTAAATCCGAGTAGATCGCCTCGTTGAAACGACGCACTCCTTCGGCTGCCACCTTCTTTCCACTCGGATGCGGATTGACGACCACAGCGTTGCCACCCGCGATCATACTCACCGCATTTCCGGTGATGGTAGGTAGGGAGTGCGTGACGGGGGTAATGGCACCGATCACACCAAAGGGTGCGTGTTCGATCACCGCGAGCCCGTGATCACCGCTAAAACACTCGGTTCTCAGGAATTCCACCCCTGGGGTCCGTTCCCCGAGCGTCTTCAACTTGGCGATTTTGTGTTCCAGTCGACCAATCTTGGTCTCCTGCATTTCCATCGTCCCCAGTTCCACACTGCTCTCGATGGAAATGCGTCGAATATGCTCGATGATGCGTCGGCGATGTTCGATCGGTCGATCCCTCAGCTGCTCAAAAGCTTTTCGTGCAGCGGTCACCGCATCCTCGACGCTGAGGAAGAGCCCATAGCGCCCGTACTGGAGCGACGATGTTGGTGGGTTCGTGGCCGGCATTGTCGGCGTACCTTGACGCACTTGTTGCAATACCTGCTCAACGACCGTTCGAATCAGAGTCTCTGAAACTTGCATAATGGATTATTGACGTTTGTAGACGTTGTTTTTTTCGATGTGAACCGAATCGACGATGCCGATGATGACACAGTCGATCGGAAGTTTATTGGTTTCGGCAGTGAAGCGTGCGCTGCTCCCCTGCGTGATCAGAACCATATCCCCGACGCCGGCTCCGAGTGCGTCAACGGCGATAAAGGTTCGACCCGTAGTCACCAACTCGGACCGATTTTTTGGCTCCAATCGAAAGGGCTCGACGACGAGCAGCTTTTGCCCGACCATCGTGTCCACTTTTTGGGTGGAGACAACCGAACCTGTCACTTTTGCGACAAACATGGTGGATGCCTTCTAGGATTTGGAAATCGCCGCAACGGTTTGTCGCGCGACGATGATTTCTTCGTTGGTTGGCACAATCCAAATTTGGACTTTGCCTGATGCATCGTCGATACGACGTTCGGGTGCTCCGACTTGATTTTTGTCCGAGCAAAGACGAATGCCGAGATCATCGAGTCCGCTACAAACCGAATGCCGAATCCGAATTCCGTTTTCACCGATCCCTCCCGTGAAGACGATGGCATCGACGCCTCCCATCGCCATCATCATGCCACCCATTTGTCGGCGGATATCGGCTACATACACATCCAAAGCCAGCGCAGCCTGCTTGTTTCCTGCATCCGCTGCCTGCTCGAGATCCCGGACATCACCGGAAAGACCGTTCGACAAACCCAACAGTCCCGCCTGTGTCGCCAAGAGATGCAAAAGCTTTTCGAGTTCTAGCCCCGTATGCTGCATCATCAACGGCAACGTGAATGGATCGAGATCTCCGACTCGATTGTTTTGCGGTAAACCGGACTGAGGGCTCATCCCCATCGTCGTCGCGACGCTCTTCCCGTGATGGATCGCGCACAACGAGGAACTTCCACCGAGGTGGCAGGAGACGATACGTGCATCGTTGCGGCCCAACAATTGAGCTGTCCTGCCGCCGATAAACCGATGCGATGCGCCATGGAATCCCCATCGCCTGATCGGCAGAGCCGCTGCAATCGATGCGGGAATCGCATAGTGTTTCCAAGGCTCGGGAATGGTTTGATGAAAGTCTGTTTCGAAGGCCGCGACCAGGGGGATCCGCGTCATCGAAGCGAGTTGCTTCATGGCTGCCATGTAGGGCGGATTGTGGGCCGGTGCCACAGAATTCATTTCGTCCATCGCATCCAGCACTGTCTGATCGATTCGAAACACCCCAGACAATCGACCGCCATGAACGGCTTTAAAACCGATCGCGCTGATTTCCGATGCATCTCGAAGACATCCATGCTCTGTATCGGTCAACTGGGAAATGCACGCTTCGACGGCGACACCATGGTTTGGCACGCTGCGAACCATCTCGGCGCGATGAGACCCAATTTCGACGAAGCAACGACTCTCCGGTGCACCGATACGTTCGACACCACCGCGAGCGAGTTGCCGCTCATCGGACATATCGAACAATCGATACTTGAAGCTCGTAGAGCCCAAATTGGAAACGAGAACCTTCATGGCTTACCTGACAATCCTTTCCGATCTTCTACTTGAAGAACGCGGTAGCGAGACCTTCTGCGGGACGTGGGATGATGTGACTGCTAACAAGTTCGCCGACTTGGGCAGCCGCTGCTGCGCCTGCTTCGACGGCAGCTCGCACGCTGCCGACATCACCGCTGACGACAGTCGTTACGTAAGCGCCACCGATATCGACTCGCTTGACAATGTCGACACTGGCCGCCTTGGCCATTGCGTCCGTCGCCTCGATAAGCGCCAAGAGACCCTTGGTTTCGATCAATCCGATTGCATTTTGCATGTTGTTATTCACTAGGAGTTGGGGTTGGGATGATGAAGTTTCTATCGTTGTAATTCACTCGGCCGACGCAGAAGGTGTCGCGACCTTGAGCACCTTGGGCAAATCGTCGTGAGGGCGCGCAATCACTTGTACGCTCATCACTTGTCCAATGCGTCCTGCCGCCGCTGCACCCGCATCCGTTGCAGCCTTGACTGCAGCCACATCACCACTGACAAACGCGGATACCAATCCACTACCAACCTTGTCCCAGCCAAGGAACTTGACATTGGCAGCCTTCATCATTGCATCGGTTGCCTCGACCAAGGCGACGAAGCCTTTGGTCTCGATCATCCCGAGAGCCTCATTGACTTTAGCCATTCGAATTCTCCAAAAACTATGAAACGAGTTGTGAAAGTACATCACGGCTTACGGACGTCTTACCGTTGCAATCTTGCCCTGGCCAAGCCGTGACAAACCGGGGGTCGATTGCACTGGGATCTTTTTCTCTAATGCTCCTGGCACTTGCATGGCTGCTGTTTTCGAAGCTCGACCAACGTTGCATGATCCAGGTCGCAAGCGTTCCCTTCGTCTGTATCGATATGCACCTCGAGTTTGGCCGCTTTGTCCTCGCGCACCAGCAGGTCCTCGAAGACGACAGAGCATTGGGGAGATTTAACAACGAGAGACATCATGTCTCCATTTTTCACCCCGTAGTACGCGCAGTCTTTTGGCCCCATGTGGACATGCCTTGCCGCACGGATCACTCCCTCATGCAGCTCGACCGCCCCTGCTGGACCGACTAGAACACATCCAGGCGTTCCCGCAATATCTCCACTGTGGCGAACCGGTGCATCGATCCCTAGAGAGATCGCATCGGTATGCGCTAGTTCCACTTGACTCGCTTTGCGTGTGGGGCCCAAAACCCTTACGTTTGGCAGCATGCGACGACGTGGCCCGACAATCATGACCTGCTCAGCTGCCGCATAAAACCCATCCTGATAAAGATTCTTCTCCGGCGTGAGTTTCTTTCCTTTACCAAAGAGCTTCTCGACATGCTCATCCGTCAAATGGATATGACGCGCCGAAATGCTGACAACCAACTTCGGTGTGTCCACCGCGTTAGGAACCGGCTCCCCAAGCGCGCGGGCGATTGCCAGGCGGACCAGGGATTCAATTTGGGATGGATCTACAGTCGTTTTCAAACTCATCGAATCTCACTCAGGCTGTTGTACTTATCGACGCAATATTTCCCGCGGAAGCGATCAGCGGAGAGGATACTCCCGACGGTGGATCGGACCGTAGCTCATGCGAATTCGATTGCGCGATAAGCAATTGAACCTTGGCTACTTCCGTCAAACCTCGCCAGTCCATGCCCAATCCATCGTCAGAAACCAGCGTGTGTACCTGACTCCAATCGCATAGCCGAGCTAGACTCGATCGGCCAAATTTCGAACTATCCGCAACGATGATCGTCTGGTCGGCGCACTGCATCATCGTTCGTTCCGTCTCGACCAGGAGCATGTTGCTGTTGAAAAAACCCTTCTGATTGATCCCGGCAACACTCAAGAACGCCTTTTGGACATTCAGCGAACGAAGCATGTCATTCGCGTAACTACCCAAGGTCACCCCCGTTTTGTGATGAACCGCCCCGCCCAGCAGAACCAAATCCACCGAATCGCTCGAAGCGAACAAGTTCGCAACCGGAAGAGAATTCGTGACGATCTGAAGAGGGCGACCCACTAACTGCCGTGCCAATTCATAGGTCGTACTTCCCCCATCGAGCAAAATGGTTTCGTGGTCTTCAATCTGCGATGACGCCGCGATCGCAATGCTCCGTTTTTTCTCCCATTGCCCTCCCGATCGAGATCCAAACTGCCTCACACTCGCGCTCGGGCCTGTCGAAAAAACTCCTCCATGCGTTCGCTTCGCATCGCCGTTCTCTTCGAGCAATTCCAAATCCCGTCGAATCGTAGATTCACTCACATCGAGCGCATCCCGAAGATCCGGTATCGACACGAAACCGTGCTGGCGAATCAGCTCGAGAATTCTCTCTCGCCGACTCAATGTAGGATTAGCGTGAGAGGATAGGTTCATCCAGACGAAGGAAAACAATCAAGCTGCAGGGAAAACAGAGACTATTCCTCAATGATGGCCCACAAAGGTCAGGAATTCAACCGATTCGAGCAGACTTTTGCGCGTTTTGATGCAAATTTAAGATGAAAATAGCCAACTTTTGAGGTGATCGATCGCTAAACCTCCAAAAAATCGGTAATTTTTGGCCATTGATTGATTGAATTCGGTCATGGTTTGAGGGTTTGTTTGGTGAACTCCGGGACTGACTGGACTGGCTCAGAAGCGTCCACATGCAGTGTTCAGCCTGGTGCTATGGTTTTTGGCAAAAACAGCGATCGGGGTTGAGGCCCAGGAGCGTTTATGTACCAGCCCCACGTGCCCTGTTTGATCGGGAGGAGATGAGGACCGTGGATCTTGACCTCAGCAGTCCCAGCCCCAAGTCTGAAAGGTGGAGGTTTTTGAACAGCTTACCGAAAAAGCCCGCAGGGCTGTCAGTCGCTGCCGGGATGACAAAGCCCATTAAACACTTTGAGGAAAAGCCCGAAGGGCTGGCAGTGGCGTTGCCGGGGTGACGAAGTCCCCCGGTCGCTCGCAACAAGCACTGAATATGTTCATCCCACCGCAGGGCCTGACATAATACCTTCCAAGCTTACCGAAAAAGCCCGCAGGGCTGTCAGTCGCTGCCGGGATGACAAAGCCCATTAAACACTTTGAGGAAAAGCCCGAAGGGCTGGCAGTGGCGTTGCCGGGGTGACGAAGTCCCCCGGTCTCCGTGCCATAAGAACTACTCGCTCGCTAACTTGCGAAGAACCGTTGGGAGAATTCCACCATTTCGGTAGTAATCGATCTCGACAGGAGTGTCGATTCTCACAAGTGCGTCGAAGACTTTCTTGCTGCCATCTTTGCTGGTCGCTGTCACTTGCACCTTGGACCGAGGCTGCAAGGAATCGCTGAGTGAGGGAATATCAAAAACCTCTTCACCGGTCAGCCCCAGGCTTTGGATCGTCTGCCCCTCGATAAACTGCAATGGCAGGACACCCATGCCGACGAGATTGCTTCGATGGATACGCTCGTAACTGGCAGCGATTACCGCCTTGATGCCCAATTGCAAAGTCCCTTTGGCTGCCCAGTCTCTGGAGGAACCGGTTCCATACTCTGTACCGGCCAGAATCACGAGCGGAGTTTTGTCTGCTTGGTACTTCATCGACGCATCGTAGATACTCATCTGCTCTCCGGATGGTAGATATCGGGTTACCCCTCCTTCGACACCGGGAGTCAAGCCATTGCGAATACGGATGTTCGCGAACGTTCCGCGAACCATGACACGATCGTTGCCGCGGCGAGCGCCATAGCTGTTGAAGTCCCGCGGTTGAACCCCGTTTTGTTGCAGGAATTTCCCTGCGGGTCCATCCTTTGCAATCGAGCCTGCTGGGGAAATGTGATCCGTTGTTACAGAGTCTCCCAGAACTGCCAACGCGCGCGCTCCGAGGATCGGTTGAATCGAACCTTCATGGACGGTGATCCCTTCCAGGAAAGGGGGACGCTGGATGTAGGTGCTCTTTTCATCCCATTGAAACAATTCGCCAGGGGTGATAGGAATGGCATTCCAGGTTTCATTTGCAGTAAACGCGCTGGAGTATTGCTTTACAAACAACTCGGGTTGCACCGATTTTTCAATGGTGGTTTCGATCTCTTCATGCGTCGGCCATATCTCTCGAAAGAACACAGCCTTGCCGGAGGGATCATGGCCAATTGGCTCCTTGTCAAAATCGATATCGACCGTCCCTGCGATCGCATAGGCAACGACCAGTGCAGGACTTGCCAGATAATTCGCACGGGTGTGAGGGTTCACTCGTCCCTCGAAGTTTCGATTGCCGCTGAGGACTGCTGCCGCTACCAGATTTCCCGACGTGATCGCGTTGGCAACCGGTTCAGGTAGAGGACCGCTGTTGCCGATGCATGTGGTGCATCCATATCCAACGACATGGAATCCAAGTTGTTCCAGAGGCTTCAGAACGCCCGCGTTGGACAGGTAATCTGTCACGACTCGCGAACCGGGAGCCAAGCTGGTCTTCACAAACGACTTGACCTTCAGCCCCTTCTCAACCGCTTTTTTAGCTAGCAACCCGGCACCCAGCATCACTGAGGGATTGCTCGTGTTGGTGCATGAAGTGATCGCGGCGATGACAACCGAGCCGTGATGGATCGTATCGCTGTGCCCATTGTTCTCGATTTTCCCGGCCGCTTGTAGTTGATCGCTGGCCAATCCGAATCCTCGTTCGGCGATAGGAGCCGATAGCGCTTTCGAAAAGGACCCCTTGACCGACTTGAGCGGCACGCGATCCTGTGGTCGTTTGGGACCAGCCACCGATGGTTCGACGGTTCCTAAATCCAACGTCAAGACCTTGGTGTAGGCGAGTTCTGGCTCTCCATCCAATCGAAACAGTCCTTGTTCCTTGCAGTAGCGTTCCACCAATTCAATTTCGGCGGAGGTGCGTCCCGTTCGTTTCATGTAATTGAGCGTTTCATGATCGACGGGAAAGAATCCCATGGTGGCCCCGTACTCGGGGGCCATGTTGGCAATCGTCGCTCGGTCGGCCAGCGACATGCGGGATACTCCATCGCCGAAGAACTCGACAAATTTATTGACGACCCCCTCTTTTCGAAGGATCTCGGTCACTCGCAGTACCAGGTCTGTTGCGGTGGCTCCGGCTGCGAGCTTGCCTGTCAATTTCATTCCCACGACCTCGGGCATCAGCATGTAGAGCGGTTGCCCGAGCATCGTAGCCTCCGCCTCGATCCCACCTACGCCCCAACCGAGAACCCCGAGACCATTGATCATCGTGGTATGCGAATCCGTTCCGACGAGACTGTCTGGAAAAGCGACGGTTCCAAGATGGTCCTTGCCGAGGAACACCGCCTTCGCAAGAAACTCGAGATTCACCTGGTGAACGATTCCTGTGTTCGGTGGAACCACACGAAAGTTATTGAACGCTTGCTGGCCCCAGCGTAGAAATTCGTATCGCTCCTTGTTGCGATCAAACTCAACCTCTACGTTTTTGGAAAGGGCATCCGCTGTCCCGAAATAATCGACTTGAACCGAGTGATCGATCACCAAGTCCACTGGGATTAGGGGATTGATTTTGCGCGGATCTCCGCCAAGCGTTTTCATGGCATCGCGCATCGCTGCCAAGTCCACAACCGCGGGAACGCCTGTGAAATCCTGTAATACCACGCGAGCCGGCTTGAAGGGCACTTCTAATTCAGCGGGTTTTGCTGCATTCCAATTGGCGAGATTTCGTACATCCTCCTCGGACACCTGATAACCATCGCAATTGCGAAGCACGGCCTCGAGCAGGATCCGGATCGAGTAAGGCAAATGCGAAACCTTCGCGACCCCAGTCTTCTCCAATTGACTGAGACGATAGATACCAATCTCTCCCTGAGGAGCTCGAAAAGAGCTGCGTGCACCAAAAGGATCGGTCAACCGTTTAGTAGGGGACATGGCTTCCAAAGAAGGCTAGAGAAACAATTCAATTGTCTTTACGACCGGTATTGTATCCAACCGCGTCAAAAGAAAAACGTGCCCTAAAGAAAAAGAGACCCGTCAACAATGTCGACGGGTCTCTTTAAGCATTCGATAAAAGACTGAGCTTTGATCAAAAAACGTTAGTTGCAGCCACAGTTGCTAGCCGGTGCAGGTGCGGCACAACCGCAACCACTACCCGATCCAGCAGCTCCGCCACATCCGCCTGCACCAGCGGAACCGGCAGAGGCTCCGCCAGCACCCGATGTCACGACGGGAACGGTGACAGTCTGAGGAACCATCTTGCAAACCGTTACATCCACTTCTTCTTGGACGGTGTAAGGCACGCAGACGTTGTAGGTGCGGGTCTTTTTCTCTTCAACTCGATCCATCACGGTCACATTGTACGTACGAGTTTGTGGCTCGGTTACAGTGTCCATGACGGTGACGTTGTAGGACTCGGTCTTGGTGGTCGGAACCATTTCGGTGTAAGCCACTTCGCGAGTCTTCGTTTCGGTGGTGTACTCAATCTTGTTGACCGTGCGGGTGCGAGTTTCCATTTCGGTCACTTGCTTGTTCACAGTTCGTGTCAAGGTTTCTTGAACCGTTCGAGGTACCTTCACCGTGCGAGTACGGGTTTCGGTGTTGTAAACCGTCTTCGTAACTGGCTTGGTCTTGGTCTCGGTGGTCATCGTGCACTTCTTCACGGTGCGTTGACGCGTTTCCGGAACCATGACGTTCTTGTTGACGGTGTGCATTCGCGTCTCGGTGGTCCAGTTGCACTTACGAACGGTTCGCGTTCGCTGTTCGGTCTTGTAAGAGACCTTGGAAACCATACGAGTACGGGTTTCGTCGCGGTGAAGAGTTACATTGTAGGTGTAAGTCTCATCGGACATTTGACGTTGCATGGTGGTGACTGGAACTTCTTCGGTCACGACGTTTGGAACCCAAACCTTCTTGCAAACCGTTCGGGTTGCTGGAGCTGCTGCGACAACAACGCCGGCATCCGAGGAACCGCATCCGCAACCGGATGCTGCTGCAGGAGCTGCACATCCACAGCCGCTCGAAGCAGCTGGAGCACATCCGCAACCGCTGGAAGCGGCAGGAGCTGCACATCCGCATCCGCTACCTGCGGAGCTAGCAACTGGCGCACAACCTGCGACTGGAACCTCTTCCATGACCGTTTGGTAGGATCCGAGATCCTTGGTGACCGTTCGCATGGTGGTCACAGGGACCATCTTGCAAACTTGTCGCGTTCCAGTTCTGGCCTCGGTGTAAGGGACCTTTACTGTGTAGGTCTCTTCGACTTGAGTTGTTTCAGGAACTTGGACGGTGTAGGGAACTTGTTCGTCGGTGTAAACAGGTACACGGACAGTGTGAGGATGTTGCTCTTGAACTGTCTTGCATACATTGACGGTGTAGGTTTGCACTTCGTCGGTGTAAACAGGAACCTGAACCGTGTAGGAAACTTGTTCGGTAACGGTCGAGGGAACCTGAACGGTGTAGGATTCTTCCTTGTCATCGTAGACCGTCTTGTTGACGGTGTACGGAACGGTTTCTTGAACCGTCTTGGTGACAGGAACTTGGTAGCTTTGAACTTCCTGCTTGGTGACTGGAGTTTGAACCGTGTAGGATTCGGTTCGGCTCTTTTGGGTTGGAACCATCACCGTTACATCTCGGCTCTTGGTTTCAACGCGTGGAACTTGCTTGGTTACATTGATGGTCTCGGTCTTGGTTTCGACGCGTGGAACCATCTTGACTTCGGTGTATTCCTCAGTCTTGGTTTCGGTTCGCGAAAGGTTCTTTGTCACCATTCGCTTTTCAACGACTTGTGTTGGGACCATAACAGTCCTTTCAACATAAGTAACTTGCGATCCGCAGGCGGATGCACCAGCGGCGGCCAATACTCCGCCAGCTGATCCTCCGCATGCGCTTCCGCAAGCGGCTACAGCGGCGCTGCTGCCACAACCGCAGTCAGCATAAACGTTACTGGCCCCCAAAAACGCGGCCAGCCCAAGTGCAAACACTGGGCGAAACTTCATTGCAGTCTCCTCGAAGTGAAAAAGTACATGGCCACGTGGCCAACAAAACGCCTATTGAACTCTACGGAGTTAAAGATGCCGTAAAGTCCAACTCTAAGATGCTTCTCTTGCTGAACGCTCGTCGACCAACCGATAAGATTCGCGGCCTACAAGACAACTCTTTTGCCTTTTCTCGCTCGTTCAGGTCACGAGTGTAACTAAGAGCCAACGGCTGAGAAGCGTTTAGCGTTAATTTCCGCAAAATTTTTCCAGCTTATTTAACCCTCAAAGTCGAGCCCGAGAAAAACACAGTATTTTCAGCTCGGACTGCAGTGGACGATCCCCAGAAATCGGCTGTGATTGATCCGAGAACACCCCTCTCCAAACTGTCCAGATGAAAAGGGCATCCGAAACGTCGGGCTCGAGAACGGAGCGTCTAGTCCGAAGGGTAGAAAACTTCAGGCCTAGGAAGGCAATTTCTGGGGGACCGCGACGTTCAGCGCCGTTGAGCACGTCTCGGAATTCGGCAAATTGAGAGAAACTCGTGCGAGGGTAGGGGTTCCAAAGCAGCTAACGGAAGACAGGGATGGATCGAAACTCTGAAAAGTCCGTTATGGTCCATCGTCGACTGGATCGATCGAGCTCGTGCTCGAACGGCGTAGGTTCATGATCACTCTGCGATGTCCGTTACGACGATCGGACCGCGATCCTAAACTTTCTCGCCCGACCAGCGAGTTGGCAATCGCAGAATGGTACAAACGCTCGATCCAGCACGAGCACCGCTTCACGGAACAGGAGTTCTAGCACGAAGAAAATCCAGAACAAAAAAATGCGCCGAAGTGGTCGATCGGCGGCGCTTGACATGATGATTTTTTTGGCGGCCACTCGATGGTGGTACGGATAGTTTCCGGCTTAGAAATGCCTCAAGGGATGATTCACCTTGCGGCAAATCATCCCTGAGAGCGCCCCCTAACTCGTTCACAGCTATCGCTGTTCTCAACGTTGATTCTTTATGAGCGAACCCCCGAGCCGACTCGATCAGCTCTTCGCTCGAGTGGGATTTCATCTTTTTGATTTGGTTCAGCGGGTACGGGTTCCGCAGGCGGTGAGGAGGATTTCGGCGGAATCGTTCGAATCGCAGGTTGTGCTTGCGAGTTCGCGTCCCCCGTGAACTGCGGAAACTCTCCTCGGCTGACAACCTTGGGACGGCTAGCGCCGTAGTCCATGAATCGAGCTGCATCACGCTCTCTGGCTCGCTCGTGGGCATCCCAGTAGGCTTTATCGGCCCAGAGCCCTTCTTCCAACATGATGTTGTTGTATTCCAGGAGCGAACCCTTGAGAGCATGCAACTCCACCATGTACTTGTTGTACTCCGCCACTCGAAGGTTGTAGTTGAGTCCTGCTCTAGCTCGCTGCTGGCTAGCTCTCAGCAAATTGTCGATGATGAAGTCTTGGTTCGACGAATCGCCCATCTCAAACTTGGTCTGAAAGATTTGTACGAGCCGATCGTTCTCTTGGTAAGCCTGGAAGAACGAGGTCATTTGATCATGAATCCCATTGAGCTTGAGCCAGTAGTCCTGTGCGAGACTGACAGCCGACTCTTCTTTGGCTTCCAGGATCCGATGGGATCGAACTAAATCCATCTGCGCTCGCGAGATGTCGGTGAGCTGTCGACGCGATCCCAATGCGGTGGGAATGAAGTCGAGTCGTGCCGCCCCCTCCTGGTAGTTGCCGCCGAATAGTTCCTCGAAGGCACCCGCACTGCCACCTTCAGGGAAGGGTGGATTATTGCCATTGCCGAATAGCTGCCCTCCAACGCCGACCCATCGGTAGGTGAGACTGAGGTTCACTTCCGGCAAGATCTGATTCTTGGCAGAGATCAGTTCCAACTGACGTTGCTTGATCGACCATTTCATCTTTCGTAGATCTAAATTGCGGGTCAGGATCTCCGCCTTCACCGATTCCCAGTCGAACTTGGCCAAACCCACCGAGGGCTTATCGATCGGTCGAATGAGACGTCCGTCGGTCGCCGCCCAGCCGAGCAGCAAACGCATGTTTCGCTCACGACCCAGCAACCCTGGCTCGCCAGGACCGCTCCCGGCCAATGCTGCTTTGAATTGCGCTTCGAAGTCGTGGTAGGTGGCGGCTGCTTGGGCCACGCCGTTGGCCGCATTTCCCTGATTGAACTTGGCTCGTGCGATCTTATAGGCGAGGGCCGAACTATCTCGAGCCGTGCGAGCCGTTTCGAAGTTCCAATAGGCGGCGTACAGATCCCAATACGCGAATTCGACTTCGCGGACCAAGTTACGGATGCGCTCTTCGTAGTCGACCAGCGCTACATCCTCGTTGATTCGAGCGAGCACGATCGGAATCCGATTCATCAAGGTTCCGCGACCACGCATCAACGGATGCTGAACTTGAGCCTCGAAAATCTGGGTGTAGTCCGTCGGTACAGCGCGAGCTAGTCCGGTTTGAATGTTATTGCTGGAGTAGACCGTTTGAGATCGTGCCGTCGCTACACCGCCGGTCGCTGTCCGTTTCGAGATGGCTAATTGAGCATTCCCATCATCGGCGAGGAATGGAGTCGGGTTGAATATGTTCGAGGACGTCCCGTCCGGGTTAACTCCGACGTTCCTTGCTCGATTTGTATTGTTATATGCCAGAAAAGCGGAGACTTGTGCGTCGAATTCGCTCAGGGCATCTTCCACACCACCGACTTGGTTTGCTCGGGATGCACCACGTGCGAGAACACGATTGCCGTTCCCATCGAGAGCGAGTGGCTGAGAGTTGGTCGTATTGGCGACAATCGCAGGATCGAAAACCGTGCTTAATTGAGCGACCGGGCTCGCCAATAGGATGGATGCGATATCTGCGTTTTGACGCTGGGTTCCTGGGAGTGCCTTGATGACTTGAACATTGGACAGGGCGTAGGAGATCGCTTCTTCGAGCGTGAGATCGAGGTACTCGTAATTTTGGTTGTCCAGGCTAAGAGGTTCCATCGATTGCGAAACCTCGGGCAATGGTTCCTTATCCAGATCTGGATACTCGATCCGTTGGACACGATCGATGTAATGGGCCAAGTCGCCGCGTTCACCGTAGAAGAATGGCTGCGTAGGAGCACAGCCTGTCAGCGCAACGCTGACAATCTGCAGTCCGACAAGCCATCGAGTTAGGTTGCGTTTCATGAGCCAGGAGGTCCCGTCGTTCTAAGCTCGAATTGCTGCTCGGTTGATACGAACAGTCGGCGACCGAACTCATCCACCATGGATCAGTACGGTTGCATGCAATTCAAAACTTTGGTTAGGTTCCCCCCTAACGTGCGCACGAAGTGATGGCGTTGCCGTCACCTCTTGCACAAACCATGTATCGGCGGAGATCTGGGCAAACTTTGACGATCAGCGTGACTTTTCCGAAAAAAGATCTCGAATCGTTTCGCCGAACTCACTCAGTGCTAAAGCCAGCCAACTGGTTTCCTCACAAACCGAGTGGTACCGAACCGGGCGAATGTCTGCAAAGTCATAGAGCATCCTTATCGATCCACTGTTAAGGAGCTCGTCGAATGGCCTAGCTCAATAAACTCTCGGATGTTTCGCTAGCTAATGGTCTCGGGATGCTCTTTGGTTGGTTTGCTGGGTTCGTTGGCTCGGTTATCCCTTGATTCGTATTCCGAAATCACTTAGTTACCGAACCATGAACCCTCGGCGTCGCAACCCATTTGCCATTTATCTGTCAACGATCAGTCTGTTTGTGGGATGGGTGGGCTGGCAACCGAACGAGGTGTGGGCTCAACTTCAGTTGATTCCTCCTGTTCCGTTACCGCAACCAGGCTATCCTGCACCGGGCACGGTATCCAACCCTCCTGCGAACGCATCATCGAATTCAGCCCTTCCGGTCGCCCAGGAATCCCGAGTGAGGGTCAGCCCTCCCGTGGGGCGTTTTGCTCAAACGCAGCCCTCCGTTCCTGGGAACGTCCCGTCACAACCTGCTCCGGGTGGGGCTCCAGCAGGCCAGACCGCAGCGGCAAACATACCGAATCCCTCGGCAGCTACTCCCCAGCAAGCTGCAGCACCATCACCTGTCAGCGAAGTCGCAACCCTGACGATCGAGACGGTGACAACCCTGATTCAACAGCTTAATACGAGCAATGAGGTTGAACCGGCGATCAAACAATCGCTTCTGACGATTTATGAAGCGCTTCTCGCCGACCTCCGGAATCGCGCGGAGAACGACAAATTCTACAAGGAGCTGGTTGCCGCCAATGAACTGGCTCCGGCAGCGACCGCGGAAGCGAAAAAGCGAAAGGACACCCCGACACCGAAAATCATCTTTACCGACGGTATCTTGCAATCCTATTCGATCGAACGACTGCAGTCGGTTCAGCTCGAATTGCAATCGTTGATTCAAACCTCAGCCGATGGCCGTGCGCGTGTGGAAGCAGCCATCGTCAGTCGCGATTCACAGAAGAAGGAATTGCCTCGATTGATCGCTGAGACGAAGTCGGCGATAGGCAAGCTCAATGAGGAATTGAATGCAACCTCGAGTGAGGGGACCGATCCCCGCGTGCGAGAAGCGACCTTGAGACTCTCGCGTGCGAGATTGGTTTCTCTCAACGAACGAGTGCGACGGTTTGAACAGGAGCAAAGAACCTACGATGCGGAAAACGAACTGCTAGCGCTGCAAAAAGGAATCTTCTCTTCGGATGAAAAATACTATCAATCCAAACTGAAAGAGGTGACGGAGGAGCTGAATAAGCGTCGTGAAATCCTGATCGGCAATCAAAAGAAATTAGCGGAGCGCCTGGTGTCATTGTCGGTGCAGGATTTAAAGCCCACTGCCTCACATATTGTCAAACGCTCCGAGGATTGGCTGGAACTGGCGAAACAAAACGCATTGCTGCGTCTCGAAAGCGATGCCTCCAGGGCTGAGCTCAAGCTATGGACTGAACGTTTTCGAATTATGACCGAACGGATTTCTCCAGATGCATCTCGCAACGTCACCAACTTCAATAGTTGGGTTGGATTGATGCTGCGAAAGCAACGGAATGAATTGCCGGATATCGGAGAGCTAACCCAAAAACTATACGACTATCAACAAAAGATCTTCGCAACCGAAACTTTGATCTTGGAGCTGGATGATTGGAAAGCAGCTTCGTCTCCCAATGGGGAACCGACCTCTTTCTCCGTAAGCGCCGTCGACTCCTATGGGGAGTCTGATATGCGAGATCAGTCGAGACTCTTGAACAGTTTCGAACATCGAATCGTCGATGAGTTTCGAGTCGATGCCAACAGTTACTTCGAGAGTCTATTCAATCTCGCGGAGACCACCCAGCAGACAATTGATCAAGTCAAAAAGTATCGAGCGTTCATCGACGAGCATATTCTTTGGATTCGTTCGAGCGAAGCCTTTGGACAGACCGACATGCAGCAAGTTTGGCCCGCGCTACAGTGGTTGTTTCATATTCGGAATTGGTCTCAGATCCCTAAACTACTCCTCGCAGATGCCAAGCATCACTTCTGGGGATACTTGATTGGGGCCATTCTTTTCAGTTTGCTCGTGATCAACCTGCGCAACATCAAACGCGAGTCCTTTCGGCAAGGTGAACTCGCATCGAAACCGAACTGCTCCTCTCTGCTGCCGACGCTTCGAACGATCGCTGGCTGTGTTCTATTGGCAGCGCCTTTGGCGGTCTTGCATGTCGTGCTCGGTTGGCGATTGCATAATACGTCCGAGAGCAGTTCGTTTGCGGAGGCGATCGGTATGGGGCTGATGGTGAGCGCGCGATACTTTTTCCCATTGGAGCTCATGCGCCAGATTTCGAGATCGGGTGGTTTAGCAGAAAGCCATTTTCACTGGTCTTCTATATCCACCCAACTCCTTCGTAAGAACCTTCGTTGGTTTATCGATCTCGCGATCCCGTGTATTTGTATCGTTGGTATTCTCTCCGAATACGGGGAGACCAAATACGAAAATTCACTTGGAAGGATCATTTATTGCTTATTGATGGTTCTTTGTTTGGCATTCTTTTTGATTTGTTTTCATCCGACTCGAGGAGTTTTTCGCGAGTATCTTCGTCAAAACTCTGGGGGCTGGATCGACCGCTTGAAATATGTTTGGTACGGCATCATGGCGGCCGGTCCAGTTGGCTTGATTGCGATGAGCATGACGGGCTACCACTACACGTCGGTACGACTCGCGATGCATCTTCACACAACATTTGTTTCGTTAATCGGCCTGCTCCTGTTGTCGAGTTTGATCCATCGATGGTTGCTGTTGCGACGACGCCAAATTTTGGTCGCTCAAGCCAAGCAGCGATTGGAGGAAGCTCGACGACGCGACCCAAATGCTCCATCACCATCACTACCAGCAGTCGATTCGCAAGTGGACTTGGCGACGATCAATGCTCAAACGATGCGGCTGGTCAGGAGTAGTTTGCTGTTCGCTGCAATCGGTGCTGTCGCCTTTATATGGTCAGGTGTCCTACCTGCTGTCGGAGTGCTCGACTCAGTAAAGCTCGGCTGGTCTGTCGAGGGAGCGACGCCGACAGCCAGGATCCCGATCACGCTGACCCACCTTTTGGTAGCCATTCCCATGGGCATTATGACGATCGTCGCAGCCCGGAATCTGCCTGGCTTGTTGGAGATCGCGCTGCTGCAACACCTCCCGTTGGAAAATGCGGTTCGTTATGCGATCTCCTCCATTTCGCGATACGCGATTTTGATCCTCGGTCTGGCGATGACTTTCAACAGCATCGGTGTGCATTGGTCGAGTATCCAGTGGTTAGTCGCTGCGTTGGGGGTCGGTCTCGGCTTCGGACTTCAGGAGATCTTTGCGAACTTCGTGAGTGGATTGATTCTGCTGTTCGAACAACCTGTGCGGGTGGGCGATGTCATCACCCTCGGTGATACCACTGGCACCGTCTCACGGATTCGAATGCGAGCAACCACCGTCACCAATTTTGATCAGCAGGAACTTGTCATACCGAATAAAGATTTGATCACCGGCAGACTCCTCAACTGGACGCTCACCGACTCCACCAACCGATTGGTTTTCCAAGTAGGCATAGCCTACGATTCCGACCCCGAGTTGGCCTGCTCTCTGATCCGTGAGGTCTGCACGCTCCATCCGAATGTGATGAAGGAACCGGCCCCCACAGCCTTCTTTGAACAATTCGGCGACAGTACTTTGGAGATCAAAGTCCGCCTCTTCCTCACCAATCTGGATCTGCGTTTACCGACCAAGCACGAGTTGCACTTACTCATTCGTAAGAAATTCGCAGAGGCAGGAATCGAGATCGCATTTCCTCAGCGGGATCTGCACTTGCGTTCTCTACCCCCCTTTTTGGCAAAGTTTTTGCAAAGCAGTAACTCTAGCGGTTCCAGCAAAGACGAAAGAGACCTAGCGGAAGCACCACGCAAGCGGGAAGCCCGTACTCGCGAAGATTATGGTGTGCCAAGTGAGTCATTTCTGAACAGCGGGAGGCCGCAATCATCAACTGGTAAGCCAGAACGACTGGGTGATGTGTAAAAGATAGTTGGTTTTATATTTACCAATTTTCTCAGTTCTCATTTTTTCAATAGTCGGTCGCGTACAATTACGTGTTAATAGAGGTATGTGAACGACGGTGTCTTCTCGAGTTGAGAGTGTTTTTTGTATGGGGGATGAGTTCTATGTCAGCAGATTGGTACTTTATGAAGAAAGGATTCTTTAGAACGAAGAAAATCGGTCCCATCAGTGAGGTCGATTTTTTGCATAGGATCGAGAGCGGGGATATTGTGCCCGATACATTAGTCTCGAGCACAACCAAAACCCATGGTCACTGGGTCCACCTGCGTGAGATTCGTGCTGGGATGCAGCATTGGGATAAAACGCATCCCTCCGCTCGTAAAGTAGTTTAGTCAACTAGCCAAGTCATTTACGAAATGGCGAGTTGCGGCTCGCGTCATGGTGTAGGTAAGGCATCTAACGGGAAAAGCGGGGACGCTCGCCGAATTCGAAGGGTTACGAAGGATCCTTGTGTGCAGTGCTTTGTCGGTACTCCATCCGTTTTTGGAAATCGACGGCGAAGCGTTTTAGATCTCGGGGCTGCCCTTTGGAGTACAGTAGCGCTGCCCTTTGGAGTGCGGTGATACCCTTTGAAGTGCGGCGGCGATGCCGCCGCTTTGGAACGGTTGCCGGACAAGGCCGGATTTCA
>JBBAXA010000061.1:0-27711 GCA_040396935.1 Pirellula sp.
CCCGATGGAAACCTTTTGTAGGTGTCGTGGTAATTGTGCAGCGATAGACCAATCTGCTTGAGATTGTTCGAACAGGACATTCGCCGCGCCGCTTCGCGTGCAGCTTGCACAGCCGGAAGCAGAAGCCCTACCAAAACACCGATAATTGCGATCACCACCAGTAGTTCTACCAGGGTGAATGCCTTTCGATCATGCCGCATTTTTCACGTCCTCGCTATGTCTCCAAGAGACATGGTAAAGTTGATAAACACCTCGGGATCCACGCGTGCTACCTTTGCGCATGACAACGTCTACTGATTCGAAGCGTCACTCTTTCGATTTACAACGCGTCCGCCACTCGTCGATAAATCGAAATCAAAAGTGTTTGAGCCCGATTTTACTTCCGCTTCTAACTCGCTGGACGTGTTGTATTTTGTAGGGACCGTCTCCGGAATAGAACGACTATTGTCGATTACCTCATAGGTCGAGATCTTGACTCGGTTTCGACCAACAGCGGACCCCTCTGCAGTCCGCGATGCCATCATGTAGTAGTAGCCTTCCTTGTCGGTGCGTCCGTAGGAAGTCAGTCCCTTGCCATCGATCGGTGTGAACTCGACCGACGCATTGGCAAGCGGTTTACCATCCATCTTGACGACACCTGTTACGAAGCCCAAGCCCTCCGAACTGCCACAACCAGATAGGCTGACGCAGAAGGAGGCGATGCAGAACCAAATTGCGTAACTCGCGGGAGCGACTCGAAACTCTCTACAGTGCGCCGATCTCTGAATCTTGGTTCTGAAGAGTCCCGCCAACAAACCAAGATGAAACATTACACACTCGCATTTTGTGGTCGGTCACACCAAAGCCTCCCAAAGATGGCCAAGAGTAACCAAATCAGTTCACTCAAATCGAAATCGGAAATTCCAGGCCGATTGTAAGGTTTTCTTCCTTTGAGTGTCAATAAAGCAAATTTTTCAACGGTTCCTAGATTACTTCAAGGATCGAGCATGTAAACAAGGGAAGTTGGTTCGTCGCTTCCGCTCCGGCGCAGGATTCATTCTGGGGATCCCTCCTGACTGATCCGAGAGACAGGGCTCCTCTTCGGTGCAGACGCATCGGTAAACCGAAGGGGTGTCGGTGCCCCTCGAGCCAAGTCGAATCACAAATCCATGGAAGGCCATGTCGATCTGAGAAATCGTGAACCAGTTTCACGCTCGCCGCGGAACAGCAATCAGGATGCTACCAGGAAGCCGATAGACCGAGCCGATAACCGTGCCACTGGCTCGACTCGTAGGATACGGCACTGACAGGATCGAAGATCGATGAATTCCTGCTTTGTGTTGGTCCCAATGCGAAATCGGTTCCGTACAGTCCCTGATACCCGCCGTAGAATCCTAACCAGTCTGTGATCCAGTAGTTTGCGTATAGTTGGAGATCGAAAAGCTGTCCCGATTCCGTATCAGCAAGTATCGAAACGATAGGGCTTCCCCCGGAGGTAGCAATCGCAGTGCCGCGAACCGAGTTGCTCAAGAGCGCCCACTTCAAACTGGTTCCTACGCTTAACCTTTGCCCAGTATACATCCATCCCTCGAGCCCGATTTGACCACCGAAGGCGTCGTTGTCATTCTCGGAGAAGAAACCTGTTGTCCCGGTGCTCGAAGAGTTCACTACATCGATAATATCGAACCGTTCTTCCAACTCGATATAGCGTAAGCCCAGGAGCCCGCGGATCTTTGCCGAAAACGGTAATCCAAAATTGATCTCAGCACTTTGTAAATTCGATTCGTATTCGATGCGATAGAGGTTTTCGGGATCAGCGGGCAAGCCACCGAAGAAGACGAAATCCACGTTCGGATCGGACTGGATCTCGTACATCGAGTGCATATCGCGACTTTCGAAGAACCGCAGTTGCAGGTCCAGCGGACGGGTATGTCCCAGAGCCCGTTTCATCGTCAGCGTACCATCGAAACCCTTGCCACCACCACCCGCGAGCCCGTTCATGTTCAAGAGTTCGTTCCCCACGGAATCGAATACAAACGGAAATGACTCCGGCGCAGAACGGTAGAGAGACAAAAATCCGACCTGAGCCTCAAACCAATCGTCGCTCGCCTCGGCTGCTTGATTGTAGGTACTCCAGGGATTGTCGTGAAGCTGTCGGACTTGTCCTAAACCAATGCACGGGCAGAAAAGCCCCAATGCAACCAAAAGTTGACTGGCTAGGATCGAAGTGACCAGACGCATGATACCTCCTGTATCGACTTTCCATTCCTGCAACAGGGTCATCCGTGACCAAATGATGTTGCCGAGCGTGCGCGCACACGAAGGGGTTATCGAGACGATAGGATCGGACACCACAGAACGACGTTTTGAAAAGTTGTGGATACAGTGATCGAGACACTGCAAACCGTACAGATAGTAAGGTTTCAATCTTTGTTCCTATGAACTTTTGCAAGCATTCCTGGAATGTCGGACTGCAAGCTGCCGGATTGTCGGAAGCCGTTCCACCTACATGTTCAACATCGGTGGGTTCGTTATCCCCTGGAGACCAGCGGTCGATATCCTTTACATCCATTTCTGAATGCTATCTTTTCCTCACCCCATGGATCCAACAGCGTTCTCGCTGCGTAGTCTCCGAGAGGCCGAATTTTCTAAGGAGAATCGTTTCGGTGCGCGAGACGATCTTCAGTAGGAACACGAGCCGTGTTTTACGGAACAGGAACGGGAGTATGATCCCCAATACTTGCCCTAGTCCTTCACACTCGTACTTGATCGCGTCGCAATCAGTGTAAAACAGGTAATCCCTTGGAATAACGTCGCTATTCGTCATGGATTCATGCGAATGATTCTGTGTCTGTGTAAACTGCTAGCTCACGGTAACGCTTATCAGTTCAGGAGAGCCTGGAGCGAATCGTTCAAAGACTCGTCCCTCCCCAAGGGATCTTGAAGTCCTCAACAGATTTTCGGATGCGTAAACGATAGTCCCCATCCACATTGAGAGGGATTGAGCCAAAATGCTGCAATGCTCCAAAGACTCCAATTCCAAAGCCGCCTGGGTGTTGCGGTATCCGGCTAGTTCTTCCGATCTACTTTCGGCTCGACTCATCTTCACACGACTGTCCATTCTTTATCCACACAGAACAGTGGATTGGTCAGCGAAGCTAGTTTGCTCATCGATGGTCGCATGGTGTCTTTCTGTCTGTGTTGTGGCAAGCGGGGGAGAAACGACGCTGCCGCTGTTTATTCTCGTTGGGCAATCGAACATGACGGGTGCCGACAGTGAGGTCTCAGAGCGTAATCCCGGTATCGATTCGCGCGATCAGCATGTTTTATTTTGGAATCGCGCAGCATGGAGCGGTGTCGAATGGGAGAACGACAATCATTTTCAGCCGCTGCGTATTCAAAAGACGGCGGGGTATTGCGCCGATGTGATCGGCCCCGAGTTTGCGTTCTCTCGCGAGATGAAAAGCAAGGGTGGATATACGCGAATGGCTATTCTCAAGGTGAGTTTTCCAGGAAGCGATCTGGCGATGGACTGGCGAAGAGAGCCAGCGATGGGGAAGAAAGCTTACTCTGCGTTGCAGGAGGAAATGACGCAAGTGATGCAGGAGCTCGCTGCACGCCGCGAGACTCCGGAGGTGAAAGCCATCCTCGTTCATCAAGGTATTTCGGATGCGACGACGGAGTCGAAAGCAGATGCGTATGAAAACAATCTCCGGAAATTCCTGGCGTCTCTTCGGGATGACTTTGGCAAGCCGGATACTCCCATCGTACTAGCTCGTGAAAATGCCTCCCCGAATATGAAGGGCGAACCGATGGAAGTCGTTCGAGCGACGACGGTACGCGTTGCTGAAACTACTCCTCACACTGCATGGATCAACGTAGACGACCTCGATCGAGTGAAGGGGCACCACTTCACCGCCGAGGCACAGATGGAGATCGGCAAACGCTATGCCGCGGCCCTCATGGCGCTCTCCGCGAACCCCTCCTCGTCCACGACCAAGCCATGAAGTTCCAAGTTTGGATCCTCGTTGCGACATCGCTCGCGTTATTGAACTCCGCTCGTGGGGTTGGAGAGGAGGTTGTGTCGTACAACCGAGATGTATTGCCCATTCTGGCCAATCGTTGTTTCCAATGCCATGGCTCAGACGAGGCGAGCCGTCAGGCTGGGCTCCGTTTCGATCGGCGTGAGAGCGCGGTTGCGATGCTGGCATCTGGCAATCGCGCGATTGTGCCAGGGAATGGGAACGAAAGCATGTTGGTTCATCGCATCCTCAGCACGGATGCCGACGAACGAATGCCACCCGATGCATCGGGTATACCTCTTTCAGCATCAGAGAAGGAAATCTTGCGTCGTTGGGTGGAGCAAGGTGCGAAGTATGAGCTGCACTGGGCCTATGTCCCGCCGGTGGATCACGATCCGCCAATCATTTCGGGTCTAGCCCATCCGATCGATCGATTCATTCATGCGCGTTTAGCGATGGATGGTATCCAACCATCGGTCGAGGCGGATCGATCGACTTTGATTCGACGTGTCACCTTGGATTTGACGGGGTTACCTCCGAGTTTGCTCGAGGTCGATGCTTTTGTGATGGACACGCGTGGGGATGCGTTCGAGCGAGTGGTAGATCGGCTACTGCAGTCGGAACATTTCGGCGAACGTTGGGCGCGGTGGTGGTTGGATCTTGCGCATTATGGGGATAGCGATGGTTATCTGCAGGACTTCATCCGACCCGTGGCGTGGCGGTGGCGGCAGTGGGTGGTGGAGGCATTCAATCGCGACATGCCGTTCGATCAGTTCACAATCGAGCAACTCGCGGGTGATCTTTTACAGAATGCGACGATCTCGCAACGGCTAGGGACTGGCTTTCTGCGAAATACACTGAGCAATCGGGAGGGTGGCGCCGATCTCGAGGAGTATCGTGTGAATCAGGTTTTGGATCGCACCTCGATGTTGGGGACGACATGGCTCGCCCTCACCACGGGTTGCGCACAGTGTCATGATCACAAGTTCGATGCGATCTCGCAGCGCGAGTTCTATCAGCTTTATGCTTTTTTCAACAATGCGGACGAAGTGAATTTCGAAGCACCGCTCCCAGGCGAGCGCGCCGCTTACGAAGCGGCAAAGGAGGAACATGATCGCAAGCGAACGGAACTGCTCGCGCCGCTCCAGTTGGCGTTGGGTGCGTTGCAAGAGGATTGGGAGCATCGATTGTTGTATGCGGAATCCCATCCAGGAGAGGATTTCGCGTGGGATCGAGCGCTCGAATTGTTAGGGCTGCAGTGGGGGCAAAATCTAGGCGAAGGACAACTCGAAGGTCTAAATATCATCAAGACACCGCTTGTAGAGAGAACGAAGGATCAGCAAGATCGAATGCTCGACTACTTCCTCAAGTCATCCCCAGTACCTTATGCGGAACAGTGGAAGATGCTCAAGCTAGGCGAGCTGAAATCCAAGCTGGATGCGTTGGCGAAGTCTCTACCGCGAGTTACACGAGCACCGGGTATGATGAGCTTTTCCCATAAGCGGGTCACCCATGTACACAATCGGGGTGATTTCCGAAGACCCGGTGATCCAGTGCAGCCGGGAACACCATCGGCGCTCCCTGCGATGAGAGGATTTCCAAATCGATTGGGGTTAGCCCAGTGGCTTGTATCTCGGGAGCATCCACTCACGGCGCGTGTGGTCGTCAATCGATTGTGGCAGGAGTTGTTTGGCCGGGGGATCGTCTCGACGTCGGATAATTTCGGTGTTCGCGGAGATCGACCTTCCCATCCCGAATTGCTGGACTGGATGGCTATCGAGTTCCAGCGTACATGGAGGATCAAATCCATGATTCGACAAATCGTTCTCTCAAAGACCTATCGTCAGTCATCGCGGTTTCGACCCGAATTGTTGGATCGAGATCCTGGGAATGCTTTGGTGGCCAGACAACAACGCTTGCGACTTTCAGCTGAGGGTATTCGAGATGTGTCTCTGGCCGTTAGTGGATTGTTAACGCGCACCATCGGTGGGCCGAGCGTCAAGCCACCGCAGCCTGAGAGCGTATCGAGGGATGGTTACAAAAATGAGTGGATACCAGCGACTGGAGCGGATCGCTATCGTCGGGGACTGTACACATGGTTGCAGCGTACGTCACCCTTCGCCCAGTCCGTCACGTTTGATCTGCCGGATATGAGTCGGAGTTGTACGCGGCGGGAAAGATCGAATACCCCCATCCAAGCTTTGAACCTGCTCAATGACCCGGTCTTTTTAGAGGCAGCCCAGTCCTTTGCAGAGCGTATTTGCCGAGAATGTTATGGCGACGATGCAGCACGCGTCCGACATGCCTTGCAGCTCGCGCTCGCTCGACCGCCCCGCGAGGAGGAGCAAAGGCGCCTGCTCGATTACCTCTCTGAACAGCGCCGTATTTTTAGCTGCGAGCCTGAATCAGCGAATGATCTTTCGCTCGATCAGCCTGCGGCCACAGATCCGGCCTGGATCGTGTTATCGAGCGTGATGCTAAATCTCGACGAATTCATTACCCGTGAGTAGCCGCATGTCCCTCCCCCCTCCTTCGCGTCGATCGTTTCTGACCGCGGGTTCACACGGTTTCGGTGCGGCCGCGCTGTGGCATTTGCTATCTGCGGATGGGTTCGCTCATGGACCACATTTCACTCCGCGCGTGAGGAATGTCATTTTCATCTTCATGATGGGAGGGCCGTCACAGGTCGATCTCTTTGATCCGAAGCCAAAGATGGCCAGGATGCATGGCGAGCCGATGCCCAGTTCGATCCTCGCCTCGGCCAAGAAGAGTGCGACCGGTGGTGTACTGGAAACCGTGATGGCGAGCCCGCGTAAATTTACGCGCTATGGAGAGTGTGGCATGGAGTTTTCAGAACTCTTGCCACATACCGCAGCTCACGCCGACGACATTTGTATGATCCGTTCCATGCATTGCGAACAGAGCAATCATGATCCCGCCCAACTCCTGCTCCACTGCGGAACTCCCTTGTTCGGAAATCCCAGTATGGGAGCTTGGGTGAATTATGGGCTGGGGAGCGTCGGCCAGGATTTGCCTGGATATCTTGTCTTGTTGTCCGATGATGGTCATGGCTTGGAGGGAGCCGGCGCGTCGATCTGGGGAAGTGGCTTTATGCCTTCGAGCTATCGAGGTGTTACCTTTCGAGGGTCCGGAGACCCTATTTTGCATCTCAGTAGCCCACCCGGTATCAGTCCAGTTACGCAGCGAGCGAGATTGGATGTGTTGCGGGATCTGAACGGAATGAATCAACAGCGCACGGGAGATCCGGAGATCGCTTCTCGTATTGCGGCCTACGAATTAGCCTTTTCGATGCAGAGGGCTGCGCCGGAACTGATCGATCTCCAGGGCGAAAGCGAAGCGACGCGTGAGATGTATGGAATGAATCAAGAGACGACTCGGGCGTTTGGAACGAATTGCCTCCTGGCTCGCCGCATGGTGGAGCGTGGCGTGCGTTTTGTACATCTCGTGCATAGTTCGTGGGACCAGCATAGTCAGTTGAACGCGCGGCTGGCCAAGAACTGTGCGATGACCGATCAAGGTTCTGCCGCGCTCCTAAAGGATCTGAAGCAACGGGGGCTTTTGGATGAGACGCTTGTGGTTTGGGCGGGGGAGTTTGGCCGCACGCCGATGGGGGAGGTGCGGCGTGGAGTCAGCGAGGATGGACGAGACCATCATCCGTACGCATTCACCGTGTGGTTCAGCGGAGGTGGAGTGCAGGCTGGTTATGTTCACGGAGCGACCGACGACTTCGGCTATAACGTGATCCGGGATGGTGTCCACGTCCATGATCTTCAGGCGACCATCCTGCATCTGCTCGGTATCGACCATGAACGACTGACGTATCGCCATGCAGGCCGAGACTATCGACTCACGGACGTACATGGACGCGTCGTTCATAGAATCCTTACCTGATCGGACTATCTCATCGATTGGAAAATCCATTTCACGATTGAGCCAGGAGGAATCGCCAAAGGTTGCCCGCGATCCTTTTTCTTTTGTTCTCCGAAATACGCATGGAGTCACTTTGAAGAAGAATAGTTCGGATTGATCGACTTTTTGTAAGGGATCCTTTTTGAAAAATGTCTTAGTGAAAAACGGAGGGCATCCTCTGTACGGAGTTTTGTACACTTCTCAGTGATAGATCTTATCGACTCGCCCCTTCGAGCGGCGTGGATGCTCACCATGTCGGGATCCATCACCGTGGACACCTGCTGTCTGCTAAACTGGTAATTGGAAATCGAAAGTCAGGGGTTGATTGCATGACTGGTTGTACTCCGAAAATCCCCCTGCGATCGCCATGATGAAGAACTATAGGATGCACCGATGCCTCAAGCCGAAAACGGACGGCAGGCTTTGCGTCAAATCCGATAGCTTAGCAATCGATAGTCGAGCGCATGAAACAATGAATTCCCTATTTTCACAGAGTCGCACTGGAATGAATAACCGAATTTTTTTACTGATCTCGTTTCTGCTCCTAACGGTTCATGCTTTGCAGGCTTCGGAGTTGAAGAAGCCGAACATTGTTGTGATCCTCGCAGACGATCTCGGTTATGGGGACTTGCAAGCGAACAATCCTGAGCGCGGGAAGATTCCCACACCGAATATGAATCAGCTCGCAGCAGAAGGAATGCGATTTACGGACGGCCATTCCAGTTCCGGATGCTGTTCCCCATCGCGCTATGCACTGCTCACAGGGCGTTACCATTGGAGGACCTCATTGCAGTCGGGAATCGTAGGTGTCTGGGGTAAACCCTTGATCGCGAAAGATCGCTTGACCATCGCCTCGCTAGCCAAGTGGTATGGCTATGCAACCGCGTGCATTGGCAAATGGCATCTCGGCAGTGATTGGCCAATCACGAACGAGCAGAAGACATATTTCACCGGTTTCGGAGGTCAAGCAGGCGGCGGGGGCAAGGTCTCAACGAGCATTACCGATGCGCATCGAGAAGCCTGGAAGGCTGTTTTTTCGCAACGCATACCCGGTGGACCAACCGAGCGAGGCTTTGACGAGTATTTTGGGACCGACGTCCCGAACTGGCCACCGTACTGCTTTATCGAAGGTGATCGAACCATTGGAATTCCTAGTGAATTGTTGCCGGCCTCCAAGCTCGAGAAAAACCAGGCGAGCATCCAAGGCCCCGCGCTGCCGGATTGGCCCCTCGAAGGAATTCTACCTGCCCTCGCAGCACGTGCAGAACGATTCATTCAAACGCAGTCGGCGGCCAAGAAGCCATTTTTGTTGTATCTACCACTCACTTCGCCACACACGCCTCTGGCTGTCAATGCCGAGTGGAAGGGGAGGAGCAACTTGAACAGCGAGTACGCCGATCTCGTGATGGAAACCGATGCTGCCATCGGACGTGTTCTCAAGGCTCTCAAGTCTGCGGGTGTTGAAAACGATACCTTTGTTCTCTTCACCAGCGACAATGGATGTGCGTCCTATATCGGCGTCAAGGAGCTGGAGGCGCAGGGACACTTCCCGAGCGGTCCGCTGCGCGAGTATAAGACGTCCGTCTACGAAGGTGGTCACCGCGTACCTTTTGTTGTGAAATGGCCCGGGGTCGTGAAGCCTGGGAGTGTGTGCCATCAACTCGTACATCAAGCCGACACGATCGCGACACTCGCGGAGATTCTCGGTTTCAAGCTCCCTGAGAACGCTGGCGAGGATAGCTTCAGCCTGATGCCCTTGCTGCGAGGAGAGGATCGCCCTATCCGTTCCCACTCGATCAATACCGCATGCAATGGCCTCCCCAGTTTGCGTGAGGGGGTATGGAAGATGGTCTTCGCTGAAGACCCGATGAGGAAGACTGCTGTGCAGCTTTACAACCTCGAAGAAGACCTTGGGGAGAAGAATAATTTGGCAGCCGTGTATCCTGAGCGTGCACAAGCGATGCAGGCCACGATGGAAAAGCTGATCACCCAGGGGCGTAGTACACCCGGAACGTCGCAGAAGAACGACGTCGAGGTCGTACGTTATCCGAAGGAGCAGGCCAAGCCCAAAGCCAAGTGAGCATACTTATTGCGCGAATGATCGGCTAACGTTTTGACGATCTTGATTCTGCGATGGTTATGTGTCAGGACGAGGAGCATTTGCAACCCCAATGGGAGCGATGGAATCACCCGACCTACATTACGGATCCGATCGGAGGTCTGACCGACCATCCCCTTTAACTTTAACTTGCTTTCTGATTTGAGATCTCCATGCACTCTTGGAAATTCCTAGGCATTTTCTGTTTCTTTTCATCGGCTTGGTTTGCGGACGGAGTCGAACTCGCCGCTGAACCAACTCGTCCGAATGTCATCGTTTTTCTTGCGGACGATTTAGGATCAGCGGATGTCCCTTGGCGCGGCTCGAAGTATGTCATGCCCGCGCTCGACGCGCTCGCGAAAGAAAGTGTGGTTCTGGATGTTTGCTACACGCATCCGATGTGTAGTCCTACGAGAGCAGCCTTTCTTAGTGGCCGTGCGGCTAGTCGCTTCGGTTGCACGGGTGCCCAGAATGAGCGAGTCTTTCCATTCGGTACCGTCACGATGGCATCGGCATTGCAAAGTGTCGGGTACGATACTGCGCTGATCGGCAAGTGGCATTTAGGATCCCGTCCCGACTGGGGGCCGAATCACTTTGGCTTTCAGCATTCCTATGGGTCTCTAGCCGGTGGTGTAGGCCCCTGGGATCACCATTACAAATCAGGAACCTATACGGAAACATGGCACCGAAACGAGGTGCTTCTCAAAGAGGAGGGACATGTCACCGATTTGATCGCTGCCGAAGCGATCCGTTGGCTCGAAGCACGCGACGGTAAGAGGCCATTCTTTCTTTACGTTCCGTTTACTGCCGTACATATTCCGATCGATGAACCTCAAAAGTATCATGATCTCAATCCGCATTTCAGTGAACCCGGCGCTCGTTTGCGGGCCGCTTGCGCGACGCATATGGATGAGGCGATCGGGAGTATCCTGAAAGTTGTCGATCTCCGTGGTCAGCGCGATAACACAGTGGTCCTTTTCTTTAGCGATAACGGAGCGCATAGTCTCACGAGAAACGATGGTCAGCAGTATCCCGGTACGTATCCTGCGACCCAAGTGGCGGGCGACAACACACCTCTAAGAGGTTTCAAAAGCAGTCTCTACGAAGGGGGGATTCGAACTGCCGCGCTGGTCCGCTATCCGGGCAAACTCCGCGGCGGTGCGAGAGTCACTGCGCCGATCCATACGTATGATTGGATGCCGACGCTGTGTCGATTGGCGGGTTACAAAAGCAACGACGATTTGAAGTGGGATGGCTGCGATGTTTGGCCGATTCTTTCAGGTCAGCAATCGTCATTAGAACCGAGGAGTTTCTACTGGTTAGGGGTGAACCGTCGCGAACGGGCGATCCGTCGTGGAGACTGGAAGTTGTTGATCGCCGCAGATCGTGAAGAACTTTATGACTTGAAGAACGATCCGGGCGAATCCAAAAATCTCGCAGAGCTCGAACCCGAGCGTGTTGCAGAATTGCGTAAGCTCATGGAACAGGCGGCCGCAAGCGATTTCGATAGCGAGGTTCCCAAAGAGCCGCGATAATCTCGATCTGTTCGAAACATGTCTATCGCGATGGAGTTAAAAAAAGAACCGCGGATATCGCATCCATGGTCGTGCGTGCATGGTTGAACTAGGTGGCTGATCGCATGCGGATCCGATGAGGTCAGCGCTCGTTGTTGTATCGCGTTTGTCGTATCCAATCGGTTGGTGATCTGAGTTGATCTGGCCTTCAGGACCACAGGATCCTGTCGTGTTCGTGCTCAGTTCGCTGCATCGGACGGTGCAGTGTGCTCGTAATCGAACGGTTCGCATGCATGTCATCATCGCGAATGCCGGTACGACTGGCGGACGGCCGTTGTTTAATTCGCGGGTCAAGCTCCTCATCTTCCTTCCCCCTAGGGTCGAAAAATCCCTCATGGACGGTGCCGCGACCGAGACAGAATGATGCAATCGCATGATCGGTCTAGAACGAGCACCGCTCCACTGAGTAGGTTAGATATCGGAGATACGAGGAGCACGAGAAAGAAAAAATTCAGAACAAAAAAATACACCGAAGTGGCCGTTCCGCCGCGCTTGATACCCTGACTTTTTTGGCGGCCACTGGGTGATGGTTGCCGATAGCAACAGCGATCTCTGTTACGCCAAAATCTCCTTGACGACAGATCCATAGACATCGGTCAGTCGGAAGTCGCGGCCGAGATGCCTCCACGTGAGTTGGGTATGGTCGATGCCCAATTGGTGCAAAATGGTGGCATGGAGATCGTGGACGTGGATCCTACCCGAGATCACATCAAAGCCCATATGGTCGGTTTCGCCATAGGTTCTACCCGGTTGGATTCCTCCACCTGCCATCCACGCGCAGAAGCTTTGCGGTTGATGCTCGCGGCCATGCTTGTCGATCGGAGCCTTACCGCTCAGATCTTGACTCCAGGGTGTCCGTCCGAATTCACCGGACCAGAGAACCAAAGTGTCCTCGAGCAATCCTCGTTGCTTCAGGTCCTGAATGAGGGCAGCAACGGGTTGATCGGTTTCTTTGCACAGCTTGGGTAGATTCGCTTGGATGTCTCCATGGTGATCCCAGCCACCCATGGTGACCTGAACGAATCGGACTCCTGATTCGCTGAGCTTGCGCGCCAGGAGGCAGGCTCGCGCGTTCTTATCGGTTTCTTTGCCATTGACACCGTAGAGGTCTAGGGTGGCTTGTGACTCCTTCGAGAGATCGACGAGTTCTGGAGTCGTCATCTGCATTCGGAAGGCGAGTTCCATATTCTCGATCATCCCTTCCATATGGGTATCTCCATCGATAGATTCGACCATTCGACGGCTGAGTCGCTGTGTGAACTCAACCCGTTTAAGCTGGATCGACTCATCCAGCGAAGCATTCTTTAGATTCTCAATGGGTAATGCTTTCTCATTGAGAGGAACGGTCAGTGGCATCCCTTGGTGCTTGGCCGGCAAGAAACTAGAGTCATAGGTTCGCAATCCTGATGCGTGGATGCTGACAAAGCCGGGGAGGTTGGCGTTTTCCGTTCCGAGGCCATAACTGATCCAGGACCCCATCGAGGGTCGTACTTCGTTGAATACGCCGGTATGGAATTGCTGGGTTGCTGCTGCATGCTGCGGATTATCCGCCGTCATTCCCCGGAGGAGACAGATATCGTCGGCGACCCCTGCCAGGTGCGGCATCAAATCGGAGATCATCATTCCCGATTGTCCGCGAGGACGTACCGGTTGCTTGACACCGAGCGCTAGATACTTTTCCGTACCGACCTGCGTCACCTCGGGTGACAAAGGAGAGTCGATCGATTCCCCATGCAGCTTATTGATGAATTCTTTGGGATCAAACAAATCCATCTGAGATGGACCACCCGACATGAACAAAAAAATGACCCGTTTGGCTTTGGGTACCGCATTGGCCATTCGAATGGATGCGGACTCGGATGCTGCGAGCAGCAGGTCATGAAATGCTAACGCTCCGAAACCGAGCCCCCCGTGCTGAAGGCACCGCCGGCGGTTGGTGCAGAATGAATCTTTCATCGTTTTGGTTCTCTTACATTTCATATAACAGGATATTTTCGTGAGCAGGTCGAGCGGTCTTCGGACCGCTCGACCTGCTGGAATCATTGTCGGCTAGTGAGGATTCGATTCATGCTCGTTCCAAAATCCGATAACCGTTCAGTGTGGCTCCAGCCAAGGCTAGAGTCTGTAAAGGAACAGATTGGATGCAAATAGACTATGACCAAGTTCGTGCCATCGGATCTTATCACTTTCCTCGGCTTTTTTCGTCGCACCGATCAGCGTTTGGAGATCCTCCAAAAAGGCCTTGGCTTCGATCCTCTCCTCGTTGGTGATCGGTCGATTCAGGACAGTGAGCCACAGCTTTTCGAGACGAACCTGGGGATCGGATTCCTCTTTGAACAATCGATCGATCAATGCTTTGGATCGGGTTCGGAGCATCGAGTTGTTTAGTAGAAAAAGCGATTGTGTGGGGGCTACAGTCTGGTTCCGTTGGCCTGCGATTTGAGCCGGATCGATGAAGTCAAAGAAACCGCGTAGTTTGTCCGAGCTCGTGTAACCGGTTCGCATCACGGGCAAATAAATCGTGCGTTCAAACTCCTCGGTCGGCCGTGGCTTGGCATGTTTGTAGTTAGGTGGATTGACGCCTGATTGCACGAGAGCGCCAGTGTTCTCGACGATGTCTAGCGCCAGGGCCGGTCCGCCTCGACTGGGGCGTAGTTCACCGGAGACCGCCAACAACCCATCCCGAATGGCCTCGGCATCCAGTCGCTGTCGATTCATGCGCCATAGGAGTCGATTCTCGTGATCTCGTTCCATTGCCTTTGGGTTGTTCGCGCTGCTGAGTCGATAGACCCGGCTGAGCACGATCGCTCGAAGGATCTGTTTTTGGGACCAGCCGTTTTTCACAAAGCGGGCGGCCAGATGGTCGAGCAATTGGGGATGGGTCGGTGTGTCACCACGGACGCCAAAGTAATCGACGCTTCGAACCAGCCCCTCTCCGAAGAGTTTCTGCCAGATCCGATTGACGGTGACGCGAGCGGGTAGAGGATTGGCAGGGTCCGCCAACCAGTCGGCCAGCTGCAAACGCCCACTTTGCCCCTCGGGTATCCTGGGAAACTCCTTGGTCGATGCGACGCGCAGCGGTCCCCGCGTGACGACATTTCCCTTGGCGTAGGGGTTGCCTCGGATATAGATCGGCATGTCCGCCGGTTGATCGCTGTCCTGCATCGCAAAGGCTTTGGGTACTTTGGAACGGAAAAATTCCGCATGCTGGATCTTGGGTGAGAGTTGCTTCAACTCTTCGGCGATTTTATCCAATTCCTCGGTGAGCTTTTTCTTTTCCGCTTCGGCGGACTCTGCTTCGTTGACCTCATTCTTGGGGCTATCGCTTTGCTTTTCTTGGGCAACTGTTTGCGAGGTTGGAGTTTGGGCTGGCAGAGTAGAATCACTGCCGCCAAACCCTTCAGCAGAAAGGGTTGTTTGAACAGCAACCGGTTTGGATTTGAGTTTTCCAATAGCGGCTGTTAGCTGCTGTTTCTTCTGGGTCAATGCATCCCTCTCTCGGACCATGGCGCTCAGGGCATCTTCATGCTGTGCCTCCAATTGCTCACGCGCAACTTTTTGTTCAGCGGTTTCCGGTAGGATGCGTTCGTTGAGTTTGCTCCAAACACCAAACGGTATCTTGTGGGTGGACGGAGAGCTGTGAAGCATCCCCGCGATACCGTAATAGTCTTGGAGGCCGACTGGATCGAATTTGTGGTGATGGCAACGGGCACAGCCTAGGGTCATCCCGAGAAAGACCGTTCCGATCTTGCTCACTTGGGAATCGATATGGTCTGCCACCATTTTAGGCTTATCCGGTTCGACGATCGGCACATCCCCCACCATCAGGAACCCGGTTGCAATGAGATTTTCAGCTCCCTCGTCCGGGGAGGATGCAGGCATGAGATCGCCGGCGATTTGCTCGCGAACAAAACGATCGAAAGGTTTGTCGCGGTTGAATGCATCGATGACATAATCGCGATATCGCCATGCATGCTCGGCGAAGACGCTGTTCGATGTACCCATCATGTCGGCGTAACCCGTCATATCGAGCCAGTGCCGAGCCCACCGTTCACCGAAGGCTCTCGATTCCAAAAGGCGATCGACGACCGTTTCGCAGGCGCGAGGGGAATTGTCTCTCACGAACGCATCGATCTGATCAGGTGTCGGTGGCAGGCCTGTCAGATCGATACTGACCCGTCTCAACCATGTGTAACGATCCGCATCGGCGACCGGCTTGATCTCGGCTGACTCGAGTGTGTTCAGGATGAAAAAGTCGATTGGATCGAGTGGCCAAGCAGCGTCAGCGACCTGGGGTAAAACGGGATCGACGATAGGTTGAAAACTCCAGTGCTGACGTCCGGCTTCGAGGTCGATCTCACGCGTTGTGGTTGTTTCCATCGGGGGGCGAGGGTCGGGGGCACCCATTTCAATCCAGGCTTCGAAATCCCGAATCACCCCCTCGGAGAGTTTTCCCTTGGGGGGCATTTCGACGTCGTCGTACCGAAGCGCCTTGAGAAGGAGGCTCTCGGCAGCTTTTCCAGGAACAATCGCTGTTCCGGTATCGCCACCGCGCATCAAGCCATCGGGATGATCGACGCGAAGCCCACCTTGCAGTGTTTTCGATTCTGCCGAATGGCATTCGTAGCAATGCTCGATCAGGATTGGCCGGATTTTCGATTCGAAGAAATCTTGTTGAGCAGGGGTGATCTTGACTGTGTCGTCCGCGTAGAGCGACGCGGCGAGGAGGCACGTTGCACCGAGGGAGAGGAAGGTACGCTTCATGATTTCGTGACTTTCTGCGCCGGGGGTCGATCGAGTCGGATCAGAACGGCCTGCATGTGCTGTCGCATGGCTTTCTCCGCACCATCCGGATCGCATTCGCGAATCGCTTTGAGGATCGCCTTGTGCAAACGCCGACCGAGTTGATTGTCCTTTTGGGAGGGTGTGGTACGAACCATCTGTGCCAATACGAATTCGTAGATAACCTCCATCATATTCACCATCAGCGGGTTGCGCGACATCTCGAGAAGCTTGCGGTGAAATCGAAAGTCGATCTCCAGGGCTTTGGGATACGCCAACGATTCATCATCGAGCATCGCGAGATACGAATCGAGCTCCGCGATATCGGATTGCGTTGCGTTTTCGGCTGCCTGTCGTACCGCCTGGACCTCGATCGCCGAGCGGAGTTCTGCATACGATCGCATCTCTTTTGGGGAAATAGTAACTGCCGATTGGAGCAATCGCACGCAATTCGCAAGGCTTTCTCGACTGCCGACAAATGTTCCTCGACCGCGCTGGATATCCACCAAGCCCATGCTATGAAGGCGGGCTAACGCTTCTCGCAAAACAGGACGGCTCACCTTCAACTGTTCGACCAATTGATGTTCGCCGGGCAATCGCGAACCAGCCTCTAACTTCTGACTCTGGATCACGTCGGCGATCCGCTCGACAACCAAATCCACCGTGTTCCTTCGATCGATCGCTGCCAGTCGCATAAAACTCCCAGTGGTTGTGGATGGCCTGTTCCGATTGACATGTTGACAACTTGTCTGACAAGTTTACAATGCCGCGGTGTCGACTGTCAAGAGCTCCGAAGGCGTTCGCTGCCCTTCCGTGATAAGATGCGATCTGCTCGAGCGAATCCGTCGGCTCGAGTCGATCGAACCTCGGTACAGAACGCTTTTCAGCAAGCGAATTTCGTTGATGGCTACCTGGATCGCGGATACGCATCCGTTCCAATTCCATGAGCGATCGAAGCCACGGTTTCAAAGGAAAATAACGATGAGAACTCCGTTTTTTGCGTTCCTCGGTCTCTGTCTCGCATTGCCGACGGGCGTGCTGGCCCAGGTCGAGACCCTTCGCATACCGATGCGCGATGGAATCGAACTCGTGGCCGATGTGTATCGGGATCCTAGTCTGAGCCGGGCACCGGTCCTGCTGACGCGAACCCCCTACGACCGGACCAAGCAGAAGGCTGTCGGCGAGCGATGGGCGAAGTCTGGCTACATATTCATTGCCCAGGATTGTCGTGGAAAGTTCGGCTCCGATGGCGCGTTTGCCCCCTACAACAACGAAGGTCAGGATGGTTTCGACACGATCGAATGGATCATGCGTCAACCGTGGTGTAGCGGACGGGTCGGGATGCTGGGTGGTTCGTACGTCGGTGCCGTACAGTGGCAAGCCGCAGTGGAACATCCTCCGGGACTGGCGGCTATCGCGCCGCAAGCAACGTGGAGTAGTTTCTATCGCAATCTCTATCTCGGAGGTTCAGTACGTCTCGCACTCATCGCTTCCTGGATCGCAGGAAACTCTCCGAAACCCGAAGGGGCAAAGGCGAACGACTATGGAACGGCCTATCGACGTTTGCCGCTCAGCGATGTCGACCGCGCTATCGGTTGGGACATGCCGTGGCTCGATGCCTATCTGACGCATCCTCAGCCGGATGGATTCTGGACGCGTCTCGATCTCACCGACCGATTGCCGGATTTGCAAACACCTGCGCTACATGTCGTGGGCTACTACGATTTCTTCTCTCGCGAGTCGGTCGACAATTTCATCATCATGCAAAAAAAAGCTCGTGACTCGAAGACGCGCCAGCAACAACGATTGATCCTCGGCCCTTGGGATCATGGCAGCGTTGGTAAATCGAAGGTCGCCGATATTGACTTTGGTTCCGAGGCAGCGATCGATCTATTTGACATTCAGCGCGATTGGTTCGACCGTCATCTCAAACAAGACCCAGCCGCCCTATCCAAGCCCTTTCCGCCCGTGCGTTACTTCTCGATGGGGGACAATATTTGGCACGATGCCCAGAGCTGGCCACCTGAAGGCTTTCGCGAGACCTCTTTCTATTTGAACTCCAACGGCAAAGCGAATACGCGAAAAGGGGATGGTCGCCTCACACGAGTCGCTCCAACCCAGGACCAGCCCGCCGATAGCTTTCGGGCTGATCCCGCCAATCCCACTCCATCCTGTCCCATTACCGACAAGCGTCCGATCCATACGGCCGTCTGGGGACCGGTCGACCAAAGCGCCACCGAGGACCGTGAAGATGTGCTCGTCTATACCAGCGAGCCTTTAAACTCTCCTCTTACCTTTGCCGGCAACGCGGAGGCGAAGCTTTATGTGAGCACCGACACGCCAGATGCCGATTGGGCGGTCAAGCTGATCGATGTCCATCCGGACGGCTTCTCGCAGAACATCGCACGCGGCATTCTGCGAGGAAGCTATCGCTATTCGCTGCTCCGACCCGAATCGATGAAGCCCGACACCCTTTACGAGATCACCGTCGATCTCGGTCCCGTCGCTGCCACCCTCTCTCCCGGGCATCGGCTGCGCGTGGATATCAGCGGCGCTGACTTCCCTTTGTATGACCGCAATCCCAATACGCGCGAAGGAATCTTTGGCGATCAAACTGCGATCGCGACGGAGCGGGTCCATCATCGTCCCGGCGTCGCATCCCGCCTGGTCCTCCCGATCAAGCCCTAAGGCTAATCGACCGCGATCCGAACCCAAACCTCAACAACACACAGCGAAAAAGTCTGTCCGCATATGAGTGAACTACCGCGAGTGATGATTACCGATCTCGTTTCAGAGCCCTTGGATTGCGAGAGGCGGGTACTCGATGGCCACGCGGAGGTCATCGCCCTGGATATCCAACAGCAGTCGGAGTTCCGAGAGCAACTCAACGACGCGGATGCTGTGATGATCTATCACTATCTGCGACTGACCCGCGAACACATCGAACGGCTGCGCCACTGCAAGGTGATTGTGCGTCCTGGCGTGGGGTACGACAACATCGATCTCGTCGCGGCTCGGGAGCGAGGTATTCCTGTTTGCAATGTTCCTGATTACGGGACCGAAGAGGTAGCTGATTCAGCACTAGGTATGACCTTAAGTCTTGCGCGCGGAATCCATTTTCTAAACAGCAGGTTGCGCCGAGGTATCGGAATGTGGAACCCGGATCAGGCCGTACCGATCCATCGGTTGCGAGGTCGTGTGTTCGGGATTATTGGTTGTGGCCGGATTGGTGCCGCTGCAGCGTTGCGAGCCAAAGCGTTCGGCTTTGATGTCGTTTTCTACGATCCACCCCTACGCGATGGTGTCGAGAAATCGCTCGGAGTGCGCCGGGTCGATTCGCTCGAGGAGTTGTTGCAGCAGAGTCATATCGTGAGCATGCATTGCCCCCTCACACCCGAGACACGCGGGATGATCGGAGCGGCCGAAATTGCTAGGATGCCGGCGGGTGCAATCGTCATCAATACCGCGCGCGGTGGTGTCGTCGACACCGCTGCAGTGGTGGAGGCGTTGGCTCAAGGCCATCTGTCTGGCGCGGGTATCGATGTTCTCGAAGTCGAACCGCCGCCGGAGGATTCGCCAGTGCTCAAGGCATGGCGAGACCCATCGCACCCCGCCCATGATCGACTCATCCTCAATCCTCATGCGTCGTTTTACTGCGAGGAAGGAAGCGCGGAATTGCGTACCAAAGCCTCGCGGGAAGTCTTACGAGGCTTGCAAGGGAAACCGTTTCGGAATCGTGTCGGTTGATACCTTCCTCGCAGAAACATTACGCAATGCTCGCGAACTCGGCCCGTTCCGCCCATTCCTTCTGACTAGAAGCATTTTAGTCATCGAAAGAAATCCGTACTTGGTGTAGAGGTTCGCGTGAAGCAAAGGATCTCGCAAAGATGTTGAGTATTTTTAGTTACGAAGGGATCCTTACCATTCCGTCTTTCTCTCTTTGTCTACCCATGGCAGTCACGATCGGTGCTTGCTGTCAGCTCCCAGGCGAAGGTGGTTGATTCGATCGTGATCCAATCAACCTGGGTTATGATCCTCATCAAATAATAGCACTGAGTTACCCTGTCAAACAAAGTAGATATTGGCTGATGGCAACGTAGTTCCTACGAAGGTCGAATGCGGGAACGATTTCACCATCGTATGGCTACAGTGCAGGAACGCGACCACCTGTTTTAAGAAAAGTTGAATGTCTTGGTCTCTCGTGCCAATGTTGCCTATCTCATTGTTTGTATCATGAAGACCGGTATCCAACCTTTCGTCCCAAGGGAATTCCTCACACGAGGCTTGCCGGAATAATCGAGAAAACGAAGGAACATGTTCAACGCGTCAGCTCTCCCTATTTTTATCGCGGCTTGTTTGTGGCAGGCAATGTCGGCTCCGTTAGCCATTGCTGATTTCACCGTAAACACAGATTTCGAGGGAGGCTCCGCCCAGCTGTTGAATATCGATCAAGCCCAACGCATTGTTCGTTGCATGCCAGGTGGTTCGTCCGTGCGCGGTTGGGTTTGCTGGTGGGCGCTCAGGCTAGAAGGCACGGAACCGGGCCAGGTATACACGTTGGAAGTAGTACCAAGCGATCAGCCGACGCGTAATCAAGGTAAGCTCACGGATAAACCGCTTGCTAGTACGTGGAGTACGCCTGATCGAGCTGCTTGGTCCTCCGATGGACAAACCTGGTTTTTGTCGGAGCCAGGGAAACGAGCGCCAGGTATCATTCGCTACGAAATAACGCCGACCAGCGATGCGCTTTGGGTAGCATGGGGGCCGATGTTCACTCCCAAAGACACACAGCGAGCGATTGCGGAACTAATGGACCGGATCCCAAACAGTCGCTCCTTCGAATTGGCGAGAACACGCGAGGATCGGCCCGTTCTGGCTTGGACCTCGAAGTCGGCAAAAGATACCCATCCGCTTCCTGGAATTTGGATCCAGGCGCGTCAGCATGCGTGGGAAAGCGGATCGAGCTGGGTAGCTTGCGGTTTTTTAGAATGGCTGGGCCGGCGAGAGGAATCAGCACGATGGTTGATAGAGAACGCTGAAATCGTGGTCGTTCCTATCATGGACGTCGACAATGCGACCACTGGAAACGGTGGGAAAGAGGCGGATCCCCAAGACCATAATCGCGACTGGACCGATCGTCCCCTCTATCCGGAAGTCCAGGCCGTACAGCGCGCATTGCAGCGTTGGGCCGAACACGATCGCCTCGATGTCTTCATCGATTTGCACAATCCCAGTCCAAGCGATAAACAACCCTTCTTCTTTTTCGGGCCGCCGGAATTGCTGAGCGATCTCGGGCGCGACAACCGATCTCTATTTTTATCGATTGCCCAGCGTCAGATTCATGGGCCTTTGGCCGTCCAGGCGAATCCACGCATCACGGGGCCGTCTTACCATCCCCTCTGGCGACAGATCAGCGGCCAATGGGTGACCGATCACGGCAACTCGCATACTCTCTCCGGTTGCCTCGAAACCTCGTGGAATACTCCGAATAGCCATACTGAAGGTTATCGAACGGTTGGACAACAACTCGGCGAAACGATTGCTGAGTATCTCCAACGACGAAAACGACTTCCCTGAGTGCAATTGGCGGAAATGCAACGTATCGGGTCCGAGGGCGGAGGGGATGCTTGTCTACCCTACCAAAGGCAGGCATCAAGATCGATGCGCTTTTTGGTGGATCGTATTTTCGCCTCGTGGATCGTGTTTCTTCCCGGTGGTCTGTTCCTGACGCTGATCCAACGATGGTATCCTAGTATTCTTTAGGGGGCTGGTACTGGGCGCGTGATACAAATCCTCGGCGGAGCTGTCGCCGAGAGTATCGGCTATGCCTTAAAGAAATGAGTCCGTGTGGATTTGATGTCGTTGGACCTCAAAAAAATCCTAAGGTGAAAAAATGATTCTCCATTGGCTGCACTCTATCGTCATGTCCAAATTCCCTTTCATGCTCCTAGGCAGCCTGCTGCTCACAACGCCCTACGTACTACATGCCGCCGATACTACATCCCTACCATTTCCATCTCTACAATCGCCGAAGCATCTTGGTATGCCGTTGGCCGAGCACGCGTCGTCCAACCGTGCGTTCTCGGGCATTCCGAGCCTGGCTGTCGCGCCGAAGGGCCGCCTTTGGGCCACCTGGTATGCAGGTGTGACGCCGGGTGAGGATTTGAACAATTACGTCGTGATTAGTACGAGCGAGGATGATGGAAAGACGTGGCGCGAAGTCCTGACGATTGATCCTGATGCAGGCGGGCCCGTCCGTAGCTTTGATCCCGAACTGTGGTTGTCGCCGGACGGTCGTCTATTTCATTTCTGGGCACAGATGGACAAAAGTCGGCGCGACGTGGAACTCGGCGTGTGGTGTATCGAGACGGGAGAGCCGGACGCAGCGACCCCCACTTGGTCGCAGCCGCGTCGTATCGGTGATGGTGTGATGATGTGTAAACCGCTCGCGCTTTCCTCTGGAGAGTGGGTTCTGCCCATCTCTAAATGGCGAGAGCACGACCACAGCGCGCAGATGATCGTTTCCAGCGATGTGGGCAAGACGTGGTCGTTGCGAGGTGCATGCAATGTCCCTTTGGCGGACCGACAGTACGATGAGCATATGTTTGTCGAACGGCGAGACGGATCGCTTTGGTTGCTTGTACGCACGAAGTACGGTATCGGCGAGAGCGTTTCCAGCGACCTTGGCAAGAATTGGCCGGATGTGACGCCCTCGGGGATCCAGCACCCGACCTCTCGTTTCTTTATCTCGCGATTGAATTCTGGAAATCTGCTGCTCGTCAAGCATGGTCCGATCGATGCTCGCACCAGCCGCTCGCATCTAACCGCCTACATTTCCAAAGACGACGGTCGCACATGGAGCGGCGGCCTCCTGCTCGATGAACGGCTGGGCGTATCCTATCCCGACGGACAGCAGACTCCCGACGGCCTCATCCGCATCATCTACGACTACAATCGCGTCTCCGACCGCAACATTCTCATGGCGACCTTTCGTGAGGAAGACGCGTTCGCCGGTAAAGTAACGAGTGGTTCTGTGAAGCTACGGCAACTCGTTAGCAAAGCCACCGGCGGCCAGGAGAAACCCAAGATCTCCGCCGCGCCCATTCGTGATCATGCCGATGGAAAACCATTTCGCAAAACCAAGCCGGGTACGCTCGTCAGTGCTGATGCCAGATCACAGCCTCTCATTCCAGGTGCCAGGCTTTTCAGCGACCGTGCCTACGTTGCCGCTGAACTTCCCGCCGCGCTCCACGGGGCGCAGTACCTCGCTGTCGCAATGGACGGACAGAAGATTCTCCAATGCGAACGTTCGGGTACTGTCTACTTCCTCACACCCACGCTCGAACGCAATCGCGACACCGCGGCCCAAGCACTGATGGACCAGGGCTTTGAGAAGGTCGCCCTACCCGAAGTTCCGCTCTTCCATCCTGGCTCCTCGGCCAACTACTGCACTCTTTTCCAAAAGGACTGCGCCGCCGGTGAAACCATTCTCATCGGTAAATGGGCATTACCACTGTTCCTGCCATGATGACGAGACCGAGCTCCTTATAGCGAACCTATGATTCCGTCCGTTCCTGCGACTCGCCTCGGTGCATGCTACCGATATTCGACTGCCCAGCACTCTAGGCTACGACCTGCATTTTCGCATGGATGCGAATTCAAAAGCAGTCTCGCTGCGGCGGTCGATGGGGTGACAAGTCTCCACGGATTGGGTGAAGCGTCGCTGATCATCAGGTGACACATCGCTCGGGTCGCCGACGGGTGTGCTGAGATTGGAGAGTAGGTGCGTCATTTCCTGCGACGTGTTCAAGCAGCGATACGATACAGCGCGCTAGGAAAACAGGAATCTTCCCTACTGTGGAATCGCAAGGCTGCTTACAGGGATCACAGCCAGTTCATTCGCTGCATGGCTTTTGTGGGTGTAGCCGATGTAGAGCTTGCCCTCGTGCTCGATAGCGTAGGGATAGCTAAAGTCTGCCTTTGGATCCGATACACCCGGCGTCCGATCGAACACCGACGTGCGAATGAGGAAGACTCTCTGAAAGACCGACTCACCTGGTTGGCTTACGGCGATGGTCAATGGAGAACGTTTGCCGCCGGTGTCGGCCGTTGTGGTGCATACGAGAAATCGCTGTCCGTTACTCAAGGTTCCCGCATACGGTTTGCTCGTTGCCATCGGCAAATTCGAAAGGGCTGCGGCAGTCCATGTTTGGCCATAGTCCTCGCTCACAGAGAGGAGAGCCACGGATCGCGCTCCGTAGCGGGAGATATTGAGGATCCGCTTATCCTCCACAATCACCGTCGATTCACCCCAGAGATTCGATCCGAGGCTCTCCTCAGCCTCTAGAACCACCAGTTCCCATTGGGAGAAGTCATCACCTCGGCTGATGGCTACCGCGGGCAGGTTACCCGCTTGACCATAACCGCTGGCGACTCGGAAACCTGCCATGATCCAATTGCCGTTGGCCATCTTCTGCGGTTGTTGCATCGGCCAGAAACCTCGATCGATCACGATACCCAGCGGTTCCCATGCACCGTCGGTTTCATTGAGGACATAGGCGCGTGTATGCGTGCGTTGGAAACGGTCATAGAACGCACCCATAAAAGCCCATAGTTTGCCACCATCAGAAAGGAAAACGCCATGGCTGACGCCGAGGTTTCCCTCACCCGCATCCATCACGCTGGGTGGTCCCCAGGTTTTCCCGCCATCGCTACTGACTCGCACATGCGCTTCCTCGGTGGGAGTGTTTTCGCTCCCACGATTGAAACCATACGAGGCGTAGAGTTTCCCCTTGTGCCAAGCCAATCCGACACCGAGCGTCCATTGGCAACCATCCTCATCGGGTCGCTCCTTCTTCAGAACGTGAAACTCAGCTCCCTCCACCTGTGGTAGTTCAGCAGCCTTAGGAATAGGCGAATCAGGATTCCAAAGGTTCAAGCCGCGGGGGAGCGAGACTTTCGGCAAATCGTGGGTGGTCAAGACGGGATGGTACCAAGCGGCGATCTCCTGCGGGCTGCATGTGCGAGGTTGATAGTCGCATTCGTCGATGGCACCATGAAAGGCTTGACGCACACCGCCTGCATCCCAGATCCCTCCCAGCGTGATGGGAGCTGGCGTCGTGGCTAGTGGTGTTTTCAGTGATACCTCTCCCACGGCCTTACCATTTAAATACATTGCCGCTTTTCGAGCATCGACCGTCAAGGTCAAGAGATGCCACTCGCCGGCCTTCAGCGGCTCCGTACAGGGAATCGTACTCCAGTCGCTTTGACGCAAGTGCGCCTTCAGCTTTCCATCCGGCTCGATGGTAACACTCCATTCCCGCTCGTTGCGAGAATAGCGATTCTTTCCAGCGAGTATTTGCTGCCCAGCCGATAGATCATAGGGGTTGAACCAAAGCGAGATGGTGAACGGAGAGCTCGGGAGCGCGGCCGTATTTTGAAGCTCGATCGCCGAAAGACCATCCATCTGTAGTGCAGATCTTTTCACACCGGAAACACTTTCAGTACGGCCATGAATCGTGAGGCCCTCGGATTGGGATTGATCGAACGACCAATGCAATTTGGATACCGGCTGCGCTTGGACGATCGATGGTAAGAGTAACGTTAGAAACCAGATCCGAAGGAACGAAGTGTGTTTCATGATGGGAGTAGAGTGAAAAGAGGGTTTGTCGCTGCCAAGGATCGATCGTTCAGGTTTTCAACCAGATAATCTGCGATCGGTGTGTACCGATTCATGTGGGGGATGGAGGATTGGTTGTCTAAAGGATTCCATACCATGCAGGTGTTTGCTTGACTCGTACGATCGACAGGAATCGGCTCAAGACGAAAGTTCATCGGCGAGCTGCATGACCGCTTCGAGTGCCGGTTTGATCTTTGTCTTTTGTAGATCGGTCGCAGGACGCATCGGCATGCGAGGCACTCCGGTTTCTACACCTTGCAGGGATTGTGCGTACCGGATGCAAGCCGGCAGGTTGTAGTGGTCTGTTGCATTCCAAAATCGCAGAATCCTTTCGTGCAGTCGCAGCGCATTGGCATGATCTCCTCTCGTCACCGCATCGCGCAGCAGCGCCGTAGCGCGGGGGATCGCCGAAGGGGTCGCGGCAATAACACCAGGTGTGCCCAGGCAGAACGACGGATACATGAGCGCATCGACCGCGCTATAGATCTTGCGATCCGGCGGTGCGTTGATCATCAAATCAGCGAACAGCTTCAAGTCCCCTGCGCTTTGTTTGATCCCCATCACACCTGGAACCTCGTGCATCAGTCGCACCGTTAGTTCTGGCGACAGGTAACACCAGTGCACCACATTGTAAATGATGAGCGGCATTCCGGTTTCCTGGTGGATTCTCCGAAAGTGTTCGATCATCATCTCGTCATCAGGTCGGAAGAGGTAATGAACGGGCGTGATCTGGATCGCATCCACGCCGAGGCCTTCAACGGCTTGGATCGCGCGGATCGCTTGCCGAGTGCTATCGACGATCGCGCTTGCGATCAGCGGCATCTCTGAGGGCATCGCTGCGCGCGTCTCGGAAACGCACGCCCGCAACTCGTCCGGGGAGAGTGTCTGCCCCTCGCCTGTCGAACCTCCGACGGCCAGGCTGTCGGCGCGCTCACGGACGAGAAACTCCACCTGGCTGCGGATCCAATTGGGTTTCAGTTCGCCATCCTCGGAGAACGGCGTGGTCATCGGCGCGATGACGCCGAATGGAACTCGAGTGGGGAGGTTCATGGTCAAGCTGACAAAATGGTTGATTTAACATAGTCTGGATCCGTCACCGCTATTGGAGTGCGATGCTGGAATAATTTCAATCATTTGTGTTTCTTGACCTACTACGATCTGCTAGTTTGACGACTGACGCATAGATGGATGTCTGATTTCGCATAGCTGTGATCATATGAACGAAGCCGATATTCGACGACTTTCCGAACTGCGATCGCTTTTAGAGGGGTTTGCTGCACGGCATGCGGCCCAGCACGTCGCGATCGCGAGGGAGCATTTGGGGAGACTCCGAGCATCGCTTGAAAAGGTGCGAGATGCCCTTTCGGTGCGCGATTATTCGGCCTTTCGAGAAGCCGACTTCGAGCTGCACAAGACGATCGTCGAGATGTCGCGGGTACCGAGGCTTTTGGTGGTTTGGCAGGAGGCTTGGGATGGCTTATTGGGTTTTCATGAGCAGGGGTTCAATGACTATTTTCCAGACGCGCGCGTTCTAGCGGAGGAACACGAACATTTGGTGGAAACCATTGCCTTAGCAGATCCGGTCGCTGCAGAGGATGCGGCGCGGAGCCATGTGGAGGCGGTGTGGTATCGCGTGGCGGAGCGAGC
>JBBAXA010000062.1:0-22611 GCA_040396935.1 Pirellula sp.
GGCGAGCTACGCAGGATTTTTGCCATCGATTTCCCTTTGGCTAACTCATCGATCAATTTATCCAGGTAGCGAATCTCCCGCATCAGCGGTTCTTCGATTTCCTCGACCCTGATGCCGCAGATCACACCTCGGATCAGCGAGCGTGCAGGGTTGGGTTCGGGAGCAGCCCCAAAGAAGGTTTGGAAGTCGGTCTTGTTTTCCAAATGCTGTTCGAACTCCGTTTGGTTGTAGCCGGTCAACCAACGGATAATCTCGTCGACCTCCGATTGGGTCCGCCCTTTCTTTTCAGCCTTCGCGACGTAGTGCGGGTAAACACTCGCAAAACTCATCGCGTAGATTCGATGAGGAGTCATGAATGGAAAAATCGATCGCGAGGACTGGATACCAAATTGCTACTCCCAGGCGAGGGACACTAGCCGAGCTTGACCAAGCGTTCGTAGACCGCTTACCGATAGACCTCTCGGACCAATCGATCGGCGGCACTCTTCAGTCGACTGGCGTCATCCATAAGCTTCGAGGCTTCTCGCGACATAGAATTCGTACGGTCTGCACGATCGCGGATCTGCTGAGCAATCTGCACGAGCCTGTCGCTGTTCTTTTGAATCTCGCTAGCCAGCCGCTGCTGCTCTTGCCGATTTTCACGGCCTGGAACCTCGTATTGATCGATGCGTTTCACATTAGCGATCGATTTGAAGAGGATCGCGGACTGTTCACCATAGAATCCCCAGGTCACGAATGAACCCATCTGCTTTTGATAACTGGTCATGGTGCTCAGGAGTTCTTTCGTGGAAAGCGCTTGTGAGGGAGGGGGAGCCACTCCCGGTCGGTTGGCTAAAAAACTTTTGACGAATGGGACGCGATTCGCCCCATAGGAACTCAAATCAGAAAGAGTGCGTGAGAGTTCGGATTGAGTTGGCTGGCGGCCAAACACTTTATCGTAGAGAGCATAGACGTAACCGACGTCGCTGTTTCTTCCAAATCGATCGTAGAATTCGGTACTTCCTAGGATATAGGGCTGAATATCTTGCAAGGTCAATCCACCCTGCGAAAGGCTTTCCCGCCAAGCAGTGGTTTCGCTTTCGCTCGGTGGTCGTTGGAGATATTGGTCGTACCAGACGCGAACCTGCGCCAATTGCGAGGCAACTTGATTGTTGATGACTGGGGGACGTTGACTCGCATTTTGATTGAGATCCACGGTGATGTTGGTGAGATTGTTTGTTCGCCAATCCTTAACCAACAAAACAACTGGTTGGCCACGATCGGCGCGAGACCACACCTCACGTTCCAAGTCATAGGTGGTTCCATGGACAATCCCGACTTGATAGCCGTTGACGGTGATCACTTGGTCACGCACCTCGATGCCTGCCAGTTGCGCTGGAGATCCAGGAACGATGGATGTGATCACCACCCCTGTGTTTTGGTTCGAGCCTCGCGCTCCAAAATTCCTTCCGGACGCTGTCACGCCTGGAGCGAGTCGCCCATTCGGATCTTGTGGTGCGCTCTCTCGCTCCCTCACCTCTTGGGAAGTGAGTTCGGAGACCATCGAACAAAAGATCCATCCCGTGAGTACAAGAACCCATCGAAGATGGGAGTCGGAGAAATAGGATGCGCCAAGAGAAAACATTTTGCTTAACTCCAAATTGATCGTTTGTATGACACGAACGGTGAAAGTGTCACGCAACCGTTTTTTTGATTCCATAGGGACTGACAGGTCTCTGATCGACTCATTTTACTGCTGAGAGCGAACCGATCTGACGCCGGGCGACTTCGGTTCGCTCGGGAGATAGGGGGAGAAAACGAGAGCGTTTGACGACCCTAATTCCTTGTTGGGAAAGCGCGAAATCCAGGAATCGCCGCTCTGCCAGTGAGGGTTTTAGTTCCCCACTACTACGGACGACGAGGTACAGTTCGCGCTCGAGCGGATAGGATCCCTCTTTCGCATCGTCGGTCGATGGAAGAATCGCCGGCTTGGATTTATCTTCTGAAATAGCCAACGTATTGGCAGAGTCGTCAAGCCAAACCTGAGAAAGGATTCCGAGGGCGCCCGGTGTTCGTAAAACCTCCTCGATGATCGACGATTGGTTGTCGCAACTTTTGATCTCTCCAGACATCTGATCCGAATCTCCAAAAAGCATCTGCGCGAAATTGTCGCGAGTCCCAGAGAGTTCGTTTGGACCGACCAGTGTGATTCCCAGATCATTCGTCGCCGACCGATCATCCACTTGATTCCAGCGAAGAGGAACATTCCTCTTTCGAAAGATCTCTTTCAACTGATCACGCGACAACGAAGTCAGAGGATTCGCAGGATGCGCAATCACGGCGATATGGTCACGAGCCACCGGTATCTGAAGCAAATTGTCGACTCCGAGGATCGCCAAATCTTTGATCTCTTTGGCAGTAAGCTCGCGACTTACCGCGCCTATGGAAGCGACCTTTTCAGCGAAGCTAGCGACAGCCAACAACGACCCCTCTGGACGCATCTCGAATTGAACTTTGGGATGCAGTCGCATGAATTCCACGGACCATGCCTCGAGAAGAGGTTGCATGGTCTCGGAGCCATTCAAACGAATCGTCCCGGATAATTCCTCGGTTCCCGGCTGGTACTGGGATACTTCCTGACCTCTCGATTCCCAAGGAAAAAGAAAAAGACCGGACAGAAGGAGAGAATGGAGGATTATCGCCAACGCATTCCGGGAGAATCGCAGACGCTCGAACGACACTCCCCCTATCGATTTTTGCTGCAATCTCACAGCTCAATCCTTTCAACCAATGGTGTCTTTGAAATTCAACTTTGGAGTTTTACGGATTCCGACGCTCTTCGCGGTCCATGGATTAAAGCTCCATAGATTAGCGCTTCGATACGGCAGTCGCATCGGCAACCGTGCGCCACAATCGATAACGCACTTCGGCTCCCGATGGGACATAGACAACCACCGGGAGTTTGCTGTTGTAGCGAATCAAAAAGGGGTCTCCACCCAAAGAAACAAATCGCTCCGATTTTGGTTCGTTTGGATCGACCCCAATACGTGTTCCCGCCAGGGGACCGAGATTGTCAAGAACATACCGATCGAATCCCCAGCCTGGAATATTCACCGTTTTCAAAGCGCCGCCGTAGAAATATCGATTGACGCTGTCCACTGTGACTTTTTTGCCAACAATCAGCTCGACTTTGATAAGCGATTCGTCGGCAACTTCAGGGAGTTGGAGTACGTAACGTTCACTCCCCGCTTCCGCAGGTGGAAATGCTTTTAGGTTTTCTTCTGATTGCACGATATTCCCCAAAAAAAGAACAGAGAGCGATATCAGTAGTGAAAAATGAAACATGGGAGATCCTCAAAGTCGAGATATTTAGCGATCGCAGGATTCTTGAATCGCAAACTTTAACCTGTTTCCAATAACCAATCTACCCGGGGCTAAACGTAGACAGGAACGCGGACTCGAGAATGAACGGTCGAATATTTCGTTGCTCTTCGACAGTAGCAGAGATAGGAATGAATTCTCGCTTCGTGAGTTTCGAACGACTGGCCGGACGATTATGGTGAAAGCAATCCACGAGAGTCGAGCATCCTCTCCCGTACTGCGAGTATGCTCGGATCCATTCAAAAAGGTTTTCGACACAGTCCCTAGTTATTTGGAGCTGCGCAAATACCGAACGACGTCGGCCATTTGTTGTGGTGAGAGGGATTTCTCAAAGCCATCGGGCATCAACGAAAGGCTGGACTCTTTTTCCTCCTGAACGGAGCTACGAGCAATATTCTGGATTCGACCGTCGGTGGTGATGATTTCGATTTCCTTATCGGTCTCGCGAACCTTGAGTCCGGCGATCACCTCATCGGAGTCCGTACGAATCAAGACCCGTCGGTATTTGGAGTCTACCGATCGACTCGGATCGAGGATGGAAACCACCCATAGGTCGTTCGTCCAGTGATTGAGCGCTTCCAAACTCGGCCCGATCGCGGCGACCTTTTCACCCTGGATCGTCCGCTCTTGATGGCAGCTCGCGCAGTGCTGGGTAAAGAGGGTCTTGCCTGCTTCCAAGTCTGTCTTCACAGGCCATTTCTCCAGGTAGGTGGAGATAAGTTCTGCGCGATTGACGCTTTCGTCCTTACCGTAGATGGCCAGCACGCGTTTTCCTAGCTCACCATCCTTCTGGTTTCGCAAGTACTCGAGTTGACTTGGCTGAACGATGTCCTTCGGAATTCGGCTCGCCTCGATCTGATCGAGCAAGAGCAAGGCCGATTTGGGTTGCGATACCATGACCGAGACGATGGCGTTGCGGGCAGCAGGGCCGACGTCCGCTAGGATCGAGAGCAATTGCGGATGCGTTTTCGAACCGAGTCGAAATACGCCATCGATCACTCGATACGCCCAGTCATTTTCGTTCGCATTCTTTGCAATCTCCAGCAACCAGTCAACGTCATCGGCATCGCTCACTCGGGCGAGTAGATACTCGAGAGCAGCCGAACGCACGCTGGATGGAATTGTCGTGTCGCGGAGGGACGACTTCGCTTGTTGGACTAAGAGTTCGCTGGTGGATTCCTTGAGGATCGAGGCTGTCTTGGGGTCCCGGGAGAGCTGCCGAGCGAGACGATAGTGCCAGGAGGGGCGATTCGCGTTGGCGCTTTCGATCGAAGATGCGAATCGCGTCTGTCCCTGCGGGCTAACCCGGGGCATCAATCGGTCCAAGGAGGTATGCAGTTGATCATCCGATGAACCGAGCATCGCCTCGACTAAACCGTCGATTCGATCGTTGCCGATGAAGTCCACCAATGTATCGATTCCCCGAATCTCTCGGTGAGCCGACAAGAGGTCGGCGACCTTGTGTGCTTGGGCCGGTCGATGGTTTCCTGCCAAATAGATCAGCTCCTTCGCAACCCGAACATCCTCTTTGGCCAGATCGGAGGCGAGCAACGCATCGATCTGAGGCAGCACCTCCTCAGGTAGTTCCCGCATTCGACTCAGGTGATGCAGCGCATACGAGACCAGACCACCATCGGAGTGACTGAGAACGGCGCTCCAAGTGGCTGTATCCAATTTTTCCATATAGGCCAGGATGGAAAAACATCGAATCCGCGCATTGGTCGTCGTCGCCCGTTGCAAACCGTTCGCTAGTGAGCTCGTCAGGTTGAAGGCTTGTAGGAAATTCCAAATGATTTGTTGTTGGGCTAGATCTGCAACACCCGCGGAAGGATTTCCGAGCAGTCCGATCAGTTCCTCGAGGGACTTCCCCGACATACGGACGCGGTTGTTAGGTCGGTAGTCGTTTTTGAAGACGCGATAGATTCTGCCGCGATCATCCCCTGCGCGAACATCCAACCTCGCCATCCATTCCTCCGGAATCCAGGTTGGATGCTCGATCACTCGGCGATACATATCGACGATCCATACGGTTCCGTCTGGAGCATTGACGACTCGAACAGGGCGGAACCATGGGTCCGAGCTTCGAACCCAATCGCTTAGCTGCTCGTCTGGAAAACGTCTCGCCTTCCAAGCCAATCCGTCTCGATCCATCTTGAAGCGGGCCACGAGATTGTGCACGCTCTCGCAGACGATGGCGGCTCCCTGCATCTCCTCACCACAACCTGGGCTCGCAACAAAGATCGTACTGCAGACCGAGGTGAAGCGATTCGCTGTGTTCGGATCGTTAAAGCGATCCAGCGGTTGACTGAGCGGATAAACCTCGGGCGAGCTCGCTGGATTGGTTAGTTGCTGATACAGATTGCGAGGTCGGGGGCCGTTGGGCTGAAACCAGTTGCGATCGTAGATGAATTGATAAATCGGGTGGGTGTTGTCGTTGCCAAACCACTGGCCCTCAGCGTTCTGAGCGCGAATGAACTGCGTTTCCCCCGACTCGAGCGTGAGTAGGTGCTTATCCACATCGACTGCCAAGTCGGCGCCCCGGATGTCCAGCGACGGTCTAGAACCATCGAGCTGATGCAAGATGACTTCCTTCGCATCGCTACCGGTTCCGAAATACAATTTGTGATCGAGCCCGTAGGTAAATCCATGCACTCGATGCTGCGGGTTCGTCAGAGGGAATCCTGAAAGAATGGTACGGCGTTCATCTGCTTTCCCATCCCCATCGGTGTCGCGAGCAAAGAAGATTTCAGGTGCGCATGCGACCACCGCGCCGTCTCTCCAGGCGTAAACTCCTGCCGGATATTCCAGTCCATCCAGGAAGACGACACTCTTGTCGAGCGTTCCGTCACCATCGACGTCTTGCAACCATTTCACGCGTCCTGATTTTCCACCGCTCGGGTAATCACCCATCTCGACAACCCAAACTTTTCCGTCCGCCCCAAACGAGATATTGACGGGATCCTCGACGAGCGGCTCTGCGGCCAACTGTTCGACTTTCCAGCCCGAGGGAACCTGGATACTTCGTAATCCCTCGGCAGCGTTCAGAGGTTCTTCGAGCGAACGGGTTTGTCGCTGAAGATCCAGGATCGAACGTACCAGTTTGTCCTCGGTACCGGACACCCAACGCCCCGGCTGGTTGTAATAGATCATGGAGCTATCGACTTCGTAGCCACCCTCTTTGCGGACTCGCTCGGAGGCTACATAGGCGAACACGTCATCCGTGTAACCTGCTACCCAAACGTTGGAGAACTGGTTGAGTTCGCGCTCGAGCCGTATCTGATAATCGACCACGACTTCGCCACCGAGAAAGACCCACGCCAATTCTTTCCCGAATGTCCATAGGTGCACCGGAGCCGGGTAAGACTCGGGAATGCGATCTTTTCGCTTGAGCAAGTCGAGAAAATACCTTGCTCGATTCTGCTCTTGGAAACTTTTGCTCTGGAGAGACTCCTGCAATTGACTACGCGAGGGGCGTTCGAATTCCAATCCGGTGTAGGCGAAGGAGGCCGTTTCAGGCGGTGGGAGTGTTTTGCTCGGATTGGCGAGTCCGCGAAGAACAGCAGTCCCCAGCTCCGTCCCGTGTTGCTTGGCGAGTTCATAGGTACCGCGCGGGTTGGGATTGGCATCGGCGCCAGCCCCAATGACAGGCAGCGCGATCACATTCGGTAGAGCGGATTCGATTTGGCTCGCCGAGATCCCCGCCCAGTCGGCGCTGATACGATTCAAATCCGCCGCGAGAGAAGTGCAGTGGCATGCGTATTGGTAGGCGACAGCGATCGGCTGATTGTTGAGGTCATCCACACGGATGATACGCACGTTCCTATCGACAGGACCATCGTCCACCGTACCAAAGCCGGTCGATTGAGAGTTGGCGATCTTTCGCCGATTGATGGCGAATTCAGCTCGATCCAACACGTAGGATACTTTGGCAGGTTTCACGTTGGCAACGGCCTGCTTCGTCGTCGCGAGGATACTGTCCACCAGCCCCTTCGTGTATCGCTCCGTTGCTTGTTTCTCTTCGTCCATCAGCGGACCGGAGAACAGATTGTTGAGGGCGCCATCGATGTGCGGCGCGGTGTGCGAATGTGTAGTGCAAATGACCATCTGAGCGCGAGCTAGCCCGAAATCCTTTTGGATTTGTTCCGAAATCGTCTTGGTCATCCAGGGTGCGACGCCGATCGCATCGATGGAGATCAGCAGAAGCGGTTTAGGATTGGAGGGATGCTTGAGATACATCGCCCGCACATGCAATCGGTCGTCGACCTCCGAAGTGGGCTTGGACCGAGCCGCGTAGCCGCTGAGTCGAACCGCTTCCTTGGGGGTGATATCGCTTTTGGCAACACCTACCTGCCAAGATTCCTGGGCATGGCCGAATCGAGCCGCAAGAACGATCGAAATCGTGGCGCAAACAATCCACAATCGAGCCGGAGAAAAAAGCTTACGATTCATTTGTGAACTTCCTGATAAAAGATGACTTCGCTCATTCTAACCTCTCCCTGCGGATCTGCTGAAGCGTATTCGCGGGCCCGCGGTGGGCATTCCAGAGTAGGAAACAAGGTCTACAAAACATAAAAAATATGGATAATACACACCCCGAGTGGGGGCTGATCCCGACCGCCGCAGATTGCCTCGATGGGGAAACTTTACGGCTGAATTGGGACAAATTGGGGAATCGAGTCGCCTTTCTCTAGATTTGCCCCTTAAACCGTGATTCTTCGCTGCTGACAACTCATCCGATCCGTACAAACGAGACGTTGCGGTTCCAAGCATCGAAATAGGCCCAGAAAACGGAGCGAAATACATGGATGGGTGGAGCTAGCCAAACAAAATGTTTTAAGGCTGAAACGCCACGGCGGAGTGGCAATCCATTCGAGTCCATGGTGGTGATAAACTCCTCAGATTCAGAAAACCTCTATGATTCCTCGAATCACCTTCTTCAAGACACGAATATTTTCTTTGAGAGCTTCTGGCAAGCCATTGGATGAATTGCATCGACTGGCAGGTCGCTGTAGCGTCCAGGTCGTTATTGGGTTGATGGTCCTTGGGACAGGCTGTAATCCTCCCACGGAAAGATGGAGGGATGCCCAAACCTTAAAAAACCAGTCGATCGCGCTGCTCGAGAATGCAGCCGAGACGGACAAGGAGGGAAAACTGCTGTCGGAAGCTGCCCAGGGATTTCGAAGGTTGTCGATCGAGCAGCCGCTCGATCCGATTGGACTGCAGAATCTCTGTGTCACGTTGTACTCCCGCTTAAGATGGTTGGACCCGACCGACTTGAGCGGTGAAGCGAAAGCGATCTGCTCCGAATTTGAAAGCTCGATCGGAAAGCTCCGTAAGCTGACGCCGGAATCTCCAGACCCGGACTACCTACTGTTTCGATACTTCCAATGGAAGAACGAGCGTGCAGCTGCGATTCAAGCGTTGCGTTCGGCCTGCAATGTCGCTCAACCGATTCCGGCCAGCTATTACCAACTCGTGCTGATGCTCAAGGAGGAGAATGAGCGGGAGCATGCAGCCGAAATCCAGCAGTCTTTGGAGCGCGGTTTGGCGATCGCACCGAGCAATCTCACCCTGGCGGTTAACTATCTAGACGCACTGGCCAAAAGGGAATCTCCTGAGTTCTCCAAGCAACTCGAAGGTGTTCGGGAATTGAGCCGCCCGCTGACCTCCAGAACGCAATCCCCTATTCCAGGCTTGATCGATCGAGCAGCCGATGCAGTGAAGAATTCGAACTGGAAAGTTGCGCAAACTCAAATTGCATTTCTGCGAAATGTCATGGTGAGTGAGATCGCCTACCAGCAGGATCTGCATGCGTTAGAACCTCATATTCTCGAATTGGTCAAACTGGAGTTTTTACCACAGACCCTAAAACCACCACTCACCAAGGAGCCCGTTTCAAGCCAAAGGTTTCAGCACCGCGATCCCCTTTCCTTTCTCGGAGATCAAATCACGGCGATCGCGTCCGAGGATATCGATCTCGATGGGAACGTGGATATCGTGGTGGCATCCTCGAATGGTCTAGAAGCCTGGACGTTCGAGAAACCAAATCCGTCCAGGATTTTTTCACAGCAACATTCCCTGCCGGTGCGAGGGATCGTCCTGGCCGATCTAGACCGCGATTTTCAAGTGCGCAAGGATTCGCTCCCTCCTTCTTCTCAACCAACAGCCAATTCCGCCGGTAACCCTAACGCCGGTTCGTGGAGTTTTGTGGATACAGACCTGGACATCCTTGTGTATGGTGATTCTGGAGTGTCGGTCTATCGAAACGATTTGGATACGGATACCGGCAAGCGTTCCCTGACGAAGATGGATCCCTCGGAAGGACTGGCAAAACTCAAAAATGTTCGAGCCGTTGCAGTGATCGATTTCGATCACGATGCCGATTTGGATCTCGCCGTCTCCTCGGATGAGGGAGTGAGTTTGTGGTCGAATCGCGGCGACTGGAGCTTTGCCGACTTCACCCCTTATTCCGATCTTCCCTCGCAGTCTCAATCGATCGACTCGATTTTGGCGATGGATCTGGATCGCAACGTTCTTAACGATTTCTTGCTATGCGGTGGTACGCTCGATACTCCCATCCAACTTACCAACAATCTGCACGGCCGCTACAAAACCCAAGATAGGGCGTGGCCGAAAGAATTAACAAAAAGTTGCACCGCATCTGCCTCGATCGATGCGAACAGCGATGCATGTTGGGATTTGGTCCTTTGCGGGAGTGCGGGGACGAGGCTCGTCCTGATGAAGTCGGTTGGACGGCAGTCATGGGTGCCGGATCGCGCGATCATGCTTTCAAAGCAAGCCATGCAGGGTGTGGTCGATGTCGACTACGACAACGATGGAGCCTGCGATATTGTCGCTTGGGGTGAAGCGGGAATGGAGCTGTTCCGAGGTACCGAGCGCGGCAAACTGGAGGTCGATCGATTGACCCCGGATCTCAAGACGCCTCTGCGTCAGCTCGTCGTCGGCGATATCGACCGAGACCGCGACGAGGATCTCCTCTACCTCCTCGCCGATGGCCGGGTCGCCTGGTCCGAAAACGTCGATGGGAATAAATACCAACAGCTCGATGTGGTGATCCGTGCCGACGAGGACGGTAAGCAACGTCCCCGTGAACGATGCAATATGCACGGCGTCGGTAGCATGATTGAGCTAAAATCCGGCGGGAAGTATCAAGCTCGTATTGTGCGAGGTACTCGGACTCACTTCGGTGCAGGAACACAACCGGGTGCGGATATCATGCGGGTGGTTTGGACCAACGGAGTTCCCAACAACATCCTTCAGGTGTCCAGCAAAGCGACCATCTTCGACCAACAGAAATTGGCCGGGTCTTGTCCCTATCTTTATGCCTGGAACGGTGAACGTTTCGAGTTTTGTACGGATTGTCTTTGGGCGGCTCCCATTGGTTTGCAATTCGCCCAAGGGGTAGCCGCTCCGACACGCGATTGGGAGTACCTAAAAATCGACGGCCGTCTTCTCAAGCCGAAATCGGGTAAATACCTGTTGCAAGTGACGGAGGAACTGTGGGAAGCCGCGTATTTCGATGCGGTGCAGCTAGTGGCCGTTGATCATCCCAAGGAAATCGATGTTTTCACCAACGAGAAGGTGGGGCCGGCTGAACTTGCCAGCAATCGCCTCTACACCGTGTCCAAACGCCGGTCGCCGAGCAAAGTGGTCGACCAAAAAGGGAGAGATGTGAGGTCCCTGGTGCTCAGTCGAGACCACAGTTATGCGAAATGCTGGGAATCGGGTTTCAACCAAGGACTCACCGAAAACCACTGGCTCGAGATCGATTTCAGTGAAACCGGGGAGGGAGGCTCGTCGTCAGACGAGATCGTCCTGTTCCTGACCGGTTGGGTATTCCCGACGTCCACCTCCCTCAATGTGTCGATGGCGGAAAATTCTCGAAAGCCGAAACTCTCCCCGCCATCGGTTCTGGTCCCCAATTCACGAGGGGAATGGGTGGAGGTCGTACCCTACGCGGGATTTCCTGGTGGAAAAACCAAGACGATCGCGATCGATTTGACGGGGAAATTTCTAAGCGACGATCACCGTGTTCGGATCGCGACCAACATGGAGCTCTGCTGGGACGAGGTCTTTTACACGCGAGGAGAACGGGCAGCAGATCCTAGTCAATATCGCTTGACCCCGTTAAAGCTCCTGCAAGCAGATCTGCATTTCAGAGGCTTTTCGAAGGCTTCGCGTCAACCCGGGAATGCTCCAGACCTGTACGATTACAATGAGTCGTCGGTCGAGCCGATTTGGCCCCCGATGTATGGTAGCTTCACTCGCTACGGCGAGGTCACCGATCTGATCCGTGAGCCGGATGACACGCAAGTCGTCATGGGAGCCGGTGATGAGATGACAGTTACCTTTGGGGTTGGGGACACGTACCTGCCCGAGGGCTGGGTGCGGGACTTTGTGATTTACAATGTCGGCTGGGACAAAGATGCCGACCTAAATACGATTCACGGTCAACATGTCGCTCCACTCCCCTTCCGGGGCATGTCGAAATATCCCTACGAGCCAGATGAAAAATTCCCAGATTCTCCCAAGCATCAGGAGTTCATCGATCGTTATCAAAATCGGACTCAGGAAATGAAATCGTTTTGGAACCTCATTCGGGACGCATCTTGAACAAATTCACTATTTTTTTGCTTCTGATTGGCTGTTTGCTTGGACTTCAAACGTCTGCTCGCTCCGAGTCTGGATTGCAGTATCCACTGGCATCGGCCGCTAGCGAGGATGGGACGATCTACATTGCCGATCGCAATTTGCCGGGCATTTGGAAGCTGTCTGCTGGAAAGCTGTCCATCTATTACCAGGGTTCGAAGCAATTTCGAACGCCACTGAACGCTGTTCGATGTCTTGCTATCGACTCCAAGGGAGGGCTGTACGCAGGGGATTCGGCAACCCGCGAGGTTTACCGGTTCGACGCATCGGCCAAGCCGGAACCGCTCACCGGTGGAGCGATTGGAATTCCGATGTCTTTAGCCTTCGCATCAACCGGCGAACTATTTGTCGCGGATCTGGAGAGTCAATCGATTTATCTGGTAAATCTAGGCGAACGAAAAGCCGCCGTTTACGTAAATACTCCTGCACCTAGAGGAGTCGCAGTCGATGGTCAGGGACGACTTTTGACTCTCTGCAACCTGAAGCAGCCGATCCTTCGATGGTCGGATAAAAAAAGTGAAGTCCTGGTAGAGGATCGGATCTTCGAATTCGCAAATCAAATGGTCGTTGACGCCGAGGGGAACGCTTATGTTAGCGACGGTTATGCGAAAGCGATTTGGAAGATCCCCAACGCTGGAAAACCGATCAAACTGTTTAGCGGAGAACCGCTGAAGAACCCGGTAGGACTGTCGCGCCAGAAGGATCGACTTTTGATTGCTGATCCCCATCAGAAACAAATCTATGCCCTGGTTTTAGCAAGCCCGACGAAACTGGAAAAACTGATTCCCTAATCATGCTGACTCCCTCCAAGCGAAAGTACATACCTGCGATCGGCCCGAAGCTGAAGAAGCTGTTGTACGTTTTGTTCGCGATGTTAGCCTTGCTTGGTGCGAATTCCTTGTACCTGGCGACGATTACGTTCTTGGAATGGCAACGGGGTGAGACCTATCAAAACTATTTTTATATGTCGATGTTTTTGGGACACATCGGCTTGGGATTGTTGTTCCTCGTTCCTTTCCTCATCTTTGGATTCATACACCTCTTCACTGCCCGCAAACGAAAGAACAAACGTGCGATTCGGGTGGGTTATGCGCTGTTCTCGGTATCTCTCGTTGTGCTCGGCACCGGGCTTTTATTGGTACGGGTAGGAGATGTCTTTGATTTAAAACATCCGACGACTCGCTCCATCATTTATTGGCTGCATGTGATCAGCCCGATCGTCGCGATCTGGTTTTACTGGTTGCACCGATTGGTTGGACAGAAAATCAAATGGAAGCTTGGGGTCGCCTATGGAGCGATCGCAATCGCATGCGTTGCGTTCATGGTTTCCATGCATGTTCAGGATCCACGCGAGTGGAACAAAGTCGGATCCTCCGAGGGAATCAAGTACTTTGAACCCTCTCTCGCCAGGACGTCGAACGGGCATTTCATTCCGGCCAAGGTTCTCGACAACGACGAATACTGCCTCTCCTGTCATCCCGATGCCTACAAGAGTTGGAACCATAGCGCCCATCATTTTAGCTCCTTCAACAATCCAGCATATCTTGTCAGCGTGCGTGAAACGCGAGACGTATCGATGGAGCGAGACGGCAGCGTGAAGGCGTCGCGATGGTGCGCCGGATGCCATGATCCTGTCCCCTTCTTTTCAGGTGCGTTTGACGATCCACATTTTGATGACGTGAAGCATCCGACGTCGCAGGCCGGGATTACCTGTACGGTTTGTCATGCGATTACCAATGTGAATTCGACGCGAGGGAACGCGGACTACACCATCGAGGAACCGCTGCACTACCCCTTCGCGTTCAGCGACAATCCTGTGCTCCAATGGATCAATCAGCAACTCATCAAGGCAAAGCCGGCATTCCATAAAAAGACCTTCCTGAAGGATTTTCACAAGACTTCGGAGTTCTGCTCGACCTGTCACAAAGTTCATTTGCCCTACGCGCTGAATCAATACAAGGATTTCCTTCGAGGGCAGAACCATTATGACTCTTGGCTGCTGAGCGGTGTCTCGGGACACGGGGCTCGGAGTTTCTACTATCCGGAAAAAGCGCAGAGCGCCTGTTCGAGTTGCCATATGCCCCTGGAGGAATCGAATGACTTTGGGGCCCGACAGTTCGGTGGTCCAGATCGTCCCTATTCCATCCACGACCATACGTTTGCGGCTGGGAACACGGGGCTACCTCACTTGCGCGGGCATTACGATGTCGTCAAAGAGAAGCACCAGAAGTTTGTCGAAGGGACGATGCGAGTCGATATCTTCGGTGTCAAAGAGGGTGGCAAGATCGATAGCCCGCTCGTAGGCCCGATCCGTCCCGAAGTCCCCAAACTCAAACGGGGCGAGAACTATCTGCTCGAGGCCGTGATTCGAACCCTCAAGGTGGGTCACGAGTTCACCCAGGGGACGGTCGACTCCAACGAGGTTTGGCTCGAAGTTACGTTGCAGAGCGGTGATCGAATCGTTGGAAAAAGTGGCGGCATGGATAGCGAAGGGCGCGTTGATCCCCGATCCCATTTCATGAATGTGTTCATGTTGGATCGGCATGGGAATCGCATCAACCGGCGGAATCCTCAAGATATTTTCACACCTCTCTACAATCATCAGATTCCGCCAGGATCTGGTCAGGTAGCCCACTACTCGTTCCGAGTTCCTGAGGATATCGACCAGCCGATCGTGGCCACCGTCAAACTGCAATACCGCAAGTTCGATTACGAGTACATGGAGATTGTGCACAAGCGTTTGAAGCAATCGAATGTTGGTAAAGAGGTTGCCAACACGGGGGCAGACATTTCGAACTCCGGATTAGGAGAGGATGGCACGTACGTCAACAACTTACCCATTCTCACCCTAGCCTCCGACACGGTCGTTTTTGGAATCGATGGTCTCGACTCCGAGATCGCAGCGCAGGAGAGCAAGATCCCGACCTGGCAGCGATGGAACGATTATGGCATCGGATTGTTTCTCGAAGGAAAGGCCGAACTGAAACAAGCCGAGCAAGCGTTTGCGCAAGTCGAAAAGCTGAAACGCTTCGATGGCCCATTGAATCTCGCCCGTGTCTATTTGCGGGAAGGGAGGATTGACGAAGCGGGGGAAGCGGTCCAGCGGGCCGCGACTGCGGAGGATCCGAAAGCGCCGGAATGGACGTTGGCCTGGTTCAGTGGACAGGTCAACCGCGAGCAGGGGCGATTGGAGGAAGCCGAATCCAATTTCAGAACGATCGTCGATCAAACAACCGAAGAACGAAAATCGCGTGGATTCGATTTCAGCCGGGATATCGAGGTTTTGAATAGTCTGGGCAGAACGCTCTTCGATCGGAGTGAACAAGCTCGGGTTACGTCCCACGATTCAGAACAAAAATCCCTTCTGGACGATGCAGAGAAGCAATTCCATCGCGTTTTGGCGATCGATCCGGAGAACGTCAATGCGCATTACAATCTAGGATTGATTTATGCGGCTTTGGGCAAGACCGAGTTGGAGGAAAAGCATAAGAAGCTGCACCTGAGATACAAGCCTGACGACAATGCCCAAGGATTGGCTGTTCGGCTTGCACGCGAAAAGTACCCCGCTGCGAACAGCGCGGCGGAAGCTCTAGTGATTTATCCTCTCCAACACGAATCAGAATAGAGTTCCATGGAACCCTCTCGGAGCACGGGCAACCCGTCAGACTCTCCCACCCCAGCTGATGAAGAGTCTCTCGAAGATGATTCTGTCATAGGGCGTGCATTCCTGGGTTCGATGATTGTCTTTGGGATCATCGGGGGACTCATCGGAATCGGATACCTGCTTCTTTCCAAGAAGGTGGAAAAGAAAGAACAGGCGTCGACGACGGTCGTACTCCCCGAAGGTCGAGCGATGCCCAAGGCCGTTGTTCCTAATGTAACCTGGGTCGATATCACCAAATCTTCGGGAATCACGTTCTCACATGACAATGGTGCGGCTGGTGCGAAACTCCTACCGGAGACCATGGGGGGCGGTTGCGCCTTCTTCGATTACGACAACGATGGAGATCAGGATATTCTGCTCGTGAATTCTTGCGCCTGGCCTGAAGATCAGAAACCAGGTCGGTCGCCGAGCACGCTGTGCCTCTATGCGAACGACGGGAAAGGTCAATTTGCAGATGTCACAAAGGAGGTCGGATTGGCGCTATCGGTGTATGGGATGGGAGTCGCATGCGGCGATTACGATGGCGATGGTTTCGAAGATCTTTTTATCGCATGCCTCGGCAGGGATCGATTGTTTCGCAACGATCGGGGTAAATTCGTAGAAACGACCGAGGATGCAGGAGTCGGCGGAGATAGCAAGGCATGGAGTGTATCGAGCGGATGGTTTGACTACGATCGGGATGGAGATCTGGACCTATTAGTGTGCCATTACGTCGAATGGACCCGCGAGTTTGACGAGGCCCAGAACTTCCGTCTTCTCGGGGGGGAAGAGCGAGCCTACGGACGTCCTCAACCCTTCGGAGGTTCCTTTCCTTCGCTATTTCGCAACGAGGGAAACGGTACTTTTGTCGATGTCTCTAAGGATTCTGGGTTGCAAGTTGTCAATCCAGCGACCAACGTTCCCATGGCTAAGTCGCTCGGACTCGTCTTTGAGGATTTCGATGACGATGGTTTTCTCGATTGTGTGATCGCCAATGACACGGTCCAGAATTTTTTATTCCACAATCTAGGAAATGGAAAATTTGAAGAGATCGGAGCCTTGGCAGGAGTCGCGTTTGATGCCACAGGGGCAGCTCGCGGAGCCATGGGGATCGATGCAGCCATGTTTCGTAATGATCCGAGTGTTGGCGTTGCGATCGGCAATTTTGCGAACGAAATGTCCGCTCTTTATGTATCGCGCGCTCGCAATTTGCAATTCTATGATGCGGCGGTCGCCAACGGATTCGGCCCGGCGACTCGACTGGAGCTGACCTTCGGAGTGCTGTTTCTGGATTTCGATCTCGATGGCAGGTTAGATATTTTTCAATCCAATGGTCACTTGGAAGAGGACATTGCCAAGGTGCAAGCCAGTCAGCGTTACGAACAATCTCCGCAGCTGTTTTGGAATGCCGGTCCGCAAAACACAACCGAGTTTGTGCGATGCAAAGAGAGCGAGACAGGTCCAGATTTACAAAAGCCCATGGTTGGTCGTGGTTCGTCTTATGCAGATATCGATGCCGATGGCGACTTGGACGTACTTCTCGTCGGTTGTGGGCAGGCACCGCGACTATTGCGCAACGACCAAAAATTGGGAAACCATTGGTTACGGGTGAAGTTAGTCGGCAAAGACAGGAACAAAAGCGCGATTGGGGCGCTGGTTACTGTGCATCGTGGAGAAACGATACAAGCTCGACGCGTTAGTCCGACGCGAAGCTATCTATCGCAAGTCGAGCTGCCGGTAACCTTCGGGCTCGGAACGATCGAGGATGTCGATCGAATCACGGTTCAGTGGCCTAATGGCAAGATCCAAAAGATCCTCGATCCGCAAGTCGATCAGCTATTGGTCATCGAACAGACCGAATGATTCCCTGCCAGCGGAGCTCTCGCACTCCTGGTGGAGTGATCTATTTGGGAATTCATGGGACTGTACATCTGTTGGCGTAATACCGGACGATTGGATTCCTTCGCATTGAGCCTCAAAGTCTCCGCAGTTTCGGCTCCGCTGTTGGCGGACTGGATTTGCGGCGTTGTCGCCCTGTACAAAGCTTCTGATTATTTCTCCACGTTGATGTCTGCTGAGTCGCCCTCAGGCAATGTCCAGTAGAGTAATTGGTCATCTACAGGCCAAGGCAGCAGTTGTCTCTGCTGGGGAGTCAGGGCTGAGCGGAGTATTTTCTGGACGTCATCCAACAGAGGCAAGCAGTCTCCATAATACGAGTGGCCTAGCAAGTCGGTATCGATGCCAGACGCGTCAACGGTATCGACATCTCGCAGTACCAGAGCCCCCTGACTCGAGTCGCCGGCCCTCGTGCTATCGTTGAAATTCCGAGACAGCAACAACGCGAAGTCATTCCTGGAGCAATAGAGGGTTGTTCGGCTCGCAGTTTTCGTCAGCCGAGGCGCGATCTGGACTCGGAAGACTTCGCGATCGATATCGGGAGCTGCCAGGATGATCTGGTCAAAGATCTTACCACGGTCTCCCAATTCAGCGATCGCTCGACTCGTTGCATCCGCACCCATGCTGTGAGCGATCACATGGATTCGATCCGCCTTCAATCGTTCAGAGACATCCAGCAAAAATTGCTTGATCACGTAGCGGCTGAATTCAATTTCATTCCGGTCAGAGAAATAATGACGAACACTCGCTCGAGAGGGCCAGCTAAAAAAAATGGGAACACCTTCGAAGTTCAAGTCGTAATGCATTTGGGCTGTTCGTCGAGCCGCAGACTCAAAGTCAACATTGAACCCATGGATGAAAACAAAACAGGATTTTTCAGAGTGGGGTAAGGATTGCAACGTCGACTTGACCAAGTCGAAAAAAATCTGATCCTTGAGTTCCGTGGTCTTTTTCAACACAACATGCTCCTGCTCATCTTCGGCACCGAGGATGGGGCGTTCGACGGCACCCACTCGATGGCGCGGAGGAATCGAGACCTCGCAAGTGCCGTAATGAACCTTTTCGGTCGCGTCACGATGCGAACCGAAGCTCGGTCCGGTCCCCAATTTCCATCGCTGCTGCAGTTCCTCGCGAAACATCATGAGAGACCAAACGACGCCACCGCTCAGCATGAGAAAAAAAAACCATCGCAACCCAGGATGGTGCGTGGATTCCCCGTGGCGGGTCGGTCGAGAAAAGAACGAATAGATCGATACGATCAGAAGCAAGGCTAAGAGCAGGTAGGGCAGTACCTGATCCCAACGCGGTGGTGGACGATGGATGAGTTCGCGATTGGTTCCGAAGAAGACGGTGACTGATCGAGGTCGTTGGCTGTCGACATGGCGCGCGGTGTGTTGAGGCTGGGGCGCGGCAGTACCCTTCCCGACCGTTCGCTCCTCAGGAGCTGACGTCATGGGGCGCATTCCCGTTTTCGGTTTGCGATCGACTGGTATCTCCTTTGTTCCAACGATTTCCGACAGCGTCTGAACGATCCTGATGAGTTGGGGATGATCGCTCTTGATTGCTGACAGGAGGTAGGGAACAGCAGGAACTCCTTCCGCGATCAACTGCCTCTGGGCTGATTGTGCGACCGACTCATCGCTGTCACCCAACGAAGAAAGGAGTGCCGACCAATACACTTCTCGTCGATCGGAGGGTGGGATTTGCAATCGTTCCAATCCGACGATTGCCGCATTACGAAGCTTGGGATCTTCCCCGTCGAGATACGACAGCAACAACCGGCGCACCACACCCTCGAGGGCATGCATCTCTTGCAATTTCTCGGCAGCCTGTTGCTGAACACTCGGAAATTCCGATCGCAACGCATCGGTAAGGAATCCCACTTTCTCGTCGGCGGTGATGCCAGAGACACGATCCAAATGCTGCGAGATGATCGTGTCCCGTCGACGTGGGCTGTCGATTCCGCTACGGATATCGTCCAGCGTGATGCTCTCCCGAGTGGCTAGGGGGTCATCGATGAGGTATTGCCTGGCCCAGTCCTCTTTCGGCTGTGTCTTGTTGGGATTCGGTTTCTCAATCGTGGTCGCAGCCTCTTGTGCAATCGAGCAACTTGAAAAGGCAATGGCTGCTGCAATAACCAGATTTCGATGGAACAAGTCGAGTCGCATTCTAAGCTTGTCCGGTTGGAAATAACGATTGATATTTCGAGGACCTGAAAATGATTGGAATAGCACTTAATATCTCATCCTCATCAAGACTTCCATCGTTCCCGAATTTGCGTCACGCACTGTCATTCGCATGATTTGGGGAGAACTTTTGACCGCTTGAACGACCGCCTCTGTATTCGGTGTTGGCTTGCCGTTGACGGATACAATGACCTGTTGTGGTTTTAAAGAAACGAACTGGTCTTTTCGAATCCAGAAGACGGATGACGCAGGTGAGTCGGGAACGACTTCCGTAATCACGGAGCCACGACCGGGAAAATCACGGATGATGAAGCCGGTCCTGGGCCCTTCGGAAACGGGCATGCCTGGGTATCTTGCGGGAAAGACATTTTGCTGCGTCTGGATCGGCGCGCCCTTGGCGATCGATGCTCCTTTCGGATAGTAATCATGGAAAGCTTGGTGGACTTTCAAACTGACAGCTCGAATCATCTCGTCCCAGCTTTTCGCGTGACGGGTTTCCTGATCGATCCATTCCAGCCATTCCAAGGTAAAGATCGATCCAGGGGAACCTGATTCATCACCTGCAGGTGCAAAGAAAGCGCTTTCGCCAGGACTGCTGCTGGTGATGTCCACGACCCCACTCGTCTCCAGGAACAGACGTCTAAACAGCGGGCTTGGCTGCTTGGGGCTTTGGATATGAATGTACGGAGCGGAGTACAGATAGCCGTCGCTTCGCGTATTGCAGCAATCCGTGATCAAGGCGACGAATCTTGTCTTCTTGCTTTCCAAAGCGTTTAACAGTTGCTCGCGGTAGAGCTTTCCTTGAGCGAGAGCAATGTAGTGCCCTTGATCATCAGCTGCTCCATGGCCAGAGAAATAGAAGAGAATGGAATCGTTCGGTTGCACTCGGAGTCGCTCCACTGCTTCCAGTAGGAACCTCGGAGAACTGAACTCATCCTCTTCGATCTGCAGTCGGACCATGTCTGTTTTGGACTCAGGCATATTATTCGCGATAGTCGCGCTGACCATGGCGAGGTCCATGGCCACAGCCGATGTGTATTTTCCCCAACCTGCAGACGGTGACAAATCCCCCGCGATCACGACATGCAGCGTTTGGGCTGAGCCAGAAGGTGCGAACATCCCGAATAGCGTCCACAAGGCAAATAGCCAAACCGGTAATCTCATGACGGCCCCCTAGTTCCTGAAAGTCTTCCTTCCGAACAACAGCTTGATTCCGTGCAGGATGGGATTCGCCGGGCTCTCGGTGCCGAAACCTTCCGGTTCGGTACCGAATGCGTCCGAGTCTCATTCAACGCGATGATCAAAAAGACCATCGAATTGACCTAGGAATCAACCAATCTCGTTCAACACAAGTCTGTGAACCTTCAAATCAACAATTCAAATCTAGTTTTTGATTGACAGTGCATCTTCCGTACCGCTTCTGGACGATTCGCTCGTTCGATTTACACTTTAAGGCCACGACCACGCTCCTTGTGGTTTTCTAAGGATGTTCACGACAAAGAAAGCGTCATCCATATGGTTATGAGCCAGCCAAAACCTTCTCTTTTCGCATTAATCGTTTTTGGGACAGGAACCATCCTTCAATCGACGCTCTTTCTCGATGGGGCAAATGCTGAGGACGCGCGCTATTTGATCATTCATTCTGATGATGCGGGGATGTCGCATGCGGTCAATGTGGCTACGCAAGAGGCCCTGCGGAGCGGAGTGGTGACGTCTGCCAGCATCATGGTGCCCTGTCCCTGGTTCAAGGAATTTGCAGTTTTCGCTAAAGAAAATCCACAGTTCGATTACGGGATCCATCTCACCTTGAATTCCGAGTGGGACAACTACCGTTGGGGACCTGTGATCTCCAAGCATCTAGTGCCTAGTTTGATCGATTCCGAAGGCTATCTTTGGAAGAATACCGAACAAGTAGCCAGGCACGGGAAGGCGGATGAAGTCAAGTTGGAACTCAAGGCTCAAATTGACAGAGCTATTTCTTTCGGTGTGCCACTGTCTCATTTAGACACACACATGGGTGCGTTGGTGACACGTCCCGACTTGGTTCGAGTCTATGTCGAATTGGGTCTCGAATACGATTTGCCCATTCTGTTCTTCAAGACCATGACGCCGGAGGAGAAAGCAGAGTATCCTGCGATGGCTAGCGAGCACTCACAATCGACGGCTCGGCTTAGCGAGAAAGGACTCCCCTTGGTGGACAAACTGCTCCAGTATTACGGCGGAGAAAACCCCTCCGATCGTGAGCGGCAGTACCTGCAAGCCATCCGAGATCTTCAGCCTGGAGTGACGCAACTCATCATCCACTGTGGGATGGAAAGTGAAGAGCTCCGATTCATCACGACCAGCCATGCGCGGAGAGATCAGGATCGTCGACTGTTTTCAGACCCGAAGACGTTGCAGTTCATCAAGGAACGCGGGGTTCAACTGATCGATTGGCGTCAATTTCGGCAGTTGGCACCCCCCCGTCGCGAGAGCCGCTGAGTCCGTCAGAGGGCGTCAATTCTCTGAATGGATGTTGCATCGATCGCGGCGATCGTAGTTCGATTAGAAACCGGATACTCTGCGGATAGGACCCACTCGATAGCCAGGATTGTTTTGCATGGCAACGAAAGAGGCCTGATCGCTGCTCCTCCCTGGAACAACGACCGAAATCGGAAACGCATTGGAACCGATTGGCGGATAGAGGTAGACCTCCCAAAGATCGGTCACCCCGGCGGAGACGGAATTCATCAACAATTGCAGCCTTGCCACCTGAAGCATTTCTTGCTGGTGTTGTTGCATCGCTGCCGCCTGGGATTGCAGATAGAGATCATGTTGACGCTGCTGCTCGTATGCCTGTTCCTCGTCCTTCTTTGC
>JBBAXA010000062.1:22711-27191 GCA_040396935.1 Pirellula sp.
TTGACGTAGAGTTTTCCTCTTCGCCTTTGCAACGCGACATCCTTGCGAACAAATCTTACGATTTTGCCAAAGACTTTGGTCCCATTCTTAAGTTCCCAGACATGCTGACTGCCATCCGCTTGAAGACCTGCCGCACTCTCGCCCGACAGGATGAAATCCTGATCCGCCTTGCAGAGCTGTTCAATAGGAACCGCCAATAGTTCGTGGTCTCTGGTTCTCTTGTCCAGTTTGATGACTACTTCCTTGTCATCGGCGGCTAACATCGTGCCTTGAATTTTCACGAGGCCCGTCGTGTCGGTCCATTCCCTCGCATCCGCGAGCGTGGGCATGGAGGCAACTAAAAGAAATGGAATCAAACCCTTTGGGAAATAAGTGAACTTCATTGGCTGTTACCTTCACCTGACAGATTGTTGGAAAATACTCGATACGGTTGGATGGTTAGGCGTTCAAACGGCACTAGGGCCTCGCGTGTTGTCATCGATTGTGATGGCTTCAATGGCGGGAAGCACGAAAATCTTTCCATCGCCGATGCTCCCCTGCGTTCCCGTTCGTGCGATTCGGCAGATGGTCTCTATGGTCTTCTCCATGAAATCATCATTGACCATAATTTCAAGCCCTACCTTTCGGAGCAGATGGATTTGGTACTCGACGCCGCTGTAAAGGGCTGCATGACCTTTCTGGCGACCGTAACCTTGGGCATCTACGACGGTCAATCGATGGACTCCGATTTGGTGCAACGCTTCGCGGACGGCTTGTAGTTTGTTTGGCTGAATGATAGCCAGCAACATTTTCACAGTGTCGGAATCAATTCGAAAAAGGATGACGAGGATAGGATGAAATCCGGGGGGGAAAGCCCTGGATTGAATCGACTGGCGGGCTCCCCGGTTCTGGGTTGCAGCGTACGGTCGATCTGATACCATCCTTACTCTACTCCATTCGGTCGCTTGGTGAAATTGGCAGACACGCAAGACTTAGGATCTTGTGCCGAAAGGCGTCGGGGTTCGACTCCCCGAGCGACCACTGAATTGACTCATTTCTTCCCGCGAATAATGACGAAATCCCAATGTTTTTATTGGGTATCCTTCTTGTTGTTGCGGCTTGTTGCGGTTGCTTGCTGCGTTGCATTTTACGTTGCTTTTTGAGGGGGTATGCGCACCAACTGCGTTGCATTGTGCGTTGCATTGTGCGTTGCCTCGAATCGCTCGTTGAACGTCATTGTCGGTAACGAGTAAATAGTTCCTGTGGGCAATCTCTGGTGTCCGAATCGTAGTACTGAACTTGTCTACCGCGCTCGATGGTGCCACGACCATTGTGTGGTAGCAAAAGGAAAATCTCTTCCCGCGGCTCCACGCACGCATCGATTTTATCTGTCGATTTATTCATCGTTCTTTCTAGGAACACCTTGATCGCTTGCAAATCCCCCACCATGCCAGCTCTAGTAGTTTTTCGATGACATCTCAAAAGTCTTGTTCAGTCACACATTCAGCGAACTCCCGCGTCAGCAAACTGAAGTGTGACCGTTTTTTTGTGGGTCGACGGGTTGGATTTACGCGGTATTTCAGACACTCCATGTCGGCGATGGAATCGCTGCCAGCCTCTGCGATCGGAAAGGAATCACCAATTGCAAAGGTCAGCGCTAGTTAGCTACTCTCCTGGCAACTTGTGCATGATACGCGACACGACGCCGACATAATACCCGTGTGACAGCTTACTAGGTGTGCGTACCGGTGGGACCCTCAATCTCATGCCCGAGGTCGCCCCGACTCAGCATCGATTTGGTAAACTCGGCGGCCTGTCCGTTAGGGCCATCGCTCCTTCACCCGACCCATTGTCGCCCCCTATGAACCAGCAGAATCTCTCCTCCTTCATCTGGGCCGTCGCAGATTTGCTACGAGGGGACTACAAACAGTCGGAATACGGCAAGGTCATCTTACCCTTCACGGTCCTGAGGCGTTTGGACTGCGTGCTAGAGGCTACCAAACCGGCGGTCCTGGCCGAACTCGAGAAACGGGTCGCAGCGGGGCTGAACCCCGAACCCTTCCTGCTCAAGAAATCGGGCCAGCTCTTCTACAACACCTCCCCCCTCGACATGAAAAAACTCATGGGGGACCAAGACCACATCGGCGAAAACCTATTGGCCTATATCCAATCGTTCTCGCCCGCCGTGCGGGACATCTTTGAACGATTCGAGTTTCATACGCAAATCGACCGGCTGACCAAGGCCGGGCTGCTCTATCTGGTCACGGAAAAGTTCGTGAACATCGACCTCCATCCCGAGGCCGTGACCAACGCCCAGATGGGACTGGTCTTCGAGGAACTGATCCGCAAGTTTGCGGAAATCTCGAACGAGACCGCCGGGGAACATTTTACACCGCGCGAAGTCATCAAGCTGATGGTGAACCTCATCTTCATTGAGGACGACGAAGCACTCACCAAGCCCGGCGTTGTGCGCTCCATCTACGATCCGACCGCAGGGACCGGAGGGATGCTGTCGGTCAGCGGCGAACATCTTGCGGAACTCAACCCGGATGCACGGCTCGTCATGTTCGGTCAGGAACTCAATCCGGAGTCCTATGCGATCTGCAAAGCCGACATGCTGATCAAGGGCCAGGATATCGCCAACATCATCTTTGGCAATACGCTATCCAACGACGGACTGCCCGGAAAACAGTTCGACTACATGCTCAGCAATCCCCCCTTTGGCGTCGAGTGGAAGAAGATCGAAAAGGATGTCCGCAAAGAGGCCGAAGAGAAAGGCTTCAATGGTCGCTTCGGACCGGGGCTACCCCGCGTCAGCGATGGCTCGCTCTTGTTCCTGCTGCACTTGCTGTCGAAGATGCGACCGGCCAAGGATGGGGGCAGTCGGTTCGGGATCGTCCTCAACGGTTCCCCCCTGTTCACAGGTGGTGCCGGTTCAGGTGAAAGCGAGATCCGTCGTTATGTGCTCGAGAACGACCTCGTGGAAGCCATCATCGGGCTCCCTACCGACATGTTCTACAACACGGGCATCAGCACCTATGTGTGGATCGTCAGCAACCGCAAACCCGACAACCGAAAAGGGATCGTGCAACTGATCGACGCCAGCAGTTTCTGGCAAAAGATGCGCAAGAGCCTCGGCAGCAAACGCAAGGAACTCAGCGACGAGCACATCAACGAGATCACCCGCATCTTCGGCGAATGCCGTGAAAGTAGTAGGCACACTCCGTGTTCCGCTGAGAACAGTAGTAGGCACACTCCGTGTTCCGCTGAGAACAGTAGTAGGCACACTCCGTGTTCCGCTGAGAACAGTAGTAGGCACACTCCGTGTGCCGTCCCCCAAGCGAACCAGTCGGCGGCCGGCACACGGAGTGATGCCTCCTACCTTGTCCCCATCAGCCGCATCTTCTCAAACGAAGACTTTGGCTACCGCACGATCACCGTCGAACGTCCCGAACGCGACGACAAGGGGAACATCGTCAAGGAGACCAAAGGCAAGAACAAAGGGAAACCCAAGCCCGATGCCAGCCTACGCGACACCGAGAACGTGCCACTCAACCACGACGTCGAGGAATACTTCCAGCGCGAGGTGCTGCCCCATGCGCCGGATGCGTGGATCGACCACGAAAAGACCAAGGTCGGCTACGAGATCCCATTCAATCGGCACTTCTACGTCTTCAAGCCCCCACGCGAGCTGTCGGAGATCGATGCTGAGCTCAAGGTCGTCACCGACCGCATCGTGAAGATGATCGGAGGGCTGTCGACATGAGTGATACAGATCCGAATGACCAATCACTCACCGCGTCTGCAGCCCAGGTACTCACTGACCTCAAGGAATTGATCGGTGATTCGCGTCAGCGGATCGCCCAGTCGAACAACTACCAGCTCACAATGACCTACTGGAGGGTTGGCAAACGGTTGCTGACCGAAAATTTGACCGAAGGCAGAGGCGAATATGGCCGCAAAGTTCTTGAATCCTCATCGCGAGAACTAGTCAGTGAGTATGGAAATGGATTCAGCTACGCCGCATTGACTCGGATGGTCCGATTCGCAGAGTTTTTTCCCGATGAGCAGATTCTTGCGACACAGTCACAAGAATTGAGTTGGTCGCATTTTGTTGCCATTCTGCCGGTAAGCGTCGAGTCTTCGCAGCATCGCAACCATGAACGCCGAACGATCGAGAGATCTGGAGGCGGGTGGCGAACGGATGGCATGGTCGCTAGCAGAGTCATAGTCGGAAATCGTAGTAGGCACATTCCATGTGCCGTAGAACCATGTGCTGAACTATGTTCAGTCGAAAATATTCCCGCGGAAATTCACCGTATAAACCGTTCTAGCAGATACAGCGATACCACTCGATCTGTTTTGCTTGCAGGGGTGATTGGTGACGGCACATGGAATGTGCCGACTACTTTGGAGGACGGCCAATGAATTATCTTCGGCAACCGTGGGCGCAAAGAAAGGCGTTGTCAAAAATGGTAGCAGGCACATTCCATGTGCCGTA
>JBBAXA010000063.1:0-27078 GCA_040396935.1 Pirellula sp.
CTACTCTCCACTTTCTCTTGTCTACTCTCTATTGGCCTTTGGCCAATGGAGGCGGCGGGGATTGAACCCGCGTCCCGCGATACTTCAGATAGGGCCTCTACATGCTTAGCCCACAGTTAGGTTTCTTGCCCGCTACGTTCGTTGTTGGCATCGGTGCAGCAGACCAGCCTCGAGCTTTTTTAACACTGCCTGTGCGAGACACGAGACAATGCGATTCGGAATTGCGACAGGTACTCCAACGCCTCCGACGGGCCTCAGGTACCTGGGTTGCCGTAATTAGGCAGCCAGTGCGAGGTTTTCCTCAGCAGTTAATTTTGTAATCGAGTTTTCACGTGGCCTCTCGATCAACCACGGCATGCCACCTCTATCCTCAATTTATCCGGTCGATTCCAAATCGCCCCCGTTTAGTTATTGCGATCTTTCGATCGCACCTAAGTCCAATTATGGATCTGAAGCTCGAAGAGGCAATCCCTGAACACATAAAGTTTCGGATATCCTGGGTTGAGTCGATCGCATTTCTCCCCCAGCCCCAACAAAAAGAATGTGACCCCAAAACTCGAACAGAAATCCCATCGAAGCCGACTCAAGCTTTCGGCTAGAAATGGAACAGTCTTAATTCCAGGCCGGAAGCCATGTTCTCAAGTCAGTACGGTAGAACTGAAGAAGCAATTCGAATACCCTCGGATGGGTCTTAAAAAGTTCGGACGGACATTGAAAGTACGATTCGCTAGCTACAGCAAAGAATTCACTCTCTTTGGTAAGACCGTAATGATCCATCCCTATTCGATGCCCGTCCGCGACTTCCTGCCTCGCGGCTTGAAACTCCCGATGCATGGAGTTCTTCCAATCGAGTTCGTCGATGTCCGCAGGAAGTGGAGGTAGTCCATCGGCAAAAGGGCTGTTGATAAGATCTAGTTGGTGAGCGAATTCATGGATCGCCAAATGGTACCCTTCGTTGGAGGACCTTTTAGCGGCATCGATGTCCTGGCAATTGACGATGACCGGCCCCCGATAGATTGTTTCACCAGCTCTCGGAAATTCACCCATGATGGCAGGGATGTTTCCCGACAATCCGTCGAGTCTGGTCTCAACCCGCGCAATGTAAGGGGTGGGATAGACCAGAATGGTTTTGGTTTTATCAAAGTACCATCCCGGGTAGGCGAGAACCATCAGAGCAGCCGGAGCTGCAATAGACCAGCGGATCGAATCGTCGATTTTCTGACCATTGCAACCCTCCCAGTTTTTCTCCGCGCAGAAAACTCGGCACCAGCGAATGAGCTTTTGTCGATCCTCTTTTGAAAGGTAGTGAGCCTGCCAGAGCGATTGATCTAGAAGGATCTGCTCCTCGACAGTTGTAGGTTGTTCCAGCAGTTTTCTTCGGCTACCAAATAACCACTCGAGCATGGAAGAGATCAGATCGTAATCGACTCGGGCGATACGATTTCGGAGGGTTGTTCGGATCGGTTCATCTCGCCGATTCGGTTTCGCTGAAGAGCGAGCGGTACACGACGCGATACCAAAGTGACGAGAATTCCTTCCTGCACGATATGCCCATGCTGATTGACGAGTTGTCGATACCAGTGAACTTCACCATGGCGTCGACCATGCGGACGCAGATCGAGGACTTCCGTAACGACATGAACTTGGTCCCCCGCATAAACCGGTTTGGTGAAGGACCAAGTTCGGATAGCGACAAAGGCGCTCGTTTGGACCGAGGGGGCTTGGGAGCTCAAGCCAGCCAGAAAGGAAACGCCTAATAATCCATGGGCGACAGGTTTTCCAAAAGGGCCGTTTGCAGCAAAAACAGGATCTGTATGGAGGGGGTCCTGGTCCCCAGTAAGATCTGCAAATTGCTGAATGTCTTCTTCCAGAATCATTCGCTCGTGGCTAATCCAACGGTCACCGAGTTTGAGATCTTCGAAACCGAGCGGCATTGTTTGTTCCATATTTGCCCTTGCCGGGTGTGGCTGTTTCCATATTGGAGTCGGCATTTTCAGTCCATCGCTGCTTTTCCGCAACCCCGTACTGATCCGCAAACGCCGGAAACGCAACCTTCCATGCATGGATCCGTAAAATCCAGAAAAGTCCTCGCAGGGTTCCTAGTTTCTGGAAATCTGCTGAAACGGCCCCTTGGTTCCAAAAGGGTCACCCGTCCATTGATCCGATTCCAATAGAAGGTGGATCGACACCTCGCATGCTCTGTAGCTTATCCCTAGCCCCGAACGACCTAGCAAATTGCTAAGGGTACGGATGCATGATTCAACCTCGGTTTGTTCTTGTTTTTGGGAACCGGTTACCGCCAGAGGTCGTCCATGACAGGGGCCCATTTTCTCAAAGGAAAAACCATGGTTCGAACCTTTTTCTCGATTCGACTTTTAGCGTGTCTCGTTTTTCTAGGGAACGGTTGGGATGAATCGGCATCAGGCCAGGACCAGAAGTTCCGGGAACGATTCGCCATCTCCTCGGATCGAGAAACCTTGCTCCGAGAGTTGATACCAGGAACGGAGGGTTATTTCCTCTATCATTCTCTACATTATCAAAATACCGGTCGGATCGCAGAGTCAAGGAAATTCATCGAAGATTGGCAGTCAAAACTCGGGCAATCGCAGTCGCTCGATCGCATGTGGACGAGGCAATCGATTTTTGAATACACCACGAACCCGGAGGGTTCGCGTGACTATCTACTGAAACATTTCGGGATTCAAATCGATCATCCTACTCCGCAACGGGATGAAGCAGCACGTCTCGCATCGACCCTCTCACCCTCGGTTGTCGACTGGGAAGCATTGGTTCGTTCTAGTCTCCAGATACCTCGACGATTGTCCTCGATCGAGGACTCTGCGCTGGGTGATGCGTATCCCATGGTGCAAAGCAAAGATGATCTTTGGGACTGGCTAGCACGCGTGCGACATCCGGATACCCAAGGACTCCTGGAAGCGATCGAACGCGAATTAAGACTTCCGGATTCCCGTGGTTTCGGATGGTGTCCGATTTATCAGGAGCTGACCGTCGAGCAACTCTCGAGTCTGGCCAAGCAGTTCCCTTCTTTATTGCAGTCCGATAAGTTCGTCGAGGTTCGTCTCCAAAAGATTCGACCTCGCGAAGGCGAACGCTTCTCCGATCGGAATGTCCGCTTGCAGCATTTAGAAGAACTGGAGAGCTTTGTCAGTTCGTTACCCGATTCACAGAATAGTCTCAAAGCGAATATTCTCTACCAGCGTCTGCTACTGGATGAACAGCGTGGAATCATGGATCGAGATAGGTTCCTCAGATTCCTAGGTCTGCCGAACACGCGTTGGATTTGCAATCCTGCATTCCGCGAACAAAGTCAATCGAGGAACCCTATCCGACTCGATGCAGGTTTCCAAAATCTCGTCCTGCTCGAACCGATCCGCGATGATTCCAAATTGATTGAGCGGTATCTCATCCACTTTTTTTTAAGTGACCCATCGTATAACGAGTTCGCCAACTGGCTCGACCGAGAGTATCTCAAGGAACTTTTCTCGACTGCAAAAATCCTCTACGGCGTCGGTGACCCGAAGCAACACTACGCGACTCTCACCCCAGAGAAGCAAAAGGAACTATCGGAACGAGTCGAACTCGCGTTTGCGCCGACGAATCAAGAAACCTATTCGGAAAAGGATCGGGTTTCCCTGCAACTGATCCTCAAGAACACTCCCGAACTAGTGATCAAAATTTACCAACTAAACCCTCGGAATCTACTCCGCTCCGATGAGACGATTCATACGGGGTTGGATGTCGATGGGCTGATTCCTAATGGTGAGCGACGCATCGAGTACGCCTTCCCTTCCGATCGTCGGCACATCGAGCAGATCCCGCTTCCTGAATTGGAGGGGCCCGGTGTTTGGATTGTCGATCTCTTAGCGTCCGGCGTCCGTAGCCGCGCTTTGATTCAAAAAGGATCGATCCAAGGCTTGCATTCGCTCAGCGACACCGGAAATGTGATTCGGATCGTCGACAACCAAGGAAATCATCTACCCGATGCGACGGTTTGGTTTGGTGACCGAGAGTATTCCGCTGAACAGGATGGCAGCATCGTATTGCCGTTTGCGAACGAGACAAAGACGGCTAGCGTCATTCTATTGCACAGGAAACTCGCGTCGAAAGAGAGCTTCGTTCACCACTCGGAGGAGTTTCAGCTGGAGGCTCGTTTTCTTTGTGATCCTCAGCAGTTCATCTCGGGATCAAAAGCAAAAGTACTCATACGTCCAACCCTCTTTTGCAATGGGCGGCTCGCCAGTATCTCCGAGCTAGAACGAATTCGATTGCGAGTCAAAGCCAAGGATCTCGATGGAATCGAGAACCTCACGGAGTTCCCGCTCTCGTCTCTCTCTTACGACGAGGACACCATCCAAGAGATAGCCATACCACCACGACTCGCAGAGGTCGTGTTCGAACTCAAGGCTGAGATTCGAAAACTATCCAATCAGGTACGTATTGAATTAACATCCTCCCAAAGTCTGTCTGTCAATCAGACGGTCCCATCCGTCTTCTCGCGAGATCTTTTTCTACAAGAGGATGCAGATGGTCTGCATCTCAGCTTATTGGGTCGCAATGGTGAACCGATCACACGCCAGCCATTGCGTATCGAGATCAAGCTCAATGGGTTGGTCAACACGATATCGACTCGAATGGCGACGGATGATGCAGGGAGTGTTCACTTGGGAACGGTTCCCGAATTGCAGTGGATCAAAGCAGAGGCGGTCGATGCTCCCGCACGTGTTTTCCAAATACCCCCGCCCTCGGCGAATACTCCGAATACGATGCATTTAAAGGCGCGTACGTCCATAACATTGCCAATGCCTCCAGCGTTCTATCCGGGAAACCGAATCGGACTCTACGAGTTACGAGGCGGGTGTATCGTTCACGATTTGAGCGGGATGGTAACGACCAACCTTGGATTTCTGAGTATTCCAGGCCTCGAACCCGGGCTTTATCGCCTCACGGATCATGCCCTGAATCGCTCGATTGCGATCAAAGTGATCGACGGAGTGGTGGAAGGGAGCCAGTTGAAGTCATCCTCTTGGGTTGGAGAGTTTACCAATCCAAATGCTTTGACAATCCTTTCCAGTGAATGGAAACAGGATAAGGTCGCAGTACGAATCGCCAACTCGACGCCGAGTACTCGCGTGCATCTTTTTGCGACCACCTTTGTTCCTATCTCGAACATCGGCGAGGCGTACCATCGTCGAGCATCGCCACTCCATTCAACCGATTTGAATTCGATTCCCAGCCTCTACATCAATTCAATGAAACTCGATGAAGAGTATCAATACGTTCTCCACCGACGCTCCGCAAAGATTTATCCGGGGAACATGCTCTCGACACCCAGTGTCCTATTGCAACCGTGGGAACTCGCGACAACTCAAAACTTCCGAAGCGAGGCGGAAGCTGGAGACGCTCTTCCCAAACTCGCTCCGGGCTCAGCGGCACCCGCTCCAGCTCGAGCTGACGAATCGCTGAATCGGGAGATGAAACCCGCTGGTGTGCCTGAGTATGAGTTTCTTTCTCGGGGAGCGATTCTCGCTTCCAATTTACAACCCAACAGCGAAGGCTGGGTAGTTGTCGATGCCACTTCCTTCCGTGAACATCCCCATTTGACCGTAGTTGTTGTCGATAGAGATTCAACCTTGAGTACAAAATTGCTGGGGCCTCGCAGCTCGTTTTCAATAATCGATCGACGACTCAGGACACCCCTGGATCCAACCAAACATTTCTTTGAGGATCAAAAGACTCTCGTCCTACCAGCCAGCCGAGAAGTCGTGCTAGGAGAGGTGCAGTCCACTCGATTCAAGGTGTTTTCAACACTCCGAGAGGTCTATGAACTATTCCTGGGACTACTGGGAGCGGACGAGAATTTCACCAAATTCGAATTCCTCACTCGCTGGGATCAGCTCACGTCAGATGAAAAGAAGAAGTACTTCGGCGCATTGAATTGCCATGAGATGAATTTCTTCCTTTATCGCCACGACCCTCGTTTTTTTATCGAAGTCGTCCGGCCCTACCTGATCCATAAGTCCTCGAAGCAATTTCTGGATGATTACTTGCTCGAGAGAGATCTCGATTCCTACACGCAACCATGGCGCTATGCGCAGCTCAATACTTTGGAACGAGTCCTGCTCGCCAAACGTCTTGCGGCACAGTACGAACCAGAGAAGCGCGCGATACGAGACTGGCTGTTGGCGAACCCTACTCCATTGCGAGATCTACAAGCGGGTCTGGAAATGGGTTTGCAGGTAGGGCGAGTTGGCCGATTCGAGAAAGGTACGGATGGCTATCTGCAGAGCATGGAATCGTCGGAACGGAAGCTCGGATCGGTCCGTGACCAAGCTGGGCTGGGAGCCATGGCAAACCTTGCGGAACCGGCGAGCCCTTCCAGCCCTCCATCGTCAGCCGGATACGGTTTTGGCGCTGGTGAGAAGCAGCAGAGCATGCGTCGGTCTTTAGGGCGAGAGTCCGTGGCTGGCAAGAAAGACCGAACTCGCCTGTACGAGGAGATCGAGCAGACTAGGAAATGGGCCGAAACGCATTACTATCGAATCCCACTGGAACAACAGTCGCCAAATCGTATTCGCCCGAACGCTTTTTGGATGGATCTGCTCTATCATGACGACCGAAAAGGAAAATTCCTGTCGTCCCATATCCAGCAAGCGGCTGAAAACAGCACGGCCGGATGGATGGCCATCGCAGCTCTTGAGCTGCCGATGTCGGCTGATAGCGTCTCAGCTGAAGTGAAGGAAGGGCAGTATGCTTTAATGCCCAAATCGTCGGTGATCGCATTTGTTCGAGGGATTTCCGAAACGAAAGTGGGTGGCGAGCCATCGACAGTGCTACTCAACCAGCAGATCTATTCCGCAAGCGAACCGGCGGAGTCGGCGAGACCGATCCAGCGCGATCAGCTCATCCGCGGCACGGTCTATCGATTGAGGACAGTGCTTACCAACCCGAATGCGACACCCTGGATGGGTCAATTGGTTCAGCAAATACCACAAGGGGCATTGTCGATTGCGAATGCAAAGCCGACCATGGCGCACATCGTCGATCTCAAACCTTTCGCATCCCAGGAGATCGCAGCTCTTTTCTACTTCCCTGAATCCGGTACCTTTTCGATGGTCGGTTCGCAGCTTTCCCAATCGGGTACGCATGTAACCAGGGCACCAGAGATGTCGCTGACGGTTCATGCAAAGCCTGCTGCGATCGATGAGTCATCCTGGCAATTTGTTTCGACTTGGGGGACAGATCAGCAGCTACTGGAATTTCTCTCGAAACAGAATCTTTTCAAGCTGTCGTTGGACGCGATTGCTTGGCGAATGAAGGATAAAGAACTGTTTCAAAAGACCCTCGATCTGCTCCAGAAATCGGGGATCTACCATGAAACGCTCTGGGCTTATTCACTCTATCACCGCGATACGGTTCGGATGCGTGAATACCTCGGAAACAAATCGGAAATTGTGGAATCGGTAGCACCCGGTATTCGCTCCGAGATTCTTACCATCGATGCGGATTCGAGGCGTGCGTATGAACACCTGGACTTCAGACCGCTCGTGTTGGCGCGCTCCCATCCGATTGGATCCAAATCGCAATTGCTGAACGATGGATTGATATCCCAGTACGAACGATTCCTTCAAAAAGCCAGCTACCAAGCATCCCTGGAGCCCATCGATCGATTATCGTTCGTTTATTATCTGCTGTTGCAAAATCGAATCGACGAAGCTTTGGATGTGTTCGCCGGTATTGCTCGTGAGTCGCTCGAGAGCAAACTGCAATACGATTATATGGATATGTATCTTGCATTTTTCAAATTGGATCTCGATCGCGCGCTGGTAATTGCGGATCGTTATCGAGACTATCCTCATCCGAGATGGAACTCCTTATTTCAAGAAGCAGGAAATCAAATCGCCGAGAGACGTGCCATGGAGTCGGGCAAGCGAATCGCAAACGATCCATCGATCGACTGGACCGATGCGTCGGAACAGCGACTGCTCGGGGGAGAAAGGGAACGCCAAAACGCATCGTTGGCAGCGAGTGAACCGCTGCTCGACATGCGAGCAAACGACCAGGAACTCGTCGTACGATATCGGGATCTATTAGGCATTCGAGTGAATTTCTATTTGATGGATATCGAATTGCAATTCAGCCGTGCTCCATTTGTCAACAAGGATAGTTCGCGGCTGAGCTTGATTGAGGCCAACCATTCCGAATGGATCGCACTTCCAAAATCCTCGGAAATCGAAACGTATCGCTTCGTCTTGCCCGACGAGATGCGGAATCGAAATGTTCTCGTCGAGGTTTCCGCTGCAGGCTTGACGAGTTCGACGATGATCTATTCCACCTCCCTGCGTGTGAACATCGCCCCCAATGCAGGTCGGCTACAAGTCATCGGCTCGGATCGGGCGATGCCACTCGAGGCAACGTACATCAAGGTCTATCGACGTTCATCGGATGGGAAAATAGCCTTCTACAAAGATGGCTATACCGATATTCGCGGACAATTTGACTATGCGAGTTTGAGCCTGGATGACTTGGGGAACGTCGAGCGTTTTTCGATTCTCGTACTGCATCCGAAACACGGCGCATCGGTGCACGAGGTACTACCGCCGAGACGTTGAGATAGCCTGAGGGGGCATCCGGACTTGATGCTCGATCACAGATGCCCAATGCCCTAGGAATCAAGAAGCTCGGACGTAAAACCTATTGCGTGCGCGAGTTGGAGGGTCCGACTGACGCTCCGGATTCTCAGGTTCCACCAAGTAGACCCGTCTCGCAGCCTGTCGATGATCTGATTTTTTGTTCCTCCAGGATGGAACCCAGGGTAGAGATTCCGTCGAAATAGTTTCGCTCATCCGCCGATCGAAATCCGGCTCGGATCCGACGTTTCATAGGCAATTCCCGCTGGAATTTGCCATGCTCTCCAATTTGAATGGAGGTTTGCTCGCTTGCTCTTCTAATGGTCCGCAATGAAACTACCTTTTTCCTCTCTTTTCGCCTCTGCATCCAAGTCTCGATTCCAGACCGCGCATATGACCTTTGCCCGATCCGGGATGGGGCAATCGGTGAGCAGAACGGGGGATTTCTTGAAGCGACAGCTTTGGGTCTGGCCGATTCTAGCGTTTATTTCCTTATCGATTATCGGTTTCTTGGTTCGCAGCGCAATCGAGAGCACCATCCGGGAAAACGTGAAGTCCGGTTTAGAAACATTGCTCCATGTCGAAACCGCAATGTTGGAGAACTGGTATGCAGTCCAAATTGCCCACGTGCAGTCGATCGCGAAGACCTCGGCGATCAGGCAACTCTCTTTGCAGTTGATCAGTCCATCAATGGAGTCGTCGCCGAGTCCTTCGAAGGGGAGCGAGACTCCATTGAATGTTCCCCAGGTACAAGCCTCCCTCCAACGCGAAATAGCGCCATTCCTGGAGTCGCACGATTCCGAGGGGTATTTCATCTGCGACCGCAACCGAAAGATCCTTGCAGCTTCGAATGATGAATTGATCGGTATGAAAGAGGTGCAACAGTTCGAATCCTTCCTCTCTCGCGCGTTTCAGGGAGAACCCGTGGTTTCAAAGCCGATTGAAAGCGTGACTCGTTTTCGAGGCGAGGATGGTATCTATCGAACTGGGGTTCCGGTCATGTACGCAGCAGCGCCTTTGCTCGACGAGAATCTTCAAATTGCAGGCGCACTCGCACTTCGTATCTTTCCTGAGAAAGAGTTTTGCCGAATCCTCAGTTTGGGCCAAATCGGGAAATCCGGTGAGACTTATGCATTCGATCGTAATGGATTGATGTTAAGCAACAGTCGATTCGAACGAGAACTCATCCTCTTGGGGATTTTGCCGGATGTCTCGAACACGCGATCCATTCTACAACTCTTGGTGCGCGATCCTGGCGGCGATATGACACAGGGATACCGTCCGACAAAACGACGGGCGGATATGCCGATGACCCGCATGATCGCGTCTGCGACTGCGGGAAACACGGAGAGCGATGTGACGGGTTACAAAGGGTATCGAGGACTGTCCCAAGTGGGAGCATGGACCTGGTTAGAAAAGTATAACGTTGGTGTGGCTGCCGAGATGGATCATGCCGAGGCCTTTCGGCCACTGACGATTTTATCGAGAGTATTCTGGGGACTATTTTCGCTTCTGGTGGCCGCGTCCCTAGCGATTTTCATCTTCACTCTCATTCTGAGCCGGATGCAACGAAAGGCCAGGAAAGCAGCGATCGAAGCTCAAGAGCTGGGGCAGTACAAACTCGAAAACGAACTCGGCAAAGGGGCGATGGGGGTCGTCTACAAAGGGTACCATGCGATGATGCGACGCCCCACCGCTATCAAGCTTCTCAACATCGAGAGCATGAACGAGACGGCAATTGCTCGATTCGAACACGAGGTACAGATTACCAGTCAATTGAATCATCCCAACACCATCGCTATTTACGATTACGGCAGAACCCCAGAAGGTTTGTTCTATTACGCGATGGAATATCTCGATGGTATCGATCTCCAATCGCTAGTAGATCAATATGGACCACAGCCCGAGGCGCGGGTGATTCAGATCCTGCTACAGATTTGCGGTTCGCTCTATGAAGCCCATGCTCAGGGACTCGTCCATCGCGATATCAAGCCCGCAAATATCATGCTCAATCGAAGAGGTGGCGAGCCAGATGTGATCAAGGTTCTCGACTTTGGGCTCGTCAAACAGGTTGATTCCAACGCGAAGGGTGTGAGCGGGGAAGGAGGACTGGCCGGTACCCCACTCTATCTTTCCCCGGAAGCAATTCAATCACCGAGTCTGGTCGATGCATGCAGCGATTTGTATGCGGTCGGAGCCGTGGGTTACTACTTGATCACTGGCAAGACGGTGTTTGAAGCGAATTCGATCATCGATCTCCTGCAAAAGCATGTGACCGAACCAGCGATTCCGCCCAGCCGACGTGTTAACATCCAAATCACGCAGGAATTCGAAGATGCACTCCTTAGTTGTCTTGAGAAATCGAGAGCCAAACGTCCACAAACCGCACGGGATCTCGCGTTGCTGCTCCGACGCTGCAAGCCCGCCCAACCGTGGACCATTCAAGATGCAGAGTCATGGTGGTCCAACCATGAACGAAGATTAGCCGCGAAAGGAGTATCGCCTGCGACGTCGCATACTTCTCCGTTGGTCAGTGCCCCGATAGAAAGAGCCTCGACTACAGAACCGAATCCAAGCGCTGTATCAAAAGGCCATGCAGATCGAACAGAAACGGGTTTCGATCAAACAATTCTACACCCGCCGAGCGCTCCAGACTGAGGAAGCCATGGGAGTCGTTAACTGGAGTTCCGGAGTAAGGAAACTCTTTCATCGGCCTACGGGCAACCATCGCCTCTCCCTTGCGACGGATCATACTACTGGACCGAATGGCCCATCTGGTAGAGAGCCGACAGGATTGAAAATTCATCCATCCTGGTCGCGTCCCTGTTTATAGAGAACGCTCGGGTGGGGGAAGCCGAGCGATTTATCGACGATGTTGAAAAGAGGTTCACGACTAAAGTATCTTCGGAGATTTTCGCAGAGAAGCTTGGTAGTGTCATCCGTTCGAAGGGACGCTTGGGCCCCGACATGGGGAGTGATCAAAACGTTTTCAAAAGCCCAAAGAGGACTGCTCTCTGGTAGCGGCTCCACGGTCGTGACATCGAGTCCGGCACCAGCGAGATGTCCGGACGCCAAACAGTCGCACAGGTCAGGTTCATGGACGCATGCCCCACGGGCGACGTTGATGAGGTAGGAGCCCTTAGGCATGGAGAGGAGCACCTGCCTGTTCACACATCCACGGGTGGATGCATTCAGCGGCAGCGTCAGTATGAGGATCTCTGACCAGGCAGCCAATTCCACCAATCGAGTGTGTGCCCAGAGCTCCTCCAACCCCTTTGGTTTGTGTTCGGGATAATAGTCAGTCGCACGCATGCGGACGTGAAATGGCTCGAGTATTTCAACCAAGCGCCGTCCATTCCCCCCCATCCCCACGATGCCGATGCGCTTTCCGTGCAAATCGTCGGTAGGTCGTCGAATAAACTCACGATTCTGCCACTGTCGGTAAAAAATGGGGATACTTCTCAACAAGCCCAGTAGCAGCGCGAGCGTTTGTTCCGCGACTTGATTTGCAAACAATCCCGATGCAGAGCAAACCACAATGTCGGATGCAATGACCGAGGGGGATAAGCAATGGTCGAGTCCGGCGGCTGACGATTGAATGAATTTCAATCGTCCCTGCTGGACGACTCGATCCCAGTCGACGGGCACCTTGGCATGGCCGACGAAAATGTCCGCATCCATGATGCGATCGGGGATGGTCTCCTGGGTTGCCTCGATCAATCGGCAATCGGGTGCTGCCGATTGAAGCCACTCGCGATGCCGTTCTTGAGTGGGAAAGCAGTACACTAGATCCATAGGCCTAGGCCAAGTCGCGTTCTTCGAAGAGGAGCAATCCGAGGAGGGTCGCTCCGATACCGTAAATGGTCGTGTAGATGAACACGCTGGCGATCACCGACCATGGCACGCCCACGTCCGCATCGATGGCCGACTCCATCGAGAAGTGATTGAGATTGGGGACGACCGCGGATATCAGTTGCGAGAAAAACTCGACCAGCGGGAGACCTCCTGCAGCCGACTCCATAATGACTGGCGTCAAGTGGCCCAAAACATAGATCGAAAAGCAGATCGCGAAATTGGCAATCATCGAAACCCTAGTACCAATCGCGACAGAGATCGCACCGATCACTACGCTTTGCATGAATGCGAGAGCCAAACCTGGAATGGTTTGGAACATTTCATTGTGACACTGTTGCCATACCGGCGCGTCCTGCGAATTCTCGCGGGCTTCTACGATCGGCTTGTAGGCCACGGCGAAAAGCTCGAATGCACCGAGGACCAAGAACATGAACATGATCAGCCAGAAAATACCGAGGATCTTTCCGACGATGAAAGATCGTCGGTGGATCGGCTTGCTCAAAAGGGTCAACGCGGTACGACCCTCGATCTCGTCGCTAACCGACGTACTGGCGGACCAAACTCCCTGAAAAATGGTGGCGATCAACGCCAGGGTGATTCCGCAATCCTTCAGCAGCTTAATATCCTCCCCGAACGTGTGAAACGGTAGGAAGACGAACAGCAGGATCGCGAGACCGACGATAGCGATCAAGATCTTGGGGAGCGGCTGGGATAGCTCGCTCTTTGCAGCCGAGAGGGCGATGGCTGCCGTCTTAGGTGCTGCTCCCTGCATCAGGAAAAAGAGCAATCCAAACACGCTGACAAAAATTGCAACCATCAAAATCGATACAGCTTGGGGAACGGGCGGGTACGATCGAAGTTCGATGGTGACCTTGGCGTCGTCGATTTCTCCGTTTTGTGCGTACACCTCAGCTCCGCCGATCAAAGGCAACGGGCACTTGGAGGGACCCATCGCCCGCTCCCAAATTTTCGGAGAATCCGCGTCGATGTTAACCGCCGCCAGCTTGAACTTATCCACCTCCGAAGCGTCGGCGATCACGATTCTGCGATTCGAGGTGATCTTCACGTAGCCGAGCGTTGACGGATCGTACTTGACCTCGAGCTTCTCTAATTTTGGAGCCTCCGTCGCGCTCCCTTTCAAAACGAAATCGAGAACCGGATTGGGAGGAGAAAAAAACTGGGGGATGCTGGCAAAAGCAACCTGCGGCTTCTCAACCCAGGGGGTGGCAGCTAGACCGATGACGGCCACGACTGCTAGGGTCGTCAGGAGGGCAAAACCCACTCCCTCAAATAACAAGCTTCGCAGCTCGCCAAAAAACCTGGTCGTTGAGCAGTACAGAAGTGCCCAGACCAAAACCCCTACCATGAAAGCAGATGCGACCGAGACAAAAATCCACTCTTCCATCGCGAACTCACCGCGAACCGTAAAAGACTGCCGCATTTGGCCAGAGCCCAGAAATAAGGCGATGAGGGCACCGATAACACCAGTAATCCCAAGGGCCAAATAATTCAGCGATCCATCCTTTCGCAGCTTGTCGAGCCCTTTGGTCGGTACGATCAGCAGGGCACAAAGGCCGAGAAACAGAAGCAAAATTGCAAAACCGATTACGATTCCAACCCCGATAAACCAAAAGGGTGTTAGCCACTTCGCCATCCAAAAGTCGGATGCGGCAAACGTAGGGGTAAAGAGTTCCATCACCATGAAAAGTGCCTTGAAATCGAAGTAAATCAGTTCCGTGGAACTGCTGGAAAGGTGGCCAATCCGGGGTCCTTTGTTCCCCATTCGCCCGCCCTGACCGTCGACGTTCTAGACGGAAAGGGACAGATCGCTAGAGAACAATATCGACGTTTGCTAATCCGAGACATAGGTCGTACGCGACTCAGCATACCCAGGTTCGAAGAAACGCCAAGACTTTCTAGATGCCTCCCGATGGCTAATGCGCTCCGATCGAGGGATTGGAATGAATCCGCCCGGATGTCCGGGGGCTCGCGCACTCTGGCTAATGATTTTGGAGGTGCCCCGCGCGTTGCCCGATACGTTTTTAACAGCGGCTCGCCTGATATCTCCCCTACATCGACCTCACCCGAACTCGACTCACCGCCCCCTGACGCATGAAGTCCCACGGCTGCCGAATAACGGCCAACGCATCCTATAAATCCGCGATCGACTGGTCAGAAAGTTACGTCCGTATCGCGAGAAACGTTCCGTATCGCTAGAAACGTATCGCTAGAAAGAAGTGCAAATAATCCCAGATTGCCCGACGGTTGCTCGCAGATGGATTTGGCCGACATTCCGCGAAGGGTCGACTTCCCCCAACGACACGTCAAGCCCTAGTGAACTCCGACCTATCGAGCTATGATCATCATAGTTTGATCTTTTGTCGCTATTCCTCAATGGATCAGGGATTTACACGTTGTTTCGTCCCCAAAAGCCTGGTTTTTTAGCCCTGGAAGATGGCACCGTTTATGAAGGATTCTCTGTTGGCGCGGATGGTGAGCGGGACGGAGAGGTCGTCTTCAATACCTCGCTGACCGGTTATCAGGAGATCCTGACCGACCCGAGTTATCGTGGGCAGATAGTCACCATGACGTACCCGATGATTGGGAACGTCGGAATCAATCTGGAGGATCTGGAATCGAGCCACCCAAGAATCGCGGGATTTGTGATGCGGGAGAGCAGCCGGATCTCGAGTAATTTCCGAGCCAGCGGCAGCCTGTCGGATTACTTGATTCATCATGGGATTGTTGCTGTCTCAGGGATTGATACCCGTGCATTGGTCCGTCGCATTCGCAGCAAGGGGGCTCAAAAAGGAATCATCTCGACCATCGATTCGAACCCCGCTTCCTTGGTCCAGAAGGCGAAAAGCAGTCCAGGGCTAGTCGGTCGTGACCTGGTTCGCGAAGTCATGCCGGACGGTCGGCATTCCTGGGATCAAAAGTTGCATTCTTTGGCGGTTACCGGCGAGGAGGAATCATCAACGACTACCTCCGTTTCGACACAGCCCCACGTGGTTTGCCTCGATTTCGGAATGAAGTGGAACATCCCTCGGCATTTGGCTCAACGCGGTAATCGCGTGACAATTCTGCCCGGCACAGCCTCTGCCAACGATGTGTTAGACCTCAATCCTGACGGAATTTTTTTGAGCAACGGTCCGGGGGATCCCGAGCCTCTGACCTACGCGATCGAAACGATCCGCGGACTTCTCGGGCAACGGCCCGTGTTCGGAATTTGTTTGGGCCATCAGTTGCTCTCGTTGGCGGCTGGCGCGAAAACATTCAAGCTGAAATTTGGGCACCGCGGCGCCAACCAGCCCGTGCTCAATTGCCTGACGGGGCAAGTAGAAATCACTTCCCAGAATCATGGATTTGCTGTTGAGGAAGAGTCGCTTCCAGAGTGCCTGGAGATCACTCATAGGAATTTGAACGACAACACAATCGCGGGTGTACGGCATCGGCGAGTCGACGCGTTCTCAGTTCAGTACCATCCCGAAGCGTCAGCTGGTCCCCACGATAGTAGTTACTTATTTGACCAGTTTCAGTTATCCGTGAATTCCAATCACACGCGTCAGCAACTGTCATCGGCAAGTTCGGCATGACGTAGGATATCGTCGTACTCGGAATCGTACTCCGTGTAACGGTACTCGCACTCGAGAGGGCGCAGATGACCGAACCCATCTTTGACCACGAACAACTCGACGTCTATCGACTTGCGATCGAGCTCTGGCATTTTGAATTTTTTCCCCGGACTCGTTCCATGCAAACGATCGACCTGCAGAAAACCCGGCAGTTGGTTGCTACTTCGAGACAGCTACGATCGACAGACCCGCGAGAGTCGTGCGCTTCGCGTGAGACAACGCCATCAGCCTCAGTTCTCTGAGTGCAATGGTCTCAACCTTTCTCCACCAGTGACTTTTGATGCTTGCCAAACGAGTAATACCTTGCCTGGACGTTCATGAGGGGCGTGTCGTGAAAGGTACCAATTTCTTGAATCTACGAGACGCGGGCGATCCTGTGCAAATTGCGCAACGATACGAGTTGGAGGGTGCGGATGAACTCGTATTCCTCGATATCACCGCCAGTCATGAAAATCGATCCATTATGCTCGATGTGGTACGAAGGACGGCGGAAGAAGTGTTTATGCCTTTAACAGTAGGGGGGGGAATAAGGACTCTCGACGATATTCGCCTCTTGCTCCAGGCAGGCTGTGACAAGGTGTCCATTAATTCAGCTGCTTGCAAAAACCCTGGTTTTGTACAACAAGCGGCGGACAAATTTGGTTCGCAGTGTATCGTGGTGAATATCGACCCCAAACGCGTACAGCGCGAGGGCAAAGAATTCTGGGAGGTTCACATCAACGGAGGCCGGACACCCACGGGACTCGAGGCGGTGGAATGGGCATGCCAGGTGGAAAAGCTCGGTGCGGGTGAAATCGTCTTAACCAGTATGGACCGGGACGGTACGAAAGACGGTTACGACATCCCAATCACCAGGGCTGTGAGCGAAACCGTATCAATTCCTGTGGTGGCAAGCGGTGGAGCCGGACATCCGAAACATTTGGTAGAAGCCATCCAATTGGGAAAAGCGGATGCGGTACTGGCTGCGAGTATCTTCCACTTTGGTGAATTCTCGATTGCGGAAACCAAGCGCTTGATGGCGGAAAGCGGAATTCCTGTACGACTGTAATCCTGCTTGTGGGGATTTTTGTGCTGTTAGACTAGAATACGAATGGGCATCCTAATCACTCTTTTCTGAATCGAATCCATGGCAACTGTAGAAGCTCGATCCAACACAGCCAATCCTGAATCGGATGAACTCATGGCATCCCTCCTTCGCAAGAAGGAGGAACTCGAAGTCGACAAGCTGTTTAAGGCCTGCGTCAAACTCGAAGGGAGCGATTTGCACTTGAAAGTGGGTACTCCTCCTATCGTCCGCATGAAAGGAGATTTGAAACCGCTCAACAGGCCGCCCATCGAAGTCGAGGAAATGGTTCGACTGCTCATTCCGATGCTCGATGATCGGAACCGACGGATCTTCGAAGAGGAGGGTGGAGCTGACTTTTCGTATACGGTCAATGTCGATGGAGAAAACTGGCGATTCCGAGTCAACATGCTCAAGCAACTCGGAAGACCAGGGCTCGTCGCTCGTCGAATCAACAACTTCATTCCCAACTTCGAAGGTTTGTTCCTCCCCCCCATCCTCGAGGATTTGTGTAAATTTGACCAGGGGATGATCCTGCTAGCTGGAGTTACTGGGTCAGGAAAAAGTACGACGATTGCATCGATGCTCAATTGGATTAATCGAAATTATCGCAAACACATCCTCACGCTCGAGGATCCGATTGAATTCGTCTACACCGAAGACAAATGTTTGATCAATCAACGCGAGGTGGGTACGGATGTTAAGGATTTTGAAATCGCGATGAAGCACGCGGTGCGGGAAGATCCGGACATCATTCTCGTTGGTGAAATGCGGGATCAGGAGACGTTTATGACGGCGATTCACGCAGCGGAGACCGGCCACTTGGTCTTCGGGACGATTCACGCGTCCAGTGCCCCATCGACCATCGGTCGTATCTTGGACCTATTTCCGGAGGAATTGCATACGGCGATTCGCAATGCGATGGCTTTCAATATGAAGGGCATTATCGCCCAGAAGTTGTTGCGATCGATTCGCCAGGGGGTTAGCCGAGTGCCTACCTGCGAGGTAATGACGTTTAGTCCTATGATCCGTAAATTGATCCTCGAGGCGAAGGATCAGAAGCTCGCCGATGCGATTCGGATCGGCGCGGAAGAAGGGATGCAGGACTTTACCATGAGCCTCAAGCAGTTGATCGACGATGGCTTGATCGATCGCCCAACGGCCTTTGAAGTCGCGCCGAATCCGGACGCGCTCAAGATGGCCCTCAAGGGAATCAATGTTAGCCAGCCGGGGATCATCTAATCCTGTCCAAGGCTCAACCCTCACTCGTCCTCAACCTTTTCTACGATCTCGAATAAAAGCCACAATATGATCTTTGGCAAGAAAAAGAAGCCGCAAGCAAAACCAGACGCTCCACTCGCCCTAGGTGCGGAGGGCATTGTTGCCCCCACGATCGAAATCAAACAAATGGGAGTCTCTCGCGATGAAGCTCAAGGCTTGACCATCGCAGCCAAGCAATTGCCAGGCTATCCCATCGCTCTAATCGTGATTGCCAACGGGATTTCTAGTCGAGCCGATCGTATCTTGATGGATTGCTCGGCCCAGGGGGCTGTGGTCCGATACCGGATCGATGGGGTTTGGGAGACGATCCCACCGATGGATCGACCGACGGCTGATGCCGCCGTCGTTGCTGTCAAAAAATTATTGGGACTAAACCCCGCTGAGAGACGCGCGAAACAGGATGCCAAATTCGGTACTAATGTCAAGGAAATCGATTGGATCGTTAGCTTTACGAGCTCAGGCGTTCCAACCGGCGAACGGATTCTGTTTTCTATAGACACCAAGAAGCCGACGTTGAAATCGCTCGCGGATCTAGGGATGCGTGAATCGACAATCGAATCCTTCAAAGGAATGCTCAATGGTGACAATGGATTGGTGGTTATCAGCGCACCGCCCCTACACGGACTCCCCACGCTTTGGCGCGTCGGGATGGAGAACGCAGATAAATTCGTACGCGACTTTGTTTCCCTCGAGAACAAAAACGAAGCCGATCCCGAAATCATCAATGTCACGCAATACACGTTTGAGCCAGGGGTTGGCGATCCTCCACTCGCTCATTTTGCCAAGCTCATGTTGAAGCAGCCTGATGTGCTCGTCATGCCATCCTTGATCGACGACGACATTGTCGAGAGTGTTTTCGATCAAGTGACCGTCCAAGGCAAGCATGCGATTACTCGCATCGTTGCAGTTGACTGCGTGGATGCGATCATCCAATTGATGGCAAAGCACCGAAACCAGGCTCAGAAAATCGTCAAAATGCTGACGGGCGTGATCAACGAGCGACTAATTCGACGGCTGTGCGAAAAGTGCAAGCAACCCTATCAACCCAATCCGCAGTTGCTACAAAAATTAGGGATTCCTCCCGGTAGGGTCCAAAAACTGTACAACCCGACGATCCCGCCTCCACCGGAGCAACGAGTCGACGCCAGCGGAAAACCGATCGAGATCGAGATCTGCAAGAAGTGCAACGGTCGCGGTTATTTCGGTCGAATGGCGATCTTCGAATTGCTCACGGTCGATGATGCGATGAAACAAGCCATTCTGAAGTACTCAAACAACCCGGACGAGTTGCGTAAATTCGCCAAGCAACGCGGTCACTCCGGATTCCAAGAGGAAGGTGTCCTGGCCTGTGCCTTGGGGCAGACATCCCTGCAAGAGATCCAGAAGATGATGCAGGATAATCAACGGATGTTAGCGCCGAAGCAGTAGAAGGAACATGGATCCTAATGGATTTACAGATTTCGCTTGATTGAGCCACCTTAAGGAATCGCCTCGATCGACCTCGACTTGCGTTGCTCGGGTAGCGGATCGGACTTGGTCATCTCGTGCTCAGTACGATCGTACGCGTCTTTAAAAGGACGCAGATAACAGATCCGATCCTCGACCACGAAAGATCCGATGCCTGTCAGCTCGCCCTAGAGTACGTTTTTTCCTGCCATCGACTCGTGAATTCATAATCGATGCGGAACGCCATGTTCGTGCCCAAGTGCTGCGAGCAACAACATTCATTCCATCGGTTGCCGAGAGGAACGGGATGCAACGCCTCAACGACCAAAATCGAATTTTCGAGATCGCGAGGCTCGGCTTTACAATGCGATGCAAATCAAGAGGTTGAGTTCTCGCTCGAGTTGATCTATTTCGATAGGGTTCGATCGCGGTGCGACTCTCGGCGAGTCCGGCAAAGAGCGATAGAATACGCTCCGATCCTATCTCTTATTATTTTGAGTAACGAAAGATGAAAGCAGCTTTTCTCGAAACAATCGCATCGATGAATCAGTCGATGCGGGACGCTGGAACATTCAAATCCGAAAGGGTGATCGGTTCCGCCCAGGGAGCGATGGTGACTCTCGAGGATGGCAGAAGACTGCTAAACATGTGTGCAAATAACTATCTCGGGTTAGCGCAGCATCCTAGCGTCCGTCAGGCTGCAGACGAGGCCCTCGAACGATGGGGCTATGGGATGGCATCAGTGCGATTCATCTGTGGCACTCAGTCGATCCATAAATCGTTGGAGCATCGGTTGAGTCATTTCCTGGGAATGGAGGACACGATCCTTTACAACTCGTGCTGGGATGCCAATGGTGGACTCTTCGAAACGATTTTGACCGCAGAGGATGCCGTGATTTCGGATGAGCTCAATCATGCGAGCATCATCGATGGTATTCGATTGTGTAAAGCGCAGCGATTCCGATACAAAAACAATGATATGGATGATCTGAAAGCTAAATTGCAGGAAGCCCGTTCAGCACGTTTTCGATTGATTGCGACCGATGGTGTTTTTTCCATGGATGGGACGATTGCCAATCTGGCCTCGATCTGTGAACTCGCGGACACCTACGATGCCATGGTGATGGTGGATGATTCGCATGCGGTCGGCTTTGTCGGACCGAAAGGCCGAGGCACTCATGAGCTGTGTGGAGTCATGGACCGGATCGATATCCTGACTGGTACCTTGGGAAAAGCTCTCGGTGGCGCTAGTGGTGGTTACACGTCAGGCTCTGCGGAACTCGTTGAGTTGCTCCGTCAGAAGTCCAGAACCTATTTGTTTTCAAATACGATCGCGCCTCCCGTCGTGGCCGGAGCTCTACGAGCCTTGGAAATACTCGAATCTTCGACGGAACTGCGCGATCGACTCGAGTCGAACACCGCATACTTTCGCGAGGAAATGCAAACGCGAGGCTTGAATGTTCTACCTGGCACCCATCCGATTGTGCCGGTGATGATCGGCGATGCGGCTCGGGCAGGAAACGTCGCAAAGTCCATGCTCGAAGACGGTATCTACGTAATCGCATTCTCTTATCCGGTGGTCCCACATGGAAAAGCGAGAATTCGCACCCAAGTCTCTGCGGCCCATGAACCGGGACAGCTCCTCGCCGTCGCGGAGTCTTTTCAAAAGAGATTGTCGATGTAGCTCATTCCTCATCGACCGTACGGGATCGTCCAAAAGCAAAATCGAACTCGCTCAATGCCGGGATCATCATAGCTGCCGTGGCAAAGGCGTAGGAGATCGAAATGGTGCTGAATACCGTGAGCTCTTGATCGCGTAGGATGAAGCTTGTGATTGCAAAGAAGGTCAGGAATGGAAGTGCGTAGGCGCTGAGAAAGATCGCGGGCGAAGGATTCCGACTTCCGATCGCAAGAAACAAACCGGTTCCACCACCCAGAATGATGAAAAGGAAGGGAGCCAATTGACCGCCGAACGAGCCTCGAAACATCAGCATGATCAACATGCAAACGGCGATCCCCAAGAAAAGGAAAAAGACAGTACCCAGACTGGTCCCGATCGCGACGCGACTCTGGGAATAGATCATACCGCAATGAATTCCGAGCATCGCGACAAATAGGTCCATGATCAGCAGGGTGATCACGGTGAAAACGAGGTTCTCCGCGTTAATCGCTCCCTGCCACCATAGAAAGAAACACAACAGGATGGGTGCAATCACCATCTCTTTGGTTACGTAAAGAACACCGGCGATCTTTCCGAGCAGAAACGAGGGGGGAGTTACCTCCGTAACCAATAACAAATCTAGAGCCCCACCATCTCGCTCGTTGGTGATGGAATTGACCGCAAGAGCGTTGATGATGATGAGTGAAAGAACCAGAAATGGGGCTAGCAAGGAGACCGTCGGAGGAACGAGTGCATCCTGATACGTTGTTGTTTGGAACGCGAGACCCGACTCGATCGTTTGCTGCAAACCGATACCGACAAACAAAGCAAAAGCAAGATAAGCCAAGCGTACAAAGACCACTTTTCGTCCATAGGCCCACGTGCGCATCTCACGCCATAGAACGGGATTGTTCCATACTCGTCGTGGCGCACGACTCTTCCAAGCTTTGACGACACGCTGACTCGATCCCGGCGAGGATTCCAGTAGAACCCGCTCCTCCTCGGGACTTTCCTCAGTCTCTGCGATCGTCGGACGTTTTTCTCGAGAGGGATTCCATATTCGAAGCATGAGAGTTGCTACGGTTGCAAGGGTCCCCCCCAAGAAAAGGATGATCAAACCAGAAAAGAACGCGTTGCCGTATCGACCTGCCGAAGGGAGAAAAGGAGGGCTGGCGATCGCTTGTGTTACGTCGAGAATCGCCCGCAGCGGACTGATCAGAATCGCAAGTCGAGGCGAAACGTTGGGAAGGATGCCGGATGAAACCACCTCTCCGATCCCAATCCAAAACGCGAGCACCAAGACCGTGACCGCCAATGATTGGAATGTTTTTTCACGCCAAAACGCTATCGTCGCCCCGAGTGTGGCGCTCGTGAAGAGCGCCGATGCTGTGATCCCGGCACATGCAATCACCTGTTCTACCGAGACTCCTCCGAGCAACAAGACCATAAAAACCACAGGGAGCGAGGCGAGGTACGCATTGAATGTCGCGAGAATACCGGCGCCGATCTTTCCCAAAACAACCTCGCTGTTGGAAAGCGAGGTCATCAGCAGGAGAATAATCGTTTGCTTATCCTTCTCATGGCTGACGGCCGTCGTGCCAGCCAGGGCGGCGGTAAACATCAGTACGATCAATTGAAAAGGAGCGATCAACTGGAAGATGAGCACACCGAATCGAGCCAAGTCTCCCGGATTCTGTACTGGCTGAATCCCCGCCAGTAAAAGCCATGTTGTGCAGATGATGGCAAAGACCATCAATGCAAAAACGACTCGACTCACGAAGTGACGAGGACGGCGTGGAAGTGTCGCTGTTTCGCGTTGGAAAATCGGACCAATCATGGCGTGCGAGTGTAATAAGAACTTTCGAGTCGTGCCATGCGGTGACAGATTCTTAAAAGAAAATGCAAAACTTCGAGTAAAAAAGTAGTGCCGCCGATATTTCCGTCATGGCTTAACACCGGAATTGCCGAACCTATCCTCAAAAAGGGATTTATTCGCAGGGAAGACCATGAGCTACCTTAAACATTGGAAATTACGTTATCCCCCGTTTCGCCCGCCACAATCCTTCCACGATGTTTTCCTGGGCGGGACCGTGGAGGAAGCCGTCGCTCGCGGCGACTTTCTTATTACGCACCGAAAAAGGTTAGGGTTCGTCGTGGGCCCGACCGGGGTCGGCAAGTCGACGGCCGTCCAGTATCTGTGCCAATCAAGGAATTTCAAAACCACGAACGAGCATACTTGCATTGTTCAACTCTTGGGACAAACGCCCTACGACATCGTTTCGCACGCTCTACGCCAACTCGACCCGGAAATGCCCCTTGACCACACAAGCGTCGAGCAGTGCATCCTACGCATCAGCGACATGATGATGAGCTGGCGCACCGTCGGGCATCATACCGTTTTCGTTTTTGATGAAGCCAACGATGTGACTGCAAGCAACCTGGAACTCTTTGCCCGGATTTCGCGAATCCCGGGGGTGACTGCGCTGCTCTGTGTCAATGATGAAACCCTCGTTGACCTACCCCGATGGATTGTTGAGTGGAGTGAATTACGGATCGATCTGCCTCCTTGGGATCTCGGTCAAGTTGCCGACTATTTCGAATTCGCCATCACCGGGGCTGGAGGTGATCCTAATCTTTTTGATGCACAAGCGATGACCAGAGTCCAGGAACTTTCTGACGGGATCCCGCGTCGAATCGCTCAGCTGGCGGATTTATCCCTGGTTTCCGGAGCGGTAAGAAAACTAGATCAGATTCGCGTCGATGTCGTCGAGGAAGTCTGTAATGAATTCACCCTGTCAATCGGAACGAATTTTCCGGTTTTCTGGGAGGGTTCACAATTGAATACGGGATTTCGCGAGCAAGAATTGAAGTAGGAAAAATATCGCAACGGATTGTGGACTTTCTGGAATCCTTCCGGAAAGACCAATGGCAGCCCGGCTTCCCGTAAGTGGGATGTGGATTTTCCCGTTTTTCGTCCAGGTCGGATTGCTATCCAAGTGAACTTTTCCTTTTCCCAGGTTGTCGGTATCGTCAGAGAATCTGGAAGTGAGAAAGTTAAAGCGATGGGCACAACCGCCAAAATATTCACGATCGAGCAAGCGAGAGCGATGTTGCCGCTCCTTCGTTTGATCGTGACGGATATTGCCCTATCCCACCGAGAGCTCACCGAGCGAAAGTCGAATCTGCGCCGCATGCTTCGTCGTCACGACGGAAAACCGAGATTTCAAATCTATGATGCAGAAATCGCTGAAATCCAAGAGGACCTCAAAACCGAATCGGCCCATCTAGAGGATTACGTCAGCGAGTTGGAGAGGTTGGGAGTCGTTCTGCGTTCGGCCCACGACGGGATCGTAGACTTTCCAGCGATCGTCGACGAGCAACCCGCCTATTACACGTGGCAGATGGATCAGCCGGATATCGTCGACTTTCACTGGGCGGCAGAGTCGACCGCCAACCGAAAACCGATCTACCGATAATTTTCAGTAGAAGAGTTTCTTTTAGTACAGACCCTTTTATCACGAATGTCCGACGCGCACTGTTCGTGTCGTGATTCCTACCCACTCACGCGGGATAGTTGGCAATGCCTCTCGATTCGATCGGGATCTAAATCCATCGAAGGCTTCGGAAGAAAAAGTTCTAAGCCACTCTGTCCAGAGACGGATTCTGTAGTGGTGGTTTGAGCTCCTTTGATTCAATTTTTTTGAGGTGATTGGTCACCTTCTTGTTGACTTCAAGTGTCCGATTTGCGATCCTCTTATGTAACTCGATCACGCTATTGCGTTGTAAGGTGCATCGGCCGCCCCTTATTTCTTATTTTCTTATCTCTGGAGTAGTGTTATGTCTAAGTTTAGACGCGGTTTTACGCTCGTAGAACTGCTGGTTGTCATCGCCATTATTGGAGTTCTTGTCGGATTGTTATTGCCGGCAGTCCAAGCAGCCCGTGAAGCGGCTCGTCGAATGCAGTGCAGCAACAATGTGAAGAACATTGCGCTTGCGATGCTGAACTACGAAAGTGCATACAAGCGCCTGCCCGCTGGGGTAACGGCTTTCGTAGGAGCCAATACCAATGCCCAGCGAGTCGGTGGAGCCGACGCCTCCGCCAACGGTTCTTACTACAATGGCATGTGGAGTTGGTCCGCGGCCATTCTTCCGTTTATGGAAGCTCAGCCGTTGTTCAATCAAATCGATTTCAATCGACGCCCGTGGGTCGAAGAGCGTGGCGATGCTTGGTTCTACGATCAGGGGCCTGATAACAGCGCTTGGGCAGTCGTCAACCAGGCTGTCAGCGTAGCCATGCCTTCCTCCTTTGCCTGCCCTAGTACTCCGCAATCGACGCGAAGTCGATACAAGGACTACGCTATGAATGCTGGTCAAGGTCCGAACGGTGGAACGATTGTTTTGCCAGGAGGAACAGCACTCAGTTCCTGCTGCCCGGAGCGAGCCACTCAGGGTAACGGTTTGGCGCACAAGAATAGCTGGATCAAGCTGGGTGCGATTTCCGACGGAACCTCCAACACCTTTTTGATCCTCGAACAAGCTTCGATGATTCCGAAGTGGAGATTCCCCACCAATCCGTTCCTTTGGACAAACCACCAATCCCAGGGGTTGGCGATTTCCAATCAAGGAGCAACTCCGTTCCCGCCGAACCAAAATCCTGTCTTTCAGGTCTCGCGACCAGGAAGTCCGTTCAGCGACGCTGCAGGTATCGGCCTCACGGGTCGTTGTACTCGAAGTTGGCACACCGGTGGTATTGTGACCTCCCAAGCGGATGGTAGCGTTCGATTCATCACAGATACTATCGCCAGCCTACCGTGGCGTGCTCTTCACACCCGAGAAGGTGGCGAAGTCGTCAACGTCGAAGAGTAGTGCTTTTCAACCTCTAGTTAGCTTTTGGGCCAATCGAGAGATTGGCCTTTTTTCGTAAACACAAATAGTCACTCGGAAATTCAATCAATTATGTTTCAACGCGTTTGTTCAATCTTGGTTCTATCCATACTTTGCGTATCCATGGCAGGATGCGGATCCTCCGGCCCAAAGCTGTACAAGATTAAAGGCCAGGTCACACACAACGGTAAGCCTGTGAAGTATCTCTTCATCTCTTTCGTACCGGATGATGAGTCGACGGCTGCGACGTCGACTGGTACCACGGACAAAGATGGTAACTTTGAAATGATGATCGGAGCGACTCCTGGTGTTTTTCCAGGCCCCCATACCATCACAGCTCACGACCCATTGATCGCGCTGGGTCAAAAGTCCAGTACGGAACCTGACTATCTCGCGGTCATTGCGAAGTACGCACCGGGCAAGTCTCCTCTCAAAATGACGATCGAGAAGAATGATACCAACATGCAACTCAAGCTTGATTAGCTCCAGACTCTGCTCCCTAGTTTGCACTCAACTTCGCTGACGGGGGACTTCGTCACCCCGGCGGTATGCGTTTTCAATGTCTTACACATAGGTGCCTGTCTTATCAATAGGTGCCTGGCACCT
>JBBAXA010000064.1:0-26887 GCA_040396935.1 Pirellula sp.
ACCGTTCTTGTCTTAAAAATTTCCGCGATGTGTGACACCGACGCTTCCAATTCGTCCTTGAACTTAGGTTCGGGTCACAGAAATGTTCCGAACCTACGATTTCAACTGGTTCGAATTCGGAAAACCGTTCCTGTGTTTACCCAAGAAGATGAGAACTCTTTTTTCGAGGAAAGAGACATTTCCCAGGTCGTCGAGCAGGTGCGTTCAGGCAATTCCGAATTGCTGGGTTCGTTACTGAACTTGTATCGAAATTACATGCTTGTTGTAGCGGCCAACCACTTGGATCGCCGTCTTAGGCAGCGTTTGGATCCCTCAGATCTGGTGCAGGAAGCGATGTTGGCGGCTCATCGCGACTTCGAAGACTTCCGTGGACAAACGGAGCGTGAACTCATGGGTTGGCTTCGGAAGATTCTGATTCATTGCATCGGACACGCGGTCGAGACACATGTGAAGGCTCGCAAGCGTGATATACGGCGCGAAGCGCCTCAGCAACTCCTCCCGGATGCTTCGAATGACGCTAATCCATGGATTGTAAATTTAAAGGGCAAGGACTCGACCCCCAGCGAAATCTTTGGCAGGGGCGAAGCTTCGCTGAAGCTACTTCAGCAGTTGTCTAAACTCAAGCCTGAGTATAGGGATGTGATTGTCTTCCGTAATCTGGAGGGACTTTCGTTTGAGGAAGTTGCTACGAGGATGGGTCGTAAGCCAACCAACGTTCGAATGTTGTGGCTCCGAGCCATTGAGAAATTCAGGGAGACCTGCCTTCCGATCGATTGATCCAAACCATGAGTTCCATCGTTGCTTCATCTCAGATCAGTTCCCTTGCCAACTGCAATCTTTCTGAATCCCAACGGGTACGGTTGGGCGGCTTGCTCGAGCATTACCTTCTAGGGCTCGAGTCCGGTCTTCCACCGTCGCTGGACGAACTAACCCGGGACGATCCAGATCTCGCAGAAGCGCTAGCGAGTTGTGTCGGTAGTTTATTGGCACTGCACACATTGGCTACCGACTGGAATTCGACGGCGAGTACTCCGACAGATCTCGGGGCAACCTCGTCACATGAAGGGAAATTGCACACGTTTCGACGACTTGGAGATTTCGATCTTCACGAGGAATTGGGACGTGGGGGAATGGGAGTCGTGTATCGTGCCACACAGCGTTCTCTCAAACGTACGGTAGCCATCAAACTACTCCCGTTTGTGAGTGCGATGAACGCCAGCCAAATCCGGCGATTTCAGAACGAAGCCGAATATGCGGCAAGTTTGAATCACCCCAACATCGTTCCTGTCTTTGCCTTCGGAACGGAGGAAGGTATCCATTACTATGCGATGCAGTGGATCGATGGACAGTCGCTGGATCAGTGGATGCGATCCGAGGAGTCCGGCGATCAACTGAGGCTTTCCCATCGCAACGAGACGGATCGCGATTGGCGGACGATTGTGGGTTGGGGGATTCAAGCTGCGGATGGACTACACGCCGCGCATGAATCGGGGGTCATTCACCGCGATGTTAAACCCTCCAACTTACTGATCGATCGAACTGGGAAACTATGGCTTTCGGATTTCGGTCTGGCACGCGTTCCTAACGAGGTTTCTCTGACTCGCACAGGGGACATTATAGGAACCTTCAAGTACATGAGTCCGGAACAAGCAGCAGGTAAATCAGCACTGGTGGATGCACGCAGCGATGTCTATTCGCTCGGAGTCACGTTACGGGAATTGCTCTCAGCGGCTGATTCATCCAACAGCAAATCGGAGAGCAGTCATGTTACATCCAGTGTAACGAACAAACTGCTTCAGCGACCAAAGAAGAATCTTAGTGTCCCTAAAGATCTCGGAACGGTCCTTGCCAAGGCCACCTCGGAACTACCACAGCATCGCTACGAATCCGCACAACTGTTCGGAGAGGATTTGCAACGAGTCCTGCGCGGCGAGAGAACATCGGCTCGACCACCGACTACTTTGGACAAGATTTCTCGATGGAGCTACAAACATCGGAAACTCGCCGCTGCCGCCATTCTCTCGGGAATCCTCCTAACGGTTGGATCTACGCTGGTTGCTACAATCATCCTCGCACAGAAGTATGAGTCCGACCGGAACCGAGAGCAGGCAAAACAAAGCTCCCAGTTGGCTCGAGATGCGGTCGACCGGCTCGGTTCTCAAGTCGCCGAGCTACTAGCTGACATTCCATCCGCCATCTTGGTTCGAAAGAAACTTTTGGAGGAAACACTTCAGTACTATGAAAGCTTTGTATCGCTGTCGATCGACGATCCAGCATTGCAGCAGGATTTCGCATCGACCCATGAAAAAATCGGCTCACTATTCCTCGAAATCCAAAATCCCTCAAAGGCAATCGCTGCATTTCGAAAGTCCGATGCCATCCTGGCTGAATTGATCAGGAAGGAGCCGAGCAATCATCAGCTCTCACTGAAACGCTCCGTTTGCGAAAACAATTGGGCGAGAGCCTTGCAAGCGGCTGGAGAGATGGAGGAAGCTGCTGCGCTGTTTATGAGAGCGTTGAAGCGTCAAAACGAGCTTCTTTCAGAATCCAACCTCGATGTGAACCTGGAATTGGCAACCACCGAGAACAATTTAGGGCTTCTGCTGACAGAAATCGGTTCCACGGAGCAATCCCCCCTGTACTTTCAGCAAGCCATTGAACGACTAGAAGCGATAGAGCCCGACGGACAACGTATGGCCTTTGCTCAATTGAACCTCGCCAACAACCTAGCATCACAATGGCCAGAGCGAGCTGTCTCATGCGCGGAGCGATCCATCCATATTCTCTCGAAAGAACTGCTCTCGCATGCCAATAATATCAAATTATCCATGGATAAGGCGCGAGCGCTGTCAATCATTGGGACTGCACGGATGAAGCAGGAGCGAACGGCGGAAGCCATCGACGCCCTCGAGCATGCGGTGGATGTCGTTCGTCGACTCGCCAGCCTATGGCCCGAAGATCGAGCGTTGCAACAGCAATTGGCAATCGACTACAGTCGTCTCGGAATGGCTTTTGGCTCTATCCATGAAAATCGGAAGGCCTCCTTGAACCTGGAATTCGCATCGGAAATTCAAGATCGAATCGTCCAGTCCTCACCAGAAGATCACAAAGCTCAAGTGATTCTCGCGGGTATCTTGAACCAACTTGGAAAGTTGACTTGGTCGCTCGGCGACCGGGAATCCGCTCGACGAGCTTTTGAGAAATCGATCCGCTTCCAACGGATGGCCATCCTCAACGCGCCCGAGGCACTGCAGTATCGCGAACGATTGAACTCCTACGAGAATCTATTGAATTCTCTATAGATAAAGCGAGGAATGGTATGAGAAAAGGGCGAGCCTTACGATTACTCCGGGTCGAATGTCTCGAAAGCCGTATTGTCTTTGCCAGCGATCTTGCGTCGATGCAGTTATTGACAGAGCAGACATCGACGCATCAAGCATTCGCAATCCTGAGTGCTCCAACCACTAATCTTCGTCTTAACTCGAGCGACCATCTGGGAACGCAAGCCGAGGGCGAGTTGAGTGCGCATCCAGTATCCGACCAGACGTCCATCCTCCATTCCTCTGTAGGCACGCTGGAACGAACGCACTCCATCGCATCACCCTTGAATAATACCAACGGCCCGATCCAGGAATCGAACTTATCCAATCATGCCAACAGCGAGCTGACAAACCATTTTCTGAACGCATCCTTTACGCTATTGAACCATTCCGCCCCCGACTCCCTAGTCACATCTTCGGCGATCCTCTCACCACTGAAGACAGATCCAGCGACTATTCCACTTCAGGATGGGCCGACCAATTCGTATGCTTTAAAATCACGTGACTCGATCAAGTTATTCACGCCCACGATCAGCTTCTATTCTGACCTTCAGCTACCCCTCTCGATAGCCTCGACGGAAAAACCGACGGGTTCGGATAAACCTGGAATTCCCGCTGACCTCGCCACAGCTTTCGATGAATACTTTGATTTGTCTGCCTTGCGTGGCTCTAGGAGCAAGTCTGCCATAAACAAAATATTGTTTGAACAGAACGATAAACCATGTTCGGAAGTTCCTCCATCGGAGCTTGGTCCAAGCGATTTTTTCTCGGAATATCTAAACCATACATCGCTACCCGATGAAAGAGAGTTCAACACCAACAACGTATCCAGATCCCTCTTCGGAGTCGTCCAGTCGATATCTCCTTTTTCATACGACTCAGAGCATCCTGCATTCGCGAAAATACGCGACTCCATCCTTGATAGCATCGCCGGAGTTGACACATCCGACTCATCGAAAGTGGAGCCGACTGACACTCAGTCTTCCAATAGTTGGAAAGTGACCGGTTCCATCCTGGCAGCCGCGTTCTTCGCAGTTGTCTATCAAAATAATCGATCGACGGACCCGAACCGATTCCAAGCAATCGCGATCCGGAAGAAACCTATGTCTTTAGACAGTGCGAATGATTGACGAACCGAGATGCAGGACTCGGCGTGAGACGTTTACGTCACCCGTGCATTCCCATAGCAACGCGAGATTCCCGTCTCGAAAAAAGCCGTAGAAGCAACCAGAACGCCGTCCCAGAAAGTAGGACTGGCGGAATAACCCCTAAGCCGACATAACAAAGCGCTAACGGCAGTTCACTCCAATTACCGTCGACCATATAAAAGGCGCAGGCCGATGTAAATAATGCGGCCCAACAGAACGCCGCACCATGGATCGAGTACGCATTCAATAAGTTGATTCGACGTAGGTAAAATGCGATCGGCATTCCAATGACTCCCGCTACCAGATAGCAGGCCACGACACCGACAGTAAGTGCCAATACTGGAAGGACGAGAATGGACGCCTCATTGACATTGGCACCCAAACTGAGAGAAAGAAAACCGACGAGAAAGACGATGCCCACAAAAGCAATCGGAGCAACGGCAGGGGCCAGGATATAGGCCTTCCAAAGGGTGCGATTCGATGGCTTAAGATTGGCATTGGCCAACGTATGAAAAAATTCGGATGGCTGGTACGGATTCTCCGTTTTCATATTTTTCGATTCAGCTTCAGGACAAAAACGAATTGCTGTTTCAGTCTGGTTTATGCCAGCCGTTCCGAGCAACCCTTTTCCAGATTATTCCAATGACTATTTCAGCTTGTATTTCAGTCTCAAACGCAGGACTGTCGAGAGCAGGCTTGGGAAACCTCACGCTTTTTTTGTACACCGGATCGATAGGTCGACGGTCCGTGTTCGCCCCGACGCTTCGAATCTTACCACCTCTATTTATCCTGACTTCTCTGTCGAGCGATGGTCAAAGCGTTGCCGAGATGCCCGTCATTCCACGGGCACCTCGTTGACGGTGTAGTATGCGTTGCGGTGCAATAATTCGTCTCCATCGCGAGAACGAACTCCAGCGAGATCGAATTCATAGACGAATCCACGCTCAAGCTTATCGAGAGTAATTCTTGCCGAGAGGCCATCGTCTGCGAGAGTAATGGACTGTATCTCTGGCTTCCGCTTATCGATTTCCGGCCCACCGTAGCCGGAATGGTAGGGATGCGTAAAGGCCCCAATACCATAGGCTGCTTTTGAGTTGCCGGTGACGCTCTCGACTGGCTGCGTAAAGGAGATATGGAAGCCGTTGGGTGCAATCGTGATTCGGTTGATCTCGAATGGCATCTTGCCACTCCATTCAACACGTTCGAGTGCGAAAGGCTTGATACCTCGAACGGGCCAGCCTCGATTGGTACCACCGCATAACAGTTTGCCCTCCGGAGTGAACTCGACATTGAGGATGCCGGTTGAAAGGCCCTCGCGGAACGGATAGCAGGCACCTTGCCAGACTCCATTGATTTGCTCCGTTGTCGATCGCATAAGAATGGATTGCGTGTAATCACCTAGGAACATCTGGTTCTCAAAGGGTCCGAATTTGCCCCCAGTACGATCTACATTAAAGGCTGTGATCGACCGCCCCATCCGAATGTATGGGAAAATCACCGCGTAGGGAACCAACTGCTTGACCCGGTTCCTCTCATCTACAATACGACTTCCAGAATTGGGGGTCATAGGCACGGGACCCAACTCAGGCGAGTACGGATACCAATGAAAGCTCGCAGGATGTCCGTGGAAACTGTTGGGTGAAACAGCTTTCAAGCTACACGAACAATTCCATGGCCCTTGGCTCTCAACATAGAAGAGCGAACCGTGTTCGTCGAAACCGATACCGCCAGGACTCCGCAAACCGCTGGCAAAGGCTGTTGTCTTTCCATCCGGTGCGACCTTCATGATGAAGCCTCGGTTCAGAGCATTCGAGTAGTAGGATGCAGAAAGGCCCAAAGCTACAAACTGATTTCCTTCCGAATCCAATTTCGAACCGAATGCATATTCGTGATAGTTCGCATAACCCCATGCGTCGGAAATCGTTTCAAATCGGTCTGCGACACCATCGCCATCGGAGTCGCTGACGCGGGTCAATTCACAGCTCTGCGTCACGCGAAACGCATTATCTATCCACGTAAGCCCAAAGATCTCATCGAGTCCAGATGCGAATTGGTGAAACCGAGGAGTGGGCTTGGGGGCATCGATACCGCTCATCAGGTAGATTTCGCCATGTCGAGTTCCTACGGCCACTCGACCATCGGGAAGAACAGCAAAGGCACCCGACTCGAGAACCGTACCCTCGGGCAAGGGGATGCTCACGATCGGATAGAACTCCCGCTCACGTTCCTCGGTGCCCCATCGCTCACCGACCTCCTCGGCACGCAGGATCGCAGAAACGCACACCATCCATGCGACCAGGGCACAGAGACGATACCTCCCACTCAAGATTGTGACCGTTACATGACTCTTAGCGATGAAGGGACTTCGTACGAAATCCAAACCGTTGCATCGCGAATTATTTCTTGAGCAATTCATACTCGATCTCCATCGTGGATTTCCCTTGAGGGATTTGCAGCTGTAGCAACAGTTCGGATCGCCCTGATTCGTCAGGCAAAAATCGCAAACGGGTGTTCATGGGAGGAATAGTGATGCGCAGGCGATCGCTCTGAAAGACTTGTTCACTCTCTTGACGAACCTCACCAACCAGCGCGCGAAACCATAACGTCTGCTGTGCGGCCGAGCTAAACGCCAATAACCGCTTGAGCTTTCGTACCGAGTCTTTAACTACCGCTACGGTACGATCCTCAATTTCTAAGTCCCCACTACGATACTGGAAGGTCGGGACCAACGAATCATCCAAGTAATAACCACGAAATTGATAGCCGATATTTTTAGGATAGAGAGGATTAGGATTGACGGGTTCCTCCTTACTCATCACAGGTAACAGTGGCCATGGAGCCTTCTCGTCTGCGAGTGTCGCAAACGAAACGTCTTGAGCCAACTGGATCGGTTTGCTGGCAGGATTGAAGTCGCCAGAGCCCTGCCCGCTCCAGTTCACATTGGCGAATTCGCCTTCCCAGATTGCCGACAGCGTGCCCGTCTCTGCGTTGAATGCATAGCTGAGCTTTTCCGGTAGACCGACGGCGATACCTCGAAAGCCAGCAACGCGACTTCGCCCGCGATGTACGACTGCCCGATCGCCGACCTCCAGTTTTGTACCAACGGCTCGAACGCCCGATGGATCAGCAGCTGACGTCCCCAGCGAGAGGTAGTACCAAATCGATTCGATCTGACGGTTCGTATCCCCATCGAGAATCGATTTGAATGCCGCGACTCCATCGGGCCAAGCGGTTGGCATCACGGTCCTTGGGCGAAAAGCTCCTGGCTTTTGCAAATAGCTATGAAAGTAAGCTGGCTGAAGTCGCTCGTAACTGGTCAGCAGCTCGATCCCTTGATGGGTACTCGCCGCTTTTCCATTGAAGGTGTGACAAGCGACGCAATTGGCCCCTTTGTCACCGAGTAACTCACGCCCCGCAGCTCGCATCAGCTTTTCACGTTGCCTCTCGCTTTCGCTGCGATTCTCAGGAGTGGGCAGCTGCATCTCGGGGCCTGTCAAGGTATCCAAACGACGGAACAACTCAGGTAAATGAGAGAGATTGTCAGCGCCGTACTGCGGCATGCGAGTCGCCATGTAGTGCCGTACGCTCTCACCATCGAAGAGTACCTTCTTCATCCACGAGGATCGCAATTTAGCTCCCATCCATGTCAGCGGTGGCGGGATGCGACCGTCGTCTCCCAGAGTCAACTGGCTACCCTTAAAGAATGCGTTATGAGAGTCGTGTACTCCGCCGTAGTCATCGCGAACATGACAATGGATACAACCAAAGGCCGTCAATGTCATCGCTAGTCGATCCTTGTCCGAGTCGACAACATGCTCCGCTCGAAGTGCCGCAGCGATCGCTGAAATGTGATTCGTATTGAGTTGAAAGCGAGGGCTGCGTCCGATCACCGGCGAATTCCTAGGACTCTCTGTCTCCATCGACAAGCATCCGCCATTCAAATCCGCCGATTTCAAGGAGCCGACGAGAGCGGACGCTTCAAAACCGGGAAGTGGATGGCAGGCAGCGCAGTTCAACGCTTGAAAGTGTTGTTTGCCAGCTTCGACGAGTTCTTCCTTCGGAACAAAGGACTTACGGGCAGGGTTTTGCTCGCCGACCAGATAGCCCGCAATAGCCAGCGATTCCGCAGGAGTCAGTTTCATATCGGGCATGCGACCAGAACTTCGAACCTTCAGCGGCTGAAACAGAAATTCACCGAGAGACTGGATTGTGTACTTTGCGGCAACATGTTTCAGGCCGATAGCCGATGGTTTCATCGCTTTCCGAGCAGCCTCCGTAGGGTTCAAATCTTTCTCGTCCTCTTCATCACGAATGGCTTCTTGCGGGGGCACTGCTGCCATCTCGTTGGGTCCGTGACAGGCTACGCAACCAATCGAGTGGAAGAGCTCATTGCCTCGCTGTCGATCGATAGGCCCGGTGGGCTCACCGGGATGGTAGGGTTTCGATTGCGCGATCAAAAAGTGGGTAAGCGCTTCCGCGATGGCCTGCTTGTCGGAATCAGACTTGGCAGCCAGTAGGTCCGGCATCGTCGATCCAGGATGCACGACGGATGGGGAGACGAGGAAATCGCGAAGAAAATCGGGCGAGATCCGTGCCCCGACTTCCCTTAAATCAGGCGCGGTCTTTTCGGAAACAGGATTCTGCGGGACACCGGCATGACAAGCCGCACAGCGTAGTTCAGCCATCCATACACGACCAGATTGAATTTGTGATAGCGGATGATACCCAGGAAGAGCTGGATCGCCCGCTAGTGCCACGACGGAGCTACCAATCGAAATCCATATCCATGCAAGGCTTCGAAGCAGGGTTGATTCACTAATTTTCAACATGTCATCCTAGGGTGAGGTTGGTCTATTTGTATGAAGTAACAGGTCGTGGCTTCACTCCGAGTTCTCCGTAGTTGAATCCGCTCTCCAGTGGTTGGTAGCTACCAACACAATCAACGCTGCGGGTCGCAGAGATCGATCCTTCCAGGCCGATACACCAGTAGGCTGCGTTGACAACAAGTCTTCGCAGACCTGCACTCTTGAAATCGCTCGCACTCCCCATCGTGCAGTGAAAGACTTTCGCAGTCTTTCCGCTACTCGTCTTCCATGGTTTCACCCAGGCCACCGGCAGCGGCTCAAGTTTTTCGTTTGGCAAGTCATCGGGCTGACGCCCCATGAGCGGTTGTCCCCACACCAGTGCGGTACAATCCTTTGGCAAAGTACTTCCTTCCTTGTAGGTGCGATAGACATCCGAGTCACCCCAAATATCGGCGACGCCCGTCAGAATGGGGTGCTGGGTTTGATTCTTATCAAAAGAGCCTCGCGTGGAATCCGCATGCCAACGTCCATGATGGTTCAGGAAGGTCCCGCCGAGGACATCTTCGCCCCATTTCACTTGTTTACCATCGATCTTGTAGGGCAACGGCCCGCGAAAGCCATGATTCGCTGTGCGCAGTGCGATGACGGGTTTACCGGAATCTACATATGCTACGATCTGCTCCAATTCCGATTTGGGAAGTGTTAGCAGGCGAGTGCAGAAAATCACCAGATGCGCGGATGCGAGTTGATCTAGGCCCGGAATGTGATGCTCTTTGAACTCAGCTTCCTTACCCTTCTCTGGATAAACCGGCAACGTAGGGTCGACCTCGCCTTTCTCATTCACTCCAAAGAGTACCGTGCAATCGAATCCGTGGTGCATGCTCAAAATCTTTGCCAACATCGGCATTGACTGCTCGCTGCGATATTCTTGCTCGGCTGCGATCAGCACAATGTGCTTTCCCTTGCCTGGACCATCGCCACCCGAATACTTTAACCATGGCTCATCTTTGGTTGGGATGACTTCGGTCGATCGTGGCATTTGATTTCCCGAGAAACTGGTGTTGAAAAAAATGGTGTTTGCGGCATCGCTGCGAGCTTGAACCATATCCGGTTTCTCGTCAGCATTGAAATCGCCGACCGTCATTCCATAGACAGCCCCCTTTGCATCTCCGAACGGTATTTCCTGAAACTGTACACCTGTTCCATCATTCAGAAAGATTCGGCTACCGCCGCTGGAATAGCCGACAATCAGATCGAGTTGGCTATCGTGGTTCATATCAGCAACGGAAATTGCATAGGCTACCAACTTTGGATTACCGAGTGCGATCGTCTTTGAAAAATTCCCCTTGCCATCATTGAGACAGACAAAGGTACCGAGTCGATCATCCCCTACGATCAAGTCGATCGCCCCATCGCCAGTCAGATCGCCTGCTGCACAGGCTCGCGCGGAACCAACGATAGGCCCAAAGGTTGTCGTTCTCTTGAAGCTCATTTCATCATCGTTGAACAGAACTCGACTCGCCCCTCCATCTCGATGCGGAACCGCAAGATCCATCCGTCCATCGCGATCAAAGTCTCCAACCACAATCGTTGTCGCGGATTCCACCGGAATGACATGCCATCGGTCTTTCGGGAAAGCTCCCTTGCCATCGTTGAGAATCACGTAGCTGCTACTTTTACGATTTGCGACGATGAGATCGATACAGTGGTCTCCATTCACATCGGACACCGTCACGTTTCGAGTATTCCACGAGGGATCCCCCCAAGTTCCAGCCGATACAAAATCTCCTTTTCCGTTGTTCTTATAAAGTACCTTTTCGTCTGGATTATCGTTACTGACGACAATATCCAAGTCACCATCGTTATCGATGTCTCCCACCACAGCCGCATAGCTACGGTCAGGTCGATCCCCTAAGTTCCGTGCTTTGAAATTGCCCCGACCGTCATTGAGGAGAATTCGATTGTGGAGCGGCCAGTGCCTACCCTTCGCGAACACGATATCCAAATCGCCATCGCGATCTAAGTCTCCAACGCTCGTATTGGCTGATGTTTCGCGTGTTTCCTCGAGGTCGACTTGTTCAAAGGAAGGACGACCGTTCTTAGGCTGTCGGTTGATTTGACTGGTGGAATCAGGCTCGGTAACGACAGCATCTTGGATACAGTAAAGCGTACTCCAGCTTCGCAAAAACAGTTGATCATCGACGGCTACGGGGGAGGCGTCTATGACATCCTCTAGTTCATTCACAGCGATCACATCCAAGCTCTCATTGTCCTTAACGACAACGGTCAATCCTTCTCGGCTGGTAAAATAGAAATTCCCGTTGGCCAGTATTGGCGAAGCGTACATGGTACGAATCCGTTCCATCCGCTTTCGTTCGAGTAACGCTTTTCCTGTGCTCGCGTCGACACAGCTGAGTACATTTGAGTTTCCAGCTGTAAACAGGAATCGAGTTCCACTTAAGATCGGTGACGGAACATACGGAGTCCCCTGAGTCAACTTCCATTCAATCGCTTTGCTCTCGGTAACGTTGCCTTTGGAGTTCAGGGGTATCAAACAGGCGAGCGAACCACGATAGCCGCTCGTGCAAATAACAGAATCGCGAAATCGAATGGGGGAGGGAATGGCATTCACCGTCTGACCGCCACACTCCCATAATACGGTCCCATCCAAAGCATCGTAGCTTTTTACCGATCCGGTTCCATTGACGATGATTTGCTGTTTGTTCTCATGGGTCGTGACCAACGGCGTATTCCATGAGGTCACCTCGCCTTCGCGATCTGTCCTCCAGCGAATCTGCCCACTCCTCTTGTCGATCGCGGTGATAAAGGATCCCTCCTCTTGATCCCAATTGATGACGACCGAATCGTTCGTCAACGCCGGAGTCACCGATTCACCCCAACCGCTGCGAGTACGCATATCCCCCAGGTCGATTCGCCAAATCAAATCTCCCTCGAGCGAGCAGCAGAATACCCCTCGGGATCCAAAAGAAAAATACAGTCTCTCTCCATCGGTGATCGGCGATCCAGCCGCATAGGTATTCGTATCGTGCTTCCCCTCGTGGGGAACCTCTTCGATGACTACTCGTTGCCACAGCTTCTTACCGGAATCACGCGCATAACTTGAAATGACAAACTGGTAATAGAATTCATCTGGAATCGTTTTTGCCCGTTCGTCATTCACAACTGGCATAGCGCTCTTACGGTCTGTTTTGATAGCGGACAGGACAAAAACTTGATTGCCATATACAATGGGTGTCGCCGAGCCTTCGCCTGGTAATTGCGCAGTCCAGGCGATATTTTTGTTCTGATTCCACTGTGTCGGCGGCTTGGCTTTATCGCCGGCCCTGCCATCGGCCGTCGGGCCTCTCCACTGAGTCCAGTTTTCGACACGTGGTATGGCTATTGGTTCCTCTGCCATTACCGAGGCACGCTGCAATTGCAACGACACGCCCTGCGCCTGAATGCCAGGAGGAAACAAGCTGACCATGCCGGTCACAAGGAATGATCTGATGAAACTTTCCAACGCCGTTCGGTTCATGAAGCGTTCCAATTTCCAAGAAAGACTACTGCCCGAAATCGACCCTCGTATAGCGGTAAAAGCCCCATCTATTTTACTGTTCGGATTGCCTAGTTGCTTGCATTGCAATTGCGATACGCTGTCAACCTGCGCACAATCGCGAATGTCTCTCGGAAGGTGACAGAAATCCGCTACCCCTCGAGATCATTGTCGCTCCAGCTACCGACTACGGAAACGCATGGAATTCCATGGCCGAAATTTCTACGTTGGAAGTCCAGGTAGGATTGTCTATTCCTCGCGCACTGCCACTGCTATTTTTAGCGGTGTGGCGAGAACTGCCCGGTTTGTTGACACCTACCACCACTCTAGTTAGTGCTGAGTCGATTCGAGCATGACATCGCGGGGAGTCCCGCGACGATGAACCCGATCGAAACGCTCACTGGAATTCATGTCACTTAGGAATATTGTCGTTTAGAAAACGAGTCATCAATCCGTAAAGATGCAAACTAGTCGTCTTCCCTTCGTTGATCGAGTGGCTGCGATTGGGATAGGACATTTGAGTAAAGGGCTTGTTGAGTTCGACAAGTCGGTTTGTCAGTAGCTCCATGCCCTGCGAGTGGCAGTTATCATCACCGCTGCCGTGTATGATCAGTAAGTTTCCCTTGAGCCCCTCCGCATGCGTGATGGGAGAGCCCATGCGATAATCGTCTGGATGATCCTGAGGGAGTCCCATATATCGCTCCTGGTAAATGGTGTCATAGAGTCTCATGTCCGGTACCGATGCGACAGCCATGCCGGTATGAAAGAGGTCGGGATATCGGAATAGTAGATTGAGAGTCATCGATCCACCACCACTCCAACCCCACACAGCAACTCTTTTATGATCGAGATAGGGTCGTTTAAGTAACTCGCGAGCCGCAGCAGACTGGTCTTCCGAAGCGAGGGTTCCGACTTTTCGGTAGGCTGCTTTCCTCCATGATTTTCCTCGAGGGCATGGCGTACCTCGATTGTCGATACAGACGACAATATAGCCCTGCTGCGTCAGCATCAAGTGCCATAGATAGTTATTGCCTCCCCATCGATCTCGAACCGATTGGCTCGCCGGCTCTCCATAAACATGAAAGACGACTGGATATCGAGACTTCTCATCGAAGCCAACGGGCTTCATCATCCAACCATCGAGGGCTACTCCGTTTCCGATATCCACTTGGAAAAACTCGGCATCTCCTTTCCTGAGTCGATCGAGCGAGGAGTTTAGTTTCTCGTTCGTTGCGAGCGCTCGAACGGTTTTGTGATCGGGCAATGCAATGATTTCGGACTTGGGAGGTTTACCAAAAGCCGAGTAGGTATGGACGGCAAAAGAACCGTTTGGAGACACTAGATACTCGTGATTTCCAGGCTGATCTTTCGGGGTCAACCGCACGGCGGTGGGGTTGGCATCCGTCGACATGTAGAGGAATTGCTGGGTTGCATTTTCAGGTGAGGCGAGAAAAAACGTGCGACCAGTTGATGGATCCCAATGCAAAAACTGAATCATGTCAAACTCGCCGGGAACGACTCGTCTTGTGTTCAGTCCATCTCGCGAGACGACGTAAAGTTGCCTCCAACCATCCCTTTCGCTAATCCAGGTCAATGCATCCCCGCTGTCTGTCCAGGAAATCCCCTCGTCGTGGATATCGACCCAGGTCGATTCCCGTTCCGTCAATACGATTCGCACTTGTCCCGATGCCACATCCGCAATCATGACATCGACTGCGTTCTGACGGCGATTGATCCGCTGAATCAATAGTTCATTTGAATGATTGGCCCATTCCATGCGCGGAAGGTAGAAATCTCGACGCGTATCACCGTCAATCTCCATCCACCGAGTCGTTCCACCCGAGGCGGGTACGACGCCGATGCGGCAAGCAGCATTCTGCTCTCCCGTTTTGGGATAAGCGAACGATTTAAGCACAGGATAATTCTCGGAGGTATAGTCGACCAACGTGAATTTCTTCACATCGGAGGTATCCAACTGCCAGTACGCGATCTGCGTCCCATCGGGACTCCAACGCCAGCCGTCACGACATGAGAATTCCTCTTCGTAAACCCAATCAAAGGTACCGTTGATCCTCTCGTTCGAACCGTCGTGTGTTAACTGTACGGCATTTCCTCCATCGATGGATTCCATGAAAATATTATTCTCGTGAACATAGCCCACACGCGTTCCGTCTGGCGATAGCTTTGCAAACATGAGCGAGGAAGGCTTTGAGCTGAGTGCAACCTTTGAGAGCTTGCCAGTAGAGCGTCGGTAGATCCAGTAGTCGCCACGCGTATTTTGACGCCACACTTTGACCGAGTCGGTGTAGATGAGAAATGTATCGAGGTCCTTAGAGAATTCGAAACCCTGGATGGCTAGCGGCTTTCGTGAATTCGGGGGAATGAGACGAGAGGATGGCACCAGAGTCTCCTCGTTCCCGACCGCATCGACCCGCACAATGCTTTGGGAATCCGATCCATCAACAACCGGCTCATCGCTCGTTCGCAGGGTGATGTAGGAGCTACCTTCTAACCACTTGACGACAGGTACTCGTTCGAGTCGGAACTCATCGGAAGAAAAAATTCGTTCCAGCGTAAGATTGCTCGCATCGTTCGGCGCAGCCTGTACCTTCTCAGATCGGGTGTCGCTCGTCTCCTGCCAAAGCCTCCCGAGAATAGCGAATATCTCGGGGTCATGTTGTTGTAGTTGCTGACGCGTAAAGGGGTAGAAATCGTTGGTCGAAAAGTAGGCTTCCGTGCATTCGGCAAAATACTCCATCGGACTAGACATCGCATAGGCTCGGACGATGGCTGACTTTCCGTCTCCAAATCGCTGCTCTACTTTGTCGTACAGCCCCTTGGACTTAGCATTGTCGAATAAACGTTTGATTTCCGGATTTGCGAAACCTTCTGCAATGACTCGATCATGATATGCATGAGCGAGTTCGTGCAGTACAAAATTGGGCATCCTTTTCGTCTCGCGTTCGAAGATGTCGACGTTGGTAAACTCAACCCCCTTTTCCATGGCTGGATTCCTGTTGTTTTTACGCAACCAACCAACATCCGGATGGTATTCCGCTCGCTGTCGAATATCCGGGTACTTCGGCGAGAACCAAAGCGGTACCTTCTGCATTTTAGCAACCGCGGTTGCGGGTACGACTTGTACGATTTCTTGAAGCTGGCTTTCCAACAGCTCCAACGCGCGATGGACCGCCTCTTCGCTGTTCGTGATCAACCGTTTGTCGATTTGCAAGTTCCAACCAAGAATATTGTTCGATAGATACTCGGGCGCATCGATTGGCTCATCGGCTGAGACGTTTACGATCGAGAAAACAGCTATCGCAAAGAGTAAAAATGAAATTCGAGACTCGTACATGGATGCGATCGATCTCTTGATTGGTTCGATAGTGGAATGGAAGTTTCGGGATATGCTTAGGCAGAGAATTCAACTCGTTTTTTTACCGATAAGCAAGTCGCAAGAGAATCGGCTGTGCGCAAAAGGCTCCTTTTGATTGAGATTGAACCAAGGTGTGCCTCCAAGTAGGGCTTTTTATTACTACGGAACTCATGCTCAAATCCCCGACCCTTTGGGATGTTAGAACGCTCGATTCCAAAGCATTTTCGCCGATCCGCTAAACATGGGACGGGGTCTTGTCCAACAGTCGCTTACCCTCCCACAGGTTCCAATCGCTGGATTGGGTCGATGAAGCGTCATGCATTTATGGCAACGCTGCAAAGCAGGGGAGATCCCTCATCTCTTAAGAATTTTACGGATCCCATCGCCGGTGATCATGCGCAGGCCCGTTTGACAGCCATAGGAGGATTACCAATCGGTGCGTTCGTCGAGATCCGTCGCACGGCTTCTTTCCATGACCTACGTCGGCCTAAGCCTGTGGAGATTCGTCAGGATGATTTCTCCGATTTGCATAACCGAGCCAAACGAATTTCAAAAACCTTTTTCCCGTATGTTCACTCAGACCTCAGGTATTGGTAAATCCTCGACGACATCAATTTGAACCTGTGTCAGTAGAAAAGCGGCCAGGGCGGCGAGCCCTGCCCCCCAGCCGAACGCGATGAGCGGTCCGAACTGTTGGTAAAGCAATCCAAACAGGAGACTCGACGGCAGCGCTGCAATACCAATCGCAAAGTTAAAACAGCCAAAGGCCAAGCCTTTATTCTCAGGTCCAACTAACTCGGTCACCAGTTTCTTCTCCGCGGGCTCGGTCAACGCATAGAATAGCCCATACAGAAGAAAGGCAACCCATGCTTGCCATGCGGCAGTGATCAATGCAAAGCCTAGATAAATCGACGCATAGATTGCCCAACCGATGAGAATCAATGGCCGAGAGCCGAACGTATCCGCGGCCCTACCTGCCAGAAGATTGCCGACACTCTTCACCACATGAAAGGCCGCCCACAACAATGGCAACATCGCCGTGGGCACTCCTAACTCACCGGCTCTTACCAGTAAAAATGCATCACTTGAGTTGCCGAGTGTAAAGATCACGAGCGCGAGCAAGTACAGGCGAAAGCGACTGTCAAAAGGCTTGAGAGTTAGAGTCCATCGCGTCTTGGTTGTGGGCTCAACGGGTTTTTCACGAAGACCATATACCAGTAGCGTGACAACGCAGATCCCGGGTAGCAGCGTGACGAGGAATAGCCAACGCAGTTGCTCGGGCCAGACGAGCAAAAAAAGCGTTGCCAGCACGGGCCCGATTGCGGCGCCCAAGTGATCCATCGCTCGATGAAAACCGAATGCCCGACCTCGCATTTCCGCAGGCGTCGATTCAGCGATCAGCGCGTCGCGAGGTGAAGTGCGAATTCCTTTGCCAATTCGGTCAAAGATCCGGGCGGCGAACATGTGCCAGGGAGCAGCCACGATCCCCAGCAATGGTCTGGCGATCGTCGTCATACTATAGCCGATGACAACCAATCGCTTGCGCTGCCCCATACGATCCGACATTGCACCAGACCATAACTTGAGCAGGCTAGCTACAGAATCAGCAAAGCCCTCGATAACGCCCAGATGGAATTTGTTACCTCCCAAGACGTTGATCAGGAACTGTGGCATCAACGGATAGATCATCTCACTTGCGATATCATTCAACAGACTGACCGCACCGAGCAACTTGACGTTTTGAGGAAGTGCTTGGTGCTTTTCGGAGAACTGGTTGGTCATCGGCCATTCCATGACAATTCGAAACGGTACTTATCATCGAGATTCAAACATGATATCGATCGCAACGCATTGGAACCATCGACCAGTCTCCTCGGTCTGAATTTTATAACCAAGCGTGGAACAGCGCGTATTCTAAAGCGGCGTCTAAGCGCCGCCGCACTCCCAATGGCTTTGCCGCTCCAGAGCATTTCGCCATACTCGAAATGGCTTCGACGAAATCCAGCTACCCATGTTCTCTTTGGATTGTAGTTTCCTTTTTGGAGTGCTGTGCTGAAAGTACAGCTTTGGACTGGAACTGAGTTCCATGCCTCCATGGCCCGAGCGTTGTGACGAAATCTAGCCGCCTCGGAGGAGTATCGATGGCAACGCATCGGTACTGTCGACTGTGGATTCTTGCGTAGATCTGTAAACCACACTCGTCCAAAACGCGTTCCAAAGCGGCGGCAGCGCCGCCGCACTCCAAATGGCTTCGCCGAGTCGTAAATGGCTTCGCCAAAGGCCAGATGGCTTGTGAGCCCCATAGCGTCAATCAAACCGATACAATCGCTGAGCTCTCAAATACATTTTTCCGGAATGCCATGTGGCTCCATCCCTGAGAGGTGAGACGAAGATAGGCGAGCTGAATCACACGGATTCGACCTTTGCAATTCACACCATTTGGCAATAGCTGCGTCCGGGGGGTGAGTCTATGACTTCCCGTGGTTTTGGGCTTCGCGCTGACAATCATCCCAATAGCGCTCGCACAGCCGCAGGAGCGACCGAAGCATGTCGGTCGAACCGTCCGGTATGGAAATTCCGACCGTTTGACCCGGACGAATGACATCCAACTTGGAAGGAGAGAGAGTCGCTTTGATCTTGAATCGTGGTTTCGGCAGTCGCCAACGACTCGAACCATCTTCGGATGTCTCGATTTCAACGGAAATCGGTCCACCGAAATTCGCGGCCAGTTGAGGTGACTCCAAATACTCGCTCGCTCGCGGCAATACCTCCGCTAGCTTCGCCGAGACCAACGTTCCTTCGGGTAGCCGAATGCAGAGATCGCTACTAGGGTTCGCACGGAACCAATCGATGTCCGATTGCTCAACAAAGCCCACTGCTTCGAGTTCCTCGTTCTCGGTGATCATTCCTAAATCCTCACCGGATTTGACAAACTGACCCATGCGTTCATGCAGGTAACTGTCGACCACAGTCCCATCGCAGGGACTCCGCAGCATTAAGGCCTCTATCTTTTTCTGTAGTTGGTCCAATTGTTCCTGGGCGGCGTCGAGTTTGGCTTTGACCGCTTGCGATTCGCCGATCGATTGTTGGGACTGCAGCAGGACCGCTTGCTCACGCAACGATACCACTTCGAGTTGCTTGATTCGAAGGTTCGTCTCCAAGTCGAGGTTCCTTAACGCAGCTAAGACCTGCCCCTGCTTCACACGATCCCCTGGACGAACAAAGACTGTCTCGACGAATCCCTCCGTCTCGTTACGAAGCAAGTGTGGGTGGCTATATTCGACGAACCCAGGAATCATCGGTTTGTAAGGAGCCGGCATCCAGACGATCAACATCCCCAACGCAACAACCAGAACGCTAGCCCATGCGATCGTTGGAGCGTGATAGACGAAGCTTTCGCGCACACTCATGACCGGCTGCCCAGGAATGTTCCCCCGCCGAAATGCTCGCATCCATTGCCGAAGCATCGGCAGGAAGACATAAGCGACAATCAAGCTTCCGACGACAAATAAACCGAAAGCGTTGAAGGCGAAGAACGAACCGAGCAACAAAGCCATCCAAAAAGTAAAACGATAGAAAACACACAGAAGACCGTAGATCGCTAACCATGGGCTGACTGGCTTCGATGATACTCGCCAAGGCCGAAGGATCTTCGCGAGGAGCCCTTGCACCGCCGATTGGCCATCCGCATACAGATTCGGCCAGGCTAGCCATTCGGAAAGTACGTGGTAGCCATCAAACTTCATGAAGGGCATCCCATTTACCGCGATGCTACTGATTGCTCCTGTCGTGAATAACATACAGCAAGCGTAGCGCACCGCTTCGAGATCCGAGGAAAGGAAGACGAGCAGTGCAACACTCGAGATCGTCATTTCAAAGATGATTCCGCCTAGGCAACATAGGCACCGCTGCCAGCGATTGGAGTTCAGCCACATGCCGGAAATGTCGACGAATGGCACTGGAGAAAACAACATCCAGCAAACACCTGCCGAGTGGATTCGACATCCGTATTTGACGGCATACGATGCATGACCTATTTCATGCATGGTTTTCAAGAATGCCCAGGTAGCAACCCACCAGAGCAAACTGTCCGGCACGAAAAGCTTCTGGGTAAAACTCCAAATCGTTTGCCAGTTTCCGATCGCAGTCATCGCTGCGACGAACCACAACGTCAACAGGAACGGAGCCAGCCAATTGCTTACGAGCACCGAGCCGAGCCTCCCTACCTGTTCGATGGTCGGGCCGGAGATCAGGTTTTGCCGAATGAACATGGGGTTCCATGCGACGGAGGCGTGACTGCTGGGGAGAATCGACGAATTGGTAATCAGAACCCCTGCTTTTCCAAGCCAGTCGACGACTCGTAATACTTCGATGGCATCGATCGATAGCCCGCTATCGGCGTCTTTGGCAGCCTGCGCGATCTGCTCTGCATTTTTGATTCCGTCGAGAAGGGACACAACGAGATACTCCTTAGCTCCTATTCGAAGGAAGCGATTGTCGGGAGTTCGCATCGAGTACCATGAACCCTTGCGATCGGCATGAAACGCGATCGATAGGTTCGGCAATAACTCTGGTAAAGGTCCGGTCTGCATTGATTACCTACACTCTACCAGTAAAGTTTGCTGATCAGCCATTCGTAGGGCTTGCTGAAGAACAGCCAGCCGATCGACTTGGTGCCTGCCGAGATCCGGACCTTGCCGTCCATACCCGGACGCAGGATCTTGTTCGAGTTTTCGATCTCCGCTGTCGCTACAAAGACCACTTCGGAATCGACAACCTTCGCTCGCGGGGCGATACGTGTAATCGTCGCGGTCCAGTCACTCGATCGATCGGCATCAACGCGGAGCGTCACCTTATGGCCGACTTCAATGTTGGCTAAGTCGGCAGTCGACAAGTGCACCTCCAGTCGCATGCGGTCCAGCGGTGCGATCTCGAAAAGGGTATTACCGCGTGTCACCGGCATACCGTTATGTTCATCGATGTTCCCCTGGACGATGACACCATCGACTGGGCTTCGCAATTCGAGATCCTGCAATTTTTTCTCGAGCGAAGCGATCGTTACTCTCTGTCGTTCCTGTTCGAGTTGAGCCAATCGCAGGTCCCCGGAATTTCGCGAGGTAAGAGCGGCATCGCGACGTTTCCCAGCGCTCTCCATATCGGCTTGGGCCGTCGACAACTCCCATCGAAGCGATTCATCGTCCAATCGTGCGAGAAGGGTACCTGCAGTGACTTCATCACCTGGCCGTACGGCGATATCCTTGAGAATGCCATCGATCGGGCTCGCGATAAAGTTTTTCTTCGCGGGCTCCAGTACGCACTCTCGTTTCGGCCAGTAAGGGACAGGGATCCAAAGGATGGCGAAGAATGCTGCCGTCGAAAGGAGGATGCTCCTTTTGCGACTTAGCAGGAATCGCCCCATGCTTCCGGTGATGTTTTGCCATCGCAATCCACAATGACATAGCCACCAAATCTCGAGCCACGGCGTTACGATTTTTCGGATCGCATCCACTTTCTGAGCATAGTCCGATGCCGACGTTGCCTCGGATCCTCGATCGGCCACAAGGACCATCGAAGCACACTGTGGCCCACTGGCCTCACTGCGGCTCGAACCCACATGGAATCCGAGAACGAGGGAAGCATCTTGATCTTCCAACACTTGCTGCAACAACAGCGATGTCTGGCCGTTGGGGACTGCAAAACGACAGGTAGCCGATGACGAGCAAGCCTCGCGTAAGGCGTTTTTGATGAGGTTCCCATGCTTCGTCTTCTCTTCGAATCCGGAAGCGGTCGTCGCGATAATCTTCAAGCCATCCAGGTGGGAACCGACGGATAAGAAAGCTTTTATCTTCAGGTGCTGCTCCAGGCGGAGCAGGAAAAGTTCGGCGTTTCGAACAGTACCATCAGGTGGGATTTCAGGCCACGCGACTTGAAATGCGGTTTGCGTCGGCTCGAGTCGAGTCTTGCTGTTCGTTTCGCTGGGGGGTTGCGATCCGTGCTGCTTGTTGGGATTTTCAGGAGCCATATCGAACGGTGACAGAATCCCGATTCTATCCAACTGGCACTCGGTGTTTCTATCGATAAGCTGTTGCACGTCGGTACATCCCAGTTGTTAGTGAAGTGTCGCCGTCCCTGCAGCGACAAAGGCGTCTTATTTCAATGTGCATCGAGCGGCCTCGATCTCAGCGAACCGAAATGAAGGTTGTCGATGACTCGAGCAACAGAGTGCAACGCGACCCGAAGGTTCTCAACTCCGGATTTTCGACCAAGACTTGTACCTCGATCAAACCGCTTCCCCCATCGGGAAATGGAGCGATATGTTCAACGATCGCAGCTTGATGCCCCCCACCAGCGACATCCACTTTGATCTTCGAGCCGACCTTGAGGGAAGTGATTTCGTGGAGCTGCAGAAAAAAGCTTGCTCGCAATTTCGAAATATCGACGACGCGAACGACTTCGGGGGAATTAGGAGAGACGTATTCGCCAGGCGATTTCAAAAGCTTGACCACAATTCCATCGATCGGCGTGGTCACCTTTCGTTGCTCCAGTAGTTTTTCCATACGTTCGGCTTGTAGCAAGAGAACCTTAGACTCATCTTTTTCAGCTTGCAGTCGGCCCTCGATGATCTTGAGTTCTGCGACAGCACGATCGAGTTCTGACTGGGTGCTATGCATTTTTTCTCGAGCCTGTTGGATCGACCGAACTTTCTTCTCGGCAAGTTCTGCCTCCGCTTTCACCTGATCGATCCTACCCTGGGAATCGGATTGGGCTTGCGCGATGGCGAGTTGGACGTCGGCGAGAGCCAGATCCAGTTGAGCGAGAATATCGCCCGACTTCACACGATCGCCGGGCTTGACAAATACCTTTTCGAGCAACCCACTTTCGGCGCATGCCACGTTGCTAGTCTTCCACGGCTCCAAGACCCCTTCGGGTTGCTGATTGGCAACCAGAGGTGATGTCGATTGCTTTTGGGCATGGAGTGGTGCATTATTCGCTAATGCACAACAAACAATCACGACTAACTTGATTGCGGCGACGGTCTTGGGATGTTTCCAAAACATGAATGGACTCTGGTGTATGCAGGAGTGAATTGGCCTCGATAAAGACCAATAGGCTTGAAAACATAGATCACTGTTGACAGTTTTACAGAATTGAGACCGTCCGATACGAAATCCGTACAAGGAGTTTGCGGGTAGTGCCGAACGTAACGACTATGATCTTTTGTCACATTGAACGACCGTTTCGGTGAGGTGGTTTGTAACGATTGCGTATAAATACGGAAATAGTGCAAATCGAAAGTGACGAACCTCACAAAGCATCGCTCAATCAGAAACGCAAATAATAGAAACGCCGATGAGTACAAATGCTGGGACTCCTACGATCCGCACAATCTTTAAAGTCCCCTCGCTAAATCTTTGTCACAACGCTGGAATCGATAGCTTTTCCGTTGTCACTCCACATTTCCACGTATAGTTCGCCCAATGGGCCCATGCGAATACACCATGGTATCCATCCGATACTTCCCGAAATTTATCGGCCGCGTCCTATGCCCATTCTCGATTTCCTCATCAGACGAATCTCTGCGCTTTCGCAGCACCTTCGTCGACTGTTCGCTCGGGAACCAACCCCACCTGTTCGCGAACTGGATCTCCATTTTCTGGAGGATCGAATTCTTTACAGCGGTGTCGCACTGGCCTCGGAGTTGCTGGCCGCACAAGGTACAGGAATTGCCGACGGCGACTTCGCAACCGATGCCGCGTCACTGACCGAGTTCCCCAACCCCGATGCGCTCGCAGTTTGGGGCGGAAGCGACCCGTCGCAGGGGCCATCCGACTCGATCGCACAGATCGAGGCAAGCCTCCAAGAACTCGACAAGCTGCTGGCCGAACTAAGGTCACAAGAAACAGCGCAGGAATCCGATAACGGTGTTCCGGTAGATATCTGGGACACACTGTCGGAACCGTTCCAGTTTGCATTGATTCCCAATCCCGACCTTTCGTTCGATGCGTTGTCTGAAGAGCGATTGCAAGATGCCTTCGCCGCGGCTTCGGAGTATCTGAAGCAGATGGTCGAATCAGACGATCCATACGAGACGCTTCAAAGTATTTTTCAGCGAGGCGTAACCGAATCAGAGGGATTTGAGGCCAGAGCGCAGGCGATCCTGGAGCAGATTCGAACCGGTGGCTTAGGGATCGAAGTGGAGTTGCTCAGTGACTTTGAGATGCGAAATGCGGTGGGGGCATACGCTGCAATCGGGCACACAGGTGCGGAACGTATCTACTTGAATGGCAGTTTGATCGCAGCTGGTTTGGATATCGAACGGCTTACTAACGCCTTGCTCGAAGAGTTTGGACACGCGTTGGATGCTCGACTAAATCCTGGTGAGGACGGTCGAGGTGACGAGGGTGAGCTTTTCGCCGCTGTCGTAATGGGACGCAATGTCAGTCAAGAAGAGCGCGAGGCAATAATCGCTGAGGACGATCACGGCTTCATCGCGATCGACGGCGTCGCGGTCGCGGTCGAACGATCCGGCCCGACCCTGAACGGATGGCAATACCGCCAGCAACTCGTATTCAGCAATGCCAGTCGCGCAGAGAACCTCGATGATTTCCCGATTCTGGTATCAATTAACACAACAACTTTCGGGTCGTCATTCTATAGCCAAGCAAAAGCCAACGGCGCGGACTTGCGATTCCTCGATGGCAATGGATCCAGCTTGGCTTATGAAATCCAGACATGGAATACTTCGGGAACCTCGCTGGTGTGGGTCAAGGTTCCACGGATCGACGCATCGTCCAATAGCGACTCGATCTTCGCGTTCTGGGGAAATGCATCAGCAAGCGACTCGCAGAATGCAGCGGGGGTTTGGTCCAATGGCTATGTGGGCGTTTGGCACTTGGAGCAAACCAATGGCGCCGCGAACTCGATCCTTGACTCCACAAGCTACGCCAACCACGGAACGCCGGTCGGGATCGGATCGAGCAACGTCGTTTCAACCGGCGCGGTGGGTAATGCCATCAACTTTGTCAATACTTGGGGAGGCCAAGGTTTTGAACTCGACTATATCACCCTCCCTTCCACAAACGGTGACGAACTTACACCACAAAGCCTGACACTAGAAGCATGGGCATGGCGAAACTACGCCGATGATGGGAACGACTGGAGAAACATTATCGCCCGTACATCAAGTGGTGCGGGTGACTCATTCACACTTTCAGCAGACGGCTGGAGTCCGAATGGGCCCAATGCCGTGACGTTTTGGGGAACCGGGGCAGCTACTGCGTCGAATGCACTTGCTTTTCAGCAGTGGCGATACCTCGCTGCCTCACGCGATACCACTGGAGGTAATATCTACAGCAATGGAAGCAACGTAGCAACCTTAGGAGGAGGTAATCTCAATTATAACGATCCCAACGTCCTGATCGGCGCTCAATGGAACGGTGGATCAACGCCAGATCAAAATTGGGTTGGTTACATCGACGAGGTTCGCATTTCCAATGTCAAACGATCTGCAAACTGGATTTCGGCCCAGTATGCGTCGATGACAGGTAGCTTGATTACGTATGCAGGTGTAACGAATGTCAACCAGTATTCGGTGGGCCCGGTAAGCGATACCAATGCAGCCAGCAATAGTGTTTCAGAAAATGCTGCATCAGGAACTACCGTAGGTATAACCGCATATGCGGTTGATCAAGACACAACCAACAATACGATCACCTATACGCTCGACAATAACGCAGGAGGACGTTTCGCCATCAATGCATCGACCGGCGTGGTCACCGTTTCGAATGGCTCGCTCCTCAACTTCGAGTCAGCCACCAGCCACACCATTACCGTGCGGGCCACTTCGGCAGACAGTAGCTTCTCGACAGCCAATTTCACCATCAGTCTGACCGATGTCGATGAATTCGATGTCGGAGCGATCAGCGATACCAACGCAGCAGCCAACAGTCTGGCAGAGAACTCTGCCAACGGGACCGCAGTCGGAATCACCGCTTCGGCCGCGGATGCTGACGGCAGCAATAACACCATCACCTATTCGCTGGATAACAACGCAGGAGGTCGTTTCGCAATCAACAGCTCGACCGGTGTGGTCACGGTCGCGAACAGCTCGCTTCTGAATTTTGAGTCCGCCACCAGTCACACGATCACCGTTCGTGCCTCGTCCAGCGACGGTAGCGCCTCAACCGCCAACTTTACGATCAACCTAACCGATATCGACGAATTCGATGTCGGAGCGATCAGCGATACCAACGGGGCAGCCAATAGCGTTGCCGAAAACTCCGCCAACGGAACGGCGATTGGAATCACCGCATCGGCCTCCGATGCCGATGGAAGTAATAATACGATCACCTACTCCCTCGACGATTCGGCCGGTGGTCGCTTCTCAATCAATAGCTCGACCGGAGTCGTGACCGTCGCCAATAGCACTTTGCTCAACTTCGAGGCTGGAACGAGCCATACCATCACCGTCCGGGCTACCTCGAGTGATGGCAGTGCAGCAACCGCTAATTACACCGTCAGTGTGACCGATGTCGATGAATTTGACGTCAGTGCAATCAGCGATACCAATGCGGCAGCCAACAGTCTGGCTGAGAACTCTGCTAACGGGACCGCCGTCGGGATCACTGCATCGGCCTCCGATGCTGACGGCAGCAACAACACGATTACCTACTCGTTGGATA
>JBBAXA010000065.1:0-25854 GCA_040396935.1 Pirellula sp.
TGCTAGTTGCTCGTTTTTGCTAGTTGCTCGTTTTTGCTAGTTGCTCGTTTTTGCTAGTTGCTCGTTTTTGCTGGTCCCGCTCTGTCTCCGTTCTTTTGTAACCGTCGATTCTCGCCGGATTACACGCTGAGCTTCGTTCTTTTCCACTCGCAGTGGCTGCAGGTAGCAGATTCACGGCCTCCGGGATGTTTCAGGCCTTTCGGGGGCTCTCCGGGAATGGGAAGGGCCGAATGCAAAGATGGTAGTTCCTTCCCTGACGAGGTTGTTCGCGCTGGCGTGAGTTTCTAGGCACTTTAATCGATTTGTGTGAACCGCTTGGACGCATATACGTTGAGTCCGGCCAACGCGTGGTAGCCACCTCCGCATTCCAGGTCTGTGTTTTCTGCAGCTTGAAGCATTTTGCAAAGCCTTACGACGGCACGTTCCATCCAGGGTTGTTTGAGTTCATGCGCAGGTAACGTGAACGCCAGGAATTCCAGGGTGTGACCGGTAGCACCAATACAGGTCGTAAGATCGGAACTATTGCTGGGACGCTCGGTGTGCCTGGTTGAAAAAGATCCATCGGAATTCTGAAATCTTTTGGCTTTCGTGACGGCATCCTCTACGACTGCCTTTGCTTTGAGCCAACCTCCATCCATTTTTCCTCCCAATCGCTCTCGATATCGAACGGCGTGAGCCAAGCCCATCAGGCGATGCATACCGCCGCAGGCGCTCCTGCTGAGGTCTTGTTCCGCCTCAAATTTGACAAAGGATTCGAGCGCCCAGGTCTGTCCATCTGTCCCAACCCATTGCGTGTCGTTTGGAAAGTAGTTGGTCAATGCAATCAGTGTCCATGAATACTCCCGGTAGGGATTTTGGCAGATATCTCGCTGGGCTTGGCGAGCCCAATCCTCCAAACGGAAAACTCGCCCCTGGATCAGCAATTTGGTGTCGAGCGGGACCTTGGCTTGTGATAGATACCCCAGGAATTGATCGACATGGCCCTGTCCGGTGAAACTACCCTCCTCGACCGTCGCGCGGACGCCTCTGCGATCGGTGCCTGGCAGTGGGTCTCCGACACGAAGATCCCAGCCTCTCATAGCTCCGCCATCGAACAAGTACCTGAGAGCAGGTACGGCTGAACCATCCACATCCAACTCCAGGTCCCTGCCATAGGCAACCGCTCCGTGAAGCACCTGCCAGGCAGCATTTCGCTCGACGCCCAATCGACGGAATTGCCTATTCCATTCCAGCGTCGAAAGCACAAGTTTTTTAAGATCCTTTTCCCCCAACGTTTCCGACTGCTCGGTTGTCGGTGGACCTAGTCGAGATGCGTCTGGCAAGCAGCCCGCAAAGGTCGTCATGCCCAAGAGCATCGATAGAATCAGATAAACACCCGTTTTGTGATCCATGGCTCTACGGCTCGGAATCTTGAAGGAATCATCGTAAAGACAGCAGATTTTAGTGGGTTCTGACCAATTACCTACCGCAACTTGGCTTTAGAAAGTATCTTTTCAAGTCCGAGAGTCCCTTGTGCCGAGACCCCTTCCGGCAGAAATAAACATTGCATCTGAGGAACTAATTATGGCAATGGAAAACTACACTCGCTACCAGCAGGGAGTGATTCGGGCTTACTACCAGAATAGGGACAATGTCTCGTTCCAGCGTGTACAGGAATTATTGACCGATCTCTACTTGTGTGAGGGAAAGAAGAAGGAAAAGGTCTGGGAAAGTCTATTTTCCCACCTCGAAAAACTCGGTCTGCCCGCGGACCAACTCGCCCATCTCAAGGCAAAAAAAGATCCTAAACTCATCGCCGAGTTGATTCAGAAAAAGGTATAAAGCCTTGAGTGTTAGGGACTGCAGGATTCCTGGTGGAAAGTCTGATTTCTCACGAAATGAAACAGTTCCCCTCAAGTCTTACCTCCGATAGATCGCACACTTGGTTCCTACGAGTTCACCTATGAAACTGGCCAAATATTCTTTCGGTGTCGGTGATCGATTCGCGCACCAAGGTCGAGCCCAACTGGAGGCTTTCTGCTTGTTGGAGCAGCATGGAGTCGTGGTGGCGCCCGTATGGAACAAGTCGAACAGGGAGCACCATTTCGTCGGTTCCGAGCCCTTGAGCGTTCTCGCGGCAGCCAGCGACGCAGTGCGGGATAAAGCTTGGAAGCACGATTGGTATGTCGATGCGGATCACATTCAGTTGGCTACGGTCGATCGGTTTATCGACTGCTCAAACTTTTTTACCATCGACGTTGCCGATTCGATCGGAAAGAGTGCATCGTCATCCGATATGGATTCGTTCGTGGCTCGTCACGGGGAGTTGATCGGTAGAGTATCGATCTCTGGACTAAACAGGGAATTGGAGTTCACCGCCGAGTCCGTTCGCCGCGTGGCTGAGAAGTACTATCTCGCAACCCAGCAAGCGGGTGAGATCTACCGCCATATTGCTAACAAGAAAGGGGCGAGTCATTTTGTTTCCGAGGTGTCGATGGACGAGACGGACGCCCCTCAAACGCCGAGTGAACTCCTAGTCATCCTGGCGGCGCTCGCGGATCAGAAGATCCCACTTCAGACGATCGCGCCGAAATTCACTGGACGATTCAATAAAGGTGTCGACTATGTGGGTGATCTAACGAAATTTGAGGAGGAGTTTAGCGAGGACATCGCCGTGATCGCTTTTGCCATTCAGCAGTATGGTTTACCGGATTCTCTCAAATTAAGTATCCACAGCGGTAGCGACAAATTCAGTCTTTATCCAATCATCCGTCGATGCATGCTGCGCTCTGGGGTTGGGATTCACGTGAAGACGGCGGGAACGACCTGGTTGGAGGAGGTCATTGGCCTGGCGGAATCGGGTGGCGATGGACTCAAACTGGTCCAGGAGATCTACGAATATGCTGTCGACCACATCGATGAGCTGTGCGCTCCTTACGCGAGCGTCATCGATATCGACCGACGTCAACTTCCATCGAGGGATGTCGTCAGGACCTGGAGCGGCAAGGAGATGGCGGCCGCAATTCGACATTCCCAGCATTCGCCTGAATTCAACAAACACATCCGCCAACTACTCCACGTGTCGTTCAAGTTGGCTGCCAAAGCGGGTACTCGGTACACGGACTTGCTCCAAAAAAATGAACCTATCGTGAGTCAGCAAGTAACCACCAACATCTGGGAACGCCACCTGAAACCGCTTTTTATCGGTGGTTGACCGATCGATGGACTGGGGCCCGAACGTCGCACCATGGCGCTAGAAACAGACGACAATTGCATTGCGTTAATTCCATTAGACATTCTACTTCTGGCTGCTTCTTGGAAGGGTTGTCGATCCTAATAGTCTGACAGCAGGGTGTCTGGCTACTGCGAAAAGGAATCCTCTTTTCAGCCGATTTGCTGGTTGGATTTGCAAAATTGGTATTTTTGCGGGGAGTAAGTCACCGCTCTGGTCTGTCAATTTCTAATCCGTGGAAATCCCACCAAATGGGTGGGTTGCCTTGCTGTATTGGGGCGCAAAAATCACCCCGCCTGCATACGCCGGAGCGAAGGTTTCTGACCGATTTGCAGAATGACGCTCCTCCGTCACCCCCCTTTCGGGCGGTCTGGATCTTTTTCGCAAAATCAAATTGCTGGAAACGACCGGTCGAAGCAGACTTGTAGGAGCATGGAAGCGACCCTTTTTTGGTTCGAGTCAGACTCGAAAACGATCCCCGCACAAACCGTTCGCTTCCAATAATTATGGCTAACGTTGACCGGTCTTATAACCAAGTTCGACATGAACTTGCTGAGGTTGGCTTGCTGGCTGATGGTATGTACCTCGATACCGTCGAACTTTGCATTTCCCACGAGAAGAGTGGCGGAGAGAGAGGTTACGTCTTTGAGCAGGTCGGGCACTATGCGAAACGAGGGTATCGGCCTGGTGTGATTTACTTGCCTCGCGATTTACCGCACCAGCCCTTCAAGCCTGGGATGACGCTGACCGATACCATTCGGCACGAGTACGCTCATGCCTGGTATTACCTGGACCCTGGATTCTTCAGGCAGGACTGGTTCGTCCGGACGTTTGGAGCAGCTTACAGCAACGGTGCGCCGGTTCCCTATGAGTCGTGGCGAAAGAAAATCAAGAAGAATCCTGTTTACCAGGAGGGAAAGCGAAGACGCAAAACCGAGGCGGCTCGGGTGAAATTCTTCTATGGATTTTTGCTCCAACAGTTCATCACCGATTATGCGACGACCAATGCTTGTGAAGACTTCGCAGAAACGTTCATGTTTTTCTTGAAATATCGTCGTTCCCTCGATCGGTTTCAGCATCGACCTGTCGTTTACCAGAAAATCAGGATGGTCGAGCGGGCCGTTTCGATGGGGGCTCGTCGAAGCCGACAATTCTCAGATCGGTCCTATCGAATTCGGACCGCATAGGCCCTTGGTAGCGGAATGGGGACGATCCATCTCGATTGGGATCGTCCCGCATCTTTTTCGTCTTCCCGGACTGACTTCAGAATCAGCCTTTCACTGGAATTTTACGAGCTTTTGCGCTCTCGGATTTCGGCAACGTCAAAACCAACACACCGTTCGTGTAATCCGCGACAGCTTCGTTTTCGTTGACTGCACATGGCAACGTGATCGTTCTCGAGAAGCTGCCATGACGACGTTCCATACGATAGAAGGTTTTCCCCTTGGTCTCTTTCTCTTCATTGCGTTCACCGCTGAGAGTCAGCGTATTTCCGTGGACTTCCACGTGAATGTCCTTCGGTTCTAAACCTGGAGCATCCATTTTAACAACCAAAGCATTTTCGGAATCCACTACGTCAACAGCCGGTGTTACCGTCTGCTTGACCAGATCGTTGGTTCCCGATCCCCAAAAGTTTGAAATGAGATCGTCCATTTCTTTTCGAAGAATTGCAAATGGATCGCGAGCGCTTGCTGCTGATTGTGAACGAGGCGTAGAGACTGCTGTAGCCATACTCTTTCTCCAAATGGTAATGAGGCTGAAAATGATAATCCTGCCGAGATTCAATAGGTGGCAGAATCCTTTCGTTTACTTACCTTGAATTGCAAAAGCAGTACCAAAATCGCGATGTTTCTTCGGTGCAGCATCAAGATTCTATAGTATGTAGGATCCTGCTTCGGGTAGGTGCGGAATGGGGAAGCGTTCAACCCATAGTCCGAGTATTTAGGAGCTAAAACCGGTTTCGCGAGGTCGATGTCAAAAGAGCTTTTCCAAGAAGTCCTGCACGAGTCGCCTTGGAATCATTCGTTTTGCTAAGAAATGATTTCGGAACGTGTTCGACAGGAAACAAGCTCGATGAGAGAGTGAGCCAATGTGGCTCACTCGTGTGAAGTGCAGTCACACCGAAGTGCGCATGCGGGGGGCATCTAGCTATCCAATTTTCAAGATCAGGACAGGGCACTTTGCCAGTCGAACGATTCGCTCGGCAACGCTCCCCAGCAACAAACGTGTTAGTCCACTGCGACCATGGGATGGAATCACGATTAACTCCGCCCCAAGGCTTTCAGCTCGATCGGCGCAAGTGGTACCTGGGTCACCGATGAGTACTTCACGAGCCACACCTTCGTAGCGTTTTTCAGCGAATTCCTTCTGGAGCTGGGTGGTTGCATACTCTAGGCGTTTGCTATCGTCGCTCCACTCAATGGGAATACCCTCGGGTGCCAAGGGCACAAACGGTGGGAGAACGTGCAATACATGGATTTTTGTATTGTCCGTCGCGATCTCCATGGCCTTGTCGATCGCCGCATGGGAGGGATCGGAAAAATCGAACGGGACAAGAATGGTTTTCTCAATACTCCAAGCCATGATTAGCTAACTCCCAACACGAGTGAATTTACGAAATGCTACAGTAGCATCCCTTGACACCTTCTTTGTATGCGAATCGTGTTCCAATTGTGAATCGATTCCTGTTTCGCGATTGCTGTGTTTGGCCGACGTCTACCATCGCGTCCGGGATTCGACTGTTTTACGAATTGGACTTTCCTGGGAATTTTGGTCTTCGTTTGTCAGGATTTCAAGCGGGCACGGATGAGATGCAGAGTTCTCGCACGATCATCCTCTGGCAATGCGGCCGAGAGTGGTCCAGCCAAGGCCAGAGCGGGTCGGATTCTAGCGAGCGAGGCATCGTCAACGACCATCAGAGCTTCGAGCCAATCCTCCAGCTCCGAAAAGTCAAACTGCAAAATCTCTGCGACACGAAGTGCTGTTTGGACGGGAGTGCCGATCGCGTGGGCTCGCAAGTAACGAAGAAGTTGAGTTGTCTTGGGTAGTCGACTACGACGCAGAACATCGATGCTTCGCAGCTGTCCGGACCTGGAGTAATTCGCAAAGCGATCTGCGATCAACGAGAGAACTTGATCGTTTCGACAGCGGGCTAGTGCGATGGCTGAAGCGTCTGCGATAGACGAGTTCTCGTCATCCAGACCGTTCGCAAAATACGCCTCGTACCCTAGCAGTCGGTAGCGGCAGGCGAGTTCAAAGCACACCTCGAGAACATAGGATGTTCGGTTTTCAGAATGGATTTGTTCGAACGCGTTACGCAAAGCTTCATCGGCCTGCCCACGAACGAAACAGGATTCCACATGAGGGTATAAGCCGTAGGGTAGTGTAGGCTCCACATCTTTCGCAAACCACTCGACCAACGGGTCGTCCGAGTTTCGCTCGAGCAGTTCGACTCGGTACCTTAATCGATCCATATCGATTCGAAAAAATATCTTCGAGGATCGCTTTAATCTTTCGAGATCCGCCAAATGCGTTTGGAAATGGTTTGGTGAACAAACAGATACAGCTTCAATCAGTTTGCCAGCGCATCGACAAGCTCGATCGGTCAAAGCTCTGCCACGACTCATCGAATCGGCGCGAGCGATGCATTCGGGAACGAGATCATGGGTGATCTCCAGGTGAGTTAGCAGTGGGAATTCAGGGAAAGCTTCTTGAGGTGAAAAATGATCCCACGCTTGAAAAACCGACTGGCACCAACGATGGTCGGTACTGTAACTACTGCTCAATAGCTCCAAAGAGGCGGACCGAACTGCGACCTGTTCGTGTTCAAGCCATTGGATTAGAAGATGATCCGAAACTGCCATGTTTAGAGTTCGACCCAACGACCTTCCTGGGCACTTCTGAGGATGGCTTCGCACAACAGGATTTCGCGATGACCATCTTCAAACGTGGGATAGGGATTCCACACATCCGGAGAATGGTCCTCGATCGAGGCATAAAACGAGCGAAACAATTGTTTGAAGGTGTCGGGAAATCCCTCGTTATGTCCACCCGGATATTCGGCATGTTGGCGAGCTTTCCTTCCCAACAAGGATGGGTCGCGAGTCAACAGCTCGTTCGCTCGGTTCCTATGGCCCAGCCACAACTCGTCAGGATGTTGGCTATTCCAGCCTATGCTTTGCTTGGAACCTGCGATCTCGAATCGAATCGAGTTTTTATGACCCGCAGAGACTTGAGAGACATGCATGATTCCACGTGTCCCCCCCTCAAACCGGAGCAAGACGGCACCATAATCCTCCGTATCGATTGGGACTCTCTGGCAATCCTGGTTATCCGTCGGCTGAGTACCTGAAAATGTTTCGGTGCTCCCTGGAGGACGATAACGCTCGTGGAAGACCGTTTGCAGGTCTGCACAGACAGCCTGTACTCGTAAACCAGTAATGGACTGCATCAAATCGAGCCAATGCGTGCCGATGTCTGCCAAGGCTCTCAACGGACCTCCCTCACTGCTCAAGACTCTCCAATTGAAATCCGTTGATTGATGCAACCAATCTTGAACGTAGCTTCCTGAAACGTGAAAAACGTTTCCCAATTCCCCAACGCGGATGCGTTCCGCAGCCTCAATGCACATCGGATAGAACCGAACATTGTAGTTGACTCCTGTCTTTTGATTGGTCCCTTCGGCCCGCCGCAGTAGATCACCGCTCTGGGTCGAGTTCATGGCTAGCGGTTTTTCACAAAGAACATGCTTGCCAGCATCCAAGGCCTCGATGGTCTGCTGGTAATGGAGTCGATTCGGACTGGTCAAATGCACCACGTCGACGTGCGGGTCGGCCAGTAGTTCGGTGTAGTCAGCATAAGCTTTTTCGATACCGAATCGCGCTGCTGTTTGTTGCGATTTTGAGGGGGTTGATCCGAGGACGCCTCGGACGAGTACACCCGCCCGCTTTAATGCTTCAATATGGACTGGGCCGATAAACCCGGTGCCAACGACAGCAGCCTTCGACCGATACATAGTGACCTCGCGTTCTTTGTTTTCCGGAACTCACGATAGCGAGGATTGATACACTCGGAAAGGCGATTCATCAATTACGCTTGCGAATCAGGCTGGATCTGTTCGAATACTCTCCGGCAGTCGAACCATTGGAGGAATCATTCATGGATATGCACAATCTCACTCGGGAACTTCAGCTCACCAACGATAGCAAGATTGTGATGCTCGTCGCAGATGGATTGGGAGGTCTCCCGATGACTGCAGGTGGAAAGACCGAGTTAGAGACGGCGAAGACACCGAACCTTTCTGCTCTTGCAACGCTCGGAGTTCAGGGGGCCAGCATCCCTGTAAAGCCAGGCATCGCGCCGGGAAGTGGTCCAGGTCATTTGGGTTTGTTTGGATATGACCCCCTCAAATACCAAATTGGGCGAGGAGCGCTCGAGGCAACGGGGATCGGTTTTGAATTACAAGAGGGTGATGTAGCGATCCGGTGTAATTTCTGCACGCTTGACCAGTCGGGCAATATTTCGGATCGTCGAGCCGGTCGAATTAGCTCAGAGGAAAGTGCTCCTCTGGCGATTTCTCTCCGCCAGATCAAGATTCCTGGAATCGAGATTTTCGTTGAACCGGTCAAGGAGCATCGGTTCGTCGTCGTTCTGCGCGGCGAGGGGCTCGGTGGAAACGTTGCCGACACCGATCCCCAAAAGACAGGCGTTCCTCCACTGGATCCCGTGGCAAACGATGCAGCGAGTCGGAGGACTGCGGAAGTTGCAAAAGCATTTTTGTCGCAAGCTCGAACGATATTAGCAAATCATCCGAAAGCGAACTTTCACACGATGCGAGGTTTCGCCAACAAACCTGCTCTGCCGAGCTATCGCGAGGTTTACGGTCTCAAAGCTGCGGCGATCGCCGTTTACCCGATGTACAAGGGACTGGCTCGTTTGGTAGGAATGGATGTGATCGGTCAATCGCAAACACTCGCTGAACAGATCGATACTCTGGAGCAGGCGTGGAAGGATTATGACTTCTTCTTCATCCACTTCAAATACACCGATAGCACGGGCGAAGATGGAAATTTTGGCGAGAAGGTGAAGCGAATCGAAGAGCTCGATTCGATCCTGCCTAGCATCCAAAGATTGAATCCATCGGTGTTGATCGTCACTGGCGATCACAGCACTCCGAGCTTCCTGAAGAGCCATTCATGGCATCCTGTACCGACGTTGTTGGTGTCCGATTGCTGCCGTCCTGACCCGCATACGGCATTCAATGAATCCACGTGTATCACTGGCGGTCTAGGGCATTTCGAAGCTCAGTATTTGATGCTTTTGGCTTTATCAAATGCCGGAAGGATGGGTAAATTCGGCGCATGAGATCGGGGGGGATGAACACGAGATTAGCGACGATCATGATCCAACCAAACGTGATCATCCCCAAGAAGCATGCGATGCCTCCATGCACCAAGATTGCAGTCGCGAGGACAAACGGTCTGGTCCACTTAGGCCAAACCAAAGCTGCGTAGCTCACCTCCCAGAATAGAGTGACATGCGTTAGCAACGCCCCGAGGATGGGCATCCTTCCGATCCAGGTGACGTCGAGGGATTGATATTCGTAAGCAGCGGATGAGAACCACATCGCGCTCCCATCCCACCACATCTCTCCACGCAGCTTTCCGAGTCCCCCAAAGAGATAGATGATGCAGAGGTGGATTTGGATGAGCCTTGTGGTGAGGGTGTTGTTCCAAGTCGAGATGTCCTGGTGACGAGAGACGCCCTTGAGACCAGCGATTACAGTAAAGAATCGATTCGACTGCAGGTTTGGAAACTGAAAAGATAGGGTGCGGTCGAGGCTGAAAACCGAGTTGGATTGGGAGATACAAAGATAGGTCAGTAGCATGACGGCGATTTGGTCTAATCCGAAAAGAAATCCGGTTAGGCGATGAACCGTCATGAGGGTCAGGAACCAGGCCACGAGCAAGCTCATTCTGGTGAACAAACCCAGTCCGACGAACACTCCAGCGATCAGTGCAGCGATTTCATGCCAGCTTATGAGGAGAAGCGAATCGATCTGTACCAGGTAGTTCCATTTTGAATCGCGGACGGAGCCCGCGTGAAGGACTTGCCAAAATTCGCTATTGGCAAGTGCATGCGATCCAAAAAAATCGTCGAGTCGTAAGAGCCATACTCCATGGATGTACGCGATCATGAAACCTGTGAACACGCGAATCACCGCTAAAGTGTGACCCGTCGAGGGTTCAAAGAAAAACGTGAACAGCGAATGTATCGGGCCCGGTTCCCTCGATGCGGATGGAGTGTTCGTCGATGAGACTGGATTCACTGCTTGACCTCGATCTTCCTATAACATCAACGATTCGGAGAGATCGGAATGGCTGGGGTAACCGTCTCACCAGCAGGAACGGAAGAGTCCTTGTTCAGCGGGGGCGACGTTTCTAATATCGCTTCTGCATTCATCATAGGTTCCATAGTCTCCGGCAATACAGTTAGCCAGCGGGAATCGGTGAGGCGGATGTCTTTGCGAAGGATGGACTCGCGGTCAGGCAGGGCTCGCTCCAGTCGCTCCAGGTTGACAAAGGTTTTACCCATTCGATGTTTCGTTCGACCGATGATGGACTGCTGGAGAGAAGTGTAGACTCGGCGGTCCTGAGACCAACGCGCTTGAAAAGTCGGGTCGGCAGCGAGTTCTTTGGTGAGCTCGACAGGAGCGTACCGCGAATAATAAAACTCGGAAAACATGAAGTATCGGTGGTAGAGCAAGCGAGGCCACTGTTGATTTCGGTCAGGAAATATTTCCGTATCGAGTTGCGGATTTGGGGGTTGGCGTGAGACGGAGTTGCTAACGGGAATCGGGTCCTCGGAAGCTGAAACACGTAGCAAATGGCCCGGGCCCGGGTTGGGAGCAAAGAAGAAGTATCCGTGATCTAGAAACATCCACTGGGCGTAGGGATGCAGGTACTTTCGGAGGGCATTCGCGTCGGGTGCTGTCTGAACTTCAGATCTCGTAAAGAAGTGGAAGGGTTCCGCGAAGACGGCCAATAGATGCAACGAGATCGGGAGCAAAAGAACGTATTTCCAGACCCGGGGTAGTTGGTGGACCCTGGGGCCCTCTTCGTTGGTTGAACGATCGATTTTGTTCGAACGCTTCTCAGGCCTTTCAGCCATTCGATTCCTTTCGTTTCGCCAAACGAAGTCGAACGGGACCTTTGATCGATTCCAATTCTCTTTCGTCGACGTCGATAATCGTTCCCTGCTGGGTCACTTCGATCAATTCATCGCGTGCCATATCCGAGGCGACCTCTCGTACCAGAGGCATGTATTGCCTCCATTTGGGTCCGAAGGCCCGCGCTGCCTCCGAGGGGCAGATGCTTTCTCCGGATTTGAGCATCATGAGTAATCGGAGTATTTCATCGCGCACATCACTATTGGTAGGTTCCTCGTGCTCCAGCCATCTTGTTTTGACCATTTCATCAACCCGCATAAGCAATAAAGCCGAGTTTCGTTTCCAGAGCTCGCCGATTATCATCTGACTTTCCAAACTCGAGAAGGCTAGATTGAATCTGAGCTTTGATGTCTTTCGGGATGTTGCTGTCGACAAAGGCAGAGATAAACGGGACTTCATCCGTGGAGCCTACCACTCTCAGCTCTCCTTTTTTAACGTTACCACATCCTTCCAAGAGGGCGATTGCATAAGAACTGATCACAGCCGCGATCTTGTCTTCGTCCGTCGCGGCTTGTAGTTTTTTAGCTGCAAGCCCGCACGTATCGCAGTCTTCCCCAGCGGTAAAGTCGATTTCGACCTCAGACAGCTTCGCTCGGGGAGCTAGCGACTTCTCGTCGCATTTGCTCGGTCCGAAATGGATAGTGTAGCCATCTAGATCGAGGATACTGGCAGCTTTGTTTTTGGTTCTGACGACGAACAATCCCGTCTGTTGTGTTGAACCTTTCGAATCCGTAAGCTGCGCAATCGGTGACAGCAGCCTTTTCGCATCACGCGCCGTTTCTCGTATGACGGAGTCCTTGCCGATCACGATCGATGCAACCAAAGGTTCGGACTCGATAGCTGCTCGGAGGGAATCGTTCCAAACGACTCGAATCGACTTCTTGAATCGCGCCATCAGAAAGTCCGCCAAGCATTCGTACTTCCGTTGCGCAAAGCCATCCACGCATGCGCATGCCAGGGGAGCGGCCAACGGATCCAAAACAATCAATTGCAGATCCGCATTCTTCGGGCCGTAATCCTCGGCTCGGGTCCGAACGCCAGACGCTAAAACAGGTAAAGCGGCTATGAAGATCCGTCGGCTTGACTCCATCGTTCTCTCCTCTTCTTCTCGACGAAGGGCTCATGAGAATTGATTCAAAGAATGATCGCGTGTTCGGAAATCCACATGAGTATGGATTGTAAGGCGAGTGGCAGGGATAAATCCACCGGTACAACGGAGCTCTCATGCGTCGCCACAACTCATTTTTGGAGGTGCATCGCAATCTGCCCAGTACATTTTTTCCAGTACATTTTTTCGTGCCGCCCGCCCCATTCGATTCAGCTTATCGCCTTTAAAATGTAATCGTCTGTCGTGAGAGATGCGAGATACCAAAAATAATGATTTGTTGATTGACGATTTGATAAAGAACCCTAAGATTGAATCAATTAGATGAGTCGCGTTCCGGGAAAACTAAATTCTCTGCACCCCCCGATCTCGCGGTCTGTATTGATTCTGGTCGTGAATGATTGAATTTCTCTCGCCCAACTCGAATGGATTCATCGAACACTCGATTGTTACATCTCCCTTTTGACTGACTTTTGGAATTCAAATGATGGTAGATATGGAACGTGTGGTCACGCTCGATGAGTTAATGGATCGTGTTCCAGAGCATCTCGTCCGAGACGCGGAATCACGGTTGGAATTGGATAGTCAAGAATCTCTAACAACAGCATCGCAAATCGACATGAGCAAAGAACCAAGTAAGGCACAGAGAATCCGCAGTTATCTCGAGTCCCATCCGGACGCTCGCAATAAGGATGTTGTCGCCGACCTTGAGAAATACAGTGTGACGGCTGCGGACGTCGCCAATGTAAAGAGTAACATGAAGAAATCGGAGGGCACAGCTCCGAGGAAACGGGCTGAGGTAGTGAGCCCCGCGGTTTCTTTGGATGGTGGTCCTAGCTTAAATCTGAAGCATCTCGAGGCCGCTGTCGACTTTGTGAAACTCGTGGGATCCGTCCAAGCAGCTCAGCATTTGCTCATCATTGTGGATCGAGTCAAGGGAGCCTAGTTAGATGTCGGTCGCTAGGATGATGGCTGGAGTTCCTGCTCTCAATGCAGGGCTTTACAAAACGATTGGTTTTCTAGTCGGGGATCCTGTAGTCTGGATCGAAACAGCAGACGGTTGCCATCTTATCTTGAGGGATATCGAGCTCGATCGAGCTCGGAAGTTCTCCAAAGCAAACCATTGCTGGTGCCCAGCTGACTATTCTCCAGCCGCTGGGCTCTCAGGGGATCGCGAGCTGGCGACCGCGCAGTCCGCTGCTGAGTTTCTCAAGCGAAACCATTGTTTATCCGTGACCGTGGATCGTTCGATCCCGATGATCTACGTTCATGAACTACGATCAGCTGGAATTCAGGTAGACTGCGATGTCCAGTGGGGGATTTTGGAGAGACGAACGAAAGATACCGCCGAGATTGAAAAAATTGCCTACGCGCAACAGCAAACCGAAGCGGTGATGGAACGTGCGTGCCAAACCATCGCGAGAGCCTCGACGACGTCCGAAGGTACTTTGGTATGGGATGGATCTCCGCTCACCAGCGAACGTCTTCAAGCCGCTATCGATGTATGGTTGTTGGAGCTAGGGTTTTCGAATCCCGGTTCCATCGTTGCCTGTGGCCCGATCGGTGCTGACTGTCACGACCACGGGCATGGTCCGTTGCGAACAGCGCAGCCTGTGATCGTCGACATTTTTCCAAGAGACAAAAAGACTCTCTACAATGGAGACTGCACACGTACCGTTGTCCATGGTGAAATCCATGACGAACTCATGAGAATGCATGCCGCAGTCGTACGTGCCAAAGCAGCTGCGATTGCGAAGGTCAGGGCTGGAGTGACAGGAGAGCAGGTTCATCAGGCGACGATTGACTCCATGGTTTCGTCCGGCTACTCGGTGGGTTTACCCCCAGCGAACGCTTCCGATGCCTATACAGCGATAACGCATGGTACAGGTCATGGGCTCGGATTAGAAGTTCATGAACCTCCACTGCTCGCAGTGGGTGGTCCTGAGTTGCTCGTAGGTGATGTTGTCACCATTGAACCTGGACTCTATTGTCGCGCTATCGGTGGAGTGCGCATCGAAGATATCGTTGTCGTCGAGAAGGATCGGTGTCGAAACCTCAATCGATTACACGAAGGGTTGGATTGGCGATAGTTGATTGCCTGGGAGTTTTGCTTTTGCGCAACCGAGAAATGGACGACAGCAAATTCATTGATTCGTTCCCTACTTGCAAATAACATTGTCCTTCCGTTGGGCAGCAGAGCTACCCGAACGCTCCACAAGATTCGTGGAAGAAAAGGTTCGAAAGCTACTCGACTCTCGATCGTGACTGCAGATAGATGTTGCGTGAGAGCGAGGCCTCGCCAACGGTTTCATCACGAGGCTCCGACCCTTTGAAGAATGCGACGTATCGATCGCGCCAATGACGTCTCATGTCGGAGGATAGTCGACGGCTGAGCAGCCCCGCAGCCGCTCCTGTTTTGCGATCCTGCACAAAGGATTGGAGCGCGTGTCGGGATTCGTCATTCAAATGAAGAAGAAAGGCTACGACGCTCCAGGCGTCCCGATAGGACTTGCTATCGAGAACATGGTCCTGCTGCTCGAATTCTTCGAGATCAACAACCTGCCCATATCTTAGTTGGGAAACAACAGCGGGAAAATGGACGGGATGCATCCGTCGATCGACCTGCTCTCTTTCGAAATATTCCGCCAATCCCTCATCTAGCCAGACGGGTAATCGAATCCCATTCGCATGGAGAATCGCATGGGTGCATTCGTGTCGAGCATCCTCGATCCAGTCTTCGTGGAAATAGGTTAGTACTAAGCCAGGTCCCCGATGCTGTAGAAAGAGCGCACGCCGCTTGGGTGCTTTTGGAAAATGCAGAGAGACATATCGATCATACTCATGGACATTCGAGAGTACGACAACACGAATGGTACACTCTCTCAGCTCAATCCCCAGCGACTCCTCGATCTCTTTGGGCAGCAGTACGAGACGCTCTATTTGCTTCCTCAGGATGGACTCGTGGACGGTGCTGTGGAACAAAAAATCGCCAGTGCTCCATTGCGAGGGCCAAACCTCGGGGGCTGCCGATTTGGAGAAGGAAGAGTTTCTTAAGACTTCCTTGAGCTCTTCTTTGGGCAAAGGTTTCGAGTCTGGGGACTGCGCGAAGGTTACCCCGTCCGAGGAAGAAGCTAGAAGCAGCGCAAGACTCAGCCTCAAAAACAGGGCGTATTTCTTGGGGATACCGAATAAATCAAGCAGAATCGTCGAGTCAGGTGGATTGGACACAGTATCCCCACGGAAGCGAAGCACCTTATCGAACCATCGCCTTAAAAAATTCCGCCGGCGAAACAATTTGGAATTCATCTCGCAATCGATTGATTCGTTCGATCTCCATTCGATCTTCATTCGTCAATTTGTCGCTAACGATGAGGTGAACATGAACATCTGTGAGCTTGCCGGCTGTTCGAGTCGTCAGTTGGATTTCCGAGGGTAGCAGTCGATGTTCCAGCAAATACTCATTCACTTTCAGACGTAAAAACGGAGGTTTGTAAGGAGGGAAAATCGCAGCGAGTTGGGTGGCCCAATCGGCGAATTCAGAGTAGCGGATCGCCATTTGTTCAACAGGCGGCTGGATCGTTTTAACTTGATAGAAGAGGTTCTCGTCTCCAAAACGCAGCGTATCGGGTGTAGGTTTACTCGGGGGACCGATCTCAGGCACCTTGGCTTGTGCAATCAAACCCTGAAGTTGCGATTCGATATTTCGGAATGCGATCTCGGTGACTCGACGTTCACGCGTGTTGAGGACCACAATCCATTGCTTCTGGAAATCGAGTAGTCGACAGACTCCATTTCTGTCATCGATTTCAATGGTTTGATTTTCCGTAAAGAGCGTTTTCACCTGGTTGAGGGGCGGTTTTGCGAGATCGGCATACATGTCCGCATCGATACGAAATCCAGGTGCCGAAACGGTGTCCACAATCGTACGGGACGAAGCTTGTTGAACGGGTTGCGCGAACGTAGGCGAGACGCAAGCTGCAAGGATGTACATGCTCAAGAGAAAGGAATAACGAGGCGAGATCGTCATCGTGTCTACTGGTTGAATCATTGGAAAGCACCCGCTGAGGCTACGGCAGCATCTTCAGCGACATCGGTGGCCGGATCGTACGGGTAAAATGTTCTTGAGATACGATTCGCCAGGGTCATCAGGTAAAGTCTTTGGAATGTGGATTCGTCGAAATCGGTGACTGGAGCGCCTGTTTGCGGATAAACAAACTCCGGTAGAACCTTCCTGAAAACGGGCGATCCACTCTCGGCGACTTTGTAGACGGTTACCGAGGAATTGCAACGTCCCTTGTAGAGAGTTTTACCCTCCTTCAATTTCAGATCGCTCACATTGACATCGACGACATAGTCAGCACCCAGTCGTGAACCGATCATGCCAGCATCGACGCGTCCGAACTGTTGTTCCTGGAGCATCCGATCCACTTCATCCTGGCGAATCAACTTGATCTTCTTGACCTTGTTATCGAGTAGCATGTTGATATTCCGGGCTAGTACCATGCTCGAGGCATCGGAGGAATGAATGCCGTTACTGCTCACCATTACGGCAACCTTTTTCTCCTGCAATTCGTTGAATTCCGCGGGTGCATCTCGTCCCTTGATCATGTAAAGGACGTTGGACACCAGGCGAACACAACCGCTGGTTGTCGACAGGAAGAAAAGTCCGAGGAAAATACCGATCCATTTTGGCGATCTGATCCCGAACCTACTCAGACCTTGGGAATGGGTTGTCATTCAGGCCCCTTTACCTATTCGCAATTGGAATTCCTTCGACCCTTCGATGAAAGGGCTTATAGGGAATTCGACAATTCGACGCTAGTGCGTTGTCCTGGGTGAAAAAGCCTGAATCGCTCCTTGGATCGCTCTAGGCATTTCGACGGTCGATGCATATTGGGAGGGGGGCTTACAGAATTCCCAAGGCTCGGCTGAGCCACTGAAGAACGGCTAGGAACATGGCTAGTGTCAGAAAAACAATCGAAAAAAGCAAATACAGATTTAGATCTCTTTTCGTACCGCGCATCGCGATCCACACCAACCATGGAATACTCATGAATGTCAAGAGGCATAGCAGAAAGCCAGCCAAATTCGCCTTCAGTGACTCATCGATCGATCCCCGAAGAAGATGGGCCCATGATGTTGTCATGCCGCACGATGGGCAACGGACTCCGAAAACGGATTGGAACGTACACGGAGGGAGCCCCAGTTGCTCATGTGTTCCAAAACCGGAGGAGTTTGGGACCAGAGCAGAAGCTAGCAGTAAGAGGGATGTGAGCACTCCAATCGCGAGCGAACAGAACCAGCGTTGCTGGGCAGTCACGCGGGTATCGGTTGATCGAGATTGGATTGTCATCATAAGGAGAGACAATGCGGGAAACGATACACGAAGGGAAGGCTGGAAGCCTCGGTTAAATAGGCTATATGCGCAATGATTTCATTGCGTTTATCGAGACATTATAGCCCTAGACTGGTGTTTCGTTACCTGGCCTAAACCGCTAAAGTCCCCGGCAGCGAGGATGCTTTATGCCATACGGAATCTACTTGTCAGCTGCAGGCGCCCATGTGCAGAACCATCGACTGGAGGTTTTGAGTCATAATCTCGCCAACATCAACACCCCCGGCTTCAAACAGAACTTTGCGGTTCTCCAGAGCCGTCATAATCGCGCCATCGAAGAGGGGACTGCATATCCGGGTTCTCCTGGACTCGCTGAAATCGGTGGCGGTGTCCGAATACAACCCACAGTGACAGCGTTTGAGACCGGGCCCATGGAGCGGACTGGGAATAAGACGGATTTCGCCATCAATGACAAGAACAGCTTCTTTGTGGTACAGCGTGGTGAAGAACAGTTTCTGACCCGAGCCGGCGGTTTCCTTTTCAATTCCGCTGGCATGCTTACCACAACCAATGGCGACTACGTCCTCTCCAGCGAAGGAACTCCCATTCAAATCGATCCTACTTCCCGATTCGAAGTGAGCGACGACGGGATGATTCAACAAAATGGAGCGGGCATCAATTTGATGGTCGTTCGGCCAAACAATCTCGCAGACCTGTCTCGGTCCGGAGATAACCTTTTCAAGCCATTGTCTGAGGTGCAGCCCGTTCCTTTAACGGAACGCGCTGTCCAGAGCGGTGCTCTAGAGAAATCGGCGGTCAACCCAACGATGGCAATGATGGAGTTGATCGAAGCTTCGAGAGCTTACGAGTCCAATCTTCGATTGATACAGCATCAAGATCAGGCTTACGGGAATCTCATTGGTCGCGTTCTGAGGGAATAGACGAAGTTCATCAGAGCGAATGGATTGTACATAAGATAAGGTATTGAAGGAGCAAGACACTCGATGAGCATTCAAACACTGTACACTGCCGCTACTGGCATGGATGCGATGCAGACCAAACTGGATGTCATCGCAAACAATCTCGCCAATATGAATACCACGGCATTCAAGCGAGATCGTGCGAATTTCGAGGATTTGCTCTACCGACATGAGGTCTATCCCGGGATACAAGACTCCCAGCAAAACCCGACCCCTGTCGGAGTCGAAGTCGGTCTCGGGACTCGAGTCCAAAGCACTCAAAAGGATTTTACACAAGGAACGATCGAGCAAACCGGTCGCGATTTGGATATCGCAATCGAAGGTCGCGGCTTCTTTGCAGTTTGGGATCCGGTGACTCAATCCGAACAGTACACCCGAAGCGGCAATCTAGATGTCAACGCTAACGGACAACTCGTGATCGGGTCCGCACAGACCGGACGATTGATCAATCCTCCTGTGCAGATACCGCAGGATGCTACCGCGATCGTGATCAATACGAATGGGCAAGTGATGGTCCGTCAGGTCGGACAAACTCAATTCACTCAAGCCGGAGATCTCCAGATGTCCACCTTTATCAATCCCGATGGATTGCTGAAGGTAGGGGAAAACCTGTACCAGAATACCGATGCGAGTGGGCCTGCGCAACCAGGAATCCCGGGCCAGAATGGTCTAGGTATTATACGCCAAGGTTCACTCGAAAAATCCAATGTCGAACCTGTTCGAGAATTGATCGATCTGATTACGACGCAGCGAGGTTTTGAATTGAATTCACAGGCCATTCAAGCGGGAGATCAAATTCTACAGCAGATCGCAAATCTACGCAGGTAAAACAATGATACGTGTGTATAGGCTGCTATTCCTGACTGTTCCAATCGTGTGGCTTCACCTGGGTTGCGCATGTTTTGCTCAATCTAGTGCAGTTCAGCTACAGCAAGCCGTCGTCAAACTGAATTCGGTGACCGAATCGACCAGCAATTTGTTGAGGCTGTCTGATCTGGCATCCATTCGAGGACCCGAGAAACTGAGTTCGGAACTCGGAGCGATGCCCATCGCGCCATCTCCGCAACTCGGGCAAACAGCCATCTGGACTCGCGAACAGATTCAGTCCGTTCTAGAGAAACGTGGGATGAACCCAGCCTCGGTACGCTGGGAAGGGAATTCACAGACCAAGGTGATTCGGAAATCGGTAGATAAGAAGGAACTGCCCGACGATCCGGTCGTTGATCTATCCCAGTCGAGCATCCTCGATTCGGGAAAGTCCATGGCCGCTCCGACGATGCCAACGATGATCGACAAAGGCAAATTCACCTCCTCATTCACGACACCTGCGGTCGTCGGACAAGCCGAGCGAGTCGTCCAGGTCGCGATTGATAACTATCTGAAAACAAAAACCGACAGCGAAGTCTCTTTTCGAGTGACACCCACGATTCCACCCGAAGTAGCATCCCTTTTGGTGCAACGAAAACAGATTCTCGGAGTTGCGGGCGGAATTCCTCCGTTCGAGGGAAGGCAAACCTTTGAGCTATTGGTGCGAGGCTCCTATGGCGAGTCCGCCATTCCCATCGAGGCGGACATCCAACTACCCGAACTGATTTTAGCCGCGGTGAAACCGCTGAGTCGTGGTCACATCCTCAAATCGAGTGATCTGATCCTGATTTCCACTCCGAGGGGATTTAAAGAGAGTCCTGACTCTTGCTTCATGCAGCCTGAAGATCTCGTCGGTAAAGAACTGAAGCGATCGATGAGCACCCAGCAGGTCATACGTCGTCAGGACATCGGTAATCCCACTCTAATCCACGCTGGCGACGCAATCAAAATCGAGGTGATCGTCGGTGGATTGGTGATCGAAACCGCTGGACGTGCTATCGAAAGCGGAGGTAAGGACGATCTGATCCACGTCGAATCCGCAGAACATCGAAAACGTCTCTTGGCTCGCGTACGCGAAGAACGAATCGTCGAGGTTTCATCGCTGGGTAATTCCAGCATGGCCGCGCCACCGAGCAAGACAGCTAACAAAAATAATCCAGTGCCTTCGAAGGTAACACGATAATGACCGCCAAACGCCGAAGCTCATTGAGGAAATTGGTTCAGATAGGTTCGTTGCCCTGGCTTCTCGTGATTCATGGGAGTACGTCGGAGGGGCAGTCGGGCAGTCTCTATCAAAATCCTGTTCGCCCATCGAATTTTCAGGCTCCAGTCACCCCACAAAACAATCCGAGCGCCGGATTGCAGAATCCCGATGCCCAACTCTATCCCCCGAACGCCGTCAATCCAATGGCATCTATGGGAGCGGTTGGGAGTGGGGGCCCGAATGGAATGAACCCTGGATTGCAGGGATCGTGGACCTTTATTCCCCCATCCCAGGCACGGGTCATTCGTTTATATGATGTGGTTTCAATCCGGGTCGATGAATCGGCGAACAGTCTCATGTTGGGGGACGCGACATCGCGTAAATCGACAGCTTACAACGCTGTTGTCCGGGACTGGGTGCGAATGGTTGGCATCGATACAATCAAACCTGCACCGCAAAGCGATGGGGATCCTCGCGTTCAGGTGGATCAAAACGAGGTGTATCGCGGAAATTCGACCATGCGTTCTACCGAGACATTGACCTTCAACATCGCTGCCCAGGTTGTCGATATCCTTCCGAATGGACTGCTCGTGCTGGAAGGGACCACAACGATTGATATCAATGACAACGCTTTGGAGATTTCCCTCTTGGGAACTTGTCGCAGCCAAGATATTGGGCCAGACAATACCGTTCTCAGCCGAAATCTTGTCAACAAGCGGATTAAGAAGAAGGAAGAGGGGCATGTGCGCGATGGATATAGCCGTGGTTGGCTGACCAGAGTCCTCGCCAAAGTGAAACCCTTCTAGTGGATTGACGACTTCACGATGCGAACGGGTTGAAAAGAAGATTCGGTAGAGAAACTACGGTCCATGGACCATTCGAAGTTGGATGATTCCAGACGTTTTGTCCCACCCTTTTCAAAAGCATCCAGCGCGACCGCATAGACGAGAGAGGGAGCCCTCACGAGTCAGGAAGTCATTTCGAGACCGGTAAGTGTACCGGTGCTCGAACCGAACGAGTCGACTTCGATGCCCAGCCTTTGCAGCATGCTAACGTACAGATTGCAGAGAGGCGGATTGGATTGCGGATCGAAGGCAATGTGTTGACCATGCTGGAATCCACCACCGCAAAGAAGGACGGGTAAGTTTTTAACGGAGTGACTGCTTGCATCTCCGAGATTGCTTCCGAAGAAGACCATCGTACGTTCCAGAAGGTTGCTGTCCTCCTCGCGCGTGTTTTGCAATTTCGCGAGTAGCTCTCGCAGCGTTTTGAGCGTTTCCCGTTCGATGATTTCTAGTTGGGCAATCTTTCCGGGATCTTTACCATGATGCGACAGATCGTGATGCCCGAGCGACACGCCTGCGATCGGTGGTGCATAGGTGGACCCGGCAAGCATAATGGTTATCAAACGCGTCGAATCGGTTTCTAACGCAAGTTGAGACAGCTCAAAAAGCAAACGCATTCTGCCGATTAGATCTGCTGCATTGGCGATGTCCTTAGGAGGTTCCACTTCAACCTTGGGTTTGGGTTTTTGGGCCCATCCCTCGTCGATTCGAATTCGGTTCTCAAGGGCACGAACACTGGTCATGTACTCCTCCAGTCGATCGCGGTCTGCACTGCTCAACTGGAATCGCAGCCTGGCAGCGGACTCACGTACATCATCCAAAATACTCCTTCCATCTTCGAGCCGCTGGAATTGGTTTTGCTTTTCCGATTCGGGACCATCGAGAAACAACTGAGCGAATACCTTCGAAGGAGAATTGGCTGCAGGTACAATGGCTCCAGTTCTCGTCCACGACAATCCTAATCCCTCTCCGGAGAGCGTCAGACTGGAGAACCTCGTGAGTGTTCCAATATGCTCTGCAGCGAACTGATCGACCGATATCGAATTGCGGAAAGCAGGCCTCCCTGCCCCCTGCGCTCCTGTGAGAAAACTAGCGGTAGCCTGATGCGCGAACCCGGGGTTCGTACCTGCATGGGATAATCCTGAGACAACGGTCATTTGGCGTCGATAGTCACCCAGAATCTCGAGATAAGGAGTGTTCTCATAGTCGAGACCGGTTTTCGTCGGAAAGAAATTTGGAGTGTATAACCCCAAGGGTGCACAGATACAAACCATCCGTCGTATGGGCGGGGTTTGAATGGATGAGCCACGCGCTGGATGCAACGCCTCCAAATAAGGTAACGCGAGAGCAACTCCTGAAGCGTTTAGAAATCGACGGCGATAGATGTTCATCTTTTTTTTCGATAATTCGTTTAATTGCTGAGAAATGCATCGCTCTGAACAACAAGATGCACTAGCGATCGCAACCCATAGTGATTCGGTTTCGCTCGCTCAATGATCTTTTCGATACTCAGCCGATGCGAGAATGACGGAGGCATGCCAATGGCATAGGCTAGCAGTTTCTCTGACAGAGAGCGAGCCAATTGATCCTGGTCCGAGAGCAGCAGTTGTTTGTAACCTTCGATTGAATCGAATGAGCGTCCATCGATCAACTCGTCCGTAGCATCGACTGGTTGGCCAGCGAGGTAACGCAATTTCCGTCCATCGACTACGACGGGGTCCCCTCGGCCGATGCTACGATACTTTTCTCGCCAGCCTCCGATGACATCGTAATTCTCCAACGCGAATCCGTGCGGGTCCATGACGGAATGACAGCCTGCGCATTGTTCGAGGGACCGATGCTTTTCCAATTGTTTTCGAATGGTCGTTGCTCCGCGAATATCCGGTTCGACCGCCTCGACATCCTCGCGAGGTTTCGGTGGTGGAGTCCCTAGAATTCGACTGAGCAACCAGTTGCCGCGAATGATAGGTGAGGTTGTTGTACCGTTCGCAGTCACTTTCAGAACTGCCCCCATCGTTAAAAAGCCTCCTCGGTGGGAGCTTTCGGGAAGATTGACTCGTTGGAAGTCAACACCATCAGCGATACCGTCGATCCCGTAATGCTTTGCCAATCTTCCGTTGAGCATCGAAAAATCGGAGGCTACGACATGGGTGATACTCAAGTCCTGCGTCAACATCTCCTTGAAAAAAAGATGAACCTCCTTCAGCATTGAGACCTTGAGCAAGTCGTCGTACTCCGGATAGAGCATCGCGTCGGGAAGCGTATCATCGATCGCTTCGAGTCCGAGCCACTGATTGACGAAGTTCTGCATGAACGAAGTCGCTTTGGGGTCTCTAAGCATACGCTCGACTTGCTGACGCAAAACCTCGGGGCTGTGCAACTCGTTGCGCTCGGCTAGCGTGAGCAATTCCTCGTCTGGCATCGAACTCCACAAAAAATAGGACAAGCGACTAGCAAGGCTAAAATCGTCGAGCTTTCCTAGAGATTCACGTACGAAAAGAAACTCGGGGGATACCATGATTCCCTTAAGACAGACTCGAATAGCCTGCTCGAAGGAACGTCCCTGGTCAACAAGTTTTTCGAATCGTGATAGGAAGGGCTGGATGTCCTCCAGCGTAACGGTTCGACGGAAGGCACGACGAGCGAATTGGAGAAGGATCGCTCGGGCATCAAACAGCTGTTGATCTGATACCACTTCTCGGCGGTTCGAATCCGTGTTCTGATTAGATCCAGGGGGATTTGAAATCCTTGATTGTCGAAGATCTCCAAAAATACGTGTGTGGCAAGGTGGAGGCCATGATTCCATGAGAGGGCCTTCGACATCGACCCATTGGATCACCAGTCCAGGCCCCGTGTAATTCTCCACTCCAATCTTTTCTACCTGGGGCGGAGTGACTCCCAGTCCATCCGCGATGATACGAATTGTTAAATTGGATTCCATTTGTCTCGTGAACTCGATGACTTTGGGCTCTCCTGCGGGAACTGTAAAGTAATCGATGAGATATTGCTGCGCCGCTGCATTCATCGGGCCGGCCATGACGTGAAACGTAATGGGTTTCTCGGTTTGGATTCCATAGCCGGAGATACGGAAACGATACTTGCCACGACCTCGGGTTTGGAATTGCCACAGAGTGACTTGTATATTCGCTGAAACCCAGGAGCTGAAGATGGCGACACCATCTTCTTCGTGACGATAGACACTACCGGTCGGCTTGATGGTCCGCTCGTCTTTAATGTCGAACCGTTTCTTGATCAGATTGGGACGATCGCCTGATGCGATGGCAGCGTCCAAAGCACGATCGGCTGCTGCTAAATAGTTGTCCATCTGGAATGGCGAGATATGCAAAGAATTAGCGTCGTTGTCGAAACCTTGGCGATTGGTTTCCTGGGGGAGCAGGTCTTTCAAGTCGACTGCAACATCGAGCAAGTCACGGATCGTATTTTCATACTCCAATCGACTCAGTCTCCGAACGCGGGTGGCGTTGTCGGCGCTAGAGAATGGCTCAACCCTCGCAGCCTGTGTGTTTATCCAGGTCGAAAGGGAGCGGACCTCTTCCGTGCTCGGTCGAGGCTGTTTTTTAGGGGGCATTAGCCCGCAAAGCACTTGTTCCTGGACTCGGATCCATGCATCGAGAACATACTTCCTCTCAAATTCCGAGCTCAGTGAATCGATATTGAAATGCGCAGCAGGGGAATCCCCAGAGTGGCATTCCTGACAATGGCGCACAAGGAATCCCTTCACGTCAATTTCAGTTTTGAGCTCTTGTGACGTTGCGTGGTTGAGTGCAATCAGAAGGTAAGAAAATAAAAAAACAGATGGAGCTCTGTAAAACATTCGAGGCCCAGGGCGGAGCGAGTTCAGATTGTTTTTTAGATGAATCGGCACGGTTGGACCTTCTCACCTAGTTGGTGGGGACCCGTCCAATTCTATACGACTGCGGTGTGCTTTTCTAATCGACCCAAAAGATGCACCATCCACGGGGGCGACGATGAAATCCAGGCTCTCCAGCGTGTCTCGCGAGGATTACGGGCAACCAATCGACCTGCCAGTTCATTCATCCCACTACCAGCAGGGCCAGT
>JBBAXA010000066.1:0-25479 GCA_040396935.1 Pirellula sp.
ATCGAATTCGAATCGCGACTCCAGGAGTCGAAATGAACCCGTTAAGTCCTGCCTTTGTTGGTGGATTCCGAGAGAGCCACCGCAGCCGATCGTCCGGCAAACTTTACTCTCTTATTTCAACCGATTCTCTGTCCACTTTTTGTGGGGAAGATCAGAGTAATCCACGTTGATGTAAGACGGAACTCCGGAAAGAGTCCTGACTCCCTATGAGTTATCACTGAATGAGCATCTCACCTCGTCCATGGAACCAGGGTACGGGTGCCACAGATCATCAGTCTGCGACATCTGGCTCCCTAAATCCGAGAGGAATGATTGCTACTGCTGCTCATCAAACGCGAAAGAAGATACCTTCTGGAGCAGCACGAGTGCCATTGTAGCCGACTGAAGAAAGTAATGGCCCTGGTGGATGGAAGTACGTGCTGCATCTGTCGATGTAAAATGGATAGCGATCGGTATTGTCGGTAGACTAGGGTGATCTCCCTGCTCTGGATCAACTCTAGATCCAAAGCAATTAGAGAATTCCAAAGACTTTTAAACTAAGAAACTACCCTAACGCTCCTCACCTCTCTGCTGCTTACGTATATTGCCGCGCTGCATGCCGCCGATAGTAAACCAAGCAAGCCGAATATTGTTGTCATTCTCGCGGATGACCTCGGGTACGGAGACCTCACCTGCTAAGGCGAAACAAAGATATAGACGCCGAACATAGACCGTCTCGCCAGAGAGGGTAGGGGATTTACCGACGCGCACTCTCCCGCATCGGTCTGCTCGCCATCACGCTATGGATTGCTCTCGGGCCGCTACCCGTAGCGGCTTCAGCAGAAAAGTAATGACTCCCACATCTGCTTTCTAGATCACTTCAGTCTCGAAGGTAGTATCTGGAACGCGTTTGGGCGAAGAAGGATGGTGAATCGTTATGGTTGCGAGTCGCTTTGGTTATCTTGAGAAAAAATCAAAACACTATAAGGACCGATGTTTATTTTTCCCACATTAGGTAAACCATCCCTTAGCACATTGTCAGGGGCATGCGTTGAGGCATTTTGCAAATGGGAAATTTCCACATCCGAGCAAGCTTGGTTGCTAAAACCACGGCTGTAGCCTTTCCAATCGCTATTTAATCGTAATCGCCATATACCTGCTGATGGAAAGCCAAGCTGGTATTGCTCATGAGCACAATGAGAGAGGTTGACGACGACAATTACATCATCGCCAACGCCACCTTGATGCCAACGATGATAAGCAATGACATTATCAGCCTGATTCTGATGAAAAGTATTCAATCCAGAACCGCAAAGACCTCGTGTTGATCCGAATCGATTGAGGCGAAGATGTATCAGGTCCCTATACAGTCGCACGAGTCCGCTGAAGTCTTCCGATTTATGCCAATCGAGCGGAACCGAATCTTGGAACCAACCGTCTTCAAGAAACTCTTGTCCTTGAAATAGCATCGGAATGCCAGGCGCTGTCAATACCAAGGCTGCAGCCAATGTGGTGCGCTTCTGCGCGAACCAACTATCGGGAGTCTTAGGATCAATTTCCGAGGCAACCCTGGCTTTCCCATTGGCTACTTCATCGTGCGATTCGCTGAAGATCACACGCTGAAATGGATCGCCGTTATAGCTGCCTTCCAGAGCTTGACGAACGCTATCCAATGATCGTTGCTCATCGCTGGCAACGATTACAGCCGCGCGCACAGGATGGACAAAACGCGCACCCCATTGCGCGTTGAAACCGGCTCCACCTTGGTCAATGGGTTTGGTGATTCGATCGTCGGTTTGCATGTCTTCAGCAATCGTAATCCGTCCTGGATACTTCTTATGCACGTCGCGATTGATCCACTGCGTGAGACTCCAGCCGTCAGGCAAATTGCAGCCCGGATCGCCGTTGCCTCGAACATTATGCATAAATAAAGTCATGTCGAGTCTAAGGCCATCGACGTGATACTCTTCTAGCCACATCATGGCATTGTCATGAATAAATTGTCGAACTTCGCCTCGTCCGTAGTCGGGACGAGTGGCTCCCCATGGCGTTTCCGAGTGCCAGTCGTTGTAAAAATAGATCCCCCCCAGTCCATTTTCGCTCCAGCCATCAAACTGCCAGAGATCGAGATCGGTTGGACCGAAGTGATTGTATACGACGTCCAGAAACACCCCTATTCCGGCTTGATGAACAGCTTTGACGAACCGCTTAAAGCCCAACGGACCGCCATAGTTTGCTTCGACCGCGAATACGCAGGAGGGATTATAACCCCATGACGTGTACCCACCAAATTCAGCCAATGGCATGACTTCGATCACATTGACTCCTAATTGTTTCAGGTAATCAGTTTTTTGAAGAGTCTCTTCGAAACTGTTGGTTCTACCTTCCTTGGTGTCATGGAATGTCCCCAGGTGCATCTCGTAGATGACTAATTCGTTTATTGGAGGGAGGTGGAAATCATCGCCAGTCCAGTCAAACTGCGGGTCGTGTACCACCGCGTTTCCTATGGAGTTAGTCACCTGACGTGCATACGGGTCAATGCGCATCAATTGCTTGTCGCCGTTCACGATACGATAACGATATTCATTACCGATGGCTGCCACGGAAATATCCGCGTACCAATAGCCATCCTCTTCCCTGGTCATTGGGTTTGCGTCGTGCGACCAACCGTTGAATGAGCCCGTTACGTAGGCTGCATTGGCATGAGGTGCCCAAACGCGAAATGCAACGCCACCTTCATGTGGAAGAGCTCCCATACCCTTCACAACTTTTTCAGCGATGGCGGATGACATCCGAGTACCCTTTTTTAGAAACACCGATCGATTGAACGAGCGTTTTGCAGGTGCGATCGCTGATAAACCTGCACCCTTCCGGTAGCAAGTATCGCAATCAACATAGCTTTGAAATCGACCTGCAACGATGATTACCGAGCTCCAGCGAGTCTCGCAGCCATCACAGAGAATTATTGGAGATTCGTCGCATGAACTGATCTACTTTGTGTTGTGCGTGTACACTACTCCAACCGTAGTACTTCATGAGGTTTATCACCAATTGATCTGGGCGGCCATCCACTTTCTCAATGTCGAAAGTATCGAGCTTGCCGAAGGTCGTAAGGATTCCATCATTGAATTTTCGTCTTGCTGACTTATTTGCTAGACCTAGCATGTTGCTCTACTCCTAGTCGTTTGAAGAACGGTTGATGATCCGAAATAGTTGTTCACGTTTTACAGTACCCAAGAGTTTGCGATCTGAACGTTGCTCGTATGTCCATTTACTTGCAATCCGAGCGGCTCGGGCTTTAATTATTTCGCTAGAGACGATTGAGGCGCGACGCTTTATTCTCTTGAGTCGCCTTCGATTTGACGGGATTAAAGGTGGCGTAAAGATATCCTTTTCTATAAGAACATCGCGAATATTGAGTTTGGCAGGTAGGAACAAGTTTTGCAATTGTATGAGGATACGATGCATGAATCGAATCGAGAGTTGCAGGATTGTTCGTTAGTTGATTCCACCACATGAGCTACAGGAAAGAATCAGAACTCACTCGAAGCCTCTTGTAGTGCTTTCGAAAGCTCCTCCCACGCGGAGTTTACTCCTGCCTGGACATCAGTCCACGCTTTTGAAGTTGACTCTCCAACCTCCGCTAGCCTCTCATTTGCGATCTTCAGTTTTTGATCAAGGGTGGCCATCTTCAAATCCCAATTTGCCTTCGTGTCGTTTGCTAGATCCTTTCCCTTAAGACGCAGAATTGCAATGTTTTCATTCATGACGGCAATTTTTGCTTTCATGTCTGCTACGAGTTTGTCCTTCTCCTGCTGAGAATATTCGGCGGTTGTGGTCAACGATGCAGCTGCATCGCGATTCACATCATCAAGGGTGACCTTAGAAGGTATGACTGACGGGGGACTCGGTTGAACTTTTGATGCCTTCTGCTCACACCCAAAGATAAAGGCTAGCCCGATAGTACCAAGAACCAATTGCTTGTAGAAACTTAGATATTGCATGGAAGGGTACTCCTATAGACGGCCGGTGAGTAACAGAATCAGCAGAATCAAAATAATGACGCTTACCAGACTGAGCCCTCCGCTCGGACCATAGCCCCAGCTTCGGCTGTGAGGCCAATTTGGCAACGTTCCGATGCCGCCGAGAAGAAAGAGAATCAGTAGAACGATCAAAATGGTTTGAAGAATGGTCATAACTCCTAATGCTGCTATATGGCTGAAAGAGATTTGGATGTATTGGGGGCGACTTTTCCCCCAAGTGAAGTTTCGAATGGACGATCGACGCTTGGAATCCTGAGGCTTTTCGGTAATGGCGCCAACTCGATACCGAATACTCGCTTTCGGAACTCGATATAATCGCTCACGTGATCCAGTTTCGCTCGCAGAACTCCACCAGACATCGGATGGGTCTCGCGCCAAGAACAGTAGCGAATAAATGAGGACATTGCCAAACTCCCAATTCTTTCCATGAAACTTCCTCGCCCATGTTGGCGATTGACATGCTGAAGATTCCTCAAGGAATGGCCCACAGTATTAAATTTGCGATAGCACGCGTACAACAGCTCGGACAATCGTAAAGGAGATAGACTGGGATGTTTCCATGTGAGGCAGGTGGTGTCGAAGCGATCAAGGTTAGACTCTACGATCAAGTTTTCCTGCATGAAATCATCGTATTGCTCTGTGCCCGGAATAGGACAAAGGATGTAGAACGAAGCCCAGTTTGGCGAGATAGATTTCAGCACATCCAAATGGCCTTGAATCGATTCCTCGGTATCCTGCCGGAATCCTATAATGTTTGAGAAGTGCGAGCTAATCCCATAGGTTCGACACAACCTGACGATATTGTGATACCGCTCGGGTTGGTTTTGTTTTTTGTTCGCAGCGATCAATGTATCCCTGTCAAACGATTCAACTCCTACAAAGATTTGGTAGCAGCCAGCCCGAGCAAGCAATTCTACTAAATGCTCTTGTTTGGAAATTTGAGTGTCGCATTGAACAAAGAACTTCATGTCCAGCTTTTCGTCGATCATCGTCTGCAGCAAGTCCTCGGCCTGTGGATACTTATTAAAGTTGTCCGAGGTAAACATAACGGTACGAACGCCGGCTGCCTTAGCCGCATGTAGACTCGCCACGGTCGTAGCAATGTTTTGGCCGCGAATCTTTCGACCAGCAATCTTGGTAACAGAACAAAAGTTACACAGGAATGGGCACCCTCTCGCTGGATAAACCCCGAGCATAGGTACTATATACCTTTTGAGTTCTTCCCGGCTTGGCGGGATCATAATCGGTGAATCAAGGTTTTCTTGCCACCGCATTCCATCGCCATAAACTGGTTTTAGCTCGCCCGATGCTGCGTCTGCCAGTATTTCATCCCACACCAACTCAGCTTCACACTGCACAAAGCTCACACCGCGACCATGAAACATGGACGTATCACAGGTCATGACATGTGGACCACCTATGACCGTAAGGCAACCGTTCCTTTGTGCCAGTGCTGCAAGATCTAACGCACGATGAAATTGATGGCTTTGGACTCCGACCAACGCTACTAGAGTGTGAGAGTACCGAGCAGGTTCCAGTAGGCTCAGATAGTTAAGATCTGTATAAACGTATTCGTCGATAGCTCGAGTTTCAGTGGGTTGCTGATTTACCAATGCGGGAACCATGCTTCTTATGTGAGGTACCGTGCTGTTCGGCATGAATCCGCGATGGAATCTCTCTACAGTCCCATCGACCATATACTTACTAGGTTTGATGATCACAATTTTTAGAGATGGTGGCATTGGCGATATCCAACGGTTTGTACAACATGCGACTGATCTATGCTCAGCTCCAGTTCTATTCAATGAATGGGAGTCTAGTCATCGAGAAAAACTCGCAAATCGCCTAGGGAAATCCACCACCCTTTCAGATAATTTATTTACGGACCGAGGGACTGCTTTCTCGATGGTGATAAGAAGCCCATGCATTGGGCTCAGGCCGATAGGCGTTAAGTAGTGGGCGAGATTTGCTGCGATAGTGCTCATGCTTAATTCATTACGTTCGCCTTCGGGATTTTCTAAAAGCGGTTTTGTGTTTGATGAAACGACAGTCAGATCTGCAACGACATTCGCTGCAGATCTGTGGTTTGTAAAAACACCTAACAAAGTTGTGACCAGAGATATTCCCTCGACGGACGCTACGCGACCACCAAGGTTCCGGCCCATGGTTGAATCAACGAGTGGGCCGGGCACGAATCGAACCTGCTAAGCGATATACTCCAAATCGGCAGTCGATGATTGTCTCCAAATGTTTCTATCGCAGCGGAAGGAGGAGGAGTCGAAACCTCAAGGCCTGTCATGCAAGCTCGGCCGGCTGCCAACCGAATCCCGTCGCCAATAGGTTTGCCCTTCCTTAGTTGTGTCAGTAGCTCGACCAGGAATCGAGCCTGGAACTTCGCGTTACAAGCGAGAGGTGATATCCGCTTCACCATCGAGCCATGTCGACTTCGACAATTGGTTGAGCCAACAGAGCGGAAGGTAAGGGAGTTGAGCCCACACAAATTTTACGTTGCGCTGTTTAGCAAAAAGGTCCAGCAAACCATATCCGGCTACCTTCCGTGTAGTTGTGTCGAGTCACCGAGACGGAATGTTTCAACGACTTTGAGACACATTTTCTTCAAGGATTTGACTTCAGACTGAAGCCTTAGGGGGCCAGCCCCCGGTACCCCAGGGATTTTTTGGGCATGACTCGGGTGTTCAAAGTTCATTCGGTTTGTAGGCTGCTGCTGTCTGGTGAAACAGAAGCGAGCTCTGCGGGGACGCAACTTGTGGAGGGATAACTAGACCGAGGGTGCGTCAAAGATGTGTCTCAGAAGCCCCGGGACAATATGCTAAAGCGGCTTCGCTTTTGTTCCCCGGTAGCTTCCGTGACGGAGGGTTGATCCAGACTGCTTTGGGGGCTTGCAGTGGCTTGGGGATTCCATGGACGAAGCGTTCTGGGGTTCGTTGAAACGCCAACTTTCGTATCGACTCTCGCTTTTCAATCACCTCGATAGCACGCCCAGCGAACGGTCCGACGCGAGAGTGACCTGCAGCCAGTCCCATCCGTACTGGAGAAAGCTATATTCGCGACGATAACCCTATGCCGCGCGGTATTTACTTTACAATAGTCGACAAGTGCTATTCTCTGTTCTCGAGGTAAAATATGACTCACTCAAAATACCTACTAGGTATGACGCTCTGGTTATTGGCCTGCACTTTAGCATTTGCCGCCGATCCTGTAGCTGACAAAAAGAAAGAGCTCGCCGCATTAACCTGGACCGACCCACAGGTAGCCGCCGCCGAAGACCCAGACTTCTTGGTGCAAGGTGAATACGGACAAAGCTCGACCGCCGCAGCTTGGGGTGCTCAAGTCGTCGCTCTTGGTGGCGGTAACTTCGAAGCTTACCTGCTCGAGGGTGGTTTACCGGGACTCGGTTGGACGAAAGACAAATCCCGTTTGCGATTGCTCGGGACACTCGCCAACGATTCCGTAGAACTCATGTCGGAGGACAAGACCACCACCGCGCGCATCAGTGGCGGGAAAATCACGATTGCTCGCGATGGCCAGCAACTCGCGGAATTGGCTCGAGTCGAACGCACCAGCCCGACACTCGGCGCGAAACCGCCCGCCAACGCGGTCGTACTTTTTGATGGCACCTCAGCTGATGCTTGGCACGACGGCAAGATCGAGAATGGTTTGCTGGCCAATAACGATATCGCCACCAAGCAGTTGTTTACAGACTACACACTGCATATCGAATTCCGTACACCCTACAAACCGTATGCTCGAGGCCAAGGCCGAGGCAATAGTGGCATCTACCATCAAGGACGATACGAAACCCAAGTTCTCGATTCCTTTGGGCTCGAGGGGAAGATGGATGAAACGGGTGGCCTCTATTCCATCGCCGCTCCAAAGCTGAACATGTGCCTACCCCCATTGACTTGGCAAACGTACGACGTTGATTTTACAGCTGCAAGATTTGACGCTCAGGGCACACTCACACAACCTGCCAGGATTACGGTTCGCCTGAACGGGATTACGGTACACACCGATCAACCGCTTCCCAAAACAACGACGGCTGCTCGTATCAATAAGATCACCCCCGAACCCGGCCCGATCTTTCTGCAACACCATAACAATCCGGTGTACTACCGCAACATTTGGTTGGTTCCCAAGAGTAAGACAACCAGCATGCTTCGGACCAAGCGGCTCATGGTGGTCACGATCACAGAAGGCTTTCGGCACGGACCAGCCATCGAAGCCGCCGAGAAAGTGTTGCCTCAGCTGGCGGCGCAAAGCCACGGCGAACTGGAATTCGAATTCGTTAGCGAACCGGGGCCCCGCCCTAATGCCGGACCGGTGCCCAAGCGTCCAGCCAACATGACCGATGAACAGTTTGCAGAAAAGCAACGTGCTTACCAAGTTTTGGCTGCAAAAGCGAAAGCGGAACTACCCGTCTGGCAGGCAAAGGTCCGCGACCTATTCCACCAGAAGTTCAGCGTCAGTGAATTGAATAAGTTCGATGGAGTGATCTTCTGCAATACCACAGGGGATTTACCGCTACCGGACGGTGGTGGGCTGGTCAATTGGATCAGCCAGGGCAAAGCCTTTATTGGAATGCATGCAGCCACCGATACGCTCAAGGCAATGCCTCCCTATTTTGAAATGATCAACGGTAGCTTTGCCGGTCATCCCTGGGGAGCAGGCGGCACCTACAATTTTATCAATCACGAACCCACTCACCCCGTGGTGGCCATGTTTCCATCCGAATTCCAATGGAAAGATGAAATCTATCAGTACAACCATTTCAATCCAGCATCCGTACACGTACTGATCAGTTTGGACATGGCCAAATCCAAGCCGCAATTTCCCTACCATGTCCCAGTTGCCTGGGTCCGCAATGTTGGTGCAGGACGACTGTTTTATACCAGCCTGGGACACAATGCCGAATCATGGCACAACGATACCTACCAGCAACACATAATGGCTGGCATTCGTTGGGCGTTGAAGCTGTCAGAAGGCCCCTCCCAGCCGAATCCCGACGTATCCATGGAGCAGGCCCTCAAATCGCTTGCCGTAGCGGCCGGTGCCCTGCTGAACAAAGACGTGCCATCGCTCACCACCCGAGCCTTGTTGAAGGCAAAACAAAACCCTCAGTGGGGCGCCCAGATGGCCGTCGAGGCAGACACTTATCGCACACTCCCCAGTCCGAGCGACAAGAACGCCGATAACCCCAAAGAGCAGCTTTTGCTCAAGCTCGTCAAAGAGATAGAAAACTAATTCCATCGAGCCCACTGTAAGGGCGAATCCCCTCAAACCTAGCGTGCGATCAATGCTGAAGCTTAGTAACGTTGTCAGCCTATTACTAAGTTTGGCTGGTCCGACGTGGGCCTGTGCGGTGGCTCTCGAACGTCCCAATTTTTTGATCATTGTTGCCGATGATCTATGCCGTCGCGATCTGGGCTATGAAGGGAACTCGGAGGTGAAAACTCCGAATCTGGATAAACTGCGAACCGAGTCGATGCACCTGCGCTGCATGTTCAATCCCGCTACCTCTTGTTCCCCAACGCGACACGCGCTCTATACCGGACTTTATCCCATTCGCAGCGGCGCCTTTCCGAACCATACGCGGGTTTATGATGGTACGGAAAGTTTGTTTACCCTACTCAAGAGAGAAGGCTATCGCGTTGCGTTACAGAACAAGGGACATGTCGGGCCAAGCGCGACGTTCCCCTATGAACATATCGTCGGTCAGGATGACTTCACCGAAACGGCGAAATTCATGAGTCGCGACGATCGCCAAGCTTGGTTTCTCGTTTACGGTTCAAGCGATCCGCATGAACCGTGGAATCGAGGCCCAGCCTACGATCCTGCCTCGTTGACGGTACCACCCTACCTTCACGACAACGCCGTGACGCGTGATTGCCTGGCCCGATATTATGGGGAGATCAGTAAGCTCGACGAACAAGTCGGACGTCTTTTGCAAGTACTAGACCAAACCCGCCAGTCGTCGAATACCATGGTGCTGTTTGTCAGCGAGCAAGGCAGCAGCATGCCCTATGGTGGCAAATGGAGTGTCTACGACAATGGGATTCACTGTTCAGCCCTGGTGCGTTGGCCCAATCGTATCGTACCAGGCAGTTCCAGCCATGCGCTAGTGCAGTACGTCGACGTCGCACCAACTTTGCTGGCCGCTGCTGGTATGGATCCCACCAAGATCGATCTCCATTGCCCCGATGCTCTCGGCAACAAGGGCTTCGATGGCCAAAGCATGCTAGGGGTGCTGCTGGGTCAAAAAGATCAGCTCCGTGACTATGTATTTGTACAACACACGACCCTGGGTACGGTAGGCGCCATCGGTCCCTATCCCATAAGAGCTGTACGCAGTGCGCGCTATAAACTGATTCGCAATCTCACTCCCGAGAACACCTATACGATTTCGGCGCTGCATACCGGCCAACCGATTGAATCGTGGCAGTCCGATGCGCCAGCGAACCCACGGTTGGCTTCGCGCGTCGAATGGTTATTCCGTCGTCCGGCAGAAGAACTCTATGACCTGGAGAATGATCCCTACGAAATGCGGAACCTCGCTACCGACTCGCAGTTTGACGACATCAAGCGCGACCTCCAAAAGCAGCTCACCGAATGGATGCAGCAGCAAGGTGACGGCGGCCTACAGACCGAGCTACTCGCTAACACGCGTCAAGGCAGAAGCCCAATCGACAAGGCGCAGGCCAAGACCAAAAATACCCCTGAGTAGCCTGCTGAGGAAATTGAGTAGCCTGCTGAGGGAAATCGGTTTTGCAGGATTCCTCCTTGCGATGATTGCTATGCGCGTGGGAGCATTGCAAGCACTGAAAACCAAGAGTGCTCATTTCCCCTAGTTTACTCTAGGATGCGCTGCTCGACCTGCTGATCTCGCAAGTTGTCGCTGTTGGTTTGATAGCCGTAGCTTCTGATCAATTCCAACGCGACGGTGGGTGGCCACCTACTCGCCTAGCGGTGGAAGTTGCATTTCTTCCATCCACACGCTGAGGGCGTCTCGAGAGGCAGGGAGTAAACCATCGCTCTTCTTGTTGTTCATCGGAAAGTTGCTGACCGCAATGGTGACCGGACCTTGGTTGAATTCATCTCGAAAATCAGCCCAGATATGGCCGCCGCGGGGTTTGCCACCTTCTCTGCGCCAAGCGACGACACCGGCTTTCGATTCGGCCAGCAGCTTGCCGTTAACAAAGATCGAATAGCCCTCGCCTGGATTCGCGTGAACGCTGCCATTTACTCTGATGCGGTAGCGATAGCCTGCCTTCAAAGGGGGTAGATTAAAAGTCTGACGCAACAGCAGCACATCGCTTTCGCATACTGTTTTTGGCGGAATGCGTTTACTGGGACCGAACCATTCCGGATACGAAATAGGATCCTGTTTCACACCGAACGATCCTACCCCACTCTTCCAGCCAGCCTGCTTCGCATCAAAGTTCCTGGCGAACCACTTCTCCATCCCGGCGGGATAGGTGACGGATACCGCAGGAATGACCTTAGGATCGGGATCGGGTTGCGCTATTGGTAGGTTGAAACCGAAGTAGTCCCACGCAGCGTCTTTCATAGGGCTGCCGAACGGATGCCAGTCATAGTCAGAAATACCCGCTGCACGAAAATAGTTGACCGCTTCATCAATCGCGTCATCCAAATAAGGGGGCGACTTGGCGGGTATCGCTGCTTTGATCGCGGCCTGCAATGAAGGCTGATTGCGAGGGTTGCTCAAGTATGACACCAGCGCGCCGTCGAGGATCAGCGGTTTGATCGCCGCCAGCGATGCTGCCTTTTGTTCTGCAGTGGGAGCTGGCAGCGCGGCCTTTGCGGCTTCAACAGCCACCCGGGTTGCAGTACGCGCTTCGCGATCCGACTTCGGAATCGCCTCCGCCTTACCACCATGCAATCGCACCATCGCCCGGCCCATCGCCTCGCCTACTAGCAGGTACGTCTCGGGATTACGGTTGTAATGGTAGCCCTGGTTTTGGGGAGATTCGTCGACTTCGCGCCAGAAATCACGAGTATCCACCGAAGCCACCGTGCCGCTGAACTCCGGATGCTGTTTGGCATCGCCAACAGCCAACTGCGCCTCCCAGATTCCCTTCCATGATCCGTCGACGATCTTATAACCATCAAATCCAACCGTGGCCACAACGACTGGCATCTTGGGCGCATTGAAATCTGTACGCAGGTCATTGATCAGGTTGACGAGATGATGCTCGTATTCATCCTTGGGGGCGCCACTGTCCTTGTGACCCTGAAACCAGCCGAAGCCCGCAATCTCATAACCCTGACCTCGGTACCCCGGTACGATCTTGTCGATCTTGTCGAGCGTTTCGCGGACACCCTTAACCATCAAGCGATACTCCAGCCCTTCAAACTCATTGTCTGGAGCTGTCCGACCACTTGAAGGGGGGCGGAAGTCGAAACCTAACGACCGATTACCTTGAGCCGTTTTGATGAGCAGCACTTGCTCGTCATGGAATGTACCCATGACATGACCGAAACCCAATTCCGGTCCGATACTCGCGCCATTCGATTTGACAGAAAGAGCTGAGCTGGCACTGTCAGGACGGAGCCTTGCTTCCTTGTAAAACACATCGTTGCGTACGCTCCACTCCCCAGAATCATCGAGCAAGTATCGAAACTTGCCATCCTTCTTGGTTAGCGATACGAGATCCCCCTTACCTTCAATATCAACCTGTTCCAGCCAGAATGCGGCGGATCCCCCTTTGAAATACGTGATCGCAAGTGGATAGCGCTTGCCTGAATCGAGCGCAATCTTCGTGAGCAAGGGCTTGCCGCCGATCTCCCGTCGATAGACTTCTTTGCCATCCAGAGAGACGATATTGCAGGTACTATCTTCGAACCCTGCGTGCACCATATAGTTCCCGCTAGCTGGCACATCGATGAACGCCGTCACCATTACCGTGTGGGGTCCATCGATTGCAGGCAGTTTTTCTGTTACGCTTCCAAGAGCCACTGTAGTGGTCTTGGCTGGTGGTAATTTGCGGTAGTCCAATTGCGCGTTAAAAGCCCCTGTATAAACGAGAGCCTTGGCACCTTTCTCGGAGTTCGGCTCGGCTGTCTGATAGATGCCATGCACACCCAGAGCCGCGCCGCCAATCGGCATAGATCCCGGAATGATCGCCGGATCGGCCGATCGAAAAATGCTCGGATACAGCGGCCGAGCACCACTGATATCACCCATACCGACCATGTTGGACTGTCCTGCCAGGATGTATACTTTCACCGACTTGGTAACATCGCTGGGTGTACGATCGGGTGCTGGTAATTCCAGCGGAATGTCTGCCGCTAATACAACTGCTGGTGCGAGCCAGATCCATGCGAACATGGACAAAGTTTGATTGATAGGTTGGTTTAGTAGCATCGTGACCTATTCCGTATGAGAATGACTGAGGCGAGTTGAAAGCTACCGCACTTTCAGAGTTCGCGTCATGGCTTCCAAAAATAAAACTTAAGTCTCACTATGTGGCAATCGATTTCGCGACATGCTGAATCCTTTGCATCACGCGAACACTTCAAGCCCGCGCACGTCGGTTTGCATCGAGGCTGAACGAGCCTTACCCATGTCATATAGACGATATCCAATACCAACTATGAATTCCACGTGGGGTTGGTGCTATCAATCACGAATCGAGATCGAACAGTTCCGCCAGCGATAGAGTTGCAACTGGCTGGCAGAGCGGGCTGATCATGGCGGATTTGTTATGCGACTGGATTGATTGGTATTGGCATAGGACCAATTGGTCAAGTACTCGATCTCTCCTTCATGTACTGGTGCTGCTGGGTTCATCAAGCGAAGCTCCCCGTAAATCAACTCCACCTTTATGGGCTCAAGATCGACAAAAGCTCCCCGCAAGACCATGCGGTCGAAATCACTTCCACTGAGCTTGGCGATAGTACTCATAACTGCCTACCTAAGAACATTGACTTGCTGCCACCCTCGCGACATTGATCCCTCGTGGCGCATTCTAGTTGATTGGTGACAAGCAGGCTAAGTCAAGATTCGGAAATTGTTCCAAGGAGCGTTTGGAGTGCCCGTCTCGGGAGTTACTTTGCCAATTTGCACCGTTTCATTTTGAGCTCTCGTAGTGGGATTCGCCAGAATTCCCTCTGCCGTTCGCACCCTATGGATTTATGAGTTTTTATGATTTTTGTAAAATGTGTTCAAGGATCAGGACTTCTGGCGAAGTCCACTACTGAGCAATCAAATAATGAATGAACCATCCAAGCGAGATCACCTTCATCGACTGCCAAAATCAGCGTATTGTGGTCATGCAGTCGTCCACTGGACCTTGACCATCCGTGATCGCCAGACCGGATGGCTGAGCACGAAGTTTTACTATCACTTTCGCGAACTACTGACTCATGCCCAATTTCGCTTAGCAATCGCGTGTCCCATTTTTTGCCTTATGCCAGATCACATTCACTTCATGTGGATGGGAATACTAGAATGTTCGAATCAAAAGCTTGCTATGAGGCATCTGAGAACTCGCTGCAATGCGTCGTTAAAGAAGATCGGATTTGAATTGCAGGATCAGCCGTATGATCACGTCTTGCGTGAGGAAGAGCGCCAGGAGTTGGCGTTTGTTGCAGCTTGCGATTACATCGCCAGGAACCCAGAACGTGCTGGACTTGTCGGCATCGACGAATACGCGAAGTATCCGTTTACTGGTTGTTTGGTGCCTGGCTATCCAGAACTGAAGCCGTTTGAGTCGGACTACTGGACTCGATTCAATCGTATCGTTGCGTGGCTCCGCAAGAACGGACTAATCAACGGTCAAGAAATAAACGAGTAGTGGGATTCGCCAGAATCCCCGAATGTAATCCGTAGTGGAATTCGCCAGAATTCCCGATCAACCGTTAATGGTGATTCGCCAGAATTCCCAACGATGTACGCGAGAACCTCCAAGTGAAGTTAAGTATCAAACCAGGACTTCTGGCGAAGTCCACTACTGAAAGGCTTGGTTTATCAATGCGAACTTCCTGGACGATCCTATTAACGATAGTTGGCTCCTTGTTTCATGTTGCGTTAACGGATGGCCAGGAGCAACGTCGGGACCGTAGCTCATTGCGACCGAATATTGTCTTTATCATGGCGGATGATTTGGGGTATGGCGATCTGGGTTGCTATGGCCAAAAGCTGATCCAAACGCCGAACATCGACCGAATGGCCCAGGAAGGAACTCGCTTTACTCACTGCTATGCGGGTGCCCCGGTCTGTGCACCTTCGCGCAGCGCGTTGATGACTGGTCAACATACGGGCCATACACGCGTGCGCGACAACAGTGGCCGAGTAGGCGGGGTACCCGACGAACTATCGGGAGATGGCCACCGCATTCCCCTGCTCGACAATGACATCACGATTGCAGAGGTGTTGAAGCAGGCAGGGTACGCCACTGGTATGACCGGCAAGTGGGGATTGGGGGAAGCGGGCACAACCGGCGAACCAAATCGACAGGGCTTTGATGAGTGGTACGGCTACCTGAATCAGAACCACGCTGTGTTTTACTTTACCGACTATCTTTGGCGGAACGCAAAGCGAGAAACGATTTTCGCAAACGCCAACAACGCTAGGCAAGCGTATACGCATGATTTGTTCACCGAGTTTGCTCTCGATTTCATCCGCCGCCACCACCACGAGCCGTTCTTTCTTTATGTACCCTATACGATCCCACACGCAGATCTGGAAGTGCCAAGCCTGGAGCCCTACACGGGCCGCGACTGGTCGGAAGAAGCCAAGATCTTTGCTGCAATGGTGACTCGCATGGATCGAAGCGTCGGCAAGATTCTCGAATTGTTGGAACAACTGAACATTGACGACAATACCTTAGTCTTCTTTACATCCGACAATGGTAGTCCCATCGGCGGTGGACCGCTATTCAACAGCAATGGTGTCTTCCAAGGCAAAAAGGGGACACTACAAGAAGGAGGCCTGCGAACGCCCATGATTGTGCGTTGGCCCAACAAAGTACCCAGAGACCGAGTCAGTGAAACGCCTTGGTATTTTCCTGACATCTTGCCCACGCTCGCAGAGTTGTCCGGAGCACAGTTGCCTCAAAGTATCGATGGAATCAGTATATTGCCTAGCTTGTTAGGCCAGCCTCAGGATCTCTCTCAACGCATTATGTATTGGGAACGGCCACCGGGTAGATTTCAGCAAGCGGCGCGACAAGGCAAGTGGAAAGCACTAAGGCCGGGTCGCAATCAACCGCTGCGATTGTATGATGTCGTGGCTGATCCGACAGAGAGTTCCAACGTGGCTGCTGAACATCCCGATTTGATCACAAAGTTCGAAGCCTACTTTTCAACGGCCCGAACCGAATCGCCAAATTGGCCCGATTCATTAAACGATAGGCAGAAATAAAACTCTCGTAGTGGGATTCGCCAGAATTCTCCTACAAACGTAGCGGGATTCGCCAGAATTCCCGCGCCTGCAGGAACTCTGGCGAGTTCCACTACGATTTAAAATTGGACTAGATGAGAATACAAGAATGAAACGATTGTCTGACTTATTCATTGGTGCTTTTCCATTCAACTCGGTGACCTTTACCTTCGCTCTGTTGCTGTTACCTGCGCACATGGTCCATAGCGACGAGGCAAAGAATACCGATCGACTCAACGTACTTTACATCGTGTCGGACGATCTCAACAACAATCTTGGTTGTTATGGACACGGGGTTGTTCAATCCCCCAACATCGATCGCCTCGCCGCGCTGGCAATGCGATTCGATCATGCTTATTGTGATTACCCAGTCTGCAATCCATCACGCGTCTCATTTCTGAGCGGCTTGCGAACTCCTTCGACGGAGATCTTCGACTTGGCGACGCCGACTCGCACTCACTTGAAAGATGCGATCTTTCTGCCCGAGCTGTTTCGAAAGAACGGATACCGCACGATCAAGGTTGGCAAGATATTTCATACCGGTGACCAGCACGAGGACCCTCGCAGTTGGGATATCGACATACGCGAAACGAAACAAGCCAAGAATCCTCCCGAGTCACAGATCCTGCGTCGTCAAGGTCCTTCCGGTATTGTGCTACGAGCCAACGATGAGGACACATGGGATGGATTTGTCGCCCGCAAGGCGGCTGCCTTAATGGAAGAGGCTGTAGCGGGGGGGACAGATCCCTTTTTTATGGCTGCCGGTTTTCGCATGCCTCATACTCCTTACATTGCACCCGAGAAGTACTATGCGCTTTATAATCCGGACACCTTGAAACCTCGTCGCGGGCCTGTTGAGTCGCTTTCTCACGTACCAGATTCGGCGCTAACCTATCGCCTTGGGCTGAACCCAAAATTTCCGGAGGAACAGCCGGGGGACACAATGGCTGCTTACTACTCGGCGATCAGCTATATGGATGCACAGGTCGGCGTGCTGCTCGATACCCTGGATCGACTCAAGCTATGGGATAGTACGATCGTTGTTTTTCACAGCGATCACGGATACCACTTGGGTGAACATGGTGGGTTGTGGCATAAATTAAGTTTGTTCGAAGAGTGCGCACGGATCCCGTTGCTGGTTGCAACTCCTGCGTGCCGTCCAGGCTCTACTGCACGACTGGTAGAGGCAGTCGACATTTACCCAACGCTGGCCGAACTGTGCCAGTTACCTGCGCCGGCAAATCTAGAGGGCACGAGTTTTGTGCCGCTCTTGAAGGATCCGACTCGCCAGTGGAAGACTGCTGCTTTCACCTGCGTTTCGCGGCCCCTTGAGCGAGGTGATACTAAGTTTGGCGACCTCCATACGCTAGGTCGAACGATGTTCGATGGACGTTGGCGTTACACTCAGTGGCAAGATAACAGCGTCGAACTCTACGATCACGAAAGTGATCCTCTTGAATATAAAAATCTAGCAGGTGATTCAGAGCATAGGGAACAACTGGCTACGATGAAACAGCGCCTACGTGATGGCTGGAAAGCTGCCTTGCCTCCGCCGTCGAAATGATGACAACTGTCGGCGACAGCCTTGTACTCCCGATATAGAAGACAACAACGTAATCGAACAGAGCGATTAATATGATCCGTTTCGTGCATCTGTTAACATCCGCGTTTTTCATTGCAACGCTCTCGATCCATTTGTCATCGGCCGAGATCAGTGGCGTTACCGTTACTCCTCATGTCGTGGCCGATTCGATGATGTACCGTCGTCCTCGCGACCCTGATTTAGCTGCGAAGGTTCAATTGTTTGTGAAAGGAACCGGATTGCCGAAGAGTTTCAACGGCAAGACACCCAGCGAACTGCTTGAGTCAGGAGATTGGGCATGGCACGATTTAGGGACAGCAGTCCAACTCCCCGAAAATTCTCTCAGGTTTCGAGCGTTGAAACGCTTTAGGTTCGCTTCCAGCCCGGTTAAGACCTTACCGAAATCCTCGTTGGCTTTTCGTTTTTCTCTCGGCGAAGTCTCATGGAACCCAGACTCGCCTTGGGGGCGATTGAAATCTTTTCTGATATTTTATGATTTCGAACGAATGTCCCTTGAGGTTCCAACGACTGGCTCGCATACGGATGTCACCCAAGGATCAATTTTTGATGAACACCGGCGAGAAGTAGCCATTTCGCCGGATTCTCAATTGTTTGTTCACCCAAGTCACTCAGTAGTACAATTCCCGTTGAACTTGCGAACAGTCTGTCCAGTTACTTAGGATTGGCAGATCGCCATCGATACACTCACATTTCCTTTCGGCTCGAAGATCCTCGAGCATACCATTTTGACTATGGCTCACTACAAATTCCTCTTCCGTCCCCGATATCACTTTGCTTGTTTCCTGATTTTGATCTTCCTGGTCTCTTTGCCGAGATCGCAGGCCCAGGAATCGACTTGGACCAAACTCACCACCGAGTCCTATCCAGGCAAGCAAGACGATATCTTTTTCGTCAATTCGAGTTTAGGTTTCTATGGCAATGGTGCAGGGAAGATCTTTCGTACGACCGATGGCGGCGACACATGGCAAAAAGTCTTCGAGCAAAAGGGGACTTTTGTCCGATGCCTCGCCTTCACCGATGAACAGCATGGTGTCATGGGCAACATCGGACCGGGGTATTTCCCTGGAGTCACCGATCCCAACTCGCTCTATCGCACCGAGGATGGAGGTACGACTTGGTCTCCCGTCACCAGCATCGAAGGGGAACCTGTCGTCGGTTTGTGCGCTTTCGACGTTGTCCAAGTGCCCTTCGTAAATGCTGGCATCCTCGATCATCGTCCTCGTATAATCGGTGTAGGTCGCGTGGGTGGGCCCACTGCCTACATCTGGTCTGATGATCTCGGCAAGACCTGGAAGCAAGGAAAAATACCCGAGGTCGGAGCGATGGCATTCGATGTGAAGTTTCTAGATCATCAGTACGGCTTCATCGCATCGACAACACAAACGGACGTTTCCCAATCGCATGGCCTTATCCTCGCGACCAATGATGGCGGCGTGACCTGGCGCGAGGTCTATCGATCTGCTCGGCCTTTCGAACTGACTTGGAAGCTCAGTTTTCCATCCCGGGACGTGGGGTATTGCACGGTCCAATCGTACAATCCATCACCCGAAGTGTCCGCGCGATTTGTGGCAAAGACGACTGACGGAGGCAAGACCTGGAGCGAAGTCCCGCTTGTCAACGACCATGCAGTTCGCGAATTCGGAGTTGCCTTCCTCGATGAAAACATCGGATGGGTTGGTGCTGCCCCTCACGGCTTTGGTACGACCGATGGTGGAAAAACCTGGAGCAAGGTCGAGTTTGGTAACGCAGTGAACAAGATTCGGCTGGTGCGTTCCGACGCAGGTATCACCGGTTACGCGATAGGTCTTGAAGTGCATCGCTCGCAGTTCCCTGCTTCCGAGAAAGGCAACCAATCCTCGAACAAATCACCACAACCTAAATGATCGGATGGTAGGATTCCGGTCCAGACTAGAGGAGTCGCAAAACGGACTTCCACCCTCGCAAGACGATCGAGGCAACGATCAAACGATCAGTGGAACAATCCTTTCCCGGACCGAAGTGGGAAATTCTCTCGAGAGTTTCGCCAAGAGCTTCCGAACTTCCTTTGGTATCCTGTAAATCCATGCATCGCTAATTGGTCCGAGTGACGGTTGTCGCAACCTGCAATCTAGGCGGAAAAGTGCATTTTTGCTCTACCAGTTTTTCATCGTGAATCCAGCGACCGACGGCAAAAGTCGTGGCTATGGTTAAAATAGGACTAAAATGCAAAGCCACTCAGCTTCATTGCTTTAGGACGCTAGCTTCCCTCTACAGAGCTTCCCGCCGATGATTGAACACTTCCGAATGAAGAATCTCCGCATCGCGTCTTACTTGGAATTGAAAGTCACTTCTATCGTTCTAGCGCTCGCTAGCCTCTGGATTGACTCATTTACAACTCTTCACGCCGAGACCCCCTCATCAAACTCAAGCATCGATTTCGCGCGCGATATTCAACCCATTCTTTCCAACCATTGCTGGAACTGCCATGGACCAGATGAAAAAGGACGACAAGCCAATCTGCGTCTGGACCTGCGCGACACAGCGATCGCCGCTAAAGCCATCACGCCAGGTCGCGTCGATTCGAGCCAACTCGTCCATAGAATTGATTCCTCCGATTCGGAGCAGGTAATGCCTCCGCCTGAATCCAAGAAACCTCTCTCCGATTCGCAAAAAGAACTCCTTAAAAAATGGATCGATCAGGGAGCCGCTTTCGCATCTCACTGGTCCTTCACCGCTCCCATCCGACCTAATGTCCCAACAACCTCGAATACCGCTGGCAAACAGAATCCCATTGACCACTTCGTTAGAAGCCGACTTGCCCGAGAAGCATTACCATTCTCTTCCGAAGCCGATCGCGGGACGCTCTTGCGACGACTTACTTTAGACCTTACCGGCATCCCCCCCACACCCGAGGAGCTCGATAACTTCCTCAACGATCTAGCCCCTGATGCCTACGAAAAAAATGTCGATCGACTCCTTGGCTCTCCAGCCTATGCAGAACGAATGGCCGCGCAGTGGCTTGACCTCGCCCGCTATGCGGACACAAACGGATACAACAACGATGAAGATCGAACGATGTGGCCATGGCGTGACTGGGTTATCAACGCCTTCGATTCTAACATGCCCTACAATCGGTTCCTCATTGAACAACTAGCTGGCGATCTACTTCCTGATCCCAAACGCTCCCAGCTCATCGCCACCGGATTCCTTCGCAATCAAGGACATAACACCGAAGGCGGCATCATCCAAGAGGAATACCGAGTGGAATATGTAGCAGATCGCGTTCACACGACTGCAACCGTCTTCCTGGGACTCTCCATGCAATGCGCTCGATGTCACGACCACAAATACGATCCCATCTCCCAAAAGGAATACTTCCAGTTCTTCTCGCTTTTCAATAACGTCGATGAAAAACAAGCTAGATACAGTAAGTTCGTTGCCGCTGAGCCATTCATTCAAGTCCCATCCGCACAACAAGAAAGAATCCTTGACACCATCCAGAAAGAAATCGATTCTCTAAAGCAACGCGTATCAGACAAAGAATCAAAAACAGAAGCGATGCTCCAGCAATGGCTCGCTGAACACAGTGACGCGGAAATCGCCACGCAATTCGGCCATCAACCACTCCACGACTTCCCACTCGACGAACCCGCTCCAAACATCGATCTGTCCGCCCCAATCCCTGCTTTCGATCAACTTCATCCTGAAAACCGAGCCACTCTTGTCGGCAACATTCACTGGTCGAAAGGCCACAAAAACAAAGCGATCCAATTCGGCGGATCTGCACATGCAATCCTCGGTGACATCGCAGACTTCGATGGTACCAAGCCATTCTCCATCAGTGTCTGGATCTACCCTGCACAAACCAACGGCATGGCGATTCTTTCCAAAATGGACGAAGTCGATAGCTTTCGTGGCTATGATCTCCTACTCGAAAATGGCAAGGTCACCTCTCACATCGTCCATCATTGGCCTGACAATGCGCTAAAAGTTTCCTCACAAACCACTGTCGCCAAGGATACTTGGTCGCACGTCGTCCTAACCTACGATGGCTCCCAAAAAGCAGCAGGAATCAAAATCTATATCAATGGCCAACCCAGTGGCCTCGATATCCTGAACAACAACCTGCGAAACACCACCTCTACAGTCAAACCATTTCACCTTGGCCTCCGCGAAAAGTCTCTCCCATTTCATGGACAGATCGATGAATTGATGATTTTCCAAGGCCAACTTCAACCGGAAAACATCACTGAGCTTTTCCGCGATCAACCTCTATCCAACATCGTTGACTGGATCAAAAAACCTTTCAAGGAACAATCGCCTGAACGACTAGCGTATCTCAAGAAACTCGTCCTTGAAAAAATCGATACCGAATATCCTTCTATCCAAAAGCAACTAACGGATAAACAGCAAGAACACTCTAGTATCTCACAGCAAATTCCCCATGTGATGGTCATGAAGGAAATGCAACCTCCTCGCGAAACCTTCATCCTCAATCGTGGACAATATGACCAGCCCACTGAAAAAGTTTCCCCGAATGTTCCTGCGGTACTACGATCCTTCACTGCGACGTCACCCGCCAACCGATTGCAGTTAGCTCAATGGCTTGTTCATCCAACGCACCCACTGACCGCCCGGGTTGCTGTGAACCGTTTCTGGGAAAATTACTTTGGAACCGGACTGGTCAAGACCACCGAGGACTTTGGCGTCACCGGCGAATTCCCATCCCATCCCGATCTCCTCGATTACCTCGCTACTACTTTTGTCGATAGCGGTTGGGATGTTAAATCTCTTCAGAAACTCATTGTGATGTCCGCTACTTACAAACAAGATTCCAAGATCACACCCGACAACTTCGCGCGTGATCCCGAAAACCGACTCCTTTCTCGCGGTCCACGCTTTCGCCTCACCGCGGAGACGATTCGAGATAACGCACTAGCCATCAGCGGCCTGCTTAAGACTACGGTGGGTGGCCCGAGTGTCAAACCCTATCAACCCGCCGGGCTGTGGGAAGATGTAACCGTAGAACGTCGCGGAAAATATGTCCCCGACCAAGGCGACGGATTATTCCGTCGCAGCATGTACACGTTTTGGAAACGAACCTGCCCGCCTCCTTCCATGGTCACTTTCGATGCACCCAATCGCGAGGTGTGCGTTGCGAGACGATCTCGTACCAACACTCCTCTCCAGTCGCTTGTACTACTGAATGATCCAACCTACGTCGAGGCCGCTCGCGCCTTGGCACAGCTCATGATCGCAGCCAGTGGCAACGACGAACATAGCATCCATGCCGGCTTCCGCCGCTGTGTCGCACGCGATGCTCGCGCCGATGAATTACCTCTTCTCACCGAACTCCTCAAGGAATCGCGCGATCGATTCCAAGCCAACCCAGCACTCGCAACGGAACTAAACCAGGTCGGAACGATACCCGCTACTCCTAACGTCGACCCTGCCGAAGTCGCTGCATGGACCATCGTCGCCAGCACACTTCTCAATATGGATGAGACCATTTCTAAGAGGTAATCAACCATGAATCCATCTAACATCTCCGACATTTGTAACGATCACATCCGTCTCACAAGACGCCATTTACTCAAGCAGTCTATGCTCGGATCGCTTGCCTTGGCCGCACTTTCGCAGTCACCAGAATCGTCCTGCGCGCTGGCGGGCCAACTTCCCCCACACTTCATCCCCAAAGCCAAACGTGTCATCTACCTATTCCAGTCTGGTGGTCCATCCCATCTTGAACTGTTCGATTACAAACCCAAACTGAAAGAACTGCATGGCACGGAACTCCCAGACAGCATCCGCCAGGGGCAACGCCTGACTGGCATGACCTCAGGCCAAAAGAGTTTTCCTGTCGTAGCACCAAAATTTAAATTCGAGCAATCAGGTGCCAGCGGAGCTTGGTACAGTGAACTGCTACCCTACACGGCCAAGATCTCCGACGAGCTATGCGTAATTCGCTCGATGAACACCGAAGCGATCAACCATGATCCTGCTATCACCTTCATGCAAACAGGTTCACAACAACCTGGACGCCCCTCGCTCGGTTCATGGCTGAGCTACGGGCTAGGTAGCGAAGCCGAGGATCTCCCTGCCTTCGTCGTTATGATCTCGCATGGATCAGGCAGCGACTCCAATCAGGGCTTGCTCGATCGACTCTGGGGCAGCGGTTTTCTTCCATCAAGCCATCAAGGTGTTAAACTCCGAAGTGGCTCGGATCCTGTACTCTATCTCAATGATCCCGCCGGTATCGATCGCCCGCTTCGCCGCGCCATGCTCGATAAACTTTCCAAACTCAATGAACTCCAACAGCAAAAGGAAGGCGACCCAGAGATCGCCGCTCGCATCCAGCAATACGAAATGGCTTTTCGTATGCAAGCCTCCGTCCCCGAATTGACTGATCTTTCCAAAGAGCCACAATCGATTATCGATCTCTATGGCCCAGATGCTAAAAAACCAGGCTCTTACGCTTCCAATTGCTTGATGGCCCGACGTATGGTCGAACGTGGTGTTCGCTTCGTTCAACTGTACCATCGAGGCTGGGATAATCACGGCAAACTACCATCGAATATTCCCAAACAGTGCCGCGATATCGACCAACCTCAAGCCGCTCTCATTCAAGACCTGCGGCAACGCGGTCTCCTCGAAGATACTCTGGTTATCTGGGGTGGCGAATTCGGTCGTACTGTCTACAGCCAAGGGTCGCTACAAGATGATTATGGTCGCGACCATCACGGTCGATGCTTCACCATGTGGATCGCTGGAGGTGGCTCCAAGCCCGCTACACTTGTCGGTGAAACCGATGACTATGGATACAATATCACCCGCGATCCTGTTCACATCCATGATCTCCATGCAACTTTGCTTCACCTATTAGGTTTCGATCACGAACGACTAACCTACCGATACCAAGGCCGCGATTTTCGACTTACCGATGTGTATGGTAACGTGCTCCCGGCGTTACTCGCCTAATGACGTTTATTGGCAAATCCTCTGCGCATTCGCATCCAGTCAGGACCATCGGATTCGGCGTCCTTACTGACCGTGGTACAGAGTACTGCGTTTCAGCGGAGCATCATGAATATAGGCTCTACCCAGGGATCGAGGAGATGGAGCATACCAAGACGAAGGCGAGGGGTCTGAAAAACAACAGGACTTGTGAACGATTCCAAAAGACCATGCTTCAAGAGTTCTATCAGATCGCATTTTGTAAAAAGCTGTGCGAGTCTATCGATCAGCTTCAGCAAAATCTCGATAGATGGCTCAAGAGCCGCCGAAGCCTCGAACGCTTTCTTCCAGAATGTCTTGCAGCGCCAGGGTGATGCCTGAATTCGGGTTCTTCATGGAGTTAAACCGCTCGCCTATGCACAAATCATGGGCTCGGCGTTTACTTCCCGGTCGGCATTTCGGAACTCTTTCTTGGGGGGCCTGAGAGCAACCGGGTTGTT
>JBBAXA010000067.1:0-25411 GCA_040396935.1 Pirellula sp.
GAGTGCGGGGGCGAACAGACTCCGCTTTGGGATGCATTTCGTCCCTGGCTTCGCTAGAGATCCAAATACAAATGCGGACTAGTTCCTAGCAGTTACTTTGGCTCTCGGGTCCTCTTATCGATCAAGGTAATTGGCCGAGCCATTCGAGGCTTTCCCGTTGCCATTGATCCCACATCGGTCCTTTGTAACCGTTGAGACCATGCCCACCCGAAGGGAGCTCTAACAATTTGCAAGGAACTTTGACTCCGAGCAGCGCGCTGTAAAATGCGCGACTGTGTTCCACAGGGACCGGCTTGTCATCGATAGCATGTGCCATGAAGGTGGGTGGTGTGGAGGGAGTGACCCGTTTGTCGTTTGAAAAGAAAGCGATCTGTTCCGGAGTGGGGGTGTCGCCAAGCAAATTCTTTTGGCTTCCTGCGTGCGCTTTATCTCCCATGTAGATCACGGGGTAGACGAGGATCATGAAGTCGGGTCGACAACTGAGCCGCTCGACCGGATCCTTGGCATCGGGCTTGCCCGAATCGAAATGGGTACCTGCCGTCGACGCCAAGTGCCCGCCTGCGGAGAATCCCATGATTCCGATTCGATTGGTTTTGAGCTTCCACTCGTCGGCCCGTGAGCGGGCTAATCGAATCGCTCGCTGAGCATCGAGTAGCGGGACCATCGATTTCCCTTTTGGGAGACGATATTCAAGTACCAGACCGGTGATGTTGTGTTGATTGAGCCAAGCTGCGATCCCGTGTCCTTCACCTCCGGTGACCAGTGAGCCGTATCCTCCACCGGGGCAAATGATAATCGCAGAACCGTTTCCGTTTGGGGCAATGTGCGGAGTCAACCATGCCTGCGCTTCTTGAAACTGTCCATCGCCGATCGGTGCTTGATCGGCCCATAGCGCAATGCGATTCGCTTTTGGATCCTGTCCCATTCCTACAGGGGTGAAACAAAGAATCGACAGGATCGTGTAGGCGAGGGAATATCGAAGAGCCGAGAGCATAGGAGTTCTCCTCCGGTTTGAAATATTCTGAAAAGTAACACAAGTCGCAGGTCTTGCTCATTCTATCCCAAGGCGCGAGTACGGAGCTCGGTCGGATGCGATTGCTCGGCGGCAACTATCGGACGACTATCTGCGAAGGATGCGATCGAATCTCCCCCGGGACAGCAAAAAAGCGGGGATTTGTCGCGAGCCGTCGAGCTCACAAGGCCTCCCAAGCCAACCCTTTCCCTCGCCGAACCATTTCCTGGATCTTCTCTCCACAACGGAACGCTCCTTACAATGTCCAAAAGGGAAATTGTTTGCTGGGTATCCAAATTGGATTAGACTCCATTTTCGAGGTTGGTCTCCTCGCCACTGGACCTGACTCTTCACCAAGGGAAACACAGTATGCTAGGCATCTCGTACTTCAAGGGGCAACCGAGCGATTACATCATCAAGTATGTAGGCAGCCGAAAGTCGCAGGCAGGTCAGGGATTATCGTTCTTCTATCTGCGATTCAATACACAGATTGTCGCCGTGCCGACGCAGAGTATTGATTGTCCCTTCGTCTTCAGTGAGATCAGCAGTGACTATCAAGTCGTCAGTGTTCAAGGACAGCTGACGTACCGGATTGCGGATCCGGAAAAGACGGCCAATCTATTGAATCTTTCTATCGATGCGACCACAGGCAAGCATACAACGGAGGACTTGCGAATTCTGGGTCAAAGGGTTGTCAACGCGTTGCAGATCACTACCCATCAGGAGGTTGAGAAGCGAAAGCTAGAAGAGTGTATTCGCGATGTCCAAGGAATCTCGGCCACCGTATCGGAACGATTGGCCAACGACCCCACCCTGGAATCGTTCGGAATCGAACTTTTGGGGGTCTTCATCTTGGCAGTCACACCGACTCCAGAGATGTCCAAAGCCTTGGAAGCAGAATTCCGGGAACAGCTTTTGAGGCGTGCCGACGAAGCGATCATGGCTCGCCGCGCGAGCGCGGTCGATGATGAACGTAAGATTCGTGAGAAAGAGCTTGAGAGCGATTCGGCTCTCGAAAAAGGGCGTGCAGAGCTGATCGAACTGCAAGGTCAGAACATGCTGCGCGAGGCAGAGAACCGAGGGAAGGTGATCGAAATCGAATCTGCGGCAAAGGCAGAGGCTCTGAAACAAGAACTCGCGGCCCTCGGAGAGATCGACGCAAAACTGCTGCTCGCTGAATCGATGCGCGTACTGGGGACCAATGCCGAAAAGATTGGCCAATTGAATATCACCTCGGAAATTCTCGCAGGTCTTCTCAACGCTCCGCCTCGCGACAGCGCGTAGGGGGATCGATCCGCGGCTGTGACCTAAGATCACGCAGCTGCAACCGACGACAGAACAGCGGAGCGGAAATGCCTGAATTTGCTTTTGACAAGATCGTGATCGTGACCCGAAAGACGGCGCTCGAGGAGTTGATCGAGCGATTCAATTCCCAATCGCAAGCACGTTTTTACATCGAGCGACTCGGAGGTAATTTCGAGCATTACGCGGATGCGCACGCTGCATTCCATCAGTCGCGGATGCTGCTCGACATGTCTTTGCCACAGATTCGTTGTCAGTGGATTGATCGCTCATTCCTGGCGAATTTTCTTTTCGGTCCCAAGGACCTCGTCGTCGTCCTCGGTCAGGACGGCTTGGTGGTGAACACGGCAAAGTATCTCGTCGACCAGCCACTGCTGGCCTTCAATCCCGATCGGAGCCGGATCGATGGCGTTTTATTACCTTTCGCCATGGAGCAGTGTGAAGAGATTCTCAGTCAGGTTGCGGTTGGACATTATGCCGTCGACCGACTCACCATGGCGCAGGCTTCTTTGAACACCGGAGAAACGATCCTTGCCGTGAATGACCTCTTTATCGGGTACGCGACGCATGCTTCGGCACGCTATCGGATCATGCATGGGGAGCGAGAGGAGAATCAATCTTCCAGCGGAATCATTGTATCGACTGGCGCCGGTTCCACGGGATGGTCCCGATCGATACTCACGGGAGCCTCGGCGATCATCGAAGAGGTCGAGCAGATGGCCCTCGACGGCCACGCCCGGGAGTCGTACCGATTCGATTACCGCGCCGATTGTCTCAAGTATTATGTGCGAGAACCATTCGTCAGCCGCTCATCGCAGGCATCGATGGTCACGGGGCTGATCACCCCCCAAGCTCCTTTGGTCGTCACATCGCAAATGCCCAGCCGCGGAGTCATCTTCAGCGATGGTATCGAACAGGACTATCTCACCTTTGTCAGCGGCACGACCGCCACAATCTCCGTAGCCGATCGAAAAGTGTCGCTGATCGTACCGAGTTGACTTGCAAGGGTCGCAAGAGCCACGAATCCTGCGTCTATTCGCACTTGATTCGAACAGGGTCAACGGCTTTGTTCGACCATCGCGCCGCAGGATCCCTTAGTACTCTTGTTCAGGGCACGAAAGCGTACGGTACTCGATTCAGTTGGGTCCATTGCGGCATCGCGATTGTCCGATACACCGAACCGGCACGCTGCAAAGCGTTCTCCTTCCTCGGCCTTTGATTCACCTTGTCCATTGAAAAACCAAACCCGATCAGTGCGTCGACCATCACGGCATGGTACACTCAAGAGGACGAAAAGTAGAATTCACAATAAGATGCACCCGAGCACTCGGTCGGCTCAGTTGCTCGTCGTGGCGAAAACGCCTCGTCCTCGGTGATCGTTTTCGTTCGTGCACTTCGCCGGTATGGAATGCGTTAGCGACTGCAAAGTCGGATTGTCGTTTTGGAATTCCTGGATCGATAGGGACGGTCGATCGATCAATCGATCTACGAACGACAATCGCCTTATTGTACAAACCTCAATTCGACGTCAGGCAGCAGCGTTTTGATCTTGGCCTTTGTTTCGTCGGGATACGCTTTACCATAACGCACCAAGGTGAGGGTCTTGAGACGTGTGAAGGCCTTCAGCTGCGGGAGACGGTCGTCGGGCAGATCCAGGTTGGAGAGGGAAAGTTCTTGGACCTGCATCACGTTGGCTAACGCGGTCAGGTCGATGTCGGTAAATGCTTTGCTGTCGATGGAGAGACGTCGCAGCGTGGGGATGGATTTGACTGTGTCGATGACCTCGGATGTCGGAGCATTCACACCGTATTCGAGCGCCATATATTCCATCGGTAAATCGCGAAGGTGCCTGACGAGCCCAGCGGTGGCCTTCGAACAACTGATCTCGATGCCTTTGAGTTTCTTCAATTTTTTAAAGTGTTCGGCGCTGGCGTCGGTGATGAGCTTGGAGTGCCAGAGCTTGATGAATTCGAGGTTGGGAAAGTTTTCACAGACATATCCTAGCCCTTCGTCATCGAGGTTATTGCTGTGGAAATTGATCCTTTTGAGTTTGGTCCAGCCCTCGAATTTGGCGAAGGCATGACCTCGGATGGGGGAGCCACGGAAAGTAAAGCTCTCAAGATTTTTTAATCCGGCTAATTGTTCGAGACCAGCATCGGTCGCTTTACCGAAGTAGGCTAGTTCGAGAGAGGTGAGTCCGGGGCACTGGGTGAGGGCTTGAAGTCGCGCGAGGCTGGGATCGCCGAGGGCAGGGGCGCCAGGCAACCCGCGTGCTGTACCTTCCATGCTCAGGGATTTCAGATTCTTGAGTTTCAACAGCGGCGGCAGCCACGCATCGTCGATCTTCGTTGCAACGATCTTGATCGATTCGAGAGTTGGGATGTGCCCTAGATGCTCGATGAACGCCGCATCGTAGGGATCCTCGTTCGCACCTCGATAAGCGTGTGCCTTACCGTTCACGATGCTGGTACTGATGAGTGTGAGTGTGTCAAAGATGGCTAGGTCATTCCCTGTTACCTTTTTTAATGCATCCGGAGTGGTGTTTACCTTGGTGAACGTTCCCGGCGCGCTCTCGATGGTACGGATCACGGCGAGGACATGCGGATGCCGCTCCGCTGCGGCAACGATGTCGGCGGCATGATCGGTGAGCGCCTTTTTCAAACCGGTATCCGTTGTGGCAGCGATGACGGCGTCGAGATCGGCGCGTGAGGTGATCTTCGAAAAGTCTGGCGTGGCGGCGTTTAGCGAAGTGAGTGGAGCGATCAGGAATACGATCAAGAGTGGTAGCTTCGTGGTTTTCATTTCCGTGATTCGGTCTTAGATTGCCGTTCGAATGGGGGATCGAAGTAGCCGGAACGAGGGATTGAGAATGTGCAGGCTTTAGTACTTTGGGAAAATCGTCGGGGTGGGGAAGCGGTCTTCGGGGTTGCTACTATCGCCGATGTATTCTTCGCGGGGCAGATTCACGGCTTGCCAAATGCTGGGGCGGAGGCGGACGACGCGGCCGGGCCGGATCCCCTCGATAATGAGGTCGGTTTCAAAACGGATTTGGATACCGCTGCTACCGAGAGGCGCTTCGCTATTGATCTTGATCGCATCCAGAATGGTCCCTTTGGAGGCCATGTGAGCGGGTCCGTAGGCCCCACCCGCATGCTTCAAGTTGTTTTCAGAGGCGTTGATCATTCCAGCCGTCCCTTCCTTGAAATCAGCGTAGAGCGATTCATCCATACCGCCGAACAGGGTCGCGGTCACCGTCGCGCGTCCGAATTTGCCATACTCGACATGATCGACCCATCCTGGCATCCAGCGGCTGCGAATAAACGCCTTGTGCGTTTCGGTCTGGCTCTTCGCGGCACGTCTGATGGATTCGTCATCGAGCCAGATGTCTGAAACATGAAAGCGGGTAAAGATCCCATCGGGGGTCGGTTTCCAGGTGATCCCGAGGAGGACCGGTTGACCACCGAGCAACTTTTTTCCTTCGGCAGGCCATGTCCCTTCGGAGATGAGTTCATCGATGTCGAGACATTCGCGACCGCGCCAGATGCGAGTCGCCCTATCGAAGGTCATCTTCTCCTCGGTCGCTTTCGTATCACTCGCTAGTTTCGGTTCGCGAGTGGCGACGAGGATGCCCTGAGTGGATTTCAGATCCACTTCGTGGATCTTCCATACGAGTCCTTCACGTTGGCAATGGCTGGGTTCGTCCTCGAGCAACAAGACATGATTCTCAGCGGGGGCGATTCCAACACCGCTGTATCCAGCGGTTTTTTTACGATTATCCGCCGGCAATACGGGCACCGTCGAAGTCGTCGGATCGGGTGGAAGAAAAGCGCGGATATGGAGGAGCGTACCGAGTGGAATATCCCGTAAATCCGAGGGTGCATTGTGGTAGCGTACGACGCCGTACGGGAGCATGGCGAAGGGGTTCGGCGCGTTCCGGAAGTAGGTTCCTGCACCCGTTACGCGTACGCTACCCCGTCGGTTGGCGTGGTCCACAAAGACCAATTCACCACGATACGAGTGCGCTTTTTCGAGCGGAGGAAATTTTCCCGCTTCGGGTCGGAACGGCTCCTCTTGAGCCGTCGCGATGCTACAGCCGAGAATCAAGAAGCAACAACGGAAAAATGAAATGTTACGCATCATCGTATCTCGATCATCCTATCTCAATGACCCTGTTACTATCACCGAACTTGTCGACTTCCACTCCCATCTTCTGGGCTATCAATAGCAACAGGTTACTCATATGCGCGTCCGTGTTCACCGGGCGGCTACAAATTTGGTAATGCGCGGTGGTGAGCGCCCCATCGGCACCAATCGAATAGCCTTCGAATCCTGAAGCCTGTCTGTTGAAGTCAAGGTGGCTGCCGTGACGGAGACCGAGGTCCGAGCCGCCGGCCAGCACGAGGGGGAGATTGGCGTTCCCATGGCTGTGACCATAGGCCATACCGCTTCCGATGAGTGCCATCGTGGAACCTAGGAGCGGTTTGCCTTGGAGGTCCTTGGTCTCTGCGAGTCGGCTTAGAAAGTAGCCAAACTGTTCGAAGACAAATGCGTCGTACAATGTGAGCTTCTCGATGTACCCTGGATCGCCACCGTGGTGGCTGAGCTGATGCCGGGCTTCGGTGATTCCGAGTTCCGGGATCGGCCCACCGCCATCTGGTCCACCTGTGGAGTCTCCGCCCATGCTGAAAGTTGCGACTCGGGTCACATCGGTTTGGAAGGCGAGGACCATCAGGTCGTAGACAGTGCGGAAATAATCTCCCGCTTGCGTCGCTGCTACATCGCGATTGGTTCGTTTGCGATCCGACTCAGAGACTTCGGGGAGAGGGGTATCGAGCCACGCATCGGCTCGCCGTGTTCGTAGCTCTGCTTCGCGTACTGAGGTGAGGTATTGATCGAGACGCCCTTTATCCGCTGATCCCATTTTGGTCGTAAGTCGTCGCACCTCGGCGAGGTTGTCATCGAGGATACTTCCTTTACGGCGCAACGTCCTACGCTGGGCAGCGGTTCCGTCTTTGGGTTCTTCGAAGAGGGAAGCAAAGATCTCGCTACAACGACGCATCGCAGGGAGTTGGACGCCATCCGCAGTCCAGGCGAGGGAGTTACCACCACCCATCTCCAACGAGGGATAACGAGTGTGCGTTGAAGTGACTTCAGCGATCTTTTGGTCGACAGAAATTGTGTTGCGATCCGATGGGCCGAGCTTTCCACCCGTCAACCAAACCTTGCCACACCCATGGTGATGCCCGAGGGCGCCGGGATGATGCAATCCACTGATCGGGGTGATGACATCGCGATGCTTCTCCAATGGCTTCAACGACCGAGAGAACTCATAGCCTCTCCCAGGATTCATGATTTGATAGTTCAGAGAATGCGTACCGTAAGCCAAGTAGATGAACGCGCAGCGACTGGGTGCTGCCGTCTCATCCGCCGTTCCTCGGAGAGGGACCATGCATTCGAGCAACGGCAAGGAGATCACGCTCCCCATCGCTCGAAGGGCATGACGACGGTCGATACGCCAAGATTGGGAAAGGAAATGAGCCATAAAATAGGTCCTTGTGCGAAATCGCGATGATTCCAATTTTAATATTGCTCGAGGTTCGCCAGTCGCGGATAGGCAGAAAATTCCTAAGCCATACCGGTACGCGCTTCACTACCACTAGAAGACTCCCAAGCGAGACGGAATCTGACATCAATCTCCAATGATTGTGAAAACAAACAGAATACTTCCTCGGAGTACCTCCCATCATGGACCGTTTAGATCCCTGTCTCATCTCGGCACTATGTTGGGATTACCTCCGAATCGGGACACTGAGCGCGATTGCCAAGGAGTCTGAAGGTCAGGATGGTTACCGTATGCGGAACGTTTTGACGCCTGATCCGTCACTGGAAGCTGCTGATGCAGCCATTGCCAGGGGTAGGGTAGGATGTTGATCGCTTTCCGAACAAGTCGATCGAACCCGAATCGTCCTTCTTTTTCGCAGCCTTTTGTCTCAACCGACAGGATAGAGCCAAGGGACTAGTGCGTGCACTCATCATCAACGAATGAACGTATCGATGTAGTTTGGTCCCAAACCGCATCGGGTATAGTGCGCACGGCACTTGGCGATCCGGGTAAAGACATCATCGAAACCCGTTGTATTCCCGTCAGGATCGACGTAGATCATGGCCCCGTTGACTTGAAAGAATGTGATCATCTCATCGACATGTGGATCGACCACCAGCGTATGGGTTTCGCCAGGTGTCTCATAAACATAGCTTCCTTCGCGCGCGACCCAATCGTGCTCGAGATATCTCCATTCACCCTTGAGTACCAAACCATGCACGGGTAAAGGATGTCGATGGCGTGATAGAACGCCCGAACGTCGTACACGTAGCAGATTGCACCAGTAGCCTCGTGTGACACACATCAGCAGCGGTCGAAACCAAACGTTCTCTTCGACAGGGACCCAGACGCGTTCGTCGGCAGGCACGATGTTGGGAACGATGAGTTCCGGCACCGACTCGGCGGGTTGTTGACCGCGGTACGGAATCCACTTCTCTGAATCGGACATTCGTTTTCTCTCGGTTGATTCTAGAATCAAAGCGTCAAGTAGCCACCATCGACGGGCAGGATAGCGCCGGTGACAAATCGGGATGCGGGTGAAAGGAGGAACTCGACGACACCTGCGACGTCCTGAGGGGTTCCCCACCGCGCTAGCGGTGTGCGAGCTAGTATCGCTGAGGATCGCGATTCATCCTCGATCAACGGACGAGTCATCTCCGTATCGATCCAGCCGGGAGCGATGGCGTTGACGCGAATACCGTCTGTGGCCCAAGCTGCCGCGAGGCTTTTCGTGAGTTGCACGACACCCCCTTTCGATGCCGAGTAGGCCGGCACAAACGGCGAACCAAAGAAGGATAACATCGAGGCCGTGTTGACGATCGCACCCTCTCCGCGGGCTAATGCATCTCGAGCCGCGAGACACATTCGCATCGTGCCGGTCAAATTCACATCGATTGTGCGCTGGAAATGTTCGATATTGAACTCCCGGTCGCCCCGTTGCAGAATGCCAGCGCAGTTGACGAGTCCCGCCAACGTTGTGATTCCAACAAACAAACGGTCCACCGATGATTGGTCGGTCACGTCGAGTGAAGTGACTTCGATACCGGGTTCCGGATGGAAGCTGGCAATCTCCGATTCGCTCCATCCTGTTGCGAGCACGCGATAGCCCGACGACGCCAAACGGCGAGACACCCCTTCGCCAATCCCGCGCGTGCCTCCGGTCACGATAACGAGTCTGGGAGAGGAATCATTTGATGCTGACATGGACTCAACGTGTCGGGTTATTTGTTTTGCGATTGATTTTGCATGGGAGTCGTTGGGTCTACGAGCCACCTCGCAAGCTGTGTGCTGCGGGGAGGTTTGCAAGAGAATCTATTGTACCGAAGGTCGCTTCGCTTTGTGCCTGTCACTTGCCCGGCACTTGCTTAGCCTTTGCAGGGGATGCGTACGCTCAGATAGGTGTGAGCGGATCTGGGCCTCCCCGGCTTTATGCCGGGGAACCCATGATTGGCTACTACCATCGGAGCGAAAGAATATCTCTCTTCTAATCTGCCTCAGGCCTCCCTTGGCTTCATGCCAGGGGAGGCCAAAGCTTGGCAGCTAAAATTGCGCATACAGCATGTAGCTGTCAGTTGTTGCCTCCCCGAGGCAAGCTCAGGGGAAGGCGTACGCGCGGCCAACTGTGCTTGGCACTTGTCTGCTCTGAGAGCAAGAAGGTCGGAGACAATAACCATCCCCCAAATGAGCAGTGCCTGGCGTTAACCATTAGACTGTCGGCCCATTCGGGCCTGAGAAGAGTTGGGGGGCTCAGCGACCGGGGGACTTCGTCGCCCCGGCAGTCAAACTGCCGGCCCATTCGGGCCTGAGAGAACACAGCCGACGAAAGTCAAGGTAGTAGGCACATTCCATGTGCCGTTCACGCAAAATGCGAGTAAACCCTTGGATTTGAGAGGAACGTCTGAGCGTTCGAGCGAGTTTTGTCGGTTGTGTGTGTCTGCTCTTCTAGCGACTTGGCGCTCACACGTGTAGGTTCAAATGAAATCGAACACAGCGACGTGCATCGACGGCAAGTTCTATGTCGCTGGCAGTTAGAAGTCAGCTGTCCAAGCGGCTGGTGGGATTCCTCGTCCGTTCCGGATCTCAAAAGGTCGAGGTCTAGGATGGCAGCGCATCACCCGCACGAAAGAAAAAAATCAATGCTAAAGAACTACCTTTCAGAATCCATACTTTGGGAAGATGGCAGGGGTTGGGAATCGATCTTCATGGCTGAAGGTCCCGTCACCCAGATACTCTTCGCGGGGAATTTGCATCTTGGGCCAGCTTTCCGGTCGGACTCGAATCACCCGCGTTGGTCGGATGCCTTCGATGATGAGGTCGGTCTGAAACTGGATCTGGATGCCACTGCTGAACATGGGGATCTCTCCAGTTGCATGGGTGACGTCGATGATCTTGCCATTGCAGGCCAAATGGCCCGGCCCGTAGTGGCCACCGGAATGTTTCAACGTGTTCTCCGATCCGTTCATCTGTGCCTGAACGTTCTTTTGAAAGTCGTCGTAAAGGGAGGGATCCATGCCACCGAAGAGGGTGGCGGTGACGGTCGCGCGACCGAACTCGCCATAATCCACCGCATCGACCCACGCCGGCATCCATCGGCTGCGGATAAACGCCTTGTGCGTCTCCGTCTGAAACTGAGTTGCCTGTTCGATGGATTCCTCGTCCAGCCAAATGTCCGAGACATGAAAGCGGGTGAACGCGCCGTTCAATCCATCCCCCGGTGCAGGTTTCCACGTTATACCGAGCAGCACGGGCTGACCGTTGAGGTCTTTCTTTCCACTGGCGGGCCATGATGTCTCGGTAACGAGGCGTGGAACTCCAACACGCTCGTTACCGCGCCAGATGCGAGTGGCGAAGTCAAACGTCATCTTCTCCGGATCGACCTTGTCGCTCCCCCTGTGCTTCGGTTCGCGGGTGGCGGTGATCGTCCCTTGGTTACCGTTGATTTCGATCTCCTGCAACTTCCAGACGAGACCCTCGCGTAGGCAGTGGCTGGGCTCGTCTTCCAGGATCGCTACGTGGTTCTCGGCAGGGAAGACACCGGTGCCGCGATAGTGGCCAGCATCGACATCTTTGTTGTTGATTGCCAGCACGGGGACGGAGGAAAGTTTTGGATCCGGGGGGAGAAAAGCCCTTACATGCAACACGGTTCCGAGGGGAATGTCACGCAGATCCGCTGGCCCACCTTGATAACGGATGACTCCGTAAGGCAGCATGGCAAAGGGGTGCGGATCGTTGCGATAAAATTTGCCGGAACCCTGCACGCGGATACTGCCGCGGCGGTTTGCATGATCTACAAAGACCAACTCCCCGCGATACGCATGCGCTTTTTCGAGCGGAGGAAATTTACCCGCTTCGGGTCGAAATGGCTCTGATTGAGCCACCGCGACAGCGCTGTCGAGAACCAAAAAACAACCAAGGGCCAAGAGCCATCGCATCATATCTCGATCACCTTATTGCTGTCGCCAAACGTGTCGACTTCCACTCCCATCCTTTGGGCCATCAATAGCAGAAGATTACTCATGTGGGCGTCCGTGTTCACTGGACGGCTGCAGATTTGATAGTGCGCTGTGGTCAGGGCGCCATCCGCTCCCAGCGAATAACCGGCGAAGTTCTTAGCCTCCTTGTTAAAATCGACGTGACTGCCGTGCTTGAGTCCGAGATCTGAGCCCCCTGCGAGCACCAGTGGCAGGTTCGCGTTGCCGTGGCTATGACCATAGGCCATGCCGCTCCCGAAGAGAGCCATGGTGGAGCCCAGGAGCGGCTTGCCGTTGAGGTCCTTGGTTTCCGACAACCGCGTCAGGAAGTAGCTGAACTGTTCGACGGCGAAGGTGTCATACAACGTGAGCTTTTCCATGTAGCCTGGATCGCCACCGTGGTGGCTAAGTTGGTGGCGTGTCTCGGTAATTCCGATTTCGGGAATGCCGAAGGCATCTCCCTCACCCCCGAGGCTAAACGTAGCGACACGCGTTACATCGGTTTGAAAGGCGAGAACCATGAGGTCGTAGACGGTGCGGAAATAGTCGCCCGCTTGTGTGGCAGCCACATCCCGGTTGGTCCGTTTTCGATCGGCTTCCGAGACTTCGGGTAATGGCGTGTCGAGCCACGCATCGGCTCGCCTCGTTCGTATCTCTGCTTCGCGAACCGAGGTGAGGTATTGATCGAGTCGACCCTTATCCGCGGTTCCCATTTTGGCTGCAAGTTTTCGAACCTCGGCCAAGTTGTCATCGAGGATACTTCCTTTGCGACGCAATGCCTTGCGCTGGGCAGCGGTTCCTCCTTTGGGTTCTTCGAATAGCGAAGCAAAGATCTCACTGCAGCGGCGGAGTGCGGGGAGCTGAACACCATCTGCGGTAAAGGAGAGAGAACCGCCTGTGAGGGCGACCTCCATCGAGGGGTATCGCGTATGCGCCGAGGTGATTTCCGCCATCTTCTGGTCGACTGAAATCGTATTGCGGTCCGATGGGCCGAGCCTGCCACCGGTCAACCAAACGCTGCCGCAACCATGATGGTGGCTGAGGGCACCCGGATGATGCAATCCGCTGATCGGCGTGATGACCTCTCGATACTTCTCCAGTGGCTTCAGCGATCGAGAGAACTGATAATCTCTACCTGGCGTGGTGATTTGATAGTTGAGCGAATGAGTCCCGTTGGCGAGATAAATAAATGCGCTCCGTTTGGGAGTCGCAGTGACACCCTCCGATGCACGGAGCGGAACCATGCATTCGAGCATCGGCAAGGAGATCAAACTCCCCATCGCACGAAGTGCATGGCGGCGGTCGATCAGCCAAGATTGTGAGAGAAAGTGACTCATCGAGTATCTCCTGGGTAAGTGATGGTGGTTCTTCTGTTGGATTCAGTATTCATATCTTTAAGGTCTTGCGTGCGACTGCGACCATATAGCGTTGACGCTCTTCGACGAACGACATGATCGACTGGACTTTGGATCGAGCTCCGACTGTGTCGCGGTGCACCGCTTCCAGTTTTGCCCAGAGCTGCGATCCATCGGTCTCGTCGATTTCAAAGAGCCACTCGCCAGCACCGATGTCTCGGTACATTTCACCTTTGCACGTATCGGTTGGCTGACGAACGTAAAAGGTTGGCGTCCCCTGATGCAAGGCGATGAGCGGCGAGTGGCATTCCATACTCACGACGCATTGTGCGCGGGCATAGATGGAGGCCGCTTCGTCGGGCAGCCAATAGGTATCGCGCCATACGACATTCCGCCGAATGCTTTCAGGCAACGGATCGACGAGGACTTCTTTTCCCAACGGGACTTGATACGTCATCTCAGCGCAGACGAGGACTTTTTGGCCAGTGTTCTTGACATACGCGATGATCATCTCGCGAAGCTTTGCATGGTCCTTCTCGGTGGTGCGGTCGTTGATCGCATCCTTGGCACGATCGGTATCATTGGGGGGCGTGTTGCGGATCTTGTAGTAGGGGGTGTAACGCAACCGCGGAATGACGCATACGAACTTGCCTGGTTCGAGTTGATGCTTTGCGATCCAAGCGTCCCCTTTTTCGTCATCGCGTAGATGCATACCGAGTTGAGCATCGGGTCCGAACTCGACGACCGGCGACTTCACGCCTTGGGCCTTCAGATAGTCTCGGGTGATCGAGTCTCTACAGAAGAAGAACGATGAGCGATCGATGATGGTACGCAGATCTCCCGTGAGATGATCCGCCGGCAATTTCAAAGCCTGCTCGCGAAGACTCGCGAGCGTTCCACCCTCCGGATCTCGACCTGCACCGAAGCCTGAGATCGGATCGCTACTGACCGCGAAGACTCCTACCGGTTTACCTGTCGACTGATGGAATGCGAGCGCATGATTGGCTGCCGGAAATCCGGAACCCGAGCCGCTCAGGTACAAGTCCGCTTCTTGCCATGCCTGGGCCAGGGCTGCATTCGTTGGCATGCCATCCTTTCCGATGCCTCCCTCGACGATTCGCACACGGGGATACCCCTTGGTGAGCATCTCGCGCGAACCGTGCCCGAGGCTACCGGGCCAAAGGATCACTTCGGCCTCAGGAAAATGCTTGTTCAGAATGCTCAACGCGCCGGGGGTGTGTCCAATATCGCCGATGTTCACACTCTGCCATGAACTCCGCAGCAAAATGCATGGCGGCTTCTTTGTGGCAGCCGACGTGCGGGACACGAGCGATGTCGTCGCTGCGAGGGCTGCGGACTGGACCACAAACGAGCGACGAGACAATGCAAGACTTCGCGGCTCGGAAAGGGTCTTGCCATTGCTGAGGAGCGTGGAGTTGTGCAATCGTCGAGCTTTCATCGTTTTTTTATCAGATCCGATAGGGCGACGGTTCGGACGATATCCTTGAGCCGGTAATCGTGCTTCTTCGCTTCGATCTGGATGGCTTTGAGATCGTCGCGGTCATCGACCGTTAAGACGCGTCGTAGTGCATACGTACAGAGGTGTTCGATCAAGGCACGTGCGACGGTGTCTCGATCTTCGAGGAGCAATCGTTTGAAATCGTTGGGGTCCTTGAATCGGCGACCGTCAGGTAGCTCGCCGGATGGATCGATCAACGGGTCGTCTCCCATCCCTGCTGCTACCTTCTCACGCGTTCGCCACTGACCGATCGCATCGTAGTTATCCCAAGCCAACCCCAAAGGATCGATCTTTGCATGACACGCGGCGCAATTCGCATCGTTGCGGTGGGCTTCGATTTTCTCGCGAAGGGTCGCCTTGGGACTCTCAGGTGGGTTGGGTTCGATCGCCGGAACGTTTGCTGGCGGTGGAGGGGGAGTCTTGTTGAAGATTGCCTCGCTCACCCAAACACCTCGATGCACCGGTCGATGACGCGTGCCATCGGAGGTCAATCCGAGCAAAGCGCCCATCGAGAGCAAACCACCCCGATGATCCTCGGGTTGTAGCGAGACTCGCTCAAATCCACTGCTCTTGGGTTCCGGGAGCCCATAGAAATCGCACAGCCGCGCATTGGCGATGGTCCAATCGGAATCGATGAAGCGATCGATCGGTAAATTCTTTGAAAACATCTCGCGGAAATACTCGATCGGTTCCGAGCGCATACTCTCCTCGAGCCACGCATCGTATTTGGGGTAAAGCTTCTTATCGGGAGGGAACATCCCGAGTCGGTGCAGTTGCAGCCACTGGCGTGAGAAGTCGTCGATGAAGCGATTGACTTTGCTGTCCGATAAGAGTCGGTCCAATTCCTGGGCCAACCCATCGCCGTTGAAGGTGCCCGCTTTAGCTGCCGCAAAGAGCGCCTCGTCAGGCATCGAACTCCAGAGGAAGTACGACAGTCGTGAAGCGAGTTCCCAATCGTTGAGTCGTTCGCGCGCCACCGGATCTCCCTCGACCAGGTAGAGGAAGTTTCTGGAGGTTAGGATTGCCTGCATCGCCGCGCGAAATGCATTGGAACTTTTCTCTCCCGCTTCACATTCCGCTAGGTAGGATTGCACGTAATCGACCAACTCCTCCTTCTCCACTGGGCGACGCCATGCCCGTTCGGCAAAACGCTGCAAATGAGTCGTGACCAATTCGGCAGTGGCATCGTCGGGCGGTAACAAACCGCTGCGCCGAGACTTCTCTGATTCCGATTGCAGCGGACCCTCCCATTCGATCCAGTCGAGAATGACCGTCGAAAAGAGTCCATTTCCTTTGTCGTCGAACATTTGGGGAGCATTGGGGTTTAGAAGCAAAGTCTCGCTGCTATGAGTGAAGATATGTCCTCCCCTGCTCGATAGAGCATTGCGAAATGCAGCACCTGCTCGTCGATCGACGACATCGGTCGCTACGACACAGAATTGCAGCGAAAGAGGCATCTCGAGAAACACATCGAACTCATAGACCTGTGGATGGTCTTCCGGTGCCGTGATATCGAATTCGATAATGCCATCGACCGTTTCCTCGCCGGTGGATTTGCCGATGCTAAGGTGGGCGGGCTGGCCACCGATCGGTCGAATTCCACTAGCCTGCAGACGCATGCGATAGAGACCGCTGTGTTCCGGACCGGTCTTTCCAAACCAATTCGATGAGAGAGCTTCCTGAACGCGGCCTGGGAACATCAGGTAGCGCAGCGGCCGCTTGATTCCGAATCGATCGAGCGCTTCCTGCTGAGCAGCTCCTCCGCCGTAGCGCAGTTCGGCAGCCGTCTTGCGAACCTTGCGAGGTTCGCTCGAAACGGCAGGATAAGCGCGGTCGAGGACGAGTCCTGCAGCATGATAGTAGCGATCGACGTGCGACGGAGAGAGGGACAGCTCGGACCCTATGCGCTCATAACCATGCCAGAGGGTGTCCTCGTTTAAACCTCCTGGTTTGGTTGGATCGTATCGGACCCCCAGGAGATCGTAGACGGTGTTTTGATACTCTTTGCGGCTGAGACGATAATGCGCTACCGGCGCTCGCGCTGCCATCCGAGCTGCACGTCCCTCTTTGAGCAGCGCGTCGAGATCCGTTACAAAGACCGCGATCTCCTGCTGGGTGGGTCTCTTTTCCTTCTCAGGTGGCATCGCGCCGCTGTTGACTTGCTCGATCACTTCAGCCCAGCGATGTCCGTCGATCCCCGATTTGAAATCGCGCGAGAGCTGGTCGATGCGCAATTCCCCTTCGTGTTTGTCGGGCCCGTGACAACGCAAGCAGTGCTTGGTGACGAATGCATCGAGCGGCTCCGCGGAGCGAACAGCACCGACCCCCTCAAGGCTAACACATAGCGTGAGGCAGCAACAGGAAATAACTCTTCGAAGAAACATAGGCCTTGCCAGCAGCGGTGATGGTTCGAGCGAGGATAGGGTGGAAGGAGGCGGGAGGAGCAATCGGTACTCGCGATTTCTCTATCCTACCGGTAGGTTTTGGAATGTTTTTATATCAAGTCCTCAGCCGGGAAACCGAGGCATGGGTACCTTCAAGGGGGGATTTTCGCGCGACCAGAGCAAACTGGGACGACCGCTTTCGGTCAACGCTTCCACTTCGCTCACAGACAACGCCCGATTCCAGATGGAAAGTTCGTCCACCAAGCCACAAAGCGAGCGATTGCGTCCTGCATGGTCGTTGGAGTAATGCGCGTTTGGAAGCCAGTTCCCGAGCCGACAGGTGCATGGATTTATGAGTAATTCGTTCGCTTCAATCCCCGACTCGAGAACGGGTGTGCCATTGACATAGATTATATGCCGTTTCTCTGGTAGAGAGAGTACGGAAACCAGATGCACCCATTTGCTGGTCGGTACTGGGTTCCCGACCCAACGCTGGTTGGGACGACCGGCTCCCAATAGACCTCCGCGGGGGAGACCAAGCCGGTTCATTTGAATATGCAGGCCACCGTTGTTTGCCAAATCCGAGTTGAGGATGGCGGAGATCTCATTCTCGAAGCGCTCCACCTTGAGCCAGGCAGCCACCGAGAATTCCTGAAATTTCCCAGGGATATTGATTTCGACGAAGTCGCTATCCTGATCGAACCAGAGGGATTGTTTCCCTTGCCAGCGCCCCGTAGCCCATCGAGCACCAGAGATCCGTCCGTCGGGCACTTCGTGTCCCTGGACCGCATTGACGAGCAGCGACGGATCGCTGTTCCGTTCAAATGGGAACCAAGCGATCAAACCGGGATCGGCCAGTCGCTGCTTTCGCTGGGATACCCATCGCAGGTGCCCAATGTCCCCGGGCGATGGAAAAGAGCCCACATTCGCGTCGGACAATTCTTCCAATTGGCCGTCGTGAAATCCAACGGAGTCACCCACAAAAACACTTTTGAGCAGCGACCCCTCGGCATCCCCTCGGCGGAGGTTGACTTGCCCATCGAAGACATGCATCCGGCTCGCCCCGGTCGCTCCATCCACACTCAAGCCAAACTCGGTACCGACGTCTTCGTAAGACACTTCGTCGGTCATCACCGTGAAACCATGCGCTGTGGGGGGGACGATGGCTCGTACACGACCAGAGGATAGCTTCGTTCGGAATTCATCTCGAATCTCGAACCTCGCAGGTCCCTCGACCACCAGGTCCGCTCCGTTGACGAATCGTAAATGCACGGTCCCGGAGATCAGTTCGTAGCGGTCGGGATCAAAACGTACCTCGCCTGGTTGTCTTGAGCTTCCAAAGACAGCGTCGGCTTCATCCACGAGCATCGCGATGACCTCGTTCCCTGCACTTAGGGATTTCTGAGGAATCGCGATCTCGCGAGGCCCTCCTCGCGGCCACCACCAAGCCATCAGTGCTATTCCGCATGCCGTCAACGCGACACTCCACGGTATCCACACGGAAACAGCCGAAAACCTGCCTACCTTTTCATGCGCGGACGCAGCGGGTGCGCAGGCTCGGGCCATCGCGATCGCCGTCAAGCCCTCGTCGATCTCTGCTAGTGAACGGAGGGCAGCGCGCAACTCCGCATCGGCTCGCAGTTTCTCCTGGAGAATTTCAAACTCCTCTGCAGAGAGCCGGTCATGCCGCCAGGCGTCGAGCATTTCCAGATCACGATCGTTCAAGATGCACCTCTCTCCTGGGCTAACCCCAGTTCCACGCAATCCTTCAACTCTAAACGCAAACGCCGCAGCAGTTGGTATAGCCCATCCTCCGATTTACCAAGCCTCTCCGCGACGGCTCGCGCCGTGCAGCCGGGAGAATAGACCTGCAGCAGCAACTCGCGCCGCGACGTTGGAAGTTTGTCCAGGCAGCGATCCAACAGCGATAGCCGACACTCGCGAGCAGGTAATTCATCTTCTCCTTCGGATAAAATCCGTTCGACCAAACCCTCATCCAGCACAAAACGATCCCGCGCCTTACTCCGCTGGAATTTGAGCACCTCATGTCGTGCGATCACGCATGCCCAACGTCCAAAGCCCTCTGGATCCACCAACGAATCGAATTTTCGCCAAGCGACCAAACTCACAGACTGCATAATCTCGTCGATGTCCTCAGTTCGATACACCACCGCCCCGATGAAAGCACGGATGCCAGCCTGATGCCGCAATAGGAGCCTAATAAACGTTTCGTGGGAGAGGGGATCGTCCATATAAAATAAAACTCCCAACGACTCCGGAATCTGACGCGAAATACCGCGGAAAGTCGTCGGAAAACGCCAGCAAATAGCAAATAAATGGTCTTTCGAGGCTGCGATTGTTCCTTCCTATCCTGCGCTCCGTCCCGCGAGTCTTGCGTATCGCTTTAGAAGCAAAGGGGGCTCACGCTTTGGAGCCCCTATTCTCTGCATCCTTTGCCCAACCCGTTAAGTCCGAAAAAAGTGTCTCCCCCTCGAGCTGCGAGTTGGCCTTCGAACCCTGGCATTGATTTGCTGGCATGCCGATAGGGGGCCTAGAAAACCAAAACCTAGAAAACCAAAACGGGGCACAGCGATCATCGATGTACGAGATTCGAACCCGCGCGATTAGCTCCATCGCATCGAATCCCATACGATCCCCAGATGCCCAGACCCTGCGACCTAGACCCTGCGACGTGATCGATCGCTCCGAGTGCATTCCGCGTATGGAACATCGCTTCATTCGATCGCACTTGGTTGGTGCAACCATTTGTTCGAAGATCTATCGCGGCGGCTAATCCTCTCGGGTTTCATGCGCTTGGCGCCAGTCGGGAGCGATGCATGCACCTATCATTCCCAACGCGAATAACCAGCTCGTCGCTCGACCGATCCTGGCATAATCCCCATCGAAGTAGATCATCAATTGTCCGCTGATGAACAAGGTCACCGCGGTGATCAGTCGACCGGAATTGAAACCGATCCCGGATCCTGTAGCGCGAACTCGCGTCGGAAAGAGTTCCGGGATACACAATGGCAACCAACCAAAGTAGAGTCCGTTGAAAAGACCGAGGATGGCAACCAAGGGTAGAAAACTGCGGTCGGTGGGTTTCAGCCATAGAAAAATCGTCTCAGCGACCAGTAACGAACCCAAGCTGATTATGAAGAAGGTGAGTCGTCTGCCGAGCTGATGAGCTACCCATCCCCCCACGATGCTGCCAGCGATCCCCGCCAGTGCACGCGCTTGACCGATCTGCGCTTTGAGCAATGGATTCCCCGTTTCGTCTGCCCAGGGATTCATCCAGTTGGCGGTCCCCCAACCTCCAATCATCGGGACGGTTCCCAGCAGAATCGCGATCAATGTCAGACCTAGCAAGGGAGGCTGAAACAACTCGAGCGTATCGCTCGATCGACGATCGCGAATCTCCGACGTCGAGGGAGATCGCTGCCGCGAGGCTCGCATCGCAAGCCATTGCGGTGATTCGGGGACCGTTAGCCATGCGACCACGCCGAGCAGGGCTGGTAGCGCGCTGATCAACATCACCCAACGCCAACGATCGGACGCGATGGCTAACTGCGTTCCGATAGTTGACATCGAGAAGATACCGATGTTCGCGGCCGTCCCAATGACCCCTGCCAACGCTGGTCGCGAAAGCGCAGACCAAGCCTCGGAGACGATCGCCACACCGTTGGGCCACATTCCACCGACCCCGGTACATGCAAAAAACCAAATGGTCCAAAACTGTAGAGGCGTTTGAGCCAATGTGGATAGAGCCGATAGCGATGAGTAGGTCAGGATGCTGGCCGTCATCGCCTTGGCGCGACCGATCCGGTCTCCTAACCAACCGAACAGAAAACCACCTGCAGCCGCGCCGAATAGAAAAGCGCATTGATACCAGGTGAACCAACTCGCCACTTGCGACTTCCAGGAATCCAACTGCTGGAGTTCGGTACTGCTCAGGGGGACGAGGTCGGGAGAAGCTATTTGTCGTTGGTTGAACATTGTCAATTGGGCTGCGTCGATTTGGCCGACGCGGTTTAGCAGATCGATAGCGACAGGTTGCGCGGTCATTTGGGTGATCGACATATGCACCCCTGCGAAGAGCCATCCGAGAAACGCGACGCAAACGATCCAGTACGCTCCAGCACCTGCTACAGGATTTTCAGCGTTCGGTTTCATGGGTCCTGCTCGATTCGATGTTGGATCCTTACGATCATGCATTCGCAGAACAACCATCTGCACTTTTTCGCAAGTAGCCTCTGCATGGTTTGAACCCTCTTCGAGGTAGAGGCTCCGGGATCGGATGGGAAACGACCGTTTGTCGAACCATCCCGTGACAAAGGGATTGAATTCATAATGGTTTCAAATCGATGGGACGACCGCAACGACACGATTCGAGCGCGGCGCGCACGCACTCAAAAACCCTAACGCTATCGGCAAAGTTCATGAAGGGTTGGCGGTTTTGGTCGAGAGCTTGAACGAAATGATCCGCGAGCAAAAAGTCGTTTTCGATAGCCACTCGGCGCTGCCTGGCCTCACCTGCGGGTTGTTGGCGATAGTAAACTCCGACATCGGGACGGGCTTCATGAAAAACCAGCGCGCCCCGACTGCCAACCACACGCAATTTGATTTCGCCTCCGCTCGGGTGACTCGCGACTCCGATTCGCCCGAGCGCGATGGAACAAACCAAACCTCCCTCCATTTCGAGCGTTATCGCGGCCAAGTCTTCGACGCGATTGTCCGCATTGACCTGATGGAAATGCGCGGTCGAGCTGGCGAACACACGTTTCACGGCTGCCTGGGTCAGACCAAAAATAAACCCCAACGGATAGATTCCCTCATTTTGTAATTCACCGATCGGATAGGGACCCACACCACCGTCGGAGCCATCGATATGAGCGGCGATTTGATAGGCTTGCCAGTTCATGGGAGGATAGCCCTTTGGACGCTGTCCTTTCGGAGGCCCTGCATCCTTCGCAAAATAAAAATCGACATGGATCGATTGCAACTCGCCGAGTGCGCCGCTTGCGATTTCGCGTTGGGCATGCATCACCGCTGGTAGAAAATTTCGATTCCACATCATGAAGGTGACAGGTCGCTGTTGCATTGCATCGAGTAACGGTTGCAATTCCGCATCCGATGTAGCGAGCGGTTTGTCTTGGACGACATGCACTCCTGCTGACACCGCCCTCGCGCTTAATTGGCAGTGTCGATACGCTTCCGAACAAACGACCGCGATATCCACACGATAGTCTCGAAGCGCTTGCTCGACTCCGCGCACGTAGGGGATTTCGCATTCATCCGCCAAGAGCTGATTCCGTTCGTGTGCCCATTCGGGGATGTCCGGATCGTCTGCGACCACAACCAACTCACAGCGTGGATGAGCCATCCATCCTCGCACGACGTAGTCATGTTTGACGACGCTCAATACGGCGACTCGATATCGTCGATGGCTGTTCATAGTACGCTGATACCTATAGCTCGCAGGGTAGTTCAACACAGAGATGCTGCTCGATGGATTCTCTCGCCTTCCGGACTAGCACCTCGGACTGGTACCAACTCCACAGCGTCGAACGTTGCTCGGGCTGCCCTGCGGTGGATTGCCATGCCGAATGGGTGGATGCGAAAGAGGGAGTCCTTCGTTCTGCCAAGTAACTCAAGAGCATGTGGGCTGCAGGACTCGTCACCTCGGCGTCGACCCGAGCGAGAAACTTTTCTCCGAGGAGCAGTTGAGCGTTTGGATGATCGTCTCCATAGGCCGCTCCGCGAGAACCGATCACGGAAAAGGATGTATATGCTTGCTCGTTGGGGAGTTGGCCGACGTAGTCGATCTGCGCCATCGCTCCATCCGGCCAAACCAGATGCAGCATGAAGCCCCGATCATTCGAGTAAGGGGTAGCGTAGAGACGCTGCGGCGATCGATCGAAGTAGCGGAGAACTTGATCCAGTTCGCATTGCAACGATTGTGGGATGGAGAACGACCCCTCGATGGGAATCGCAGTATCAGAACCCCAACGATGGATGCGAATCAACCCGACATCCCCTAGCTTGCCCAGTACGAATTGCTGATGAATGCATTGTCGCGATGGTAGGGAAGCGATGGGGTTACCGATCGTCAACGAGTATTCGGCGGTCTTCCATCGCTTGGCGAGCCATGGCTCGACGGTTTTGGGCTGGAGCGCAGCGGCAGACAGAAAGACTCGTTTCCCCAGCCCAAGACAATGTTCTACAAAGGACAAATCGACAGCCTCGCCGTAGATGGCGACCACGTCGACACCCCGAAGATGGCTATCCGTGCGATCCTGGGCTCCGTTGAGAATACGGAGCTCGCCGAACAACCTGCGCGCGACTTCGCGCTGGCACAATGCATCGGCGTCCACAAGAGCTAAACAGATTTGACCATCCACCAAGATCCGCGAACCCCCCCGGACGAGCGCGCAAAATCTCGATTGTACCAATTTTCTTAAGATGTTCGTCGTTCGAGGGGCAGTTGCTGTAGGTACGAAACCCACGGCAGCGATCACCGATCGAAAATGAGTGCCGAATGACCTTTACCGATCCTCGCTCGCGACTTCGACACCATTGATCGATGCGAGCGCACCCCAGACACCATAAGGGCTGGGACCGGTAAGATTTTCAGGAGACCCAGGATTTCCTGCATCGATCGATTCACTGATAAAACGGACCGATCCATCCGCGAAATTGGCGTTCACGCCTCCTGGGTGCCAACTCTGTGGCGGAAGGATACTCAGGGTATTGATGTTCCCGATTTGACAGGATGGACCGTTCGGAGGAAGGATTGCATTGAAGCCTGAATAGAGCGGCATGCCGTCATAGGCGAGCGTTCCACCGGAGCGGTAGGGAGACAGATTGGCCGAAGGCAGGTACTGGCGAGTAGCGCGGTTGATTTGTGTAAGGCACAGTGCAGGATTCGTGTTGACACCCACGAGGTTCTGGACAACTCGACCGAAAAGGCTCCTGGCGTCCTTCGGAAAACAGCGTTCGGACATCGCCATGGTGTTGCTGGTACCGTCGGTCAAAGCTTGGAATTTTGTGTAGCTATAGGTACCGAACATGCCACGCCCTTGGAAGGCACCTTGATTGCTCACACCGGTCACGTGATCCCCATGGCAGTAGACATAGCTCGTGGACGCTGCAGCACCACCAGCCCATCTTCCCCCCCGAGGTTCACCCACCGGTGAATCGGACGGGCAATGCATTCCTTTGACCTGAAACTGCGAACCCCAAAGATCATAGTTTTGATTCCACGGCGCCGGTCCTTGTCCTTGGTAGGTGACGCCGCCAAAGGTTTGTGTGGAGGAAATCATGCTGTACAGTCCAGCTTCTTCGATGTACGGAAGCAATGCGAAATTTGCATTCAATCGACGTAAATTGCATGTCGGATTGTTATTGACGTTCGGGCAATTGGTGCCTCCGGAGCCGGCGGGGAAACAACGGTAGGTGCTGGCGTAGTTATGCAGTGCTAGTCCGAATTGTTTGAGCTGGTTGATGCACTGCATACGTCTCGCCGCTTCGCGTGCGGACTGAACCGCGGGTAACAGCAAACCGACCAATACACCAATGATGGCAATAACCACGAGCAACTCCACGAGAGTAAAGCCTCGCGACGAATCATGCAGACGCTTCATCAAACGATCTCCCAAAAAAAGAAAACGCGATTTTCCAATTGCCGTCACAGATTGCACGAAAGCATTAACGGCGCTTAGGATACCCCTGGAAATCTTTGCGGTAACAAATGTCCGACTTAGTGGTGCTCCCGCATGTCTTTGTATCTGACGCGAATTGTTGCGAAATCTTTTGAATTTCCTAAAGAGGGGGCGTCATTTTGCGGTGTCCCGCGGCTCGGTCCTCTGGAATAAGCAACTCGGCATCGGGTGGCCTGGCATCCTTTTGCGGATATTGCAGCCCCGCTTCGTCACCCCGGCATTCATACTGTCGGCCCATTCCGGCCTGAGCGGTCGCTTCGCTTGGTGCTAAGTCGCTTCGCTTGTTGCAGGCACTTGCCTACTTTTCGTAGCTTTGCCCTTTGGGACTTGGGCCTCTTGCTGCTGAGGCCCGGCGGGCCGATACAATGATTGCCGTGGCTCCCAGAGCCACGGTCCGCGGGCAACTCAGTTCTGAAAAGCCCAGCGGGCTGACACAAGAACCATACCCCAAATGAGCAGTGCCTAGCGCGAAGCATTACACTGTCGGCCCATTCGGGCCTAAGGAAGAGTGGGGACTAGGCGACCGGGGGACTTCGTCGCCCCGG
>JBBAXA010000068.1:0-15743 GCA_040396935.1 Pirellula sp.
TAGCCATCACCCGGCACGCGCGAGTAAAGCCAGCATGTAAAAAACGGCCGATCGCGTGCTCGGCGTGCATGGCATTGTTATGCAGTTCTGGGCAGTTGGACGGCGTTTGTTACGAGTGTCGTCAATGCATTTTGAGTTCGTGTCTGGATCATCTTGGACATCATGGGTGAAAGGAAAAGCCAAGGAGTAACGGGAAGCATTGCACCGCCGATTGCAAGGAGCATCCAGGTCAATCCTTGAGCCCAAGGCACACCGAAGCCAACGCCGAATTGTCGACCAAACGCAATGCCGCCAACAACCCCGAAGAACAATCCAAGTCCAAGTCCGAGCATGAATGGGAATCGCATCAAGAATCTTCGCATCGTTTCGACGCCACCGAGTTCTGCGTCAAGAGACAGTTCATTCCCATGAAGTTGGAGGTGAATTCTCGAAGCACCGAGCAACGGATTTTGTCTTGTACTGTTTAGACCGGGTCCAGTCAGGTCAACCGACTTGCCGTCGCGTTTGACAATGGCGAATCCGTTGTTGGTCAATGTCACGAGTGCCGCTTGAAGCACATCCTCGGTTGGCTTTGTTGTGACAGCGGACGTCATAAATGTGTTCATGGTTTCTCCTGCATAACGACTACCGTCACCGAGCATCCGCTAGTGAGGTCTCAAAGCCAAAAACGCCCGATCGGATGCTTCGGTGCACGGTTTTGTTCTGTGCTAATGTGTTTGCGTATGATCGTTCTTGTCAGCAATTTCGGAATGGTCCTCGCGACGAAATGTCAACGTTTGATTGTTCATCGTTGGATCAGTAATGACGAATTCATTTTCTGTTGTCCTTTGAATCTCGTAGTGGAAATGCTGACAAGCAGGAAGGCCACGGCGTGCCTGCTCAATCATTTGATACCAGCTTTTGTCCTTACGTTCATAATAGATGCTGAGTTCCTTTTCCTTCTGCCCCCAGCGGATGAATGTAGCGTGCTGAGGTTCGTTGACATTGACGTATCCTAGACCGGTTCCGTTGCGATTAAGAATAATCAGGTTGTTGTTTTCACCTCGCCATGTTCCGCACAAGGCCGAGATCGAGTGCTGATAGCGAGAAGCATCAACGATCAAAATGCTTGCGAAGGTCACGCCCGCCAAAATCGTCGCCAGCGTCGTGAGTGCTATCGCGTAATGAGTTTTAGAATGGAGACGCATTGCACTTGTTTTTGATTCGTTTGTTGTCACAGAACGGTTGCGTTCACCTGCCTTGCCTACGTGACAATAGCAGCCGGTGTGGTTGATATTCTATCCAACTTTTGTTTCTATTGGCAACTAAGATCGGTTGCCAATGTAGCTAGGATTTGACCGTTGTGATGGCAGAGGTCGTGGCCATGTGGTCGCTTAGAATGTCTCGCAAGGTCTGGTGCAACGCGTTGTTGCATAGGCCGCGGACCATGTCCTTGTTCGTAACCCTTGTCTAGGATCTTGACAACGAAAGTCATGGGTTTTTGATCCTGGGGACCATGATTCCCCAACCGAAATGAGCCGCTTTGAGCGTTCCGTGGCGTTTCCACTGCTTCGATTGGTCTCGGAATGGTCGTTTTCATCTCATCATCATGGGTTGTCTTTGAAGTTTTTCCTCGATTCTTCGTCATCGGTACGTTCCGTCTACGATCTCTGCCTTTTCCTGCAAGTTTTGGTTCATTCAGAGCATTCGAAACTACACTCTCTGCAAGCCGGGTGGGCCGCGATCGCGTACTTTGATCTTTGCGCGATGAACGTGCCAGGCTCGAACTGGCTCCGCGAACTCCAAAGGCTCAACAACCAACGATGCGTTGCAAATTGGACAGCAATGTTTTTGTTCTATTTCCGATGGCACTTCCGGCTCAGAGACGGTTTCCGGCGAGGTTGTTGCGGAAGAAGCGAGTAGCAATCGTGCTTGCTCAAGTTTCTTTCCATTGCCAGTCGCATAGATGCCATATGCTCTAACGGTGTGCATCGTGGCTGGTGGAATATGCTGTGCCCACTGCTTGAGAAAGTCCGTTGCGGACAAAGTCATTTCTTTTGTTTGAGGGTTGGATGGGTTCCTGCGGTCCAAGTATTGAAACGTGACGTCCCCATTGGCATAGGAAACAATGCGACGATTTCCGATGGGGCCGCCTCTTAGATATCTTGCAAGATAGAGCGTAACTCCATTTGCATGAGCATAGCGTTCTAGCAACTTCACATTCCATGGTGCTCTCCCCAGTTGGTTAAGCAGCGACAAGCACTTCATGAGATTCCATTCTTCGGGCAACAGTGCTTTTCCCGACAGGACAAGCTTTCGAAGATTGGCTAGGAACTTGCCGCGAAACATACACATCAAGACTTGGCGAGGTAACAAGCACTCTTTCTTGGGAGTCTTCCACGTACCATCGCTGGCCAGGCCGCCAAAGGTCACGATGAAGTGGACATGGGGATGGGCGGCCAGTGTCTGACTCCATGTGTGGAGAGCAGCCAAGAGTCCAGGCTTGGCACCGAGGAACTGTGGATCGGCTAGGAGTGTTAGCAACGAGTCTTTCGCCGCGTTGAAGAGTAGATTCGCGATGAGTTGTTTGTTGAATTTCCAGAGTTTCGAGAGCTCCGAGGGGAGAGTGAAAACGACTTGCATAGCCGAAGTATCGAGCATCTTGGTCTGCCACTTGTTGAGCCAAGATTTCCTCGGAGCGGCAGAGCATGCCGGGCAACATCGATGCCGACAGGAATTGTAGTGCACCTTTACGACGTGTCCATTTTCACATCGCTCCACATGTCCGCCCATCAGAGCGGTGCGACAGTGAGCCAGTAAGAAGGCCGCTCGATGAGCATACTTGGGTTGATGAAACTTGGCGGCGAACGGTCGCCAGTGATCATGCAAGATGCGTTGAATAGTAGCTTGCGGATCGTATGCTAGATTGCCATCCGATGTCACACTGCTAGAATCAGTTGCAACGCACATCATTGTCAGACTCACCAATGAGTTGATTGATGATTAAGACTCTTGCTCACTAACGAATATGTAAGTTGCATTCGATTCTCCGCGCAGCGGCCAGTGCAACGTTGGCGATCACGCAGTCGCCGGGGAAAATATTTGATTCAAAATCGACGCCGACCGGCGACTTGCGTGCATCGCTTGGTTCTGGCAAGATTGTTCCGGAGCAGAAATCCCATCAGCTTAATCGATGTAGAGCAATACAACTCCTTCCTCGTCCAAGGGCTTGAATTGGAATCGATAAGGCAGAGGTTTAAAATATTGGATTATCGTTTCTCTATCCATAAAGTGTGCGAAGTCGTAGAGCTCTCGCTGTACCTCTGGGATTTCCGTAGCATACTTGCAGTCATTTACGGGAACAAAAATCAATAGCTTGAACTTGTCGTTGTAGTAACGTTGATCGGAGTCAACGAAGTTGGCCTGATCAAAGTTCTTTAGCTTACCGATGGTCTCGAAAAGCGATTTGTTGTTAAAGCTGAATTCAAAATCGTAACAATTTCCGCCGCGAAGTGTGCGAGTCGATTTAGAACTCGTCACTGCCGGTAATTCAGATTCCTTTGCCACCTTTGTTTCTAGCCGTGTGATAAGCTTTTCGTCGACAAGCACATCTAGTAGTAGTCGCTTCTCGTCTTTCGACTTGGTGGTGAGGGTTTTGTCCGCTGCAAGCTGTAGAATCTGCGGCTCGTCCTTTTCAAGGTAACCAAATACGTACATCTGTGAGTGAGCCGACTGCTCGTGCGGACCGCCGCCCTTCATGAATGTCACTTCGAAATCAAGCGTTGTCCGCTCATTAAACATTGAGATCCGAGGCAGAAATGAATGCCATACGGGAGCTTCCCGTTGCGCAAAAGAAGTCCTAGCATACGATAATGTAGCGAGGGCGAATAACAAGCAAATTGAAAGTTTCATAGCGACACCTCAGCTATAGTGCCAGAACGTTGGCGATGACCGAGTGCGAGCGAGTGACTCAACGCAAGTCAGAACGCTGGATCGAGCACTTCGCGTCCATCGCTTTGTTCTGGCATTGTCTTTAGTTTGCGAGCGATAGTCAAGCAATTGAATCGACCGAGATGTGTGCTCGAGTACCAACAAAATCAAACAAATCAGAATCAACTTTGATTTGAGCTAAGGTTTGATCTACATCAACACGCGGAATGAGTCGACCGTTTTCTGAAGTCATACTCACGTCTATCTCAATCCATTCAACATCGCGATATGCAACAGGCCCAATTGTGCTGATTTCGATGTATCCTTTCGTCGGAATGATAGCCCACGACGCCCATTCGGGATCGTCAGAGTCTCCGTTCCATTTGATCCTGACGGCGAGATTGTAGCGTTGGATTGCTTCTACAATCGATTCCCAGTTCATATGATCACACTTGATGCCAGAACAAATTGTATACGGCATTTACCATAATCCCGTGGGGATAGAATTTACTATATTCCATCTAGCGTTTTCCATCCGGCTTGAACATAGAGCCCCAATAATATCGCATTTTTTCATCCTAGAGCCCCATCTGTTGGAAGCTCAGCTGCCACGATATATTGAATTTGGGGTTTTTAGGAATATGTTGAATTTGTCGTTCCCAGGATATGTAGAGTTCCATTTTGCACGACTCTGAACCAAATCCACAGTCGAAAAACGCTGGCTTGATCAGCCAAGTGCGACGACTCGCGCGAACCCTTCACATCGCGAAACGCACCGAAGAAGCCTACGTCGGATGGATCACCCGCTTCCTCGTGTACCACCGCGATCAACGAGGGGAATGGACCCACCCCCTCCAATTGGGGAATACGGAAATCAACGAGTTTCTTTCGCATTTGGCAGTCGATCGCAACGTGGCTGCCAGTACGCAAAATCAAGCCCTCTCGGCCTTGCTCTTCCTCTACTCGAAAATCCTCAAAGCCGATATTCAGTTCGATGCAGTTCGTGCAAAGAGGCCTTCGAAATTGCCCGTGGTACTCTCTCCCTCCGAGGTCTCCCGCATTCTCGAGCTAGTGCAGCCCAAACCTAAGAAACTAATCTGCAGCTTGCTGTACGGTTGCGGTCTTCGGGTCATGGAAGCCTGCAGATTAAGATTTAAAGATGTCGATTTCGATCGTAAACAAATCATCATCCGAGAAGCGAAAGGGGAAAAGGATCGAGCTGTCCCTCTTCCTCAAAAATTGGTCACCGATCTAAAGTACCAAATGGAACTGGTAAGGAAACTTCACGAACACGATCTGCTCGTCGGGGCAGGCTGGGTTTGGCTGCCTTATGCACTCGCGGTGAAGTATCCTGGAGCAGGTCGGGAGATTGGGTGGCAATATCTTTTCCCTGCTAGGAATCTCTCGTATGACTCTCACCCTCGTGAAGCAGTCGAAGGGGTCCCTGATGAACATGTAATCGAAGGGGATCGGTCTCAACTAAGGCGACATCATGTCAATGAAAACTCTGTTCAAGCTGCCTTGAAATCAGCCGTCTCCAGGGCTGGAGTCGAAAAAAAGGTAACTTGCCATACCTTTCGTCATAGTTTCGCTACCCATCTTCTCGAAGCAGGGAAGGACATTCGCACCATCCAGGAATTACTAGGGCACGCCGATGTATCGACGACGATGATCTACACGCACGTCAGCAACCTGGGAGCCAGTGGAGTCGAAAGCCCCCTTGATCGTCTCTAAAAACCTACCCCACTTCCGTTCGATCGCTACCAGCATTTCTTCCCCCATGTGATTCCCCCGGGCAAAGAGAGACTGCCGAACTTCGCTGGAGCTTCATCCCTTGAGGTCCACTCAATGAGGGAGACCAACTTCAAAAACGGAATCGCTGTATCCGACGATACATTTCCAGATAGAAAGTATCCTCTCCTGGAAGAGGAGACCACTCCAAAATCGCTCAATCACCATTGCTTCGTTCCATCTCACCTTTAGGATTATCCACAATGCGATAGCACCATGAATTGGAAATCATAGCCCACAAGTGCGAGGAGCTGTTCCGCTCGCTTGGACCTCTGGCTACCGAGACTAGACACTAGGATTGACACAATAATCATACCCCAAATGAGCAGTGCCTCGCGAGAACCATGGCACTGTCGGAACACAACCGACAAAACCCTCAAATCCAAGCATTTACCCGCATCTTGCGTGTACGGCACATGGAATGTGCCTACTACCTTGAATTTTGTCGGCTGTGTCTACCGGCCCATTCGGGCCTGAGCGGTTGCTTCACTTAGTTCTAAGTCGCTTCGCGAAGTGCCAAGTCGCTTCGCTTGGTGCAGGCGTGCCGAATCTTCTGTGAGAAAAATGAATGTCGCAGATTTGCTGAACATGGTTGTTCCGTTGCTTGGTTACCGTCGCGTGAAAACAGACGTTACGTACTGGAGCAGCCCCATAATGCACTACCAGTTTTGCAAAAAGAATATCCAGGCCTCAGGTTGGTTTGCCACCTCATCTGAGTCCGATTTTCCACTTCGTGGCACTAGTACCAGTTCGAATTGGGCAAACCGGACGCGAACGACCTAACGCGTTCCGGCTATTTTTCTCAACCCTGATTCTTAGCTCGCACAAAACACTAGGGAGAGGGAGTGCTCAGTGAGGAGTGATCATGAATGATTTTCCACCCATCTGGAAAGCGTCTCCAAACCAACGTGAAATTGCCGTCGGCAGGTTTGTCTTTCTCCAGATTCCAACGCCCCAGCATCAGGGCTGAATCAGGAGACAGCGGTGTCGTTTCTAGTTCCCTGAACTGCAGTTTCCCCATCGCTCGCTGATCCGGATAGCGAGCCTTATACCGGTCCAACGTCGCTTGCCATCCCCGTTCGGTTTTCCCACCTGAAGAGAAAGTCATCTCTGGAGAGTGCCAGTAGGTCTCCATGAAGCCGGGGATGTCCCCTCGATTCCATGCTGCTGTCTGCTCGTTCAACAACCGAGACAATACATCCCCTATTTTTGATTCGTCGTCCTTGGTGTCGAGACCCAAGAGGTAACCACACAAAACGATAGCGGAGAACAGGGGCAATGCGCTCGCGAACCAAAGCTTGGTGACTCTCGCCATCTATGTGTTCACCCTTATTCACGTTTCAGAGAGAAAGTCGTGTAGTGAAGGCCATTTTCCTCTTCGGTCATGAAGGCACCCGCAGGAACGATGTATTTTGCGAGTTGTTCAAACGGAGGGAGTTTCCGGCTCTTCAAAGCTGCGACGAGCGCACTGAAAAATGGGTTGTTCTGTGAAAGATCCTCGAGACGTTGGATGTTTTGTGGATCGTTCGCCAGGTCGTAAAATAGCTTCAACTGCTCGTCGGGTCTTTGGTAGGACATGACTGAGAAGTCCTGTCCTTTGAGCTGTGCTTTGATCTTGTCACGAATCAATTTGTACTCAATGGACTCCGCGAGCAGATTGTCTCCGCCCTCGTAGGTCTCCAGCGCTTTGAGGATGGTACTTAGCGAGTCGCTAAACAGGACGTGGTTCCCCACCAGAGTAAACGCGGGCTGCGGAGCACGAACGGTTTCGCTCTGCCCCTTGCTATCGAGGAAGTAGATCGTCGACTCCTGTTCCTGACGCGTGGTCCAACGGCTATCCGTTCCCCTAATCTGCTCGAACAACTTAGGTAGGATTTCATTCTTGAGCTTCTCAGGGCTCTTCATATGAATGGCAATCAGGTTCGACTGGCTGTTGATTTTTTTCTCTGGAAGTACCATTTGGACCAAAGTCAATCGATCATTCAGAAGCTCCATAAAATCTTTACGGAAGTCGATCCCGAGTCGACGGTTCGCGTTTTGAATGAAATTACTCTCAAATGCATTTTCCCCACCGAATGTATCAACGATATCCTGCACCGCTTTGATCGTTTTCTGAAAGTCCCAGTTCACCGTCGTGTAGCTAACGACGGTGTCATCCACCCACTGCTCAGGTTCGGTCGATCCGCTTTTGGGTCTCAGAGCACGCAGTACACCCTGCCGGTTGGTTTCCATGAGCATGTGGAGATGAGCGATGGTGTCGAATTCGTTCGCAGCCAAAATCAAGCTCCCGCCGATTCCCTTAAACCCGTCCAAGCCCAATGCCTTCATTGCCGTCAGCGCTACAAAGGAGGTGGGGCTCTGCTTTAATGCCTCTCGAGCGATCGCGACAGGATCCGCATAGAACGAAACCTGCGGCCTCTCGCCTTCCGTACCGACACAGCGACTAAGTATGTCCGTGAAGTTTCGATTGTCGGAGAGTGGCGTGTGATCGATCCCGCTCGCTTGCCAGATTTGAGCGAGGGTTTCCGCATATTCGGGAGAGGTACACGAGACCAAGACATCGGAGTCGATGAAATATCCGAGCGAACGGGTCGGGTATTGTATTACTTCGATACGTCCTACGGACTTGGATTGCCGATCGATGTTTCTGCCGGCCATTCTTTGATCGAGTCTATCGAGCAATAGCTGAACGGCTGGCATCTCTGAGCCGGCTTCGAGAAGCACGCAAAAAACCGGGGCTGCTTTGGTTGGCACCAGGGCGACCGCTAACTCACCGTTGGGGATCGACAGAAGCTCGTCTACCGATAGGCCGATCTGTTGTTGAATTCCCTGAAGTAGCTGGGTGATCGTTGAGTAAAACGTCGAAAGGATTGGCTTCAGATCCTTGTCCTCGGCCATCTTCCCCGTCGAGGTTTGTGCCAATTTATCTTTCAGCTCACGAGTATCATCGACACGCGCATAGACAATCGTTTTGTTGGAGAAAAGACGGGGTGCTGTGGGACGCTGGGCGTAAGCATCTGCACTCAAAAGGCCTAGCCAAACACTCATTCCAAAAGCGATGATTTTTTTCATGATGAACGCGTATTCGAATTTCGTCTGCAAATCTTGTGATCGGGTTTCCATTTTCCCAACAACTTTTTGAAAGCTTTCTCACGCGTTGGGAGTCCTCAATTTGCATTGCCTCCACGGCTGGCGAGAGAGCCTGATTCAAAGTCACCGTTCCATAGTATTGCTGGATCGGGGATAAGCGTTAGGGCAAAGTTCGTAAGTCGAGCGAAATTCCTGGGTATGGGCAGGATCGGCCTGGAACGGTTGAATCATCGATGCCACTCGGGATCGATTGCGCTCCCACCTTTGGGTTCGAAACTGGGTAGAAGAGCGATGTAAACACAGGACGCTGTAGTGATCCGGCAATTTTAAAAAAAGTGTCATTGCTGGCAAATCCTGAGAACCGTAGATTCCTTCAATCATCCCTTTGATTCTGCTCGAGCCAAACCAGGGAAATCCGTCGAAAGCTGTTCTCCGGAGTAGCTGTGAATGCCATCATGGGTCAGGTTTTCGGTCTGTTTTTGACCCGGAACATCTCCTGAAAAGGAAGCATGATTCCGCCGTCGATCGCGAGTGTTGCTCCATTGATGTAATCGCTTTTGGGGTCCACCAAAAATACGACACCGTTTGCGATATCCTCAGGTTGCGCTAGACGCCCCCAGGGCAACTCGCGGCCTCGTTGTTCTATTTCCTCCTCGTGGAAGAACTTCCTCTCACCAGGTGTATTGGTCCAGCCCGGGTGGATGATGTTGACTCGAATGCGGTACTCAGCCAATTCTACAGCGGCGGTTCGTGCCATTTGGTCTAAAGCTGCCTTGCCCATGTTGTAGGCCATGGAACCTGGGATCGGTTTGTAGGCATGTGGCGAACTGATGAAAACCATGTTGCCTCGATACTCTCCGGCGGGTAGAGCTTTGGCGCGTGGGATCATCTTGTTCGCAACGGCGCGGGCCAAATAGAAGGGCCCCCACATGCACACGGCAACCGTTCTCTCGAAACCCTCCATGGATGCCTGGTAGAAGAGTTCACGATCGCTGTAGGCTGCGTTGGAGACGAGAATCGAGATGGGCCCTAGTTCTGATTCGACCCGATCCACCATCGCCTCCACGCCTGCCTGGTCTGCAACATCGCAAACGACTGACATGGAATTCCGACCTAACGCGCGGCACGCGCCCACGGTCTCTGACGGCTCGCGAAGGTCGTTGACGGCTACATTGGCGCCAGCCTCCGCGAGTGCTTTTGCAATACCGGCCCCAATTCCTCGGGCTGCTCCGGTAACGAGTGCGGTCTGACCCATGAGTGGTAGCGATGGACGATCCATTATCGACGACTTTGTCCTTTACTATTTCCTTGAAACATTTGCTGCTGGGTTGCCTGGGATGATTGTGCAGGTGTTCCCTCGGCTTGCGGCTGTGGGCGTTTCTCCTCTTTGGCACCCACTAACGCTTTGAGAGCCCGTTCCATCACATCTGAATTTGTACCACCGAGCTGAACCATTTGAACAGCCCCCGTCGGTTTGGCAGCATCATCGAGTTCCTTGATCATATCCATCACGAGTTTGAGCAGGTCCTCCCCTTCCGCCGATACAATGACTGAATTTGTGATTCGGTCGATACCTAAGGAGAGTCTCCCAGTGAAGCTAAAACTCATTCCACCGCTGTCGCTCACACCATTGGTGGTCTCTTCATGCTTTGATTCTTTATTGCCCTCACCCTTTTTCGCGAACGCTTTATCGTTGGTGCTTAACAAATCCCGATAGGCATCCTTGATGGCTTCTACGATGGATTCAGCGCGTGAATGTTCGATGCGCACCAATTTCGTGAATCGTAGCTTTTGGCGATTGGTCTTTTCCGGGACATCCCACAGTTTGATCAAGCTGCTAATCGTTTTGAGTTGCTTTTCATCGGCTCCAATCACGATCAGCGAGCGAGTATCGAGGTCGGAGATGAATTTCAATTTCCGTTTCTTGCCTAACTGGGGGTCCGATTTGTCTTTCCTGCCTGGTTCCAATCCGAAAATCCAGCTCAATGGAGAACTGGAGTCGTCTCCACCCTTCTCGTCATCCTTAAAGTAATCCTTTAAGTTGAGCTCGATCCAACTGGGACGGGTGTTTTGAATGTAGAAAACCTCGTAACTACGCTGCGGAGGAGCGTTGGCGAGCATCCATTGTTCGAGGCGATCCAACGCATCCAAATCCTCCCCTGACAGAACTAGATTTCCGGATTCGTCAAAGTTGATTCGAATGGAACGATTCGGATCCTCGGTCGTTGGGTTTGGCATTCGAGACCGCGAGGGGCTAGTCCGAGGCTGGTTCGCCGTTGCATCCGGGCTCGAATCCGACTCTTGCGCGCTGTTTGATGCCGCTTGTGGAGCAAATGCGGATAGCACGCCAGATGGGATCGTACGATTCGCATCAGGCGAACGCGTGCCGTTAAACGTCACATCGGGTAGTACGTTTGCTTTTGGATTAGGAGCGTTGTCGGGCGCTTTTGACTCCTTCTCTAGCGTCGTGTTCTGCGGGAGCTGTTCGTCGGGTTTATCGAATTCTTTATCGTCGGGCAAAGTGAGTGGAACTGGCGAGATTTTGGACCAGTCTTGTTTCAGCCGTTCGAGATACTCCTTGGTCTCTCTACTACGGCTTGCATCAATAACCCGGAACTTGCTTCGCTTGACGCCTTCAGAAGGAATCTCACCTAATTTTTGAAGTAATCGAGTCACTTCTTTGATTTCGATCTCGTTTGCCCAGAGGAGTAATTGATTGTCCTGGGTGTTCGCACCGACTCGAAAACCGTCTGGTGGCTCGTTTTTATTATTCGCGCTCCAGGGGTCGTAGTACATGTAACTGCGTCGGCTTCGATCGTCCTTCGATTCCTCTTTGCCCATGAGGAATTTGATAGTACCAGCGACATCTTCTGCTCTCAGTCGTCGGAGTTGGATGACCTCAAAATCGCGAGCGGATCCGTCGAGTCGCTCGATGGTTTGTTGGATCAATAGCTGATCACTGAGAGACGCATAGGCGATGATACTTTTATTCTTTTCATCCACTTCCAAACGCGTGGTCGGTTCGAGTGCATCCATAGAGATCATCGAATTGACGAGCTGTTTCGGGTCGAGTGATACAAGCCGATAAACTCTCATCCTGGTTTCCAGCCGCTGCAAGCTCGCTGTAGTGTCGTTCGGAACGTCGAGTCGTTTAATGAATGCCGCGATGGTGGCCATTTTGTTCGGCGGAGCGTTCGCAATAATGCTATTGCGTCTCGCATTCGCAACAATATTGATTTCGACTTTGGGCGGTTGTGGAATCTTCCCGGCTTGCTGCTGCATTTGCATCTGCATTTGCATCTGCTGTTGTTGCACCATCATTTCCTCGGGGGAGGGACGCCGTGGCGAACTCGATGATTTCGAGTCGATCTTGAGGAAGCTCAGAAGCAGCTCGTAGGCTTCGTTTGCCCGCACATACTCGAGGATAAATTCCCTCGCGAGTCCGCTCTGCGCCGTATCGGACTGTTCATCTTGTAGAATTCGGTAGATCTCTGAAAGATTGGCTGCGGAATCCATGGCCTCGAGGCGGTTAGTTGCATCCAACGCGTTGAGGATCCCATTGCTGCTGATCAATGGCTTGAATTCGGTGACGACATCCTTGGCGACGAGGCTATCGAGTTCAAAGGAGGTACGGACAAAACGATTGGGAGGAAGTGATACAAGTGCTTCTGGGGGGACTTTGGGAACGAGGGATACGTTGATACCTGCTGTTTTGACGACCTGCAGCATCCCATCCAGTTCGAGCATCGTGTAGCCGCGGGTGAGTAGATGTCGATTGAGGAGGTCTCGGGCCTCTTCCAGCGTTTGTTTGCGGGGTGTTGCAATATTGAGGTAATCGCTTGGGAGCTCTTGCCAGTCCAGAGACATGTTGGATGTTTCGGCGATCCACTTGAGGAGATCAGGCCAGGACTGATTGCGAAATTGGAATTGAACCATTCCCTGATCGTCGGGACGAACGTCGAATTCTTTTCGGTCGGGTGGCTCAGGGGGATCTTTTGGTCGAGTCGTCGGGGCGGGGGCAACCACCTTCTCGGCTGGTTTCTCCGGCGGTTTCGAGTTAGGGTCGTTTGGATTTGCTGGGGTGCTCGGAGGCTGAGACTGGTTTCCCTGAGGCGAACCGGGGCTAGGTGTGTTGGGAGGAACCGGCTGATTGGGTGGAGCGTCCTGGGTGACCACTCGCTTGTTACCCTGAGTCATCAAGATCGTCTGTCCCTGACCGCGAGCATTCGTGACGGCGTCAGCAAGGAACAAAAACAGCGAAAGCCAAGCTATGCAATAGGTACGTTTCATGTTCTTTTTGCGTGGAGTCAATATCGACAAAACCAACCGTGACAACGAGGGGCAAAAACTACGGACTCGGATATTGAATTTCCTTCTTGGCTAACATCCTTCGCCATTGTTGAAGAGAATCGGAGGTCGAGCGATCCGGATTGTATCCCAGCTTTTTACCTGTGATGAAATTCAATTGCAGAAAACTCAGCAATCGTTCGTCCAGATTTCCAGCCGAGAGTGTTTCGATCAGGAGCTTATCTCCGTCGATTGCTAATTGATCCGCAGAAAGCGGAATCAAGAGTCGAAGGATCGTTTCTGCCCGGCTACCCATTGCCTCATTAAGATCGCCAATGAAGCGAGATAGATTTTCTTTGGAACTCAGATAATGAGGGAGACTGGAATACCAACCTGCAAGATGGTTCGACATGTTCTTTCGATTGAATACCCCATTCTCGCCAAACAGCTTGTCGTATTCGCCGAGCATGCCCAGTGTACGAACCGCGAGCACGGCCGTTTCCGAGCGTTGATGATTGGCAAGGCTTCGTAACACTTCAAGTATCTCGAGACCGTTGGCTGACGCTAGGTTTTTCGCAAAGTCCTTGCTGGCAATTTGGTCGATGGTGCGATCTGCATTGGATCGTAGCCACGCAGGGAGTTCCGTGAGTTCTGCCGGACCTACGAGCTTTGTTCCATCGACGGTGACTGTGTTCCCGATATCGATGGGGCCATGGAAAAGTTCGCTGCCCTTGTCGCGATCGACAATTCTGAGCGAACTGCTCCCCTGAACGCATACCAATTGAAGCCTGGGGGCAACTGAAATTTTTCGGGCAACCAAATCTTCGGTCGAAGCGGGCTGCCAGTTGGCTGATAAATCGATCGCAAAACATGAATCGGAACCGAGGAATTCGATCGAGACGATGAGGTCGCGTGTTTCAATCTCCAATCGCTTGGCTTGGGGGGTGGGGAAGGCGATCATCCGCCCAAATTGGAGAATGCATTTGGCGCTCGTGTCTGAAGTGGCGGGACGAATCTCGGTTTCGCCAGCGATCACGGAACGGATCCCCGGCTCGATTTGAATTTCCGTACGTTGAAAGGGAGGAATGATCATCGATCCGGTAACCGCGACTTTCTCTCCCGATAATAGCCGTTCGACTTCACGCGATTCCGCGTTGGTTGTTGACCTAAAAACGACGGCTTGGCTCGATTCATTTGTTTCTGGTAACCAGACGAGGCTCGCTTCTGCGATCGGGGGTGTGGCGGGTACCGGTCCGGTTGCGGTCGCCCTTGCGTCGGAAGAATTTTCTGTGGGCTCTGTTGGCGATTTCTCAGTGCTTGCTGCAAGGTCCAACTCGGAGGAACGCTTTGGCTCGCTGCTCGGTTGGTCGCTGTCTTTTTTAGATCCGTCTATCTGCGAGGTTTGAACTTCGCTCAATGCCTCACTAGGCCGCATAGTTGGCTGCTGTTCGTCGCTCGCGGGGGACTCGATCGTCGATTCCTCAACAGGATCCAGACGCATCGGTTTGGGGCGGCGGGTGACGGTATTCGCACTGCCGGCTTGCGTTTCAGCGCCGACAGCCTGGTCATTCGATGCGAACATCTTTTTGAGCTGATCCAAGGGGCCAATGGCGACTGCGCCGACGAGCAGCAAAGCGGAGAGTAACGCAGCGGCCATCAAACCATTTTTTAGCCAGTGGTAATCGCTTCCAATCAGGTATTCAGGCACTTGATGTCCGAGTCCTTCATCGAGTTCGATGCCGGCGCCTCGAGGCTCGGGGGATGATTGTCGCATCGAGGGCTTTGCAATATTCTCGGTTTTGGTACTCGACTTGGCTTGGTCGTCCGAAATGGGAGGCGCGGTTGGATTGTCGATTCTGAGTGTGTTGCCGTTGGAGGCTAATCTTTGGAATCGAAGTTTACTGGGCCTTGCGTCCGGAGACGTTGGTAAACGACGGATCCGTTCGCGGAGATCATCAGGAATCTCGACCGACTGTGTCAACGCGTGGGTCAGGATCTGATGACAACTGCCGACCTCACTCAAGAGTGCGTTATTCTCGAGGCATCGACGCTCGAAGTCGGGGATTTGATCGGTCGGAATGGTGTCATCGAGATACTCCGCCATCTGGTTGAGATCGAATCCAAAATCCTTCGCATCGAGGGGGATCGGCGCGAGTTTAGGATTAGGAATGCTCTGATCGATTCGTTGGGAAATCTGGCGGGCGGTCGTGCTCTCTCGGAGTTTCTGCTCGAGAGTAGCTGCATCTTTCGCTTCGAGCATTCCATCGCGGTAGGCCAAAAGAGTTCGTAGGGTTAATCTCATCGCAGTTTCTAGAACGACTAAGTGGAGGCAGCGAGTTAAGGCGGGATCCCGGTCCAACAGACGCGGAAGGAATGACATCCCACAGTAAATAGTGGCGAAGTGGTTCACATTTCGTTCGCGAATTGTGAAAAATCTTCAAAAAACTCTCGCTATCACGATTTAGAAAGGAATCAAAAGCTGAAACCGACCCGTCCTCCCCGACACGCTACACCCAAGGCTCTCACGAATCAGAGAGAGCTCCATCCGTGACAAATACCATGGAGCCAAGAGGGTTGCTCGATCGGGTTCGGAGGTAGGGACAAGTGTTGCCGTCTCCTGCGGCCTTTTAGCCAGCCTGATTTCCGATAGCCAGCCTGATTTCCGA
>JBBAXA010000068.1:15843-25178 GCA_040396935.1 Pirellula sp.
CGTCTCCTGCGGCCTTTTAGCCAGCCTGATTTCCGATAGCCAGCCTGATTTCCGATAGCCAGCCTGATTTCCGACGAAGTTCCGATCCTTGGGAGGGGATCCGTAGGATATTCCCTAGCGAACGAGCTGATTGACATCGATTGGTAGCTAAGGCTACAATTTTGGGTTTTCCCGAGCGCCAGACTCGGCGATTTGACATTCTGGAAACCACCTAAGAAATACCCACGATCGCCGACGCGAACCCCGAGTTTGTGTCGGCGATGTTGATTTATTGGCAAACGGAACTTCTTTTAGCTCGATGGCGAGCGAACCGAGGAAACGATTGAAAGCACCTGAGGAAGCCATTGCAAAAGCGGACACGCTGATCGAAGCCATGGGATGGATACGTCGGTTTCGCGGCAAGACAACCGTCATCAAATTGGGTGGCTCGCTGATGAGCAACCCCGATGCGATGAGGCATACTCTCCTGGACATTATTTTCATGGAGACGGTAGGGATGCGGCCGGTTGTGGTTCATGGGGGTGGTCCCTCCATCAATAAGGCCATGGAGGATGCTCGAATCGAACCGGTTTGGATCAAGGGGCGTCGTTATACAGACGCCAAGACGCTCGAGATTGTCGAAAAGGTACTCGGTTACGAATTGAACGAGCAACTGACCGAGGAGATTGAGAGGCTCGGCGGGCGCGCCATGAATCTAAATTTTCGGACCACCAACGTCTTGTTCGGTGAAAAACTCCTACTGGAGGAGCCAGGAAGCGAACCTTTGGATCTCGGATTCGTCGGACAAGTCACGCGTGTCGATCGTCAAACGATCGAAGCATTGACCTACACGGAGCAGATCCCGGTAATCCCATCCCTCTGCATGGACGAACACGGTCAAAAGTATAATGTCAACGCGGACACGGCAGCCATGGCTGTAGCCGAAGCCTTGGGAGCTGAGAAATTGATTTTCATCAGCGACGTCAATGGAGTGAGGAAGGTTAAAGACGATCCAGACAGCGTGATTCATTCCCTCACCGCAGCTGAGGCTCAACAGCTCATCGCTGACGGGGTCATCGCAGGTGGAATGATTCCGAAAGTGGAAGCTTGCTTAGCAACGCTGAATCGCGGTGTGGGCAAGGTTCACATCATCGACGGCCAGCTCAGGCATTCTTTGCTGCTAGAGATCTATACGACGGCCGGAGTCGGTACGGAAATTGTTCAAAGTCGCCAGTCTCCCGCCACGCGCATCACTCCTCTGTAATTGAACATGAAGCATATTCGATCACTTTTCGATCTTTCGAACGATGAATTCCATGAAGTGCTAGCCTTGGCCAACATGCTCAAGCGTGGCTTATTGAAGAATGATCGACCGGAGTTACTCAAGAATCGAACGTTAGCCTTGATTTTCGAGAAGGCGAGTCTTCGCACTCGAATCAGTTTCGAGGCTGGAATGATTCAGCTCGGTGGAACCGCTATCTATCTCACGAACGATGTAGGCTGGAGGGAGCGTGAGTCGATTGCTGATTTTGTCCGAGTGCTCGCTGAGTATTGTGATTTTTTGGTATGCCGCGCTATTTCCCAATCCACAGTTGATGAACTCGCAACGCATAACGTTATGCCGATCATCAATGGATTGACCGATCAATCGCACCCATGCCAGGCTCTCGCGGATGTGATGACCATGCAAGAGACCATGCCGGATTTAGCGGGAAAGCAGTTGACGTTTATCGGTGATGGAAATAATGTCGCTCGTTCTCTCCTCAACGCTTGCTCGATGAGCCGTATGAAGTTCCGGCTGGTTGGCCCACCGGGTTATCAAATCCAGCCCAAGCTCATGGAACGCGTAAAACAACATGCAGGATGGATCGATTTCGAGCAAGGATCTGACATTGAAAAAGCGATCCGGGACGCAGATTTTCTCTACACCGATGTTTGGACGAGCATGGGGCAGGAAGCGGAAGCTGGGGTACGAAACGCTGCGTTCGGGCCATTTCAAATCAACAAAAAGATGCTGAGTCTAGCCCCGAGCCATTGCCGGGTACTGCATTGTTTACCGGCGCGCCGAGGAATGGAGATTTCCGACGAAGTCATGGACTCCGAATCTAGCATCGTTTTTTTGCAGGCGGGGAATCGCATGCATCTTCAGAAAGGGCTGCTGGTATGGTTGGCTCGGCAAAACAAGATGATCGATTGCTAGATCGGTTTGGAACCATGAGGGATCATGGTCGCTCGTCTTCCACGGGATCCATTGCTATCCGCGGCTCGTCTTGGGTCGCAATGACTCTCCAACCCGTTCCCTAGAGTGAAAGTATGCACTTCGATTTTAAGAAGCTCGAGCCGTTGAGCCGTTACAAATTGATGACCGGTTTGGTGGTCCCTCGTCCGATAGCATGGGTCAGCACTCTCAACCAAGACAAATCGGTGAATTTAGCTCCCTTCAGTTTTTTCAATGCGATTGGAACCGATCCTGGATTGATTGTCCTGGGAATCGGCGACCATCCTGACCGACCTAAAGACACAGCTGTGAACATCGAACGCGAGAAGGAGTTTGTCGTCAATCTCGTTCCTGAGACACTGGCTCAGGCTATGAGCGACTCTGCAACGGACTACCCTGCAGGCGTTTCGGAGGCGGAATTGCTGGGGATAGACACGAACCCTTCACACTGCATCACTCCCCCTCGAATCTCAGGCTGTCCGGCATCGCTCGAATGTATTTTGGAACGCATGCTACAGATCGGCGAGAATCGAATCATCTTCGGAGAGGTGCTCGGATGCTGGGTTGCGGATGAGTTCGTATCTCAACCCGAAAAGTGCACTATCTCGTCAGATCGCATGGGACTCGTGGGTCGAATGGGGGGGTTGGGTGGGTACACGCGTACACGAGATGGGTTTCAGATAGAACGCAAGAAGTACAACCCTACTACCAAAGGATCTTAGGAAACGTCGAGTAGGCTTGAGAAGGTCTTTTTGGCGGCGTCGATTGTCATTTCAATATCTTCGAGTGTATGCTTAGCGCTGATGAATAAGGCTTCGAATTGGCTGCATGGCATGTAAACACCTCGGTCGATCAACCCCCAAAAGTATTTCGCAAAACGGCCTCGATCCGAGCGATCCGCCGACGGCCAATCGATGACGGGTGCGTCGCTGAAGAAGAGTGTCATCATGCTTCCTACCCTTTGGACTTGATGGGGAATTCCCGCTTCGACTGCGGCGGTTACTAAACCAGCAGCCAACTGGGAGGAGATCTGCTCCAGGTACCCGTAAGGTGGATCATCTCTCAAAAGCTCTAAAGTCTTCGCACCAGCGGCAGTTGCCAATGGATTCCCGGATAAAGTCCCAGCCTGATAGATTTTCCCGGCTGGCATGACGTGATCCATGATGGTTGCTCGACCACCGTACGCAGCCAGTGGCATTCCTCCTCCGACGATTTTCCCGAGCGTGGTTATGTCTGGTTCAATACCCCAGAGACTTTGAGCACCACCGTATGCGACACGAAAGCCCGTCATCACTTCGTCGAAGATGAGCAACGAACCATGGGCTGTCGTCAATGTCCTCAGAGCTTTAAGAAACTCGCGAGTTGGGAGAACCGTTCCCATGTTTCCAACCACGGGCTCCAGGATGACCGCGGCGATTGTAGAACCAAGTTCCGAAAACGTTGCTTCCAAAGTGGAGCAATCGTTGTAGTTCAGAACGATCGTATCCTTGGATGTTCCTTCGGTGACACCGGGAGAATCAGGGACTCCGAGAGTCGCCGCAGCGGAACCGGCTGCTACCAGAAGCGAATCCACGTGACCATGATAACATCCTGAGAACTTAATAATCTTGGCTCTTCCTGTGGCACCCCTCGCGACTCGAATGGCACTCATAGTCGCTTCGGTTCCACTGCTCACCAATCGGACGCGTTCCATACTCGGGACTGCGGCCATGATGAGTTCGGCAAGATGCGATTCCATTTCCGTCGGCGCACCAAACGAAGTCCCCCGATGCGCTGCACTGAGGATGGCATCGATCACCGCTGGATGGGCATGGCCGAGAATCATCGGCCCCCAGGAACCGATGTAATCGACATAGCGATTGCCATCGACATCAAACAAATACTGCCCAGTCGCCCGCTCCATGAAGATGGGAGAGCCACCCACCGCTCCAAAAGCCCTCGCGGGTGAATTCACACCACCAGGAATCAATTGCTTGGCTCGAGCGAATGCTCTGCTGCTTGCTTCTCGACTCACGTCGCTCTCTCGTTCCCTGAAGAGTAGGATGGCTACCAGCCCATGACCATGTTGGACTCGATGATGCGTCTCGCTTTTTCGAGATCGGAACCCGTCTCTGCCATATACAGCCGAATCGCATGTAACTTATCACCCGAGGATTTTGAAAGGCAGTCTCGAGCAACACTGCAAATATCCAGACGTCTTCCCGTCGCTCCGAGCGCGGACTTTGAAATGACCCACGAGTTCCTGGGACGCTTCGTCATCCTCACGATTCGATCCGTAGGATACGCATCGGCCAGAGCATCTTTGGCAGCGGGCTCATCATTCGCCCATGTAATAAAAATGTGCGAATCGGTTTCAATTTCGAACAAGGGCATAGGTCTCACCGGTTGTTGAAGTTTTTTGTCAACCGCCTACGATCCTTGCATGGTAACCACTGATACTGATTTGTCGAATCGCAATTCGAATCATGAGGACTGATTGAGAATGTTTTTTGTTCTCGACAGCTTCTGTTAGGGATCATCTGAATCCTCAAGCTCAGAGGATGAGCACGGCCGAAGAATAGACCTTTGTCGATTGGAAAGATTGCTCAAGCTTGTAGTTTACTCGGATTGGTCCGCTTTCCAATTCCGTTGGCAGTTCTCTAACGATCTGGAAGCCAGCTATTGCTAGAAGAAATCGAGAGTACTGATACACACCTATCCCGACGGGGCTTGTAATTCGGTCTTAAAGCTTCTTGAGACACAATCGACTTCTTTAAGCAGTAGCTGATGGCGTTTATTTTTCTCTTGGCTGCAGGAGGCTTTTCACTGCCTGGTTCGCAGTTGGGCCAACGGAGCGATCAGCGCGCAGTGGATGGGTCCCTGATGGCTTGCAAGAGCTGCGGGCTGGGCTCGTCGATTTGCCACTGGCTTTTCGCTCCATTTTCCTCAAGGACGACGGTTAGCTTGGGCGATCGAGGAGTTGGCGTAGTGTTACTCTCGACTACCTCGGTGAATAATCGGTGCAACCCGAGACGCGTGAGTTGTTGGTAAACGACTTGAGGCGCGTTGTAGAGCCCCTCGTCGAGTTCGTTGTCGGCCGCGTAGCATACGCCTATCAATTCGCCCGCTCGGTTGAAGAGTCCGCCGCCACTTCGCCCCTGAACGGGAGCTCCCTGGACCTCGACATTTGGAGAACCCAGATATCGATTGAGTTTCGTGATGCGGGAATCCCTACGGGAGGGTGGCGCACCCCGATCGCATCCCCAACTGAAAACCTCCTCACCCTCAGAAAGCTTCACCGCGTGATGGATGAGTCGAGCTACGGGCACAGGGCCTTCCGTGCGGAACGAGATTAGACCGATATCGGTTTCATCGGCTTGGAAGTCGATCATCGTCGCTTGATAGGTTCTCGGGGAGCCATGGAAAAAGGTTTCGACCACAATGGGTGCCCTCCCTTGTGTATCGCGGAATAGGTGCCCGCAGGTGAGAACGAGCGCCTCTCCCTCATGAGAATCGATGATGGTGCCCGTTCCGATGGCTTCATGCTGAGGCTCATCCACGCGAATTCGGACTGTTGCCTCCGCAGGGTGGGAGGGGCGAGTATCCAATCGAACCTGGGATTGTTTGGTAGGAGGCGCGATTGCAGGAGCTGTAACCAACGCCCCAGCGAGTGGTATCAATCCGGTTGGTGACTGCCCTCTTAAGGTCCATTCGTTTGATGATTCCGCAGTAGTGCTACGATGCAAGCTCTCAGGGGATGAAGCGGACTCCATGCGTCGACGGATTTCGGCCTCATGGATAACACCGACGATTCGATCCACCTCTCGTCCATTACGAAGGAGGACTAGGGTGGGTAGATTCTCCACATGTCGGCGAATTGCGATTTCGGGTTCACGTTTCACATCGACGAATCGAATCGCCCAGCCGGACTCAACGACTTTGCCCACGTTGCGCTGCATCGGGCTGCACTCGCGTTGATTCGCTCCATAGAAGAAAACGGCGACGCAGTCCCCGGATGGATTTCCCATGCAGAGTTCTGCGCACGGAACGTATGCAGAGGCAGCAGCGAGGAACATCAAAAAAAACTTTGGAATCATGCGTAGCCTCTCGAAGTCCGTTTCGAAGTGACAAGATGCGGAGTTTCTTGAATCTAGGGTATGGAAGCAAGAGCAATCGTCGCAATGCTAGCCTTGCAGTCTGGATAGTTTGCTGAAGATCGTCCGAGCGAGGCCCAAGAGGTCCTATCCAGACGCGTGGGCAGGGTACCTTTTCCGTGCTGCACACTCCGATCTCACCGGTCTTGGAATCACACGGGCCTACGAATTTCCAGACTAACCGTTGTCCTCGGCAGTACTGCTATGGATGGCTCGCCGCAGCAATTCATTCCACTGTGTTTTCAAGCTGTCCATTTGATCTCGGCTCCAGCTTTGTCCCAAGTAACTGACGGCGTAGAGAGAAATCACTCCCAGGATGGAAAGGGGAGCCAAAAGCCAAACAAAGGTTTTCATTCCTGCATTCCAAGCGGATACCGTATACAGGATGGCGTACAGGCCAGCGAACGCAAACGCGAGATAGCTCACCCAGACTAGAGTCCAAACATTTTGGCGTGGGGCGAATCGACCATGGATCGCAGTTGCACCATCGCTCTCCTCCAAGCTGATCGACAGATGCGGCGACCAATACCTTACTTGCTTTTGAGGAACATGCAGCTCGATATAGCCACCGAAATCATGGCTCTCCCAGTTCCATTCATGGGATTCGAGTTGATGGCTGATTTCCCGGATCAGTTCCTCTTTGGTGCATGGGGCCACAGTATCGAAGGTCGGACGCATCGAGAGAAAATGCATGCCGAATACTCCTCAATAAAGAATGGCAACTATGACCTAGTGGCCACCCAAAAAAGTCATGATGTCATACGATGCCGATCGGCCGCTTCAGCGCATGGGTTTGTTCTAGCCATTTTTCGTGCTCCTGCTCAGTGAAGCAACTCGTGCTCGATCGATAAAGCGATTGTATCATTCCGTTATGGTCAACGCGCTGGTCGGACGGAGTTTGCGACTGGATATCGCAAAGTTATCACGCAAGCCGTTCGATTACGAGCACGATCACCGTCCGCCACGGCGGACTGAGCACCAGCAGGACGCGATCTGGCCGACTATGTGCCGGAATGAATCGCTTTTATGAATCATCATGCTCTGCTTCCAAACGATGGTAGCATGCGACTGTTTCAAGACCGAACCCGACACGCTTAGCTTCTAATTCGTTCGATCACTCGGTTTCCCTTTGAGCATACCGACCGCCAGTAGAACGATGGCCAACACACCAAAAGCTACTAGCGAGGGGTAAGGACTCTGGAACCAAGCCTCAGGGACCCATCCTGCGACCATCGAGCCCACTTCCTCCCCATCGGCGGGAGGACCTGCTGAGAAGTCGATCTTTTTGAGGATATCCGGATAGAAATTCATGAAGGAAATGAGCACCGCTGCGATCGCTCCACCAGCGATATAACCGGAACTGAGCAGCACGGCGGGACTCGAGTCATCCTCCTCGGACGCTTTCCGATTCCGTCGATCGACAAACCATCGGATAACCCCTCCTGCAAAGATCGGAGTCGAAGCAGCGAGAGGGAGATAAACACCCACCGCAAAAGGGAGGCTAGGTACGCCACTGAGTTCCAACGTGACGGCAATCAATACTCCAAAAAGGACCAATCCCCACGGCAGTCGACGATCGAGAATTCCGTCGATGATCAGTTGCATGAGCACGGACTTAGGAGCATCGAATTTGTAACCCGTGATATCTTTTCCGTTGTCATCTTTTTTGAGCATGCCATTGATGGCGGGGTCGACGAGATAAGCAGGCTTGCCATCGCTACCGATGAGGTATCTTCCTGGCGGTAGTTGGCCACCCGTTTCGGCCCGCCCTAGATTGAGGACGTAGTACTCGTTTTTGTCCTCGGACGCATAGGGGCCCGAGTGAACGGTATCTTTCGGAAGCCCTGCGACATCGATCACCACATCCTTGTACTGCTCGATTGCTTTCTTGCTGTAGGTCGAATTCGCTTCATTAATGGCTAAGAGTACTAATCCGACAACGAGTGCGGAGGTCAGAGCGCCTACTAGGATGGCGAGTTGCTGCGAAGAAGGGGTGGCTCCGACGAGATGTCCTGTTTTGAGTGCCTGGGCCGTACTCCCTCCGTTGGATGATGCGACGCAAACGACACCCGCGATGGTCAATGCGGTAAGCTTGATTGTCTTGTCGATCGCTACCAAACCGAAGCTTTCTAACGCTAGCAGAATCAAGCAGGTCAGCAAAAGGGTTGCGACAGTCATGCCGGAAATAGGATTGGAGGAAGATCCGATCTCGCCTGTCAGTCGCGATGCAACGGTGACGAAGAGGAAGCCAAAGATAATGATCATCATCGCTCCCGCGATTCCTTTGGTGTCGAACCCGAGCCCCAATTGGGGTACCGCCATCAGCCCGATGACCAACAGGATGCTGCCGAGCAAAATAAGTGGCAGAGGTAAATCGCGATCCGTGCGTCGGGCACTACTTGCAGACTTGTCTCTTGAAGCGAATAGATCGCGGAATGAGGTGATGATCGCAGCGAAAATGACCGGAAGGGCTTTGAGCATGCTAAAGATGCCACCCGCGGCTACGGCGCCTGCTCCGATGTACAAAATGTAAGAGTTACGGATCTCTCCATCCTTCATTTCGCTGATCAAAGTGGTACCCGGTTCCAGTGGAGTCGTTAGATCCCCTCCGAAGAAGACGATCATAGGACTGATCACCAAGTAGGCGAGCACACCGCCAGCGACCATGATGCTCGCGATTTTAGGACCGATGATATAGCCGACACCGAGCAGAGAAGGAGACAGCTCCATGCTGAGCGTGGCACCTTTAAGCCCGACGGTTTTTCCTGCGCTGGTCCAACTCAGAGGAGTGGCGGCAGCCTCCTTAAACAGATGTAGTGCCTGCATGCAGACTTGATAGATGAAGGCTAATCCGAATCCGGTGAAAACCATCGAGGCCGTAGCCCCTCCCTTCTCACCCGCAACCAGAACTTCCGCGCAAGCCTTTCCCTCGGGGAATGTGAGTTTGCCGTGTTGCTCCACGATGAAAGCCCGCCGGAGAGGGATCATCAAAAGGATCCCCAGCA
>JBBAXA010000069.1:0-25012 GCA_040396935.1 Pirellula sp.
TCCCCCTGCAGCTAAACGAATGAGTCATCGCTCGCCCACAGGATTTGCAGTAAAGTAAACCCTTCAACAACGCGCTGTGCTTGTTACGAACGAGCGTACCCCCCGATTGACCGTTGCGCTTAAGAGTATTCTGCACACGCTGGAAGAGCTCGAGGGGGACGATTGCTTGATGCTCACCGCTGTGGATCTCGTTCTTGTACTTGATCTTGCCGATATAGGTCGGGTTGGTCAGTAGTTTGTAGAGCGCATTTTTCGTGAAGGAGCGACCGCCACGCCGATCCCCCTTTTTGGTGACCCAGCGTTTGGTTGCCCAACCGCGGCGATTGAGTTCGCGGATCGTCGGCAGTAGGGCCTGGTAGTCCAGATACAGTTCGAAGATTTGTCGCACCGCAGCAGCTTCGGTTTGATCGACGATCAGCTTTGTTTTTTCGACGATGTAACCGAGGAGTGGCATGCCACCGGACCATTTTCCACGGCGGCGGGAGGCGGCTATTTTGTCGCTTATACGCTCGCCGATCATCCGTCTAAAGCGATCCATGACGGCAGATACGGCGTCATCGTCCGTGTAATGAGCCCCAATCCACTGGTCGTTCGCAAATCGTTCCAGCTCGGAAGCCAGCCCGAGCTTATCGCACTCGCCATGATGAATCGTTTGAAACCATCTCTCCATAATAATCCAAAACCGGTTTAGCTTTCCCCTCGCAATCTTGATCTCCATGTTACCGTATGGTCGGAACGCTCGCCGAGTATTGCTCGCTCGATCTCAATGCACGGCACGATCATTTGGCACGAATCATTACCGCTGAATTTCGGCAAAAAGCAGAACTGGCTACCGCTTCATGATGTTACGATAATCATCATCATGAATCTTCTAAAAATCCTTCTATCGATTTCGATCGTTCTTTCGCCTACACCTCTTTGTGCTTGGTCCGAGGGTGGTCACCACATCATCACTCTGCTGGCCTTCGATCTACTGGAACCGGGCGAGAAATCCCAGTTGCTATCGATACTGGATAAGCATCCGCGGTTTGCAGAAGACTTTGCTCCACCGTCGAACTTACCCAACGAAAATGAGGCTACAAGGTGGCGTGTGGGGCGGATTGGTTACTGGCCTGATATTGCCAGACGACAACCAACATTTCATCGCTCGACTTGGCATTATGAGCTCGGCCATTCATTGGTGATCGGCGAAGCTTCAACAATGAAGGTTCCTACTCGCCCGGGACCGCTACCGAGCAATGCGACACTTCAAACCCAGGAACTGTATATTTCTCAGGCACTCGGCCTTTGTACGAAAGTACTGGCTGATTCATCGCAGCCGGATTCGGATCGCGCCGTTGCTCTATGCTGGATCGCTCACCTTGTCGCAGATGCTCACCAGCCTTGTCACGCTGGCAGCCTTTATATGGAGAAGGTTTTTGTTGAACAGGATGGAGACCGTGGAGCAAATAGCATTCTGACCAAACAGAAGAAAAACATGCATGCACTGTGGGATCAATACGCAGCTATGAACGGCGTGATCCTGACTGATGACGGCCCCTTCAAGGCAAAGGATTAAAACCAAAGCTTCGAACCTAGCGGCTGCCATCCTGCGGCTCTGACGGTATTTGCCAATGATTGCAATCCGCCTTAAGTTGCGCGAATCTGATCCGGATTTAACGACATGAATACCACCTCGACCTGCAATCTGCACGTCGAATACATCTGACTGTCAAGATTGTTTTGACGATGCGACGAGGTGTACATCCATGTACCGGAGATGGTAAGGGATTACAAAGTTCGGGGGTGCGCGATGCGTCACAAAATTTGGAGTCGATTTTCTGCGGTAACACTAGGCATCCTCTTTTCAGGTGCGACGATGTGGCAATCGCCATCGTTTGCGCAAATTGGCGACAGTGCGTCGACCCCTGAAATCGTCGCAAAATGTGACGGCGAGAACGGGCATCTTTCCGTCTATGCTTGCGACGAAATGGGAATTGCACAGCCCGGGATGGTGGGCGGCTGCGATTCGCAGACCTCTCATTGTGAATCTTTGTGGACCAGACAAAAACTGACGGGCGATTGGTTTGGGCGACGATCAACCCTTGCCGAAAGCGGCTACTCATTTGATATTAGTTCAACACAATACTATCAGGGAGTAGCGAGCGGGGGAGCAGAGCAAGGCTTTGAATACGGTGGCCGCAATGACTATTTTTTGAACGTCGATGGCGAGAAGGCGGGACTTTGGAAAGGTGCTTTTATCACGCTGCACGGCGAGACCCGATACGCAGATTCGGTGAATCTTGACTCGGGGGCGCTTGTTCCTCCCAATTTGGCGTTGGTGTTACCGGTTCCCAGGGACGTCACCGCGTTGACCGGCGTGAAGTTTACTCAGTTCCTTTCGGAAAGCTCGCTGGGTTACGCAGGGAAGATCAACACCTTTGATGACTTTAAACAGCCGTTGACCGGGGCGGGGCTCACCGACGGCTTTATGAACATGGCGTTGATGGTTAATCCCATCGTCACCCGAACGGTCCCTTACTCGTCCTTCGGTGCGGGGTTCGTGAAGCTTCACGACATGCATCCAATCTTTACTCTATCCGTATTTGACACGAACAACACTCCGACCGTGTCAGGTTTCGACACGTTCTTCGACAACGGAGCGACGATCGTTTCGAGTTTGAATGTGCAGACCGGCTTTATGGGGTTGCCGGGCCATCAGGGAGTACTTGCGATCTACAGTACAGGCGACTATACGAATCTGTCGCCAACCGGATACTTCAATCCTGGAGACGGGGTCGTGATCACATCAGCACCAAAAAATGGTTCGTGGGCGTTAGGTTATAACTTTGACCAGGCATTCTATGTGTCTTCGACTGATCCGCGAAAACAATGGGGAGTTTTTGGAAATCTTGGTATTGCTGATGATAACCCCAGTCCGATCCGATGGACCGGTAACGTGGGGCTTGCCGGGACTAGTCCGATCGCCGGGCGATCGACCGATACATTTGGAATAGGCTATTACTACACGGGTCTAAGCGGCGCGTTGAAAGACTTTGCTCCGGTCTTGCTGCCGCTGGGCGACGAACAAGGTGGAGAACTCTATTACAGGATCGCCGCAACACCGTGGTGTCAGGTGACACCTAACCTGCAAATCATGGATCCATTCCGCGATCGAGTTGATTCTTCTCTTCTCGTTGGTTTGCGGGCAAGGATCGATTTCTAGCGAGCGATACGGGGCGGTCATATTCCGCGACTGATGGCATTGTAGATGTCTGGTGTCGTCGGTTCTAGGATGCCCCAATCGAGTGCGTGCGCGGTAAAAAATGTAGCCACCCCGAACCCGTGTGAGAGCCGGGTTCGGTTGTGGCTAGCGAAGCGTTTAATCGTGCATATAGGAATTTGTAATTTATCGATACGGAGAGTGTGAGGTAGAGTATGTAGGGCATAGGGTACTACCCAGCCAATGAATTGGTATCGATGCTGCCCAGCACTACTTGAATGAAATAGCGAGATCGACATGCCTGCCTCAGATGAAGAGTCCTTGAAAAGCAAAACCGAAGTAGTCAAGTCCAAGGCGAGCGTCTCGTCGTTTCGCTCACGCGATGAGCGTATCGCCGCCGGCAAAGTGTTGCGAGACAGCGTACCGCGTCAAGGTCACGCGGGTTGGAAACCGCCATCGAGCCGCCGCGATCCGATCGAGATCCTAACGGAATCCAACCAAGGTCGACTAGCCGAACTCGTACCGATCCGTTATGGGCGTATGTTGCCGAGTCCTTTTACCTTTCTGCGCGGTTCAGCAGGACTAATGGCTGCCGACCTAGCCAATACCCCAACCACTGGGATACGGGTGCAGGCGTGCGGTGATTGCCACATGCTCAACTTCGGCTTGTTTGCGACTCCCGAACGCAATCTGATCTTCGATATCAATGATTTCGACGAAACACTCGCTGCGCCCTGGGAGTGGGATGTCAAACGTCTAGCGATCAGTTTTGCCGTGGCTGCACGCGATGTAAAACTCACCGATAAGCAAGCACAAGCGGCTGCCACTGAGTGCGTTCGGGCGTACCGGGATCGCATGCGGGAATTCTCGAAGATGAGCCCTCTGGACGTCTGGTATGACCGATTGGATGCACAAACAATCGTTGATATGGCCCCTGACGCAAAGATCAGAAAGATTCGCAAGGAAATCATCGCCAAGGCCAAGCAGCGCATCGGAGATTACCTTTATCCGCAAATCAGCGAAGAGGTCGCAGGGCGCCGTCGTCTGATAGATCAACCGCCGGCGCTGTTTCATGTCACCAAGGAAGTCGAACCAGAGCACGAGGCGATAGTTCAAGAAGCATTAGAGGAATACCGGTCGTCCCTACCACACGAGCGCCGCGTCCTTTTTGACCGATACAGCCTTGAAGATATCGTTGTCAAAGCGGTCGGTATCGGTAGCGTTGGCACACGCTGTTTTGTAGGGTTGTTCTTTTCGGCGGAGAATCACCCGCTGCTGCTGCAATTCAAGCAAGCCTGTCCCTCCGTGCTGGAGCCCTACGCAGGCAAAAGTTCTTATGAAAACCACGGGCAACGCGTCGTCGTGGGACAACGCGTGGTGCAGTCTGCAAGTGATATATTCCTGGGGTGGACGCGGGGGCGACATGGTCGCGATTTTTATGTTCGCCAATTGAGGGACATGAAAATGAGTGCTCGCATCGAAGAAGGCGCATCGGCCATGCAAACGATGTTATACGCTGAGCTGTGCGGTCGAACCCTTGCCCACGCCCATGCCAAGTCTGGAGATGCGGCTTTGATCAGCGGCTATCTCGGCAAATCAGATGTCTTCGATCAAGCCATCGGTGAATTCTCATTAGCCTACGCGGACCAGAATGAAAAAGATCACGCAGCACTCGTGGCCGCAGTGGAAGACGGCAAGATCGAAGCGGTTGTCGAACAAGAAACATGACACTTCTTCGTTATCCACACCCGGCGACTCACTCTGAACATAAATGGTCAATGAGCAATCGAGATTCGGCTTCATGATGCTTCGATCTCCGATGGCATAGCGATCGAGTAGATTCGCCACCAGATAGCCCCAAGCGGACAGCGCTGCAGATTCCCTCCACCTTTGCGGAGGACTCACTTCCAAATCGCTTACGGGAACGAGTCAAGCGTCCTAAAGTGGATATCTGCATCTGGCAGGACAGATGCTTTTTAACTCGCTCCGGTCACCCAACCCTGCGTGCCAAACCGGTGCGAGTTGCGCTGAGCTTGATGTAACAAAAGTTTCAATTGGGAGAAATCGCTTCGTCAACCGAGTTGCTCTGAAAGATTGTTGGCAATGTCAGGACCCGCCTCATCAGGAAACATTGTCCGAAGGACTTGCGCCAAGGTTGCGATTTGGCCCAGCAAGAAAACGTGAGGGTGGCATACGGCAGAAGGCCGCGGGAGCTAGAATACTGTCTCACAGCGTTAAGTACTGACTTGCAGCGATGAACGGAAACGTAGGTTGGCGGCTGGGTATGGCTAGTGACCTGATGTCGATTCCGGTAGAAATTGCCCAGAAAACAACTCGAATAAAGCCGACTTCCATGAATCACCGCTCCGCTATCGAAAATAAGCAAACCGACGGCGAAGGTTTAAATCATCATGCGAAGGTGGGCATGATATGTCCCTTGCCCTCGTTGAGCACCGGAACGGACCCTTTGAGTTCAGATGTGTTCTCAAGAATGCAGGATATCGGTTGTCCGCTTGCTGCGGACAGTAAGCAACGTTTTCAGTTTGAAAAATTATTGAGCGAACTTTCTGCAAAGTTCATCAATGTTTCCGCCGATCAGGTCGATTCGCAGATCAAATGGGGCTTGCAGCAGATTGTAGAACTGCTTGGGATCGACCGAAGTGGCCTCGGGCAAGTGTCAGCAGATAGGAAGCAAATTGTGGTGACGCATTCCTACGAACTGCCGGGCACTCCACCATCGGCAGGCTTCCTGATAGATTCGTGGTTTCCTTGTTTTGCCAAAATGGTTTACCAGGGTGCTGTGATTCGATTGCCCGATGAATTGCCGCTTGAGGCATCCCGCGAGCGAGAGTATTGCGCTCAAACTGGTCTGAGATCTAACGTGACAATTCCGTTGGTGGTGATGGGCTCAGTTGTTGGCGGGATCGGTTTCTCTTCATTTCGTTTGGATCGAAAGTTACCCGACGACCTGATTCCGCGACTTCGAATGATCGGTGATATCTTCACCAACGCATTAGCACGCAAGCGAGCCGACGAAGAATTGCGTGTCAATGAACAATCGCTTAAACAAGCCAGAGAAGACCTTCGGCAGTTAACATCCAAGCTTATTCATTCTCAAGAGGAAGAACGAGCTCGAATCGCTCGTGAGATGCACGATGATTGGACACAGCGATTGGCTTTGCTGGGAATCGACGCAGCAAAATTGTTGAGTCAACTTGAATCGAATGATGTTGCGTTACCGCTTGTCGTTGCGATGCAAGATAAGGTTAAGGCATTAGCCGAGGACGTACATGCTCTCTCCCGACAGCTTCATCCATCGATTATCAACGACTTGGGCTTAACCGAAGCATTGCGATCGGAGTGTGCCAGTTTCTCTGATCGAGAGGGGATTGATATCGATTATTCGCCTGCAAATGTACCGATGAAATTGCCTAAGGATGTCGCGCTCTGCATCTACCGAGTCGCTCAAGAAAGTTTGCGAAATGTTGCAAAGCACTCGGCGGTGAACTCGGTATCAGTAATGCTGGTTGCCGACGAGAGGGAATTGCGGTTGCGAATCGAAGATCATGGTATCGGATTCGATCCGAATGATATACGTTCTCAACCAGGTCTCGGATTATCCAGCATGAAGGAACGAGTCAGTCTGATTCAGGGAAGCCTTACGATTGACTCCGCCCGAGGGAAAGGCACGACCGTCGAGGTACGTGTGCCTTTGGAGTGGTGTAGCCGATGAGTCGCTCACGTATTTTGATCGCCGATGACCATAAAATTCTCGCTGAGGGAGTACGAAGCCTGCTCGAACCTGAGTTTGAAGTGGTCGCGATAGTGTCTGATGGCCGCGAACTTATAGACGCTGCGAAAACCCATTTGCCCGACATTATTGTCTCGGATATTACGATGCCATGTTTGAGTGGCATCGAGGCGGCGGTGCAGTTGCGAGACGCCGGAGCTGCAGCCAAGTTTATTTTCCTGACCATGCACAGCGACGTGGCATACGCTCGTCGCGCCCTCGAAGCAGGGGCGATTGGTTATGTGCTTAAGCATTCGGTTTCGTCGGAATTAGTCACCGCCATACGCGAAGCGATTCAAGGGCGAACCTATATCACTCCTATGATCGCTGGAGGGCTTCTGCAATCCTACCGTGACGGTGATTCGGGATCGAACGAAGCACCGCAGCGACTTACTGCTCGGCAGCGGGAAGTCCTACAGCTAGTTGCTGAAGGCCGATCAGCCAAAGAAGTCGCGGCTAAGTTAGGAGTTTCCGTACGGACAGCCGAAGCCCATAAGGCCAACGTCATGACGGCTCTGGAGCTCCGGAGTACCGCTGAGTTGGTTCAATACGCCATCCGCAACGGCCTCATTTCGGTCGATTGAATCGAGCCGTGGCATAGGCTGCACTGTCGTACAACCTGCGTAATACGCAGTGCGAGAGTCGTAGTTTTGCGAATAACACTTGCAAAGCGCTAGCGTTATTTTCGTGAGTTGTAAACTCATCGCGACTATATCAAGGAATTCGAATAATGAAGGTAATCATTGTTGGCGGTGTCGCGGGCGGGGCTTCGTGCGCGGCGAGACTGCGTCGGCTGGATGAGAAGGCCGAGATACTCATGGTCGAGCGGGGGCCTTATGTTTCTTATGCAAACTGCGGCTTGCCCTATCACGTTAGTGGCGTGATTGAAAAAGAGTCGAGCCTTTTGGTTGCGAATGAGAAACTGTTCCGCGAGCAGTTTTCGATCGATGTGCGAACCAACTGCGAGGCGGTCTCCATTTCTGCTAAAGATAAAACCGTCCAACTGCGAAACGTCTTGAACGGTGAAGTCACGACGGAGCCCTATGACAAGCTTGTTCTGTCACCCGGTGCACCTTCGTTCTGCCCGGCATTACCGGGAGTTGATCTGCCTGGAATCTTCCACGTGCGAACGGTACCTGACGCCAGAACCATTCGCCAATGGATCGAAAAAGGGACCTCGTTCCTCACTGGAATGGCCAACTACACAGGCATCCAAATGGCGAAACCTGTACGTCGTGCAGTGGTAGTCGGGGGAGGATTCATTGGGCTGGAAATGGCGGAGAACTTAACCCACGTTGGGTTCCAGGTAACTGTCATCCAAAAGCCTAATCAAGTTCTTGGACCACTCGATCAGGAAATGGCTCGTGTTGTTGAAAGCCATTTGACGCGAAATGGCGTTCATCTGGCGCTCAACGATGGTGCAGCATCCTTTAAGCAGTTAGGAGGCGGTGCCATCGAAGTCCAGACAACTTCGGGTAAGACTTATCCCGCCGATATCGTCATTTTTGCAATCGGAGTTCGGCCAGATACAGTACTCGCCAAGTCCGCAGGAATTGAAATCGGCGAGCGAGGTGGAATCCGAGTCGACGAGCATATGCAGACCAGCGATCCAAACATCTATGCCGTTGGTGATGTTATCGAAGTCAAAGACTATGGAACTGGAGAATGGAGCTTAGTAGCTCTAGCCGGACCCGCCAACCGACAGGGCCGAATCGCGGCTGATGTCATCGCCGGGCGAAATTCCAAGTTCCGTGGTACTCAAGGAACATCGATCATCGGGCTTTTCGGAGGAGCTGCCGCTTGGACCGGTGTTAGCGAAAAGACTCTCAAGCGGCTTGGTGATACGGATTATGAAAAAATCTATCTCTATCCCAACTCGCATGCTGGTTATTATCCCGGTGCAAAAATGCTCGGGCTAAAGGTGCTTTTCCGTAAATCCAATGGACTAGTCCTTGGCGCTCAAGCCATTGGCGAAGATGGGCCAGCGGTCGACAAGCGGATCAGTGCTTTGGCTGTCTTCATTCAAATGGGTGCTACCATTTACGACCTGGAAGAAGCCGAACTTTGTTATGCTCCGCAGTTTGGTAGCGCCAAGGATCCGATCAACTTCGCTGGTATGGTCGCAGGAAATCTGCTTCGCGGCGATATGAAGCTAACTCATTGGGATGCTATCGGAAATGATTTCTTACTCGACGTGCGTGAACCGGTGGAGTTGGCGGTACAACAAGTCTCTGGAGCAGTCAACATTCCGATCGGACAACTTCGATCTCGCTTGGGTGAGCTTCCTAAAGACCGAGAGATCAACATCATGTGTCGATCAGCGCAACGCGCTTACATTGCTGCGAGAGTCTTGTCACAAAATGGATTCAAAGCAAAAGTGATTTCTGGCGGAACTCTGGCTCGATCGCATACCATATTCTCTGGCCCTGGGAACTCGTGACTCGAAGATCAGCAAAATGCCACCAGGAGATTGAAGACCTTTGGATAGGGATGATATAGTTTGGCTGCTCATAGTGAATTAAAACCGATTCCGTCACCACCGCGACTCGTTGCGATTAGTGGGATCGTTTTCGCAGCGCTCTTTATCGCCAGCCTAGCGATTATTCGTTTGGCTGCTCCAGCGGATCCGAAAGATCCAGGCGTATGGCTTTCGGACCCAGCTTTACGAAAGTGGGTCTTGATGTCACTGAATCTCGTTCCATTTACGGGGATTGTGTTCCTGTGGTTTATGGCTGTCCTCCGAAACCACATTGGTCTGCTGGAAGATCGGTTTTTCGCCACCGTATTTCTTGGTAGCGGTTTGCTCTTCGTCGCAATGCTTTTTGCAGCGGTCGCCGTCACCCGAGGACTGATGGATGCTTTCGCCAGTACCGATAGTCTTCTCGTCCATCAGGACACGTACCAACTTGGTCGTAGTATGGCATTTGCTCTAATGAACACATTTTGCATGAAGATGGCGGCGGTGTTTATGTTCGTCACGAGCACCATCGGACTTCGTACAGCGGTACTCTCACGATGGTTATCTTTTATTGGCTTCTCGTTTGGATTGGTACTACTGCTGGTCATCACCGACTTTGCTTGGATAGCGATCCTGTTCCCGTTGTGGGTGCTAATTGTAAGTGCGTTCATTCTCTATTCAGGATTCAATGAGGTTTCTACAAATCCGGTTTCCGACACAGAAGCTGGATCGCATGCCGGATAACTTCGCTAAATGTACTTGTCTACAATAGAGTGCTACGACAGTTTGACTCAAAAGGTAGATAACAGAAGGCTCAATCATGGTGACGGTCGACAAATTTCTTTTGCTGAAGTTGCATCCATGTGCGGAAGGATTAAGTGACGAGGTCGTACACGATATAGGCAATCAATGCGAATTATTGCGATGTGAATCAGGCGAGATTCTACACAAAGCAAATGATCCGATGGCGTTTGTTTATCTCGTCATCCACGGTCGCGTTAAGGTCACACTCGTCGACATTAAAGGGAATGTATTACTAACGCGATATCAAATGGCTGGAACACAAGTCGGGTCATTGGCAGCCGCTTCGGGCGAACCGTCTCCCATGCAGGTCGAAGTAGTTGAACCCTCCACGTTGCTTCGTCTGAGCTATCAAACTCTATTCGCATTGACCAAGCAACATGACATGTTCCGACAGAATATGTCTCGCATCATCGCGGAAGCGGTCAATAGCACGCTGATGGGAGAGCGACGAAAGAAGTTGCCGCGGGTGATTTCCATTTTTCACCAATCGCCAGCAACAAGGGAACTCGCGCGACGACTTGTAATTCGTCTACAGGATTTGGGACAGAATGCGTACGTCGTACATGACCAGCCGGATTGGAATCCAATCGACGGAGTTCCCCACTATTGCATTTTAAAGAACGGCCGTTATGCGTCCAATTCGGACGTTCGTCAAGAAATCGACAAGATGCCGGATCGAAAACCGATTGTCCTCGATCTGGATGCGGCAATGGAAATCAATAGGATACCGGAAGTCATCGAGATAAGTGAGAAGATTTTCTGGTGCGTCACCCCTGATAGTTGGCGAAAGGCCGCCGCTCAACTTGCCGAGATCGAACAGCAATCTCCCAATTGGCGGGACAAAATTAACATAGTGTGGTTGCTACCCGGTAGCATGTCGTGGGCACCTCTTGCACCAGAGTTGAATTCGCTTGCGATTCGAAACTTCAAGGTGTCTCTCGACGAGCCACCGGAACATCGAAGCCGAGTCATGCTGAACGGTTTCGAACGTATCATTCATGAGATGCGAGGAGTCCGAATTGGCTTAGCGTTGGGTGGTGGTGCAGCAAGAGGCATGGCCCATTTGGGCGTCCTCCAAGTACTCGAAGAAAACGGCATTTGCGTCGATATGATTGCCGGAACCAGCGCTGGGGCAATGACGGGAATCTTGTACGCTTCGGGAATGAACCCAGCGTACAGTACCGAGTGTTTCGTAAAGGAATTAACCCTTCCCTGGTTGTTTCGAAAAATACCCAACGGTGGTCACTGGTATTTATTGTACATGTATCGGAGATGCCAATTTGATCCGCTATTGAGAAAGTACCTAAAGGATAGTCGGCTAGAACAACTGCCGATTCCCGTTCATTCGGTCACGGTAGATCTGATTAGCGGGCAACCGATCGTGCGCGAGGTGGGAGACTCTGTGCACGCCATCCTCGAGAGTATCAATGTACCCGTTTTATCGAAACCGATTAACCGAGATGGCAGAGCGTTGGTTGATGGCGGCATCATTAACAATGTACCAGCCAACACGCTTGTGGCGAAAGGATGTAATTTTGTGATCGCGGTTAGCGTTACGGCAAAGATAAAGTTGGAATTTGCGAAGAATGGACCAGATACACTTACAGCCAAAATGAAGTCAGCGTCCGTGCTCGAAACGATCATGCGGACTTATGTTGTACAAAACGTGAACATGAATTCGGTGGGAGTGCAACCGGCTGACTTTGTGATTCAGCCGGACGTAAGAGAATTTGATATCACCGAGTTTTCGCGAGCCGACGAGATGTCTTCTATAGGTGCACAGACGGCCCATGAGTCGCTGCCGCAACTAAAGCAATTGTTGTCTCGAGTCGACAGCAAACTATTTGAAGGCATGTAGTCTTGCAGCTTCGTCTCGATTGAAAAAGACGGACAAGGGGACTGTTTGTGAACAGCACTCGTCGAGCTTATCTGGACATTACTGTTTTGAAAACAGCTAAGTGCGTCTCGGAGTGGGGCGTTGGTTCTGAGGAACTTTTGAAAGCGATGCGTAGTCCGGAAGAAGTTTCAAAAACGCAACAGAAACTGGGTCATGAATAGGGCTGCATTCGTATCGAGTGCAGGGGAGATATCGTTGGTCAACCGATAGTCGACCTCGAACCCAAACTGAACTGTTTTGCTCAAGTCGTACAAGAACTGGGTTTGCTACAAACGTATTGCGTATTGCGCAATATGAAAGTCGTAGTTTTACCAATGGTATTCACCAATGTTAGTCTCGATGATTAGAAGACAGAGGCTTTGCTGGGAGACGACCCACAGCCAATCTAACGTAGAGGAGAAACTGATGAAGTTAATGATGTTGACTTTCACAATGACGGTTTGCAGTTTAGCTGCTGCTGTTGCCGCAGAGCCTGTTCTTCAGACCGATGAGGAAGCTGCAATTCGCAAAGCCGTAGAGGCTTACGTTCTCGCCTTTAACAAGGGGGACGCGAAGGCGGTCGCAGCCATGTGGTCGCCTGAAGCGGTCTACATTAATCCACTGAGCGATGAACAGGTCGTGGGCCGTGAGGCGATCGAAAAGCAAATGTCGGAGACTTTTGCCGAAACCAAAGGAATCAAGCTTGAGGCGACGACGAATTCCATCCAGTTCATTTCGCCAGGAGTCGCGGTCGAGCATGGGACAGCTAAGCTTACGGTGGCGGATCAGACTTTGGAGAATAGCGAGTATACGGCTGTCTATGTCAAACGCGATAGCCAATGGCTATTGGACCGTATGACAGAAGAAGAAATAGTCGCCCCACCGTCGCACTATGAGCAACTGAAAGGTCTCGAATGGATGGTTGGACGCTGGGTGGATCAAGATGACAAGGCGTCGGTAGTTACCGAATGCAAATGGGCTCGCAACAATAACTTCTTGGTACGCAACTTTGAGGTCCAGGTACGCGATCGCATCGACATGTCCGGAATGCAGATCATCGGCTGGGATCCTGTTGCTAAACAAATTCGCTCCTGGGTGTTTGACTCCGATGGCGGCTTTGGCCAAGGGACTTGGACCAAAAAAGAAAATCGTTGGTACGTCCAGCAAAGCGGTGTAATACATGACGGGCGGAAGTCCTCTGCCGTCAACATCTTTACATACCTTGATGATAACACCTTCACTTTGCAGTCCATCAATCGCACGGTCGATGGTGAACTGTTGCCGAATGTGGACGAAGTCAAAATAACTAAGGAATAATCTAATGAAGAAAACTACGATTCGAATTGGGCTAGCAACGTTAGTCATCGTTGTCTTGACGATTGGTGATGCTGGGGCTTTCTTTGGACGCGGGGGCGGGCGCGGTGGTGGTGGCATGTCCCGCGGGGGTGGTGGCGGATTTTCGGGAGGTGGCATGAGTCGCCCAAGCCCTTCGATGAATCGATCGCCGTCCATGAGCCGACCTTCGCCTTCGATGAACCGGCCGTCAGGACCTAGCATGTCTCGTCCCAGTCCAGGAATGGCATCTCGCCCCGGTGGTGGAGTTAGTCCAGGTGCAATGCCACGTCCAGGTGGTCTACCGAGCACCGGAGCAAGACCAGGTGGCGGAGTTGCCGGTGGAGGAACGCGTCCAGGTGGGGTTGCTGGCACTCGTCCGGGCGGAGTTGGCCCTGGAGGTGGTGTCGGTTCGAGACCTTCAACGGGGCAACTGAATAATTTCTTGAATATCGCCCCAGGGGGCGGTGCTGGAGGGGCGAGTACGCTCCCTGCAAATCGTCCAGGGAACATGGGCGGTTCGATTGCAGGTGGTGCGGCGGCTGATTTCTTACAAGGAGGTGGTGGTACTCGACCTAGTACGCTTCCAGCGAACCGACCGGGGGCTGGGGCAGGTATAGCTCAACGTCCTGGTGCTGGTGCAGGCATTGCGGACAGACCCGGTACAGGTACCGGCATCGCCAACCGTCCAGGTGCAGGTACAGGTTTAGCTGATCGTGCCGGTGTCAGCGATCGTTCGGGAGTCAGTAATCGAATGTCAGATAATCGCGCCGGCCGAATCGAAAATCGGCAGCAGTATCAAGACAACCGAGTTGGTCGGCGCGATGAAGTACGCAATCAAGTTCAGGAGAACCATCCTCGCCTAGACTTCTGGTCAGACCATCCCGGCTGGGCTTCATGGCGAATCAATGCGCCCTATCGCTGGGCCGCATGGGGCTCGGTGGCCGGATGGGTTGGCACTGGTTACGGTTGGACCGATGCAGTCCCGTACAGCTACGGTGAAAACGTATACTACGAGGACAATTCGGTTTACTACGGCGATCAGCCGGTTGCCACTGCTGAGGAATATGCGCAGCAAGCCGAAGCCATCGTTGCTAGTGCACCTGAAGTTGCACCTGAGAAAGCAGAGTGGTTGCCATTGGGAGTGTTCGCATTGACGCAGGATGGCCAAAAATCCGGTCCAGATCCGACGTTGTTTTTACAACTTGCAATCAGCAAAGAGGGAGTGATTTCGGGTACCTCGCATAACACCGCCACGAATCAAACACAGACCGTCGAAGGACTCGCTGATAAAGCATCACAGCGAGTTGCTTGGGCTGTCGAGGGCAAGACGCGTCCGATCATGGAAACCGGGATTTCCAATCTGACGTCCGATACGGGGCCAGCGCTCGTGCACTTCGCGGGCGGCCAAACTCAGCAATGGCTTATGGTCAGGCTGGATGAACCGGCAGCCCAGAAAGCGATGGCAACACCAGCGGCACCTTCGGCCCAAAAAGCAACTGTACCACCGATACCACCGTCGCCTCGAAAGTAGTTAGCAGCCTTCCGGTGCGTGACGCAAGACTCAGTCACGCACCTATACTGATGAAATGTCATCGAACGGCGTGGTGAGTAAAACTCGAACCAAGCCGTTCGCCTGCACTGAAAGCAGGCCGTTGGTAATGTCACGATTCAGAAACTGTGTTTGCAAGGTCACCTATGAATGTACTGAGTATTGATATCGGTGGGACTGGCGTCAAGTTTCTGGTCACGGGAGAAACAGAGCATCGACGATTCGATTCTGGTCCATCGATGACGCCGGAAATGATGGTAGATGGCGTCAAAAAGCAGGCAGCCGACTGGAAGTATGACGTAGTGGCGATCGGCTATGTACGTCAATTGAGCGCAATGTATTAGAGCTTCTTCATGACATTGAGGACGAGCCCGCCGCAGCTCCCCGCCCGACAGACGTGGAACTACCGCCGGATGCAGATGTACCGAAACAATCCGAGAATGAGCTGGCCGATATCTCTTAAATTTCATCATGAGCGCCTACGGCCCGGAATTTGCAATGTCTGGTGGGTAGGGTGAGTCTCTCGGAGACTCGAAATTCCTGTCGCCTCGAAGTGACGCCGCAACAGATCGATAGAGTTTCAATGTGCTAGCAGATTCAACGAAGAGTGAACCACTCCCTACGAACACTGGAGTCAACAGTAAAAGGGCATCCCCTTCCACGCAGGGGTGGCATACCCTATCGTCCGAAGCCACGAGGGAGCAGCTAAACTCAGATTCGTCGAACGGCCTAACGCAAACGGAAGCGAAAAACCGGCTCGCCAAGTCGGGCCCCAATGCGCTGCCTCAAGCGAGGCAGCGAACGACTTTCGAGATTCTCCTAACTCAGTTTCGTAGTTTGATCGTTTTGTTACTTGCTGCGGCGACGGCTATCGCGATTGCGATGGGCGATTACGTAGAAGCCATTGCGATCCTGGTTGTGATCGTTATTAACGCTGCGATCGGGTTCTTTACGGAGTGGAAGGCAGCGCATGCACTTTCGGCCCTTCAGAACCAGGAGGTTCGTCATGCACATGTTGTTCGGGATGGGAAGGAGATTGAGATTCCCGCCGCCGAATTAGTTTGCGGTGATCTGGTCATCCTGGGTGCCGGCGCTCGCGTACCGGCAGATGGACGAATTGTCGAGTGCGTGCGAATTCAGATTGAGGAATCGGCTCTGACCGGTGAATCGAATGCAGTTACCAAGACCGATGATCCTGTTGAAGATGAGAAAGCCGTACTTGCAGATCGTATCAATATGGCCTTCTTAGGAACGACGGTCACCGATGGTCGTGGAAAACTACTGGTCACAGCCATAGGTTCCGAAACGGAGGTTGGTAAGATTGGTGTCTTGATCGATGAGGCAACCACGCGTGCTACGCCGCTCGAGCTTAAGCTCGCGCAGCTTGGAAGAGTGCTGATCGTAGTAACCTTGGTTTTGTGCGCAGTTATCGTACTAGCAGGATGGTTACGTGGAGTGAGCGACCTATGGCATCTGCTCGAGATTGGTCTCTCGCTCGCAATCGCTGCGGTACCCGAGGGGTTACCTGCAGTAGCCACGATGACTCTAGCACTGGGGATGCAGCGCATGGCCACCATGCAAGCTCTCGTACGTCGGCTTCCGGCGGTTGAAACACTCGGGTCGACCACGGTAATCTGCACCGACAAGACAGGCACACTGACAAAAAATGAAATGACGGTCCGCGTCTATATCCTAGATCAACGTCGTGTCGAAGTGACAGGTAGCGGGTATTCTGCCGAGGGAACATTTCAAGTAGAAGACAAACCTGTCGATTTCAGCGCCGACGAGCAACTCGGTCTTGGCCTGCGGATCGGCATGCTTTGCAACGATGCCAAAGTGGAACGCAGCAATGGAAGCGAAACCGTCCTGGGCGATCCGACCGAAGCGGCTTTGATTGTTGCGGCCGAGAAAGCAAAGGTCAGTCTCGCCGATTTACAAACTCAGTATCCCCGCTTTAGCGAGATCCCCTTCGATAGCGTGCGCAAGTGCATGTCTACCGTACACACCACCCCTGACGGGAAGAAAGTAGTGTACGTCAAGGGATCGCCGGGAAGAATGATAGAAGCGAGCAATCGTCAAATGCTCGTTTCGGAAGTGCAAACGCTGACCGATGAGGGACGTCAAAAATGGAAGGACGCGAACGAACAACTTGCGGGTGTTGCCTTTCGAGTGCTAGGCTTGGCATATCGCGATCTCGACGACGGCTACCAAGAGGCAGATCTGTCCCGCGACTTAACTTTTGTAGGGCTGGTGGGAATGAGCGACCCACTTCGCGAAGAAGCCAAAGCAGCGATCGCAACCTGCCGCGAGGCCGGGATTCGAACCGTGATGATCACTGGCGATCAGCAGTCTACTGCAGCGGAGATTGCAAACCAATTGGGTATCGACGTCGACCAAAATGGGATTCGATTGCGAATAGTACACGGTAGTGAATTGGAAGGCCTAGACGATGAGGGTTGGAAGAAAGCAGTGGCCGATGCTGCCGTGTTCGCTCGTGTTTCACCACAGAACAAGTTGCAAATTGTCGAGGCACTTCAGCGGCAAGGGCACATAGTGGCCATGACCGGCGACGGAGTGAACGATGCGCCAGCGTTAAAGAAGGCCGATATCGGTATCGCCATGGGTATCAAGGGAACTGAAGTTGCCAAAGAGAATGCCGATATGGTGATCACAGACGACAACTTCGCGAGCATCGTTGGTGCGGTCGAGCAGGGGCGAATCATCTACGGAAACATTCTCCGCTTCATTCACTACCTGCTTTCTTGCAACTTCTCAGAGATACTGACGGTGTTTATTGCACTGATGATTGGCTGGCCATTGCCGCTAGTTGCTTTACAAATATTGTGGCTCAACTTGGTGACCGATATTTTTCCAGCGTTTGCGCTCGCCCTAGAACCATCGGCGCCGAACGTGATGAAACGCCCGCCCCGTGACCCAAAAGAATCATTGCTTCCATTGTCGTTCATTATCCTAATTGTTTGGCAGGGCTTGCTGCTAACATCTGTAACACTGATAGCGTTCGGCATTGGAATGCGCTGGCACGGTGATGATGGTGATGGACTTCGTCGCGCAACAACCATGGCGTTTATGACGTTGGCCCTTTCGCAAGTATTCCACGTTTTCAACGCGCGTTCGCAAACTCGCTCGGCATTCACCGACCGCCTATTCACCAACTTTTGGTTATGGGGCGCTGTTGGAATGTGCCTGGTGCTTCAGGCAGCCGCAGTCTATGTGCCCCTCTTGCAGAGGGTACTTCGCACTGTCCCGCCAACGATACAGGAATGGGGTGTGATCGGAATCTGTTCTCTGCTTCCCGTGATCGTGGTGGAACTCGTCAAGATTGCACAACGGATCGCAACTAGTCGCCAAATTGCTTCGAAGTAATTCCATTTTCTTCGCGGATTTATGGCAAGAATCCGACGCCTTCATGGGATTACTATTCTCGACTTATATCGCCGCTCAAAGTCCTTACTTTTCACCCACAATCCATCTTTCCAACATCACACGTTCCGACGGCATTTGATGCGTACCTCCAGCCAAGATGTCTAAGAAGCGGTCCCACAGATTCTCGCCATGGTCGAATTAGTGTACGACGTCAGCGACCGCACTCTTGTACTGGAGTTCGTACTCTTCGGCTTCCTCAACCGAAAAGTCACTTGGGGTCCTGCGAGAGATGAACTCATTGATTTTCGTCAGTTCTTCCTCCGAATACTTCTCGAGCAATAGAAGCTCAACACGACAAGCATCGGCATAGGCAACCACCATTGGCAGAAACACACCTTCGGAGTCTCGCATCTCCCTCTGCCATTCGACATTCTCGCTTTGAGGGAGCACATCAACTCCCATGTGTGGCAGGTCCTCCAGTTCTTTTTTTAGTTTCGTCATCACCGCATCGAACTCGCTCCACATTCCAGACGAATCGCTGCGGTCGTTGTTCTCAATTCTTCTCTTTCCCTCTGCGAGTAATCGCTTTATGGATTCAATGGAGTCATTGATAATTTTGCCATTAAAGATTCGGCAGCCTTCATGTGCTTGTCGATGGCTTGGATTCCCTCGGCGACCATTTGATTCATTTCATTGGATGTGTGGCGTTGCAAAACAACGAGCTTAGTATGCATGGCAGCATGTTTAGCAATCTGCATGCCCACGAAGCACTTATCGAATTCATCTCCATCCTTTGCGTTCAGGTATTTCTTTGAATCCGAAATACACTGCTGAGCGACTTCACGCTGCAGTTGCACCATGTCAATTCCCATCGTTGTTAGGCCACTTGCTGTGGCGTTCTGATTGTTGATCCCTTTTGGGTCGGTGGCCGATTCATTTCGTGATTTCGATTGATCTGCTTGATTATCGACCAAGTAGCCTTCGCGAGTAGCCTCGGGAGAAAACTTGCTAAGCTTCTTGAGACAAGCTTGATGCTCTTCGGCAATCATCTTGGCGAAACTGGAAACGTTCTTGTTCTTGCTTTTCTCTTGTCCGAACTTGGCCAAGATCACCGCTTCTTGGTTGTCCAAGGCCCAACACGCAGCAAGTTGTTGAGGGGTAACCAACGCTTGGGACCCCATCCTGTTTGCGCTTTGATTTTCAATCGCCTTCTGGGGCAACTGGTTTTGTTTTGTTTCTTGCGCTGAAACGGCAGTGCACAGTACCGCTGTGCATATGGAACTGCTAACTAGCTTTTTGAAGCTCATCGTCTAATACTCCTGAACGAATACAAATCTGAATTTACCCGAAGCAACACTGCGTTGGGTTCTCAGATCGAATCCAACGCAACTGCCATTCCGAATCCGTCGACTGGTCGCGATAAAGCAACTAATCGAAAAATTTTCTCTGATGAAGCTGAGAAAAGAGCGACGACCTCGTTCGGCTATGATTCTCAAAGCAATTGAAAGCATTCACGAAAAAGTCTATTCATCCATCTCCCCTTTAGCTGGTGTGGCTGTGCCTAGCCATGAAACTCTTGCTGACGATTTCTAAACTCAAAAAGCGCTCAATAGCTGAGAGTTATTACGAACACCGTTGCTTCCGCTGTACTCGTTTTCTTTCTCGAAATTCGGCAACCCGCCAGTTCGTAGGTTGAGAGTTTTTCTTGTCTGGCGATTCTTACGCCTTATTTCCCCAATGTTTTCGGGGACTTTGCAATTCGGGCCCTTTCCCGGGCACTCTCTTGGGGAATGAACTTAGCCAAGATTCAGGAGATGTTGCTTCCGGAGAACTAGAATTTTTGTAGCAAACTATCGCGCTCTCTGGTTCGAAGGTGCCCGTTTTTCACAACGCCGTTTGCTTCCGAGGACCGGAAGGGATACGGAATGCTCACGGATGGTTTGATACCAGGAATTACCCGTTGTCCGCACACCTTCGAAAGCGCTGTCCCCTGTCCCTTTTGAGAATCGCCATGTCGCAGAAGATTGTGCAGAAACACGTCCAGCCAGATGTTGAGTATCTGGTCGCATGGGTCTCGCAGGGCATTCATGAAGTGGATATCAATATTTACGGCAATGCTACTGGATTGAGGCGACTAGCCGCCATGCTTTTAAAGGTTGCGGACTATGACCAGTCGCAGGGCAAGTATCCTGACGGCGATACGTTGCATGTCCACCTAAGTACCGGGCTCAATACGAATGCTAGGAACGTGTTGCCACGGCTCACTCTAGGCCGAGTCGAACCCAAGAACGGTGCCAAGGCTGTCAGCGAGTCTTTTCCTCAGCTTGACTCTTCAGCCAGCGGAGCTGCGTTATCCGACATAGAAATTTAACGATCGCGGTCTGGAAGAAGAACCAAATAGTACAAAAGACTTGCGGGCATCGTCGTGGTTGATTGCCGACCCGTGGGCCATGAGCTTTTGATCTCAGGGGTTCTGATATTGAAACGAAATAAAGCGAGCCTGATTGGGGCTGAGATCAGGGAGAGCGAGGAGAAACGAGGATATGGGAGGGATCGAGCCGTTTTCTGTTTTGCGACGTAAAGAACGTCCGAAGACTCTCATTTGGAGGTCCAGTATGTCGACAACTGAAGGCGCCTCAGAGTCTTCGATGAGATCGCTCAATTGTTTGGCTCAGGCCCGACCGATGAACAGATTTTGAATTTTCGGCCGTCTGCCGACGTCGCCCAACGAGCCTCGCAGCTTCTGTCGCTGAACCGGACCGGCCAAATGGATGACGACCTTAAGCACGAATTGGACCAATACGAACACGCTGAACTTTTGATGCGCATGGTGAAGGCCCGAATACGTGAGCGACAAGGAGGCTAGGAACGGATGCGCGAATATGTGCCTGCAAAACTTCGCCGCCTGACGTACTATTCCTGATCTTGATTGCGGAGGATTTCGATGAGCGCTGGATCTGTGACAACCTCCACCCCGACTGCTTTGCAATGGTCGACGACCTCCTTTGCTCCGATATCTTTGTCGATACTGCAAAGGTAATCTGCTTTGGTGCGAAGCGCGGTTTCAATTACCGGATCATCGTCTTTATCTGGCGTAATCCGTAACGATTTCGCAGCGTCAACTTCGACGACTAAAGCGACCTGCTGAATAGATCGGACGAAGTCTTCGATTTCGGTGTCGGAAAGTCCATGAATTTTCCTGACCCGTGGGTATCGGAGCACCCGATCTAATTCCGCCAACATGAAGTTGGACGTACAGAGCAAATTTCCATCTGAGATCGTGCGGCGCAACAGTTCAGATGCTAGCCCAGAATGTGACGCGACAGCACGAACAATGATATTCGTGTCGAGTACGATCTTTGCCATTACTCGTCGGTGCTCTGAATAGCTTCAGCGATAGCCGCTTCAATCTCCGTGGGCGCCAAATCTTGCTGATGGGCATTCGTGTGGGCTTTGGTGAGCAGCTCTTCGATCCGACTTCGAGCAACCGATTTGTCGGCTTCATTCGGTTCGACACCAGGGCGATAAGCAAGAACGAAGATCCGTTGGTCAGGAGCTAGATCTCCTCCGACCAGTTCCTCAATAGCGTGACGTTGATTGGGAGTAATGTCGCTAACGGTTCGGTCAACGGATGTTTGAATGGATTGGGTCATGAGTTTCGCTCCACCGAGCTATTGTAGCATCTATTGGCATGACAGTCACGTCAAGGACTAGAGGAAGTGGCTGAGGCCTCACTTGCCAGCACAGCGGCATACAATTGACAGCCAACTGTTGCCGAAGACTACCAAGAGTTCGTTTTTCCCTGCAAGCCAATAGTACTTTGTCGCAGCCTATTCCACATTTGCCGCTGCTTGTTCCAGTCGAGCGTTTTGGCAATGGGGCGGATGTCGGCTTCGTTGATCGAATCGCGGCCTTGGGTGGTTCTGGGCAGTAAGAGGATCTCTTCCTGGATGTCGGGTGCGAGGATGATCGAACGCGATAGCCCTGATTTCTTCTAGGGTTGTGTTTGTTAAGCGTTCCCACGCTGCAAAATTCCGGCGCCGTAGGACATTCTAGAAAAATGCGCTCGAGAACTCGGCAAGCCGCTGTGCGGCTTGAAAACGGAATGGATATCCGACCATTGATCTGGTGTAAATTTAGCTGCGAGAAGAGGCGTCATGGAGATGCTCCCACTTTTAATAGTGAACGATTATTTGCTTGAGTGTTCCGTAATGTAAAAGCCCGTCTTTCAAGTTCTGAATCACCAGTCCGACCAATGAACATTGCTCGCTCGCCTGTTGAGGCAGACCGGCGGTCGTCTCACGTGATGCTGCCGTTTTCGTTCGTCCCCATGATCCGCTTGAGCTCCACCATGCCAACGATTGTTCCAAACAAGGCCAAGCCTGCACACACGAGCGGCATTCTCTCAGTGGGCACGCCCGCTTGTCTTAGCGCGAAGAAGAGAACACCTGACGCTGCAATGAACGCGAATGACAACGCATTGGCAGTACCGAAGAAACGGCCGCGTTCTGCTGGCGGCGATAAGTATTGCAGCAGCGACTGCAACGGGACGATGTAAAAGCCAGCCGATATGCCAACGAGGGACATTAAGATTGCCAGTCTCTCATAGGTCATCGGAGCAATGCCCATAATGGCAAAACAGACGGTCATCCCAGCTGCGCCGAGCAGCTTGCATCGAAATTAGATATCCAGCGTTTTAACAGCGAAATGGATGCTATCGCCAAATTGTCTCACCCTTACATCGTACCTATTTACGAAATAGGATCGTATCGTGGAGAGCCCTTTTTTACGACGCCATTCATAGAGGGCATCTTCTTTGCCGAATTCCTAGCTTCATCAGAATTCTCGCGCAAGAAGGCGATGAAAATATTCACCCAAGTGTGCGAAGCGGTGGCTTACTGTCACGACCACGGAATTATTCACAGAGACCTAAAGCCATCCAATATTTTACTCGACAAAGATCGGGTGCCTAAACTCGCAGACTTTGGTCTCGCAAAACATTTGGAGCAGAATTCGCGACTGACCCAGACGGGCGACATGTTGGGTACACCAGGCTATGTGGCCCCGGAACAATTCGACATATCGTCAAGAGTCTCTACCGATGCGCGATGCGACGTCTACTCGCTCGGCGCTATCCTCTACAGAATACTCACCGGCAAATTGCCCATCGACCTCGCTGATCTAAACTTGGCGAATGCGATCGTGCGGATTCGATCCAACGATGTCGTGTCTCCCCGACTAGTTGTACGGGGTATCGCTCGGGACCTAGAGACGATTTGCATGAAATGTCTCGATGCCCGTCCCGAAAACCGCTACGCAAACGCAGGCGAAGTCGCTGAAGAATTGAGGCGTTTTAATGAAGGTGAACCGATATCGGCCACGCCCCTTTCGGGTACTCGCCGGTTACTTCGTTGGTCACGTCAGCAACCTGGATTGGCAGTCAGCTGGCTAGTCTTAAGTGCCTTCTACGTTTACCACCTCTTTTGCTACTGGTTCGAAGTTACGGGAACGAGAGGGCAATTCCACTGGATTGCTACAGGAGCAGTCGTGGCCTGGGCTGTTGGCTCTTACTGTTTCCAAAAACTCCTCGTACGCACTAGCGGCGCGAGCTGGCCGTTGTTCAGTTGGGTAACCATGGAAGTGGCGTTGCTCACCGTCGTTATGGCATCGGGATCTACCGACACTTCTCTGGCAAGTTTATATGCCGTCCTTGTGGCTGCATCGGTTTTACGTTTTCGAACCTCCCTGGTTGGGTACATGACCATTCTTTGCCTGTTGGCATACGCTTTTCACGTTTGGCGCACAGTCGCGGCTGACGTCGCGAACGACCATGCAACCGACTTTACGAGATGGATACCGTTAGGGCTTGCGATTCTGTCCACCGGGATAATCCAGTATTTTGCACTGAGACGCTCCCAGAACGCAGTTGAACTTCTGGCGAGTCGAAGGCAGTAACGCATCGCGATTGATAATCATGCTCGTCATCGCTGCGCGTTCAGTATTTGATCCAAAGTTTCGCACTCCAGGAACCGAGAGAGTGATTCGGGCCAGATGTTTAAATCTGTGTTGGCAGAATCATGCGGAGTTTCAATCCTTGTTGTTTTGGAGGATTGGTTCGGGCTTGTGTGGTGGTAGCCAGGGACTCAAACCACTTTTGAGGCTAGCAAGCCACCAACAATCCATCTTCAACCACTAGTTCCACAATTTGCTCCTTAGGATTGCTGTTCGGTTACGCTCGAGAGGATACTACTGATCTATTCGACGTGCTGCCCGGCCGATTCAAACTATTACGAGCAAGCCCTTCGGCAAAACTGGATCGTGATGCATGGTAGTCTTGCGATTCGGGATCTCGACGGAAAGCCAATGTTTGTCGTCATCAACGCCTATCCAAGATCCACCGTAGCACCTGAGGAGATTCGTCGCAGTGTCATCGATATCAGTCAGCAGGCAGATGAGGTCGAACGCCATCTGACTGGAATGGACAGACACTGAGCTACCTAGTCGGTCCTGACAAGTTGATTTGAGGTTTGTTTTGTTGGGGTTTTTATCGAAGTAGATCGTGTCAGTGGGCGCCCAAAGGGTACCAACGATGGGCGCCTGAAAGGATACCAGTT
>JBBAXA010000070.1:0-24781 GCA_040396935.1 Pirellula sp.
ATTGATTTGGGGAGCCTGTTCGGGCAGTTTGGTGCGGGGGGGCGAACGCGCCGGCAAGCCCGCGGTGCGGATGTTTCGGCGGATATTTCGGTTCCCTTAAGTACGCTGATCCGCGGAGGTGAGACCCAAATCCATCTCAATACCAACGGTACTACGGAATCCATCTCGGTGAAAATCCCTGCCGGAATTGAGCCTGGGAAAAAGATTCGATTGCGGGGGCGTGGGCAGTCCGCTCCGGGTGGCAAGCCTGGGGACTTGCTTTTGACGGTCCACGCGGAATCCAATCCTTTCTATAAGCTTTCGGGTAAGAATATTGAGCTCCGACTGCCGATCACCCTCGCCGAGGCCATCTCAGGCGGCAAGGTGGATGTTTCGACTCCCAACGGCACGATTGCCCTGAGCGTTCCCCCGATGAGCAGTAGCGGTAAAAAGCTTCGTCTCAAGGGGCAAGGTTTCAAGGCGTCGGACGGAACGACAGGCGACATGATCGTGGAGTTGATGATCAAACTTCCCGAGAGTGTTCCATCGATTCTTTCCAATTCTCTGTCGGAAGTGGCCCATGCCTACGCGCGTCCGGTGCGGGAAGGTGTTCATTTGTAGGGCCGGGGTGACCGTTTCTGATTCTGGAAGGAACGGATTACATTACAATTCGAGGTTCTGAGAACGGGGAAAGCTCCGCCCTGTCCGGTTTGGCCTGGATAGCACCGCTACCGTTGTTGGCGTTGAGGGTGCAATGGGCGAGTCATTCGTCGCTTGAAAAAGCGATGGTGAGAATGCTGCAGGTTACTGTCGAGGGAGCTCATTCAGGTTTGGAATCGATCAATGGTTGAATGTATTGGGATCCGGTATGGAAAAGGCGAGCTCCAAGTTCGCCTACCGCGGGGCTGCGAACCGACGGTCATACGCAAGTCGAATATGCCTGTTTTGGCCGATCCGCAGCAGTCGATTCGCGAGGCTCTCCGAAACCCGGTGAATTCGAGTTCGATCGCCGAGATGGCAGGAAAAGCCCAGCGTGTTTGTATTGTCATCTGCGACATCACACGTCCCGTTCCGAACGGTCCCATTCTCCGCGGAATCGTCGACGAGTTGCGTGAGGGTGGGTTGCCGTTGGATCGAGTGACCATCCTGCTAGCAACGGGATTGCATCGTCCTAATTTGGGGCGAGAGATGCTCGAGGTGGTGGGAGACGAATGGATTTTTAATCATGTTCGTATCGAGAACCACTATGCTCGCGATCGAGCATGGATGGTGGACCTGGGACGCACGCCGACCGACGGTATTCCGGTGATTCTGAATCGTCATTTGGTGGATGCGGATCTACGGATCGTCGTCGGACTCGTCGAGCCTCATTACATGGCTGGATATTCCGGAGGACGGAAGGTGGTGGCGCCGGGTGTAGCGGGAGAAGAGACCATTCGAACCTTCCACAACCATCGCTTCATGGCTGATCCATTTGCCTGCAATACAAATCTTATAAACAATCCGCTGCACCGTGGTCAGCTGGAGATTTTGGATCTTCTTGGAAAGACCCATGCCTTCAATGTAGTCATCGATGAAGAACGTCGAATGAGCTTTGTCAATTTTGGCGATTGCCTCTCGAGCCATCTTGCGAGCGTTGACTTCGTTCGACAGTATGCTGAGGTTCCCATCGATCGGAAGTTCCATACGGTGGTAACGAGTGCTGCGGGCTATCCGTTGGACAAGACGTATTATCAGACGGTCAAAGGGATGGTAGCACCTGTTCAAATTCTCGAGGAGGGTGGACGGTTGATCGTCGCTAGCGCTTGCGAGGAGGGAATTGGTTCCCATGAGTATCGCGACTCCCAAAAGCACCTGGCTCGATTGGGGGTTCAGGGTTTTCTGGATCGAATCAGGCCGATGCCGTTAGCAGATGTCGATGCATGGCAAACGCAAATGCTGTTGCGAACATTGGCTGTTGGGAATGTATCTCTTTACAGCGAGGGGATACGCGGAGAGGATCGCGGTTTGACCTGCGTCGAAATGATTGAGTCGGTGGAAGAAGCGATTGCCAATAGCGTCGCGCAGTCCGGCGATCGGAGTGTCGCAATCATACCAGAGGGTCCCTACGTGATTCCTATCTACCGAACCGATCCGTCGCGAGGTGCCCGTTGAGTCCTTTAACGACCAATGACGATGTCACTTTGGACGCGGAGGGATTGATTGCGATTCCGGAACGACCTGTCATCGATTCGGGAAGTCGGATGGCGATCGAATTGCAGGAGGGAGAGACGGGCGCGACGCAGTACACGAACTCCCTTGTCCAGACGCGATTGAAGGGGGCAGCTCTGGCATTGGGTTTTGGGTTCGCAATTTTCGCAACATGGACTCTGTGCCGCGAGCTTGCACAGTCCGAATCGCATTTGAGTTTTGAGTTCTTGATTCTAGAGTTGATCGCCACATCGCTCCTGCTGGGAATCGGATATTGGTTGCACCGTCGGCAGGGATTGTCGGCCCAGCGTCTTCGAGGCTGTGAACTGCTGATCTTCGGCTTGCCGACTTTGTTCCTGGCGATCCTGCATTATTTGGAGATCATTTTCATCGCTCAGGATTTTAGCCTGATTCCTCAGATGCCTATGTCTGGCTGGCTCATCTTGATGTTCACGTATGCGATCTTTGTGCCTCGGACGTGGAGAGTGGTGTTGGGGGTCTGTACTTTGATCGCACTTTGTCCGATCCTTGCCACGATCGTAGCGATGGCTCGAAACGAAGATGTGATGGGAATGATCAGCTACGATCCATCGAGTACCATCGAGATGATCCTCGCATTGATAGCCACCATCTTTGCCTGCGCTTCGAGTGTTCGCATGATCACGTTCCTCAGACGCCGCGCCGACGAGGCAAAGGAGTTAGGACGTTATCGGCTCAAGGAAAAAATTGGTTCCGGTGGAATGGGGGATGTCTACATGGCCGAGCATCGATTGATGAAAAGGCCGTGTGCGATCAAAGTTATACGGCCGGAGAAATCGGCAGACCCCAAGGCGATCGCCCGCTTTGAGAGGGAGGTTCGTTCGACGGCCAAGCTCACGCATTGGAATAACGTATCGATCTTTGATTACGGCCGAACCTCCGATGGAAAATTCTATTATGTCATGGAGTATTTGACCGGGCTGAGCCTTCAGGAATTGATCAAACGTCGAGGTCCTCTGGCGCCTGGTCGAGCTGTCTTTTTGCTCACGCAGGTCTGCAACGCGTTGATGGAGGCACATGGAATCGGTTTGATCCACCGCGATATCAAGCCAGCGAATTTGATGGTTACGGAGTTGGGGGGGGCTTATGATATCGTCAAGCTTTTGGATTTCGGATTGGCCAAGCCCGTCGAGGCAACCTCGTCGGTTTCTGAGGAAACCGAGTTGACTGTCGCCGGTTCGTTGACGGGTTCTCCGCTTTACATGTCTCCCGAGCAGGCGATGGGGGAGGCTTTACCCGACCAGCGATCCGACATCTACGCATTGGGGGGTGTCGCCTTTTTTATGCTCACCGGTCGGCCTCCATTCGAGAGCGGTCCGACGCTCAAAGTACTGCTCGCGCATGCTCATGAACAACCTGTTGCGCCATCCACGGTCATGGGATCCAGCCATGGCTTTCCCTCACCGGAGCTGGATACATTCGTTCTGAAATGTTTGGAGAAGTTTCCGGATCTGCGGTTTCAGTCCGCCCGCGAATGTTTGCAAGCGCTTGAAGAGTTGCCGGAAGCTGACCATTGGAACTCGAAAAAGGCTGAGGAGTGGTGGAATTCGAATTGTTCCCACTACCAAAGCCAGCACGGATCGCTGCATGGACGCTGAACAGATACGAATCGAAGCAGACTTGCGGGGTGTTCTCGATGGAGAGGTATTCTGCCATCCTTTGTATACCCAGATGTATGCGAGCGACGCCAGCCTCTATGAGGTGAACCCCATCGCGGTCGTTCGTCCGCGTCATGAAGAGGATGTCAAACAGTGCATCAAGTATGCTGCCGAAAACTCCCTGCCCCTTTTCCCGAGAGGGGGAGGAACCGGTCACGCTGGACAATCCTTAGGTCCCGGGATCGTGATCGATTTCTCTCGATTCATGCGTCGGATTCTAAAGGTCGACCCTAGCGAACAAACCGTACGGGTTCAGCCCGGATTGCCTTTGGCTGACTTGAACCGAAACCTAGCCAAGCATCGCCTCGTATTCGGAGCCGATCCTGCGACGCGTTCCGTGACCACCATCGGCAGCGTCGTGGCTATCGATTCTCTCGGAAGTCACTTTCTACGCTATGGAACCGCCGGTGAATCGTTGCTCGCGGGAAACGCTGTTCTAGCGGACGGTACGAAAGTCGAATTGAAGAAGTACAAATGGAATTCTCCCGATACAGGAAGCGAAGTACTCGATCGCATTCTCCGAGGGAGCGGTCAGCTGCTCTGGAATAATCGTTCCCTCATCAAGTCTCCACCGTGGAAAGGAGTCGCTCGCGGTTGCGGGTACCGGTTGGATGTTGTCGACCATGAAACCATCGACTTGGCGAGGATTCAATCGGGTGCCGAGGGAACCTTGGCAGTCCTCACCGATTTGTATTTGAAACTGCAACCGATGGCCGAGGCTCGCGGAGTGGTATTGTTGTTTTTCGAGCGGCTCGAGTTAGCGGTGAGAGCGGCGGCGGATGCGCGCCGCGACAAAGTCGCAGCATGCGATTTGATGGACCGGCGATTGATTGAAATAGCTCGCGATTTAGACCCTCGCTATGAATCGTTGTTGCCCCGAGGGGCAGAAGCGTTGTTGCTCATCGAACACCATGGCTCGGATGCTCCGGAAGTTCGGAGCCGATTGACCAACCTGGCGCAACGGATCATCCGCCGAGCCCCGAGCACGTTGCAATCCCGCGTGATCCTCGATGATACGGAGCGCGACTTCATATGGAAGTTGAGCCGCCGAGTCATTCCTCGCCTGTATCGTATTCGGGGGACCGCCAGACCGTTGCCGTTTGTCGAGGATATGGCAGTACCTCCCGATCGATTGCCCGAGTTCGTGCTCGAAATCCAAAACACGCTCAAGGCGGAGAGAGTCACCGGCGCCCTGTTTGCACATGCGGCTCATGGACATCTCCACTTACGTCCGTTCCTCGATCCTCATTCCCCTGACGACATCGCCAAGATGCAGCGTATCGCGGACAGACTGTTTGAAAAAGTGATCGAATACCGTGGAGTCGTTTCTGGCGAGCATGCGGTTGGATTGAGCCGTAGTTCCTACCTGCGACAACAGCTCGGTGAACTCTATCCAATCTGCCGCAGTATCAAAGAACTTTTTGATCCCAAAGGGATCTTGAATCCCGGAAAGCTCATCACCGATTCTGCCCAGAAGATAACCGACAATCTGCGCCGCACGGCTTTGAAAGATCTGGCCCCGATCGTAGGGGATGAAACCATGATGGAATTGGAGAGTGCTGCGAACCCCGCGGCGAGTCCTCCCGCCAGCCAAGTGCGGCTGCTCCTGCCGATTCTTCCGTGGGGAGACCCCGAACCGATAGCTCAGGTGTCCGAATCCTGCAACGGGTGTGGTCGCTGTCGTTCCACCGCTCCCAACGAGCGCATGTGTCCTATGTTTCGAGCGTCGCGTAGCGAGGAAGCATCACCACGGGCGAAAGCGAATGTCATTCGTGGCTTGCTCAGCGGTCAGCTTTCAACTTCATTGGCAGAGAGTGACGAACTCAAAACCATTGCGGATTTGTGTTTTCATTGCCATCAATGTCGCATCGAATGTCCAGCCTCGGTGGACATACCGAAGTTGGTAATAGAACTCAAAGCGCAACATACGGCGACGCATGGATTGAATCTCAGCGATCGACTTCTATCGAGGCTCGATCTGCTTTGCTCTATCGCCAGTCGTTTTCCAAGCCTCTCGAATATCGCCCTTGAGAATGGATTGTCTCGATGGCTCCTTGAGAAATCCACTGGAATTGCCCAAGGACGCCGCTTGCCAGCGATCGCCAGGCAGACCTTCCTTCGTTGGGCATCCAAAAACCGGCTCTCGCGCCCGAATCGCGCGGGTGGGAAAAAGGTGCTGTACCTGGTCGACCAGTACGCGAACTGGCACAATCCGATTGTCGCGATGTCGTTTGTTGCGGTGATGCAGCACCAAAATGTCGAGGTCTATGTACCTGCTTGGCAAACGATCACCTGGATGACGCGGCTGACGATGGGGGATGTTGAGAAGGTTCGCAAGTTGGCTGCTCCGCAGATCCGACAACTCGCCGAGGCGGTGAGGCAAGGGTACGAAATCGTCAGTACCGAACCGACGGCCATCCTATGTCTGAAAAATGAATACCTCCATATTTTTGACAACGATGATGCCAGACTCGTCGCCGAACACTCCTGGGAAGCGGGTCAATACCTTTGGCGATTGCATGCTCAAAATGAACTGGAACTCGATTTCAGACCATTGTCGACATCGGTTCTTTACCACACCCCCTGCCATTTGAAAGCGATCGATCAGGAGTATTCCGGGATGAGGTTGCTCAGTTTGATTCCCGGTGTGACGGTCCAAAATGCCAACGCAGGTTGCAGTGGAATGGCGGGTACCTTCGGGATGCGAAAGCAAACCTATAGGACTTCGTTACGCGTCGGTTGGAATTTGATCAGTACGATGCAAAATACGGCAGCCCAGTTGGGAAGTACCGAATGCGCTGCATGTAAAATGCAAATGGAACAAGGGACGGATAAACCAACCATCCATCCGCTCGCGCTCATGGCGTATGCCTATGGAAAGATGCCGGAAGTCAGACAATGGATTCAACGCCGCAACGAGGGGCTGTTGGTTCTATAACAACAGGATGCACTTTATGTCTCAACCCGGAGTTTCGCAACCATCCTTGCAACGGGCGCTGGGATTATGGATGGCGATCGCGATTGTCGTAGGAAATACGATCGGTTCAGGTATCTTCGTGAAGCCTGGAAGGATTGCTGCAGATGCGGGATATTTCCCGCTCATCATCGCTGTGTGGCTCGTCGGCGCTGCACTTTGCATCATGGGTGGATTCTGCCTGGCGGAACTCTCTTCGATGCATCCGCAAGCTGGCGGACTATACGTCTATCTGCGCGAGGCATACGGGAAGTGGATGGCTTTCCTGTTCGGTTGGCAAGAGTTCCTCTTTGCTCGACCGGCATCTACCGGAGCTCTCGCTGTGGTTTGTGTTTCGTCGATCGCACATTCGGCTGGCGTGACCCTGCCGGTTTTGGTCTCCGTCGTAGCCTCCATCACGATTGTTTTTTTGCTCTCGATCATCAATATCGTGGGGGTTTTATGGGGTGGTTGGACCCAAGCGATCACGACCATCATCAAATGCGGTATGGTCTGTGTGATCGCGTTGGCACCGGTATTCTTTGAATTCTTCGGAAAGGACGTGATCGATGCATCCCGTTTTCTTCAATCGACGACCCCAGAGAAAACGGGACTGGCGGCCCAAGCCGCTGCTGTCTTGCTCGCGGTGATGTGGGCCTTCAACGGATGGGAGGGTGTGGTCCCTGTCGCAGAGGAGGTCAAGAATCCGGATCGGAATATCCCGTTGGCTCTGATCGGTGGGATCGGCCTGTTGGGCCTGCTTTATATCGGAGCCAACACAGCCTACCATGCCGTGGTTCCTATCGAGGTGATGATCCAACCGGAGAATCGTGAGCATGTGGCTGAGATCCTCGTCGCACAACTCTTCGGCCCTTTAGGAGGGACGTTGATGTCTCTGGGAATCGTGCTGAGTACTCTCGGAACCATCAACAGCAATCTCCTGACCTCGCCTCGTGTGACGTATGCGATGGGGCGGGATGGGTTGCTCCACGAGGGCTTTGGGAAACTCCATGAACGATTTCGGACACCCGTTTTCGCTATCTTGGCTCAAGCCGTCATGGCAGCTCTTCTGGTGATCGCTTCGGCAGTTGCAATCCAAACCAGCAGCCGTTTTCAAGGGACTACCATCTTCGATCTTTTGACCGAATGCATCGTATTCGCAGCGAGTGTTTTTTATGCGTTAGCCGTCGCAGCGGTTCTCGTCCTCCGGCGTACACAACCCGAGGCCGTTCGTCCCTTCAGGACACCGGGCTATCCCTGGGTTCCCATCCTGTATCTGATCGTTTACGCTTGGTTCATCGCGAGTATCTTTCTCGGCAAACCGTACGAAGCCATCATCGGATTGTTCCTCATCGCACTGGGATTGCCGATTTACTTTTATCAGCGTTTGCGAAAACCGACCGAGCCGTCGCTAGAGAATCGCATGAGCTAGTTTGAGAAGAAGGGATTCGAGTTTTTCGTAGTATTCGCTTTCCGGGAAATCTTTTTTCTTACCTCGTAGCGTTTCTATCTCCTGCTCCAGCATCTCGATTGTCGCTTGTGTTTCTGGAGTCTGCGTTTTGGCCTCGAGCAAACGATGGACGAGGATTCGCTTGGCCAGGTTCCCATCCAATTGCAAACCATCGGCGGGAGCTTTGATCGGACGAATCCCTCGAAAGAAAACGGCAGGTGTTCCTTTTCGATCGCCGTTATCGTCGAGGATCGCTTGTTCGGATGCGAGTCGTCCTTCGTCGCTGTAGAAGTGAGCGACGCCACTGGAAGCTGCCAAGAAAGCTTCTAAAACGGAAATCGAGGAATCGTGATCCAAATCGCTCGCAGGATCCAGGATCGCCTTCGATAGATAGTCGCCAAATCGAGAGTAATTCTGTTCTGCTCCGCTTTTGGTCGCCGTGATCACAATTCGGTTTTGGCCCGATAGGGTCGAGATCAATGGACCGCTCGCGGAGAAACAATTAACGATCACCCATCTCCCGGGAGATTGCTCGAGCGCCTTGGAAAGATCCTCCGCTGCAATGTCCGGTCCACGCAGGTTGAACTTCGTGGCGGAACGATCGCTGGTCCCGTGTCCAATCAAAACGAGCCATCGAGTGGTTGTTCCATCGGCATCGGTCGAACGGCTTTTGGACTCTTCAATCCATCGGAGGATCGATCCGCGGTCGTTGTTATCGGAGTTCTCTGACGCCTCGGATTTTTCATCGGTCCCTGTTCCATCGAGGATCAAGGCATCGTTCCCAAACGCCCTCTGCCAGCGTTCCCCCCACGATCGGAATTGCTCTCCGTAGGTTGATTCCCCTTCTGCCCCCAACACAATCAGCACCTGAGGCGTATCGGCAGCCACCGCGGATTCCGAAAACGAGGCGGCAGGGATACCGCAAGACATCGCCAGCCAACCGATCTGGAATGCGGAATGGCGGATGTTTCTGAGTGCCATGTTGACACCTTGTCGAGGTCGCTCTTTTCGCCAAAGCATCTGGAGGATCGATTTCGAGGACCATCCTCTAAGACATCCCATAGCGTCGCCTCCATCCCCACTCGATACAAAGACTCGCTAACGCGAGGCCGATCACCCACGATTTATGCCAAAGCGGAAACACCCGTCGCTCCTTGATGGAATTTTTGGTGGCGGGAACGTTGCTTGCAAAGGACTCGAGTTCATCGATCGACAAAACCCTACCTCCTGTTTTTTCAGCGACTTCTTCCAGGAAGCTCTTGTCCTCGCCAACGGAAAGGAATTCCTTGGCGAGGGGTTCGTGAACCCAGCCGACTTGAGCGTTCCCTATCTCACTTCCATCCGGGGCAGAGCATTTGGCCACAGCGGAGTAAACACCCTCTTGATCGCTGAGAGCCATCAGCTCGTATCGCCCTGGAATTTCGCTGGACGCTTCCGCGTTTGCCTGAGTGGTCGAACCATCGGGCTTGAAGATCGTGATTGCCACCGACGCATTATCGATGACTTGAAAATCCGTGCCGCGAACCTCGGCGATCAGTTTTTGCATTCGATAGCTACCATCGACAGGTTCCGCTTTGAGCACGATCGATTTCGGAACGTCGGTGATGAGCCAGCGTATGAGTTGTCTCCAAGCCTGGTAGAGTGGTGAGGGATCGTTCCCTTCGCGATGCATGGCCCATCGCCACCAATCTCCTACGAGAAGAGCCGATGTCCGACCTCGTCCGAACCTTTGGGTGACGAGCAGAGGTTGGGGATCCTCCTCACTCGTTGTCTGTGCGAGTACGGCAGCTCCGGGTTTGATATCTTTGACTCGATTCCAGACTTGAAAACCAGGCATGGCTTCGAGTCGTTTCTTCTCGCCAGCTTCGCTATCAGCCAGCCTCATGAAGGGTTGTAGCCAACCATCCCTCGACAACTGCATACGAATCGATTGGATGGGCTCGGAATCGGGATCGGCAGTCATGCCGGAACTACCCACGGTTTCGTCGTCGCTATAAACCGGCAGGAGTTGGCTGAGAACCGAATCGCGGAACCCCTCGCCGCGCATGGACTCCTGGCCCCCCAGAGCCAGTAAACCGCCGCCACGCACGGTGACGAATTGTCGGAGCATGGATTGCTGTTCGCGCGTGAAAAACGAATCCTCCACGTCATCGATGATGATCGCCTGGTAGGCGTAGAGTTCCTCGCTGTCTTTTGGGAATCCTTTTTTGAGTTGTCCCTCTTCGGTAACTCCCAATCGAACGAAGACCGGCTCGTTGTACTGTTCTTTTTCTTCATCCAAAATATCGTCGAATCCTGAAAATAGCGGATTCGAAGAATCGACTTTGTTATCTCGAAAACTAAATTTGGGTTCCTTTTTGGCAATTCGAATCAGCCCTGTCAGTCTCAGTTCGTCATCTTCGGACAGGGCTCGCGTCAGAAACTTATATTCCCAGTTGGGTCGTCCTGCGATGTAAAGGATTTGGTAAGGTCCCCGTCCACGATCAACCACTTGAAATCGGTGGTTGTTGACCGGCGTCCATTCCGAGGGATTCGCGTCTCCTTTTGGATCCTTTACGACGACGCGATACCCTTGTATTCCCGGATTCGCGGGGCGGAATCGAAACTCCACGGAAACCGGTTGGAGCTCCTTCTTCATCGAGATCTGTTTACTCTCAAGTACTTTTTTGGTTGCGTCCTGCAATTCCACTACCACATTCTGGTTTTCGTATCCACGGTGCGAAAGGGTTGCCGTCATCGTGACGGGCGCGGTTTCGAAATCGGATTGCCGAGCCGATACGTTCTGGACAAACAGATCTTTCAACGCGTCTGCCTGCCCTCCTGAAACAGGATAGACCGGGATCGGAAATCCCTTCAATCGATCCAGGAGTTGCTTATCGGTTGCCTGACCATCAGAGAAAAGGATGATTCCGGCCAAGGGCGTTGCGATGTTGGCTTGGCCACCCGAGGGATCTGTAGAGCTGTATCGTTCCCTCAGCGCATTCAACGAGTGAACGATCTCGGATTGTGTTCCCGTTTGTTGGATGCCTTCAAAACTGTCGATCGCATTGATCGAATCGTCGATCACGTAACGTCGGAGACGAAACTCATCGCTCAACTTACGGATCCACGAGGACTCATCTTTAAGCAACTCCCGATACCACTGGTCTGGGGTGGATTCGTTTTTTTCACGGCCGATAGCTATCCAATTCTCTTTCGTGCTCTGGCTGTTATCGACCGCAACAGCGAAAGCGTTCGATTGCGGCTTGGCCCGCTCGATCGATCCCATTGGTTCGAGCAAGCAGAGGAGCAACAGGGCAATACCGAACAGTCGAAACAAGACAGCGGATAACTTTGCCCACATCGGCATCGTCGAGCGTCGGTACGACAAGATCGTAATCACGGCTAGCAGGGCTGCAGCGGCGAGGACCCATGGAATCCATGCAGGCTTTCCGAAGTAGAAACTTCCGATGCCTTTTTCTACGATTTCATTCATCGAGCAACTCCGCTACCGATGTTCTCGTAGTAACGATCGAGTTGTCGCTGATAGGTCGATGGTACAGGATCGCGATCGATGGGGACCAGCGAGTTCTTTTCAGCCGCCTTGCGCAGCAGTTCTTCGTTGACTTGCTCTCGCAGTCTGCCGAGGGGTTCGGCGATCAAGCGGCGTACCAGATCCCATTGAGGTTCTTTGGAGTGACGCTTAAATTCGGCTCTCATTTCTCGGGCAGATTCGCGGATGCGAGCGACATCTCCCTTGAGTTCCTGGTCGGTCACGAGCTCCTCCACATCTCTGAGGGCATCGGTCCAATTTCGATAATCTTCTCCGGTGAGGGGTGCAGCCCGACGCTCACCGAGGCGAGCCTCCCGATTGATGCGAGGAGTCCCCGGCCCTGCCACCTCATCCTGCAGAGATCGAATTCCTTCGTTTTCCCGCTGCGTTCGATCCGAATCCGGAGTGCGTTGGCCTGGCGAACCCGAGCGATTGGGGCGGGTTCCCTGGGTTTGTTGCTGGCGGTTGGGTTGTTCCTCGGAATTTCTATTTTGTCCGGGCTGTTCGGAGTTCGGTTGGTTTGGATCTTGATCTGGATTAGGGGACGACGCGTCTCTGGGTTGTGTTGGATTGGCGTTGGGATCCTGGTTGGGTTGTTGGGAGGGCTGTCCTCGGTTGGGATTGGATTCACCCTTCGCTTCGTCTCGGGCTGGTTCACCGCTGGTCGATTCTGGGTTCGTCTCGGTATTGGGTCGTTGAGAGACATCTTGGTTGCTGCCGGTGGGACGTTCCGCAGGTTCCTGAGATTCGCGTGCGTTGGGATCGGGCGAGGATCGTTCGTTTGCGGATGCGGCGCTCGGGTCTCGATCGCGCATCTCTTGTTCGAGTTGGCTACGAGCGTTATCGATTTCCTTCAAGGCGCGTCGTAGAGATTCTTGCTCATTCCCTAGGACGTTTTCGGATGCTTTCTCGACACCTTCTCTCAGTTTTCGGATCCCTTCGCTAGCTTCGTTGGCCATGCGATCGGCCATGTCCTCCAGGCCACGGTTTAGAAGGAGTGGGATTTGATCGAGCCGCTTGTCGACACCATCCTGTTTCGCTTCACGGAACGAATCGTAAAGTTGCTCGGCCAGCAGTGGCTCACTCGATTCCGCCTGCGTGACGGTATCCTGGACGGTATCGAGGAGTTGATTGAGTTTCTGTTTCTGATTCCTCCAGGCCTGCTGTTGTGAGGGTGCATTCTCCTCGGTCCCTTCGGGGCGTAAGGCGGAAGCATTTTCTTCATCGGCGGAATTTCGCCGACTGCTTCCGTCCTCCTTCGGCTTCAAGTTTTCGGTAAGTTCTTTTTGCTTCCGTTCGAGCTCCTTGGCTTGCTGGACCAAATCGCGCATCGTTTGTTCCATTTGGCTGGACGACTCTTCTCGCATTTGCTCGCGGGTTTCGTCCATTTGGCGTTCGGCTCGGGTGCCGGAGGATAGAGCAGGAGACGTTTGATTTTGAGCGAGGGCTTTGGCGGATTGTTGCAATTGCTCGCGAGCCTGTTCGACTTGCTCACGGGCTTGTTGCATGGTCTGTCGATTTTCCTCTTGATTCATTCGTTCGAGGAGTTCGTCGGTATCACGTACCATTTCTTCTTGGTCTTCCCTCAAACGTTGAAGTTGTTCCTCCAGCTCTTTCTTTTGTTCCTCAGTCTTTGCTTCGCGGATCGCATTCTCGATATTTTTGAGCTGTTCGTTGAGGTCTTTTTGGCGTCGCGCCAACTCCTCGAGTCGACTCATGACTTGACGCGCTTCGCGTTGCGGGGTGGTCTCCTGCTCTTCCGCTTTTTGTTCTTCCTCGTATTTGTTCTCCTGCTCATCGAGTTTCAACTGTTCCAGCTGTTCCTGTCGGTTCTGTTGGGCGCTGCTGCGGCTGTTATTGCGTTGGTTGCGTTGCTGTTGCTGGCGAACGATGTTGAATTCTCTAGCCCTCAATTTGAGGAGGCTCTCGTAGGCTTTCCGTTCCTGAGACAATGCGTCGCGCAGGGACTCCAGGCTAGACTCATTCGATGCAGATTCCAAAGCCTCGATCGCCTGTCCCATGGACGATTGCAGTTCTTTGAGGTAACTGGCCGACTTTTCGTCCCGTATCGACTCTTCGAGCTGAGCTGTCTTCTCGAGTAAATCCGATTGAGACTCGCGCAGAACCTCTACATCTTTCTTGAAGTTGGGCGTCCGGTTCTTTCCGGTCTCGCGACGGAGAATATTCCAGGTGGCCGAGATGATTTGTTTTTGTTGTTCCGCGAGTTCTTCGGACTGCTGACCGGCTTGGCTTTGCTGTTGCTGTTGTTGTCGTTGCTGCGATGCCGAGGGAGATTCCCCCTCGCGGAAAATTTCCTCAAAAGGCCGTATCTCTGCAAAAAACATATCCCCTTCGACTCGGCGCACTTGTCCCTCGCGGTCGATGTCCTCTGCCCAGAAGAAATAGGATACGAGTTGATCGGGTTCCGCGCCGAGTTTTTCCAAGTCGACGAGATGCGATAGCTCGAGTTTGCCTGCTTTGCTCGGGTTCGGAGTCAGTTCTGATTCCGATGCCTCGTTGGATCCAACCGTGACCGTGATTCCGCTTCGTTTCACTTCAAAGTCGTCGCGCACAGTCGCTTGGAGTGGGACCTCCTGAAGAGGCGAGACTCGCATATCTTGCGCTCTCGCCAGTTTGATTTCGGGCGCGTTGTTCCGAATGACTTTTGCAATGAGTTTATCATCGAACTTGGCGGAGCGATTTCGATCGTCCGTCAATCGAACACTCCATTGTTTCGATTCATCGATGACAAAGGCGGCTTCGAGTCGCAGCGGGTCATCGGCAGAGGTTACCAGCGGAACGGTTTCCCCTTTTTCGTCGACCAACTCCGCCGTCTGCAACGGCTTGTTTACAAAGCATGTCCATTTAAGTGACGCTCCCTCGGCTACCGAAACGCGCCGAGTGTCTTCGATCGTACGGGGTTCCTGTTTCGCATATTCGGGAGGTGTGATCGAAGCATCGCTTCTCACCAGCGAGGGGTAGTCGAATACCTGGATCGTGAATTCCTCGCTGGACCCCAGTTCCGACTCGATTCGGTATTTCGTATCCGCGGCCACGTTTCTCAAATAACCGCCGAACACAGGATCGCTCATGCTGCGATTCATCGGGCTCTTGTCGGAGGTTGTATCACCGTTTAGGACCTTTTGTGACAGCCAAGTCGTTTCGGGAACATCTCCTTGAAACCTAGCCGAAACGACGACGTCGCTTCCCCGTTCGACCTCGATATTGCCGGGCTCAACCACGATCGATTGCTCTCGTTTTTGTTGCGATGGGGGCTCCACTGCAGATTGTTTCGATACGGGATTGCCGGTGACGACGGACCAACTCGCAAAGCATGCAAAGGCTAACGACAGGAACTGAACGATCCAGGCAGTCGCCATCGCCTTGGATGGGACAGCCAATCCCCAATCGTTCGAACGAGCGTGTTGGATCGTTTTTTCCATCAGCTCCGTTCGCAGAAAGCTTGAAGTGTGAGGCGTCTCTGGTTGGAGGGAAGTGATCAACTGCTGACGGAGGTCAGGATGGACTCCCTCCACGCGGTGCGCAATCCAGTCGCGATTGCAGAATGAGAAACGATTGAGTCCCCAAATCAGAGCAGCGGCCCCGATCGCGGAAAGCCAAAACCACGAAATCTTTCTCCGAGTCTCGGGATCGTTGACGGCCATCAAGATAAACAGGGCCAAGACGAGCCAAATCGCTGTCAGAATCCACGCGTAGCGGACCCTTCGAAATCGATTGGCCACATATCGCAGGTAATAGTCGATCTGCCGATCCATCGTCTACTCCAACCACAAAAAGAAGAACGAGCGTTCCAAGATTCTAACCGCGCCGCGGTCTGAAAAGCGAATAAGTTTTAAATTGTCAGCTTCAATCGCTCGAACGATTCCCGGCATGAAATGAGCCTAGGAGGTGATTCCACGAATACTCAATTGGATTTTGATTTGTACAATAGGCACCTTACCGGTTTGGCCAATCTCGTCTCCTCCTATTTCATGATGCAATCTTCTCGACCCCTCCATGGCCTCGTTGCCGCTACCCACACGCCATTTGATTCCTCCGGAGAACTGAATCTCGACGCGATCGAAAAACAGGCAGAGCATTTGGCGCGAAACCGAATAGGCTTTGCATTTATCGGTGGTACGACTGGGGAGTGCCATTCTTTGTCCCTGAGCGAACGCTTGGCTTTGGCCCAGCGCTGGATCGATGTCACCAAGAGTTCTTCGCTCGGTGTGGTGGTCCATGTGGGTGCGAATTGCTTGCATGACTGTAAAGCGATGGCATCGCAGGCACAGTCGTTGGGTGCAGTGGCGGTGGCCGCCTTGAGCCCGAGCTATTTCAAACCGTCCTCGATCGATACCTTGGTCGCATCGATGGCCCAGGTGGCGGCCAGTTGTCGTCAGCTACCGTTTTATTTTTACGATATTCCCAGCATGACGAACGTCCACTTGTCGATGCCGCAATTCATGCATCGCGCCAAGGAAGTCATCCCGAATCTTGTCGGCCTCAAATTCACCAATACGGATTTGGTTTCCTACCAACAATTGCTTCATGACAACGATGGTGCCTGGGATGTTCCCTTTGGATGCGACGAGGTCTTGCTCGCCGCGTGGGTGATGGGAGCTAAGGGAGCTGTCGGTAGTACCTACAACTTTGCAGCGTCCATCTATCATCGTTTGATCGAGTACTACCAGCGAGGGGATCTCGCTGCTGCTCGAGAGGAGCAATATCGGAGTGTGCAACTGGTAAAAATACTGAACGAGGTCGGATACGTCGGGTCGGCTAAAGAATTGATGACCATGCTCGGTGTGCCCGTAGGACCTCCTCGATTGCCTTGCAGCAGCCTGAGTGAGGAAGGGAAGAAAAAGCTTCGCAGTTCCCTCGAAAGCGTTGGGTTCTTTGATTGGATCTGAGAGTCTCTTCGACCGGATTTCGTAAACGATCGGATCGACAGCGCCGATCGATTCGGTCTGGAATGGCGGGTAGGTCTCAGTAACTTCGCGAACTGTATTCTTAGGGTTCTATGGCTGGGCCGTATCCTCAGGGGCTTGGCGCAATCTGGAATTCGCGACGGTTTTGCGAATGGCTCGTCTCGGATAGAATTTTGACAGTACGGGAGGCTCAAGGACCTACGGTTGTGGGGCCGCCCTTCATCCACCATTCTCTTTTGGAGTTGCTCCAAACGTGTCGAACCAACCAGTCTCCACCCAATATACGGCAGCCGTTGCAGGCGAAATCACTTCGGAAATGGAGTATGTCGCCAAGCGTGAAGGTTTAGCCGCTGAAATCATTCGTAGCGAAGTCGCTGCAGGCAGGATGGTAATCCCTGCCAACAAAGTCCATTTGGCTGGGCGACTGGAACCGATGTGTATCGGGATCGCAGCGAAATGCAAAATCAACGCGAATATCGGTAACTCTGCTGTCACCAGCAATGTCGATGAGGAGCTAGAAAAATTGCACGTATCGGTTCACTACGGTGCAGACACCGTGATGGATCTTTCCACGGGTAAGGATATCGACAATATCCGGAAGCAAATCATCGCAGCCTCGCCCGTACCCATCGGTACGGTTCCCATTTATCAGATGCTCGAAGAACTCGGTGGCAACATCGAGGACATGAGGCCGCAGCATTTCTTAGATATGGTTGAGCACCAGGCCAAGCAGGGCGTCGACTACATGACCATCCACTGTGGCGTGTTGCTTGAGCATCTGCATTTGACGGTCAAGCGTGTGACGGGAATCGTCAGCCGTGGAGGCTCCCTCATCGCGAAATGGATGATGGCTCATCGCAAACAAAATCCACTCTACGAATCGTTTGACGATCTTTGTGACATTATGCGTCATTACGACGTCACCTGGAGTCTCGGCGATGGCTTGAGACCTGGATCCATCGCGGATGCGAGCGACGAAGCCCAGTTCGCGGAATTGGATGTACTCGGACGGCTTTGTCAACGAGGCTGGGAACGGGGGACCCAGGTGATGGTTGAGGGGCCAGGACACATTCCAATGGACCAAATCGATATGAACATCCGGAGACAAATCGAGGTCTGTCACGGCGCACCCTTTTATGTGCTGGGCCCGCTGGTAACCGATGTCGCTCCTGGCTACGACCACATCACCAGCGCGATCGGCGCGGCCATGGCGGGTTGGAGCGGAGCGGCCATGCTTTGCTATGTTACCCCAAAAGAACATCTTGGTTTACCAAACCGCGAGGACGTCAAACAAGGAGTGATCGCCTACAAGATTGCCGCTCATGCAGCGGATGTTGCTCGTAAACGTCGAGGTGCCCAGGAGCGAGACGACGCGCTCTCTCGTGCACGCTTTGCGTTTGACTGGAACGAGCAGTTCCGACTTTCACTAGATCCGGAAACCGCCAAAGCCTACCACGACGAGACGCTCCCCCAAGACACCTTCAAGAGCGCCCATTTTTGCAGTATGTGCGGACCGAAGTACTGCTCGATGCGTATCACGGAGGATATTCGCAAAATGGCGGAGGAGTCGAACGATCCGGCACTGGTTGAACTGAAGTAGCATGCTTCATTTAAAGAGTGAGTCTCAGGCGCGATGGTTGGAGCAGGTCGATAGCCACCTCGAGGAGATCCTCATCGACCACGCCCACTGCGAGCACAAAGCAGCCGCGACTGCGATGAGCCTGCTGGGTGCCTACATCGACAAGATCGAATTGACCCGTGAAATGACTCGCATCGTCGACGAGGAACTAGAGCATTTTCATCGAGTGCTGCAATTGCTCGAGACTCGGGGGATCCGTTTTCGCCGTCTCCGCCCAGGGCCGTACGGGCGTTCTCTGAATGAGTTGGTTCGTCCACAGGAACCGGATCGGGCAGTCGATCGATTGCTCATCGCCGGTTTGATCGAGGCGCGATCCTGCGAACGATTCGATCTGCTTAGCCAGCACGTCAACGATCCGGAGCTCGCGGAATTCTACGGATCGCTATTCGAATCCGAAGCGAGGCATCACACGACGTATGTGAAACTGGCCAAGCTCTTTGCACCCGAAAAAGTCGTTCGAGAGCGATTGGATTTTCTCTCAGCAGAGGAGACGAAAATCATTTCGATCGGCAGCCCGCTGCCACGGATGCACAGCTAAGGACGGCCACGGTCATCCGAGCAGATCGCGCATCCGTCTCGCTTCGTCTCGTGGTGATGTTGCGTTCCAGATCGCATGACTCACGGCGACCCGCTCGATCCCCGTCTGCAGGACGAGCGCCAGGTTGTCGGATCGTATCCCTCCGATAGCGAATGCGGGAAGCTTTGCCTCGTTCAGTCGAGGTGCAGCGCGGGTTAGGAAGTCGAGGCCTGAATATTCCTTGAATGTTTTGGTGACGGATGGAAAGGTCGGCCCGCAACCCACATAGTCCGCATCCACCTGGATCGCATGCTCGACTTGATCGAGATCATGTGTCGAAAGACCCACCCAAGCGTCGTTGGTGAGAAACCTCCTCGCCTGATGCACCGTCAAGTCCGTTTGACCGACGTGCAATCCATGCGCCTTGGCGACCACTGCGACATCCGCTCGATCGTTCACGAAGATTCGAACAGGGAGAGAGCTGGTCGCTTCCCTAGCGATTGTCGTATAGTCGATCAGTTGCAATGCATCGCAGCGTTTATCGCGAATTTGAATCAAATCCACGCCACCTTCGGCAATCGATCGAATGCGGTCGATGAAGGTCTGGCGGTCTAGCTGGCAGTCGACCAGCACATAGAGTCTGGCGTTTTGTAAGAATGCTGAATCGCGCTGCAACCGCAGGATCGCGCGGGCATGGATGTCGTAGGAACGGTAACGGAGCGCTTCCATTTCGCGGGCGGAATCGGGATATTGAAATTTCGCAACCTCCTCGAGGCACCGGAGCGATTGCTGAAGGCGATTGGCAGCCGCATGAGCAATCGATACGAAACCCGATGCACGATCCATTTCCGTTTCTGTTTTTTGATGTTGTCCGACATCGCCGTCAGCATCTCGCGACGTCAAAAGAGCGATTTGATTCCATGGTTGTATAGCCATAGCCAACTGGTGTCGCAGGCGTTTGAATTCGAATTGCGCTGTGGGATGATCTCGAAATCGCATCAAGTCTTCGAGTGTTCGCAGGGCTTCCAGCGCGCGATTGAGATTTGCATCCATGATCCGGTGCGCTACAGATGATTCGGCGAGTGAGATGGTTTCCGAATCGGGAGTTGGGTCTTGAGACGGGTTGCTCATGGGATCCCGCGAGGGGGTTCGATCGGGTGGGTAGCCTGGGATGGGACCTTGGGGCAGATCTCAACAGACTACGAAAGAACTGGTATTGCAAACCAGAAGTGCGAAACGAGCAAGCTCTAATGGGTTGTTACGGATGGAAGGTCTTCGGTGCTGACTCCCCAAAAGCGCGAAGATGGCCTACAATTTTGGCGAGTGGGTACGCGAATCGTCCGTGCCAAGTGAAAGGCCACTGTCAGGTAGGACTTTTTGTTTGGAACGGGTGGTGGTACTGGTTTGCCCTCGTAGCTCAGTTGGATAGAGCGCGGCTTTCCTAAAGCTGAGGTCACAGGTTCAAATCCTGTCGGGGGTACTGAAGTTTGATCTGCGAGGGGAACCGCGGCCTGTCGAGGCTCCGAAGTGGCCTTGTCGAAGCTCAAGGAGCACATGGCTTAAGATCTTACAACCTGGAAGCCCGTGAGGGATCGGGTTTCGAACCCTGGACTTCTAGCAACTGGCTCCGTTAATTCTTCAGAAGTTCGCTTGTCTTTTCGGCGAATCGTTTGCGTATCTGGTTCTGGGTTGCGGTATCAACGTGCACGCTGTCGCCGATGTGCGTTTTTAGGTCGCGTGAATTGGGGCGAGAACCTAAACAGGCGATAGCACATCTGGCCACTGGCTTTATGCCAGAGGAGCCAACGATTGGCGGCTATGATTCGTGCATGCAGTCAGTTGTTACCTCCCCCCTAGGCAGGCTCATGGGAAGGCACGAGGGCAGATAGGCGAGAGCGCATAGGGGGTCCCCCTGGTTTTATTCCGGGGGGACACACGAGAGGAGACTATTTCATCGATGAGCCTTGCATAGCCGCCTTTGTCCCATTTCTCTCGGTCAGGAAGTCCGAAGATTCCCATCGCGGATCTATTCAGTAGACGTTGCTCTGCAATCGGGTTATCGAATGCTTGAGTTAGGAGTGCATCGATCGCACCTGCTCGGGTACGTTGCTATTCAGCGCCTAGAGTTTGAGCGCCAATTCCCGTACCCGCTTGTCGAGGCGGAAACTCCTTAAGACTCTTGAGATGATTCAAAAATGGTCCGGCGAGTTGGGGTACGACCCAGGTTTTTTCCTTCATCCACGTGAAATGCCCCGGAGTTTCCGGCGTTCGTTCAAAAGGATCGTTTTTGATATCGAGGAGCAATCCACTGGGGACCTTTTCCGATGGTTTGAGCCATGCATTTTTAATCGCGAGGTGAATCTTCCATTGCTTCACGCGAAATGCATTGAGTTCACTCTCTGCGTAGAAGAAAAATTCTTTACGGCGCGATGCACCGGAGTTGGTCAGCATTTCGGTTTGGTCATAACCGTCCAGGTGGACTTTGAATTCCTGATCGCCGACTTTCATGCCAGCCAATAGTTTTTCCTTGACGTCTGGAACCCCAGCGGCTGTCATCAACGTTGGTAGCCAATCTTCGGAGGACATCAATTCGCCGGTCCATGCTCCCGCAGGAATATGCCCAGGCCATCGCACGAGGGCGGGCACACGGAACCCACCATCCCAAGTTGTTCCCTTTTCACCGCGAAACGATGCGGTTCCCGCGCTCGGCCAGTGAGCCAGGTTGACACCATTGTCGGAGGTAAAGACCACGATCGTATTCTCTCGGATTTTATGATCATCGATCGCATCGAGTAGTTTTCCGACAATCGTATCCAGATGCAGGACCGCATCGGCATAGGCACCATGGCCACTTTTTCCGGCCCACTCTTTGGAAACGTGGATCTGCTGGTGCATGCGGGAGGGATTGAACCATAGGAAAAATGGAGTCTTGCTGTCTACGCTTTTCTTCACCCATACCAGGGATCGTTTCAGTACCTCGTCATCGAAGGTTTCTTGTCTTTGCGCCCCAAGAGCTCCCTCATCTGTGATCGTCTGCTTGCCAACCATACCCCATCGTGGATCGACGGTGGAGTCCTTTATGTTGCTCGCGATGGAGTGAATCACGTTACGTGGTCGGCCTGGGTAGTTAGGCTGTGGAGGAAATTCAGGTTGCTCTGGCATCTCCATCATGTTTAGGTGATAGAGAAACCCATAGAACTCATCGAATCCATGGACCGTAGGCAGAAACTCATTGCGGTCTCCGACGTGGCTTTTCCCGAATTGGGCCGTTGCATAGCCTTGGGCTTTGAGCAGTTGAGCCAGAGTCACATCCTCGTAGCGAAGACCAATCGGCGAGCCTGGTTGCCCCACGGAGGTCAAGCCTGTTCGAATCGGATATTGCCCCGTCAAAAAGGCAGCACGACCCGCCGTGCAACTCGGCTGTGCGTAGTAGTCCGAAATCATCAGGCCTTCCCTCGCAATCCGATCAATATTCTTGGTCGTGACCGCTCCCAAACCGCGATGGTAGGCCGAGACATCGAAGGGTGCCATGTCGTCGGTCATGATGACGACGATATTGGGTCGCTCGATCGCATGGGTTTGTGATGGCCGATAAATGAAAAGAGCTGTTCCGGCGAGCACGTTGACGACCAGAGTGCATACGGTCGAGACGAGTGCGTTGCCGGAATGGCTACGAAGGATCCGATCGAATGGGGAGAACATGATTTCGTTGCTTCTTTGTGGGTTATCGTGGTGTTTCGAGTCCGAGGCTCTTGCGAGGATATTTGAAATAGGTAGCGATGTGTGATGTTAGTATTGGCTTGATGGCTGCAAAGCCCCATTCGAAGTAGCGGTGCCCGGTACTTCGCTGCTCTTTGGGATCCATATAAAGGTTGTAGACCCAAGGCCAATCCCCGGTGCTAGTGAGAACGGACTCATCGAGATTCCTCATCGGCTGCTGGGTCAAGTAGACGCTGGTATGGATCTTGTACTCTTTCCAACGCATGGCCACCGTTCGGTTGTCTCCGTACATGAACACCGCCTGCCTGCCGGATTGACCGTTATCCGCGAGGAGAAAACTGCTCTGATCAATTCCATCGATATACCGCTTGTTAGATATCTGGTCGCTGATCCCCGCGAGGGCTAACGATGTATTGAAAAGGTCCATCAGATCAAAGAGTCCGTCGTTGGCGGGACGGGGGGCGATCATTCCGGGCCAGTAAGCAATACCGGGTACACGAACTCCTCCCTCCCATGTAGTTCCTTTCCCGCCGCGCCAAGGCTGGAATCCAGAGTCAGGCCATACGTCCTCATTGGCTCCATTGTCCGAAGTGAAGAAGACCAGAGTATTTTCTAGTTGTCCAGTTTCCTTTAACGTACGGACCAATCGCCCTACGATGTCATCGACCTCGGTAACCGCGTCCTTGTAAGGAAATCCTGCGGGACTCTTACCCGCGTAACCGGGAGCAGGGTAGTTGTCGTTGTGGACGCGAGAAAACGCATGAATGAGGTAGAAAGGCTTTCGATCCGATGCACATTTCTGAATAAAGCCGGCGGAATAATCCGCAAACATCTGGTCGATGGTTCCCATCTCTTCCGGAGTTTTGATCTCTTTGACTGTTTGGGCAGCCGATCCCTTCTTGCCAGTTGTGACTTCCGGGATCGCCAGCTTTCGAAGAGCCTCGCGTCGTTCGGGACGAAGCACGAGATCAGGATAGATGCGGGCATCAATTGCTTGTGTCATCTCGGATGCTACGCCCAAAATGCCGAGGTATTCATCATAACCCACTTCATGCGGGCGCGTCCCCTCGGCTTCGCCGAGGTGCCATTTACCCGAGAGCGCTGTACGATAACCCGCTGCGGATAAAAGCCTCGCTGCGGTGTCTTCATCGGACCAAGGATTCACTGCGAGAGCCTCCCCGGCCATAAGTGGCCGGGTAAGGCCGGTTCGGGTTGGAAAGCGGCCGGTCATTAGGGCTGCTCGCGAGGGTGTGCAGGTGGATTGTGCATAAACCGATGTCAGACGGAGTCCGTCCTGCGCGAGTTTGTCGATATTGGGCGTCGGTGCACCGATCACGACACCACCTCCATTGGCGCCGATATCCCCCCAACCCATATCGTCGACTAGTAGGACCAGAATATTGGGCGGTCTTCCCGTCTTCGCACGAAGGGCCGCCAATTTGTCCTTTGCTACTTTCGATTGTTCGGTACGCGGAATGGCGGGTTCCAGGTGAGCTGCAACTCGCACCGTCTCATCAAACGGATTCTGTCCGCGCAGATGTGTGACGAACACTGTGGAAAAAATCAATACTGGAAATACCGAGAGATGCCACCGTTTCATTTTAAGTCCTGATTGATGTTTGAGAGGGATTGATAAAGAGCAAATCATGAACGAAAAGTTGTGCATTTGTCACACAGGGCCACTAGCTGACCTGTTTCACCGTTTTCCGTTTTTACGCGACCTGGAGAAGGGTAACCGATTATCCCATTCCGATGGACTCCAATTGGCAAATACAGCGTCGTAGTATTCGGCGTTTGATTTCAGTTGAGTTTCGTACCTGTTGAATAGCAGAGCGTCGAGCTCATCTTCTCCCTCGGCGGTCTCAGCGATTGGATTCGACGAAGGCATCGGAGCGAAGCTGGGTAGTGAAGCCGTCAATATTCGGCCGAACATGGCTCGGTCTGAGCTCAAACCATGTGCAGGCTCATTCGTATCCATCTCCGCGGACGGTTCTCCCTCTGGGCCTCGATACCTATTGATCCAATTGATGATTTGCAAAACATCCAGAGGATCGAGGAAGTTGTCTCCGGAGACATCGTAGAGGAATTGAACACTGTCCGCGGAACCGGGGAGATAACCGGAACCGGTTCGGTTGATCCGATTGATCAACACGAGGACATCGAGAGCGTTGACCCA
>JBBAXA010000071.1:0-24040 GCA_040396935.1 Pirellula sp.
CCCAAGTGAGCAGCGCCTTGTGCGAACCATTACACTTTCGGCCCATTCGGGTCTTAGGAAGAGTGGGGACCCGGCGACCGGGGGACTGCGTCACCCCGGCATGCATAATGCCGGCCCGTTCGGACCTGAGAGGTTGATTCGCTTTGTTTCTAGTTCACTTGCCTACGCTTCTAGTCGCTTCGCTTCGTGCCCGGCACCTGCCTACTCGGCGACCGGGGGACTGCGTCACCCCGGCATGCATAATGCCGGCCCGTTCGGACCTGAGAGGTTGATTCGCTTTGTTTCTAGTTCACTTGCCTACGCTTCTAGTCGCTTCGCTTCGTGCCCGGCACCTGCCTGATTGTCCGGTACTTGTCTACTTTTCCGAGAGAGAGATGATTGTGGCAGATTTGCCGCAAAGGGCTGATCCTTTTCTTGGTTTCGTCGTGAGAAATCAAACATGAAGGACTGAACCGGCTTCCTAATACACTGCCAGTTTCGCAGACGGCAATAGCTAGCTTTCGCGTTCGTTTACCACGTTAGCCGAGTTCGAACCTCCAATGATTGGGACTAGTTCAATCGAGGCTCGCCTGTTCCCCAGTCCTAAGAATCTCGATGACTTCTGCGGCAGTTGCAGCGCTACGAAGGTGATCCGGTATGTACTCGCTCTCGTCCATGATGGTCGCAATGATTGATTGCAAGCGTTGGTGAACGCGAGGTTGTCCGGCCGGGGTCAGTAGTACAAAGATCAAGAAGGCCTTGTCGCGGTGCATGCGATACGGAACACCCTCCTCCGAACGAATGAACATAACGACAGGATGCTGCAAGCCGGCAAGACGAGCATGAGGCATCGCCAGGCCGTTACCGAGATAAGTGGAAACAGATCGCTCTCGATCGTCGATGGCCTTTACGACTTGCTCTTTACTGACCGGCAAATCCCACGCATTCGTTCTCATGGTTGCCATACGAACCACATCGATGATTTCCTGTCCCTCGAGGGCCAAGTGGACATAGCGTTCGTCGATGGCGGTCGCTAGCTGGACTTGCTCCTCGTCTTCAAACTCATCTCGGATTGTTCCGATGATTTCCTCGATCACATCCTCCAGCGTTAGAAAGCCCGTCCATCTGCCCGACGCGTCCTCAACGAGAGCTACGTGAACACGCTTTTTCTGCATCTCACTCAGGAGCGCCTCGAGCGGTTGATCCTCTCGCACGGTCAGATACTGACGACAGACAGCCTTCAGATCTCGATCGGTGTGCTCGCTCAGCATCAAGTCCTTGATGTGCACGATACCTATCGGCTTATTATTCTCTTTCCCCAAGAGCGGATAACGACTGAATCGATAGCGGCGAATGACGTCTTGATTGACTTCCCAGGACACCCCTTCCCGCAGGCATTGCACCTGGGAGCGAACGCGCATGGCATCTTTTGCCCGGAGCTCTCCTAAGTCGAACACGTTTTCAGCGAAGAGGAGACGCCGGAAAGACATCACTCCGCCTGAATGGGATTCACTAAGAAGAATTCTTAGTTCGTCCTCACTGTGAACCTGATGCTCTCCCGCATTGCGTATCCCCATGGCTCTCAGAACAAGGGTTGCAGATCCATTGAGCAACTTGAGCGGGCCATAGAATAGCCACCGAAATACGATGAGCGGCTTAGCGGTCCATAGCGAAGCAGCTTCTGTGAGTCGAATCGCAATCGTTTTCGGAACTAATTCACCAACCAAGATATGCAAATAGCTGACGAATAGATAGCTGATTGCAAAGGCGATTCCGTGAGCGGTAAAAAAGGCTGCATGCGAATCCTCGGTACTCCCTAGGAAGAGACTGACAATCGGTTCGATCAGCGTAACAACCGCCGGTTCGGCAACAAAGCCTAATCCGATCGAGGCGAATGTAATACCGAGCTGACAGACAGAAAGAAACTCATCCAAATGGTCTTGGACACGCTGCACAGCTCCAGCACCGGGCACCTGGTTCGCAACCAGCTCCTCGATACGCGATGGTCGCATCTTGACCGCCGCGAACTCGGCAAGAACGAAAAAACCGTTCAATAACAACAACAGGACCGCAATAAAAATGGATAGTAAAACCATAGACAGCCATGCGAAATCCCCTGCGTGTGACGCACAGCATTTCGCTTTGAATGCTCTCCATTGAACGATGGATCAGAACAACTGGGACGAGATCACGATACAACAATGATCCGGATAACTATTGTAACGAAAAGAAAGCTTTGTAAGAGTATCACACGTTGATTCCTCTAGAGAGTCGGCAGAAGAGACGCCATCGGTTCGGCGCGAACTCAATGAAAAACAGAGTTTATGCCAGGGTTCGATTTGTCTTTGCGGAACGGGGCACGTTGAGTAGGTACTCTCTCAAAAATCCTCGTCCCTGCCGAAAACATTGATCTACCCACCAGTTCCATGAGCCGAGGAAGCTAGCCCAAAATACTCTCGCAGGAGGAGAGCTCAAACGCGGTACTTCGCAGAGATCCCAATCCCATCCCCCAAAAACATTTGGGATAGCATTTCTCCAAACAAGAAAGTCCAGGCGACCAAGCTCGGTTCGGTTTCGAAGGCGTGGTCTAAATGCTTACGAATCGATTGCATTTCGCAATGGCCACGGACTAGCTTCCGACGACGACAGTAAATAACCGGCCAGACAGCTTCCCAAATCGTTCGGAAAGATCGAGTGACTGAGATTTGACCATTTGCCAGATACAACGTATCGTGCAACGCGTATAGAGGGTCCGTCATAGGAATCCAGGAGGGAACTCCGTCCGATTCGGCTTTCGCGGAATTCTTGCTCTTGCGGAGATGGTTGTCAGCCCATTCGATCGCAATAGTAAGATCATCCATGCAGTGCTGAAGTTCAGGGCGATTGACGTGGATCGGTTCCTCAATGATCGCGTTCATATTCGGTTGCCCGTCGATCGAGATTTCCCAAACACCGTTCACCCACTGATTCGCTCTCCACTTTGCTACGCTGGGGAGCTCCATCATATGGGCCTCCGATGTCGCGACGGTGAAGCCAATCGGTGCGCCGCTGCCCACACGAGAAACCTTTCGTTGCCAAGTTGCGAAATCGCTGCGAAGGATGCGCATGACGACTTGAGTGGACCAGTCCCGAATCCCCAACGCACACGCGAGATCCTGAGGGCTGTCGATTTTCGGGGGGGTAACACAATGAATGGTAAATTGGTCATCCATCGGCAATTCCCAATCGCGCTGCGTCGCGGGAACTCGCTGCAGAAGCCAAACCAATTCGTTTTGTTTTGCATAAGCCCAAAGCTGCTCCAAAATTCCATCCAACTCGTCCGCTTTTTCACGAATCGTGCTCAAGTTGCTCAGGATATCGATTGAATCGATCTGCTTTTTGGAAGAAATACGAAGCTGTTGCAACGCTGGATCTTGAGTTCCGATGAAGGCTTGCAGCCATCCGGACGCAGCGTAGTCGTGGGTAACGGTCATTAAGAATTGAGCTGTATGAGAGGAGATCCAACGTTTTCGATTCAGTACATTGCACAGAAATCAATGAATACCGCAAGGGGAAATTCAAACGTTCTTCCACGTAAACGCAATCACTCCATCGGCAGGAATGGATAATCATGGAATCGGAACAGCGATTTTGAAAAGAGTCTACGGAACGAGCGATCGATGCGATCGGTGTCTCTTGTTGCAATCCGCGAACCATACGCAAAAATAGATTCTCCTAAAGACGATTCCCTAGCGATCGAACGAATATGCGATTTGGCTTCCTGCTCCTATTTTTTGCTTGTTTGCAATCCACTGGCTGGGGAGAGCCAAGTGGAAAACAACCGAATGTTATCTTTTTCCTCGTTGATGATTTGGGATGGAAGGATTTAGGCTGCTACGGCAGTTCCTTTTACGAGACGCCCCATATCGATCGGTTGGCTGCGACGAGCATTCGGTTTACGCACGCCTATGCAGCATGTCATGTTTGCTCACCTACTCGGGCGAGCATCATGACGGGTAAATATCCAGCCAGATTGCAACTGACCGATTGGTTGCCTGGTCGCAAGGATTTTCCATTTCAAAAACTGAAGAATGCCCCTGTCCCCCAGCAGTTGCCCTTGAACGAAGTGACCCTCGCGGAATTGCTGAAGATGAATGGCTATCGGACAGCCCATATCGGAAAATGGCATCTCGGGGAGGAACCGTTTGGTCCTTTGGCGCAAGGCTTTGATATTCAGATTCCACGCTGGAATAAAGGTTGGCCTAAGGTCAGCTTTCATGCACCTTTCCAACTCGACGGCCTCGACTCGAAAGACGGTGATTATTTAACGGATCGACTGACCGATGAGGCCGAACGATTCATCGAGGATAGCAAGGAGAATCCTTTTTTTCTTTACCTCTCTCATTTCGCAGTGCATGACCCGATTGAGGGACGCGCTGACTACGTCCAAAAGTACGATACGAAAAGAAAGGAAAATCCTACAACCTCCAACGCTCCTTATCTGTTAGAAGGAAATCCAGACGACCAGCCGCCACTAACCCGCACCGAACTCGATAACCGACTCAGCAAGCCCGCATGGGCTGGCTATAGGGTGCTTCCCAATCGAACCGTCAAGATCAAGCAAGCGCAAGACAATGCACAATTTGCGGCGATGGTATCGTCCATGGATGATAGCATGGGTCGCATTCTCGCCAAACTGGACTCGCTCGGCTTGACGAACAATACCATGATCGTTTTCTTTTCGGACAATGGAGGGATGTCGGCAGCCAATTTCGGTCGTCCGAATCGAACCATCGCAGCAGAGGAATTGGACCTGGCATTTTCGACATCCAATCTCCCGTTGCGCGGAGCCAAGGGATGGCTCTACGAAGGTGGTATTCGCGTACCATTGATCATTCATCTCCCGGGTGAAGGGCGTCAGGGCACGACGAACACTACCCCGGTGATTAGCAACGATCTTTTTCCGACCATTCTAGAGGCAGCAGGTATGCCGTTGCGTTCCGATCTCCATCGCGATGGTCTGAGCTTGGTGCCACTGATGCGGGACCCGACGGCACAACTCGATCGATCAGCTCTTTTTTGGCATTTTCCACATTACAGTAACCATGGCATGCAGAGTCCCTGTGGAGCGATTCGCGCAGGAGATTACAAACTGATCGAGTATTTCGAAAACCGGAGTGTTCAGCTGTTCAATCTCCACGACGATATTGAGGAACAAAAGGATTTGAGTGCCAGTATGCCAGAAAAGGTCGCTGAACTGCGAAACCAATTAACTCGATGGCGATCGGATGTCGGAGCTCAGACGATGCAGCTGAATCCGGACTATCAAGCGCCGAAAGCGAATCCCTAGATCTTGCAAAGATTCCACTAGCAACGCGACGCTCGAGTACCGACAGGAGAGGTAGTTCGAGCAAAGCATTGTGCCGGAGCGCTCGAGCAATCGTTTTGTGGTTTCGCTCATTTCGACTGCTCGTACTCGATTCATACAGCCGATAGCTGACAGCGAGGATGATGACGAAGAATCTCCCTCTCGGTCGCTCTAAAATGGTTCGCGATCGCTGTTCTCGGACTCCTCTTCGTTTCGATCAGGTTTTTTCTGCTCACGGTCTTTTCGCTCCGCAGCAACGATACGGCGATATTCGAGATAGAGTAGATTCGCTCGAATATTCGTCGATTTAGACTCGCCATAGGTTTCATACAGCTCGTCAATCGTTGCTTTCCGTTCCTGCAGTTCCTCTGCTAAACGGACAACCACGTGCAATTGGTTTCGGTTTTGCAACTCAAATTCCAACCACCATCGTCGTGCGTCCTCATCCAGTTTGGCCCAACCCAACGAATACTTTTTCACTTTGTCGAGAAGTTCAGCTAACTGATCGCTCGTCCACCCCCTCGTGTTTGTGATCCCTTGGGACGAGGGGTTTTGACCAAAAGTGCATTCAGGGAGTAGCGTCAAAGGTTGAGGAGCGGGCAACGGTTTGCGTCTCAATCGCTCGCGCCCGGAAATCCCCTTTGCTTCACGAAGAATGCTCGCAAGCTCGGGATGCTCATAAGTCCGCTGCAAGTAAGCTTGGAAGGTCGTAGCACCTACGATAAATGTAGCAGGCATCCCCAGAAGCGGATGGTGGTAACTCGGAGTTCGGATATCGGCTCCCGAGAGTAGTGGACGATTGGTAAACACGGGGTTTTGGTTTTCGTAACAGGGTAATGCAACCATCTGCATGCCCGTGGCCTGTGAAAAGTATTCGGCATCCTGCGATACCCCTCCCGGCAGAATGATCTTCGTGTGGACATTGTCGATGAGAGCGGCACTGGCTCCACCGTAAATGGATTCCAAGCTAGCGAGTGATTGAACTCCGCAGACTGTACCGATTCCTCGAGAACGCATCGTCATCATGCGTGCGGGGGTCAGAATTCTGCCGAGAGACGGAAGGTCGTCATAGAACAACGTTGCTGGGATCATTTTGCGAGGCCGCAGCTCGGCGAGATTGATCAGTTCATCGGTCAATGCCCTCGCAAACATCTGATACAAAACCAAAAGCGTTTCCAACCGCGATTCCGAGATCTCCACATGCAAGCAAATCGGTTTGCGAAATAATTCCCCCAGCTTCCACTCGCTTCCGCACATGATTCGCATCACGCTTTCGGTCAGGAAGCTGGACATTGCAGCTACGATAGACGCAAGAACGGTTTCCGCGTTGCTAGATCGTCCTTCTAGGAACCCAGCTAATTGCATGGAACTCGAGTTTTTGTGTGTCCGGAGCGTCGCAATGAGTTTGTCTAACGGAAGTGTGAAGAGTCGATACAACGCAGGAAACGATCGATACCCGGCCTCCCATCCACCAGCCATTCCCGTCTTGATCCATTGGGTCCAAAATTCGGATTCATTGGAGTGAGGGTTCCGGACCGAGTCTGCGAACCGACGAATAACATCGATTGCCTCATCGATATTTTCAACGTCCAACGGATTCCAAGCATTGCTGCGATTCGCATCATTCAAATTGATAACATACAGTCGCTTCTTAAAACGACTGCACAATCGACGGACCGGACCATAATCACTACTCTTGAGCGAGAACGAAACTACGGTCTGATATGGATCCTGAATGGCGGAGTAACGAAGAGGATCGATAACCGTTGTGTTTTTCCCAGCACCTGTCGGTCCGATCACCATTGTGTGCATCGCACGCTTTTCACTCTGCCATACAAGATCCTGCGCGTAGATCGCCCCTCGTGAAAGCCGATCTAACGGATTTTCATTGACCAAAGCAATCGTAGCAGGGAGGACCATCGAACCAGCACCTGGCTCCATCGTTAGTTCCCTTATCCCCTCCCAGGTCGGGTGTCGTGTACCCGACACGTAGTGACAGTGATCTGTCGTCGGGATCTCTACCCGTGAAAGCGTACGCAAAATACTAGGATCCGTCGGATCGAATCGTAGACCATCCTTCAGCTCTTTCGCGACCTTTCGTACCTGTGATTTTCTTCTCGTTGGATTTGAACGTGAATCCATTTTTGTTCCTCCATGTATTCAATGTCTGTTGCTGACTGAGAGTCGATGTTCCATCCAAATGGCGATGACAGCGGATCGATGAAAAAGAAGCCCCCCCTTGTAGAGCGATAAAAACTCGCAAGCCTGGGGCCGATCCCGTTTCAAGTAACTATCTCACCTCCTTGAATCCCCCTTTGTGGGAAGACGCATCGTCATTCGCTCCATCTAAATCGTGACCATCGATTGCATCCACCCAACGGACAGGCATGATAGCAAAACGGTTCGCATCGAAAGGACTGAAATTGATCGAGTGATTTTTGGCACGAAAGCCAATAAGCCCCCCTATTTGGGAGACAGACGCGATCTAAAAAAATTTGACGAATCGGTCGGTGGAATCGCAGATCGTTATTTAGGTGTTGACATGGGAAGTCGCTAAACAGTTCGGTGCATTCGCATGTTCACAAACGCTCGATCACATCAGCATAGATAGTGATGGATTGGCAATGGTGCAGCGAGCGTAAGTGAAAAATCCTCTGGGCGGCTAGTGATGCTCGGCGTGCAGTCGATGAGGTCGTGCGTAATAGAAGCGGAAATGCGAGGGCAGTCCGGTGTCCTGCGTGATCGGCCCACGCCCTTCGCGTTGCTCAGGGTCGTGCCACCCAGCACGATCATAATGAGACTGGGTAGTACGCAATAAAAAGGGAATTGCGCGAGCAATCCGATATCGGAAAACAAGAAAAGCGGAACTGCGCGAGCTATCCGGTATCCTGCTCACAATAGAAAGCTCTAGTGGCTCAACGTTTTCGATGCATCGGCGACGGCTGCGACGAATCGATCGACTTCTTGAAGTGTGTTGTAAAAGTAAAAACTAGCGCGGCAGCTAACAGGAATTCCTAATTTCGAATGCAAAGGCATAGCGCAATGATGTCCGGTGCGTACCGCGATCCCACGCGCGTCTAGAAATCGAGCTACCTCTTCGCCGTGCAATCCATCGACGACGAACGAGAGTATTCCACTTTTCCTTTCGATGGAGGGCGAGAAAGTACGAACGCCCTTGATCCGCGCTAAGCCTGCGGAGGCATGTGCGACCAGCACACGCTCATACTCCATAAGACGTTGGCCACCGATATTTTCAAGGTAGTCGATCGCGGGCTTCATCGAGACGATCTCGGCGATAGGAGGGGTTCCTGCCTCAAAACGATGCGGCAGACCGGCTTCGGTGAAACCGTCCCATGTCACACTTTTAATCATGTTGCCACCTCCCTGCCAGCCGTGCATGCTCTCGAGGAGGATGCGTTTGCCGTAACAAATGCCAACGCCGGTGCTCGCGAGCATCTTGTGCCCGCTGAACACGACGAAATCCGCATCCCATTTCTGTACATCGATCGGACCGTGCGGCACTGCCTGCGCAGCATCGACGAGTACCCTTGCCTGGGTGCGATGCACTAGAGAGACGATCTCCTGGATGGGATTGATGGTTCCTAAAACATTCGAGACAGCGGTGCATGCGACCAACTTTGTTCGCTCGTTGAGCAGCTGTCCGAGAGATTGCAGATCTAGCGTAAAATCCTCTCGAATGGGGATCCAACGAATCCTACATCCCCTTTCGGCACAGAGCTGTTGCCATGGGACGATGTTCGAATGGTGTTCCATCTCGCTGAGTAGGATTTCGTCTCCTTCTCGGATATTAGCTCTACCCCAAGAGTGTGCAATCAAATTGATCGATGCTGTCGAGCCATGAGTGAAGATGACTTCATCCGTAGATTCCGCTTGGATGTAGCTACGAACGGCTTCGCGACTAGCCTCCACCAACTCGGTGGTTCGACTACCCCACTCATGACCGGAACGGTGTACGTTGGAATAATGGGTTCGGTACAAACGGGAGATCGTCTCGATCACCGACAAGGGGCGCTGCGACGATGCGGCATTATCCAGATAAGCGACAGGAACTCCCGAAGTGTGTTGCTCCTGGAGGATCGGAAAGTCGGCACGAATCGAATCTAGTTTCTCGAGGACCGGCCCGAAGTCCGCACGCTTCGCTCTCGGAGTTCGATCGAACCGAATGTGATCGCCCGTCAGCTTCTCCCCTGCGTATTCTCGAATACGCTTGATCATCGAGTTGAGCCCATTGCTCCGCAGAGGGGACAGGAAAGAACGAAGGTGAAGCGTTTCAAAGACCTGTTCGATCGGATAATCGATAATCTCACGCGGAGTTTTTCCGGAGTACGCAGCGAGAAGCACTGCCACCAAACCTCGTACCATCGGCGCATCGCTCGAACCCTGAAAATCAAAGCTCGAACCATTCCAGTTTGGAACGAACCAGACCATGCTTTGGCACCCGACGACCCGGTACTGCTCGGTGCAGAACTCGGTTGGCAGATCTGGAATGGATTGACCTAATTCAATCAGATACTGAATACGTTCTTCGGGAGTTTCTAGGTCCTGGAACTCTTCTTGCAGTTCCGCGATCGAGGAGAGCATCGTTACTAGAATATCCCGAGTTGATCGCGGGCCTCTTCGGTCATTTTATCCGGCGTCCAGGGTGGGTCCATCACCACTTTGATATCGACCGTTCCGACCCCCTCGATGGCCTCGATCACTTGCCGACTGTTAGCAACCAATTGAGGGCCCGCAGGGCACATCGGGCTCGTCATTGTCATCTCGACTGCGACGTTTTGTTTTTCCTCGTCGCCCGGCTGGATATCGACCACGTAAATCAGCCCCAGGTCAACAATGTTGACGAAGAGTTCCGGATCGATGACTTGCTTTAATTGCTCACGCACATGGTCTTCAGTGATCATAGTACCTCCATCCTTCAATCGTTGAGTTTGACGAAAACCTTGCCATCCTCGATCTTCACCTCATGGGAAACCGTGGGTTCTGTCGCAGGCATGCTCAATGCATCGCCGGTCCGAAGATCGAACTTAGCGCCGTGTCGGGGGCATGCGATGCAGTGACCGCTCACCTCTCCGTCTCCGAGCGTACCTCCGTCATGTGTGCAGGTGTCGTCTATGCAGTAGACCTCGCCATCGATCAGCGTGATCATCACAAATCGATCCTCTATCTCAGCCGAATAGGGTACGTTCGGGGTCAGATTAGAAAAGTTGCAAGCAAAGTGGTACACGACGATGAATTTATATTTCTTGAATAGAGAATGACTAGATCAGGACGAAACTTAGTTCGCAACGCTCAATCCAGGGTTGAGCGGCTACTCGTATTGTCGCACCTGACGAGCAATCGCAGCACCGAGCGCGTCTCGGACAGACTCGATCGTAATTCGGTCGAAAATCTGCTGAAAGAAACCGGTGACGATCATGAGAATCGCTTCTTTCCTCGTGAACCCCCTCGAGCGAGCATAGAAAATCAGCTCTTCATCCACACGTCCGCTGGTGCTCCCGTGGGTACAGCGTACGTCATCAGCCTTGATTTCGAGTCCAGGAATGGAATCGGCTCTCGCATGATCGCTAAGCATGAGATTGTCGTTCCGTTGATATCCATCGGTTTTGTCGGCTCCTTCGTCCACCTTGATCATCCCGCGCCACACCGTGCGTGATCGATCTTGTAGCACCGACTTGTAGAGGAAATCGCTGGTGCAATGGGGAGCGCAATGTCGCTGGATGGTGTTGAAGGTCAAATGCTGCTTGTCTCGAGTGAACATAACTCCATTGACAAAGCTACTCGCTCCCGGGGCAACCATGTCCACTTGTTGGTCGACTTGGGCAAAACGCGACCCCATCGCCGCGACGGTCCACTGGATGGTCGCGTCACGCCCGACGCTCGCACGCTCGTGCGCGAAGTGCCATAACTTTTGGCCCCAATCTTGGAGACTAACGTAGCGCAGCTTGGACCTGGCACCCAAAATCAATTCGACCCCGCCGCAATGGAAGCCCCCAGCCATATCCGATTCACTGCTGCATTCGGAAAGCACGGTAGCTTCTGCTCCCTCGTCGAGAATTACGAGCGTGTGGGTCAGATCGACTCCTGCATCCGCCATCGCGGCATGAATGTGCAGCGGTTTGTCGATCACAACGTTACGTGGAACGTAGAGAAAATACCCATCGGTCCACATGGCAGCTTGCAGTGCGGCGAACCGATCCGCGCAGACGTTTATCCGCGAATACAGGTGCTTTTGAACCAACTCTGGACATTCCCGCGCGAGTCGTGAAAGCGAACCGAACCGAACACCCCGCTCCTTCCAACCGTCGTCTATCTTTTCGGCGGTCACGACTCCGTTGACGCTTTGAATCGAACCACCAATATCGACTCCTTGCAGGAGGCGAACCGGAGCATTCGTCCCACGCGGAGTCTGGTTCTCATCGGTGGGCCGATAACGGTCCAGATGAAAGCCTCGGAGATCGGAACGCATCCAATTCTCATCGCGTGGATTCGGCCAATCCATCTCGGCAAACTGGGACCAAGCGGAACGCCGAGAGTCGGTCAGCCAATGAGCATCGATTCGACGAGTGAGAAAATCCTCAAAGCCATCGTGTCCGAAAGCCCCCAAATTGACGGTTTTCTTTTCAATGGTCGTACCCACGTTAGCCCACCGAACCTTCCATTTGCAACTGAATCAAGCGGTTCATTTCAACGGCATACTCCATGGGGAGTTCCTTGACGAGCGGTTCGATAAATCCGTTGACGATCATCGTGCTCGCCTCAGCCTCGGAGAGCCCACGACTCATCAGGTAAAACATCTGCTCCTCTCCGATTCGGGAAACACTCGCCTCATGCCCGACGCTGACATCCTGATCCAAAATCTCGATGTAAGGATAGGTATCGCTACGACTTTTCGGATCGAGAATGAGCGCGTCGCAGACCACATTGCACTTCGATTTTTTGGCTTCTCGTTCGACACGAACCAAACCGCGGTAGCTGCTACGCCCACCGTTTTTCGAAATGGACTTACTGATGATCTGACCGGTTGTATGTGGGGCTGCGTGAACCAACTTGGCTCCTGCATCTTGGTGTTGCCCAGCGGAAGCAAAAGCGATGGAGAGAATCTCACCGCGTGCTCCCGGTTCCATCATGTATACGGCCGGGTACTTCATCGTGAGCTTGCTGCCCAGATTTCCGTCAACCCACTCCATCGTCGCATCCGCGTAAGCTACTGCGCGTTTGGTGACCAAGTTGTAAATGTTATTCGCCCAGTTTTGGATCGTTGTGTATCGGCAACGACTTCCGCGTTTGCAGATGATTTCCACAACCGCAGAATGCAACGACTCTGAGGAGTACATCGGAGCGGTGCAGCCCTCGACATAGTGAACGCTGGCACCTTCGTCGACGATGATCAAGGTCCGTTCAAATTGGCCCATGTTTTCCGCATTGATTCGGAAGTAGGCTTGCAGGGGGAACTCAATCTTGACTCCCTTTGGGACATAGATGAACGATCCGCCTGACCAAACAGCCGAGTTCAAGGCTGCAAACTTGTTGTCGGTGGAGGGGATGATCGTTCCAAAGTACTCGCGCACCAAGTCAGGATGTTCTTTGATGGCCGTGTCGGTATCGGTGAAGATCACCCCTTGTTTTGCGAGATCGTCCTTCAGCGAGCCGTACACGACTTCGCTTTCAAACTGCGCCTTCACTCCCGCCAGGAATTTCTTTTCAGCTTCAGGAATCCCCAGTTTGTCGAACGTGTCTTTGATCTCCTGAGGGACTTCGTCCCATGTTCGCCCCTGTTTATCCGTCGGCTTTAGATAGTAGAAGATATCCTGGAAATTGACATCGATCGATCCACCCCACGTGGGCATTGGTTTCGCATGGAAGATCTCCAAGGCCTTGAGACGAAACTGACGCATCCACTCGGGTTCATTTTTCATCTCGGAGATCTGATTAACGATTTCCGCATCGATACCCTTGCGGGCTTTGAAGACGGCTTTGCTATTGGTCCGAAAATCGTATTTGTTGATTTCTCCGAACTCATCCGTGCTGGTCACGAGGTCCGCTGACATATCGTTCTCTATATCTAATTGGAGTATTTTTTGAGACAAAATCGAAGTGCTTGAACTTGCTCCCTGGAAAACTAGCTAGAAAGTTCTCCAAGGATCCACAGAATCAAACCGAAACGGGTTCTTCCTTGGCAACCATTTCTTGGTTGGCAGCATCAGCATCTGGATATGTCTTTCGAATGCGTTCGTAACCGTGGTCGTGAAGTTCACGAGCCAATTCAGGACCGCCTGTTTCTACGATGCGTCCACCCAGCATGACGTGGGTGAACTGAGGAGGATTGTGCTCCAGCAGCTTGTCGTGGTGAGTGATGATCAACAACCCCATCTTGTCTTTACCGATCTCAGCGATCGAAGCGCTGGCCAGACGCACGGCATCCGCATCCAATCCGCTGTCTGTCTCATCGAGGATCGCGAACTTGGGGGACAACATCGCCATCGTCAAAATCTCAGAACGCTTCATTTCACCGCCCGAGAACCCATCGTTCACGTAACGACGCGCGAATTCGGAGTCGATTTTCAATTGCTCCATCTTGGATTTCAGCTCCTTGCGAAACTCCCGCATCGGAATCAGGTCTTCACCCTCTTTCCGCTCAGGACGCCGCACGTTCGTGGTCGCATGCCGAAGGAAATCCGCTGTCTTGACCCCGGGGATAGCAACGGGTCGTTGAAAGGCCATAAAAATCCCCGAACGAGCTCGCTGATCCGCCTCCCACTCCGTGATGTCGAGACCGTCCAGTAGGATCGAGCCTTCCGTGATCTCGTAGTTGGGATGACCGGCAATTGCGAGGCCCAAAGTGCTTTTGCCAGAGCCGTTTGGCCCCATCAGCGCGTGCGTTTCACCGAAGTTGATGGTGAGATTCACACCGCGGAGGATAGGTTTCCCCTCGACGGAGACATGCAGGTTTTCGATCTTAAGAGTATGTGACATTGCGAATACTAAAAGGTGAAATGAAAACGATGGTTCAAGGGTTACGGATTTGTGGCAGCTGCGTGGTTCGTTGCGGAGGAGGTCGGGGAGCTAGTGGCTTCTACAGGGGTGAATTGACAACATCCATGCCCGTCTAATCGGCATCTGGATAACTCGACCCGATGGCCGAGTGCGTTGCTCAGCGCCATCTGTTCCAAATGACAGACCGATCGATCCTGCCCATCGGACACAAGATCAGGATACGGACAAGCATGAACTTCCAGCACGGGTAACCCAAGACCGTCGGACATGGTCGTAGGCACCTTGCGATTGCTGAGTAAGCCCGCGAGGATCCTCATCCGCTCTTGAAGCGGTGCATCCGGCAGCATCGTGCGGAACATCTCTCCCATGCGCTGTGCGACACGATTGACGATCTCCGATTTGATGCCGGGCTGCTCGCAGGATTGAATCACATTCCAAAGCGAGATTGCCAAATCACTGTAGGTAACACCCGCCTGCCGCCATCCTTTGTCCGTCAAAAAATAGGTAAAGGATGGGCGACCGCGACCGACTGTTTGCTTCCGGCGTTCGATATAACCGTACTCCTCCAGTCGATCGACCCGCTGGCGGATGGCGGTCGCTGTCACCTCGAGACGCTCCATCAAATCCTGGATCGACAGACCTTCCTCTCGGCGTAAAATATCCAAAACCAGTTGGTCGACTGGTCGGATAGGCGAATCATTTCGATGGGATGGCAAATCCATAACGTTTAACTCGGGAGGGTTCCGAAGAACTGGCGTCTTCCAAGGAAGTTTAGCCACACCTCTATTTTTGACAAGCTGCATTGCGAAAAATGGGGGATCGCTTCCCACCGATTCCGTTTTGATCCAAACGAAGAGCCTAAGTCCCTCATCCTTAATATTTTAAGGCAATGGTAGTGGTTGGAGCCGTGTGTTGTTCGGTTTGCCTGTTAGAGAGGGAATACCCTCTGCAAGAGACCGAACGGATCTCCATCCGAGCGCATCGCCTCAGGGGTGGAGACGGAATTTTCGGATGGCTTCCGCTGCAAGGCAGTATTTGCTCCGGCGTGTCGATATGGGCTTGTTGCGGAGTCTGAGCGCGGGGATGACGGGCGGCGCGCCTAGAATTTAGGTTTATCTGCTGAAGGTGGAGGGGCCCTCTGGTTGCCTCATGCTTTCGTCTTTCGTTAGCCTAGGGCTTTTCTGAATCGATTTGCGGAGACCGAACTGTGGATGACCGGAGACTGGAGACAACGAATCGCGTCGCGAGTATCGACGTGTATCGTGGGATGGTCATGTTTCTCATGCTGGCCGAAGTCCTCCATTTGGAGAAGATTCGAAAAGTTTTCGACGGAGAGACAGCCGTTGGAAAAATCGCCGACTGGATACGGTTTCATGTAACCCATGTTGAATGGACGGGCTGTTCCCTTCACGACATGATCCAGCCGAGCTTCACGTTTTTGGTTGGGGTTTCCATGGTCTTTTCGATCGCCATGCGAGCATCCAAGGGGCAAAGCAGGCGGGAAATGCTGCTCCACGCGCTAGGCCGCAGCCTGACCCTTGTCTTCCTCGGTATTTTTTTGAGAAGTCTAGGTAAACCCTCCACGAATTTCACCTTTGATGACACTCTGACCCAGATTGGGTTGGGTTACTGGATCGCGTTTCTCGTCTCATTCCTCTCAACCCGATGGCTGGTATGCTTTCTAACGGTCCTGCTCTCGGGTTACTGGCTCGCGTTTATTTTGTATCCATCGCCCGCCCCGGACTTTTCGTATTCGTCCGTTGGAGTACCGAATGATTGGCCGCACCATTGGAAGGAAGGGTTCTTAACCCACTTCAACAAGAACTCGAATCTGGCCTGGGCATTCGATCAGTGGTGGATGAATCTCTTTCCGCGCGAGAAACCCTTTGAATTTTCCGGTGGTGGTTACGCAACTCTGAGTTTCATACCAACGCTCGGAACCATGATCCTCGGCCTGCTTGCTGGGCGAACGCTCCAATCCGACTGGTCGTGGAGCAAAAAGTTTTTGATGCTCATTGCGGCTGGCATCGTGATGATGGCATGTGCGTACGGCCTGGAGCGAGCGGGCATCTGTCCCATCGTGAAGCGTATTTGGACACCCTCGTGGACATTATGGAGCGGTGGCATTTGTTTTTTATGGTTGGCTTGTCTGGGATATCTGTGCGATCGAATCGGATGGACCCGGTGGGCTTTTCCGTTCCTTGTGGTGGGTGCAAATTCGATCGTCGCGTATGTGATGTCATGGACCATGGAAAAGTGGACGATCGATGCCTTGCAACGGCATTTCGGATCGACGATACGCGGGTGTTCGAGTCAGATCGCTTCGATCGTGGGGATCGATCCAGCCAAAGGGGATTTCGTGACCAATCTTTTACTAGGTGTGCTAACCCTTTTTGTTTTTTGGTGGATCCTGTATTGGCTTTTCCGTCGCCGAATCTTCGTGAGGATCTAGTTCGAGAGAGTCGCGATCTACTGGCTGGCAGCGTCATGGTCCTCTGCATGCCTCATCCTCGGAACCTCGACTCGGAAACGATTTGCGGGAGGGGAAGATTAGTCTGATTCCTGGTCCTTCGGAGGCGGATTCTCCAACCGCCTTTTGCTCCGCGCGAGCCGATGATGTTTTTCAGGTCTTGTATGCATGCCCCAACGTAACGCCTCGTCCTGGTCGTAGCGTTTTCCTAACGTCAGGGCCGTCATCGCTTTGGACAATTCAAACCCTAAATAGAATGCGTGGGAAGCGTCCACGTTTCTCGATTGAGGCAGCGTCATGAGTTCCTGCATCATCGCAAAGGGGTCCGTACCTCGGATGTGTACATCGGCGCTAAGAAGGTGAATCTGGGAATCATCGATTAGGATTCGGTAATTGTTGTCTTTGATTGCGGCTGCAAGCTGAGCGATGGAGAATTCGGAATAGGTGGAGCCTTTAGGATCTCGCAGCATGATAAGCCGCTCCTCCAAATGCTTGGGAGGTATTCTGTGCCGGACGGCGTAGTTGACTAGAGCGCGAGCAATCGCACACTCGCGAACGCTCGACCTAGCCCAAGCGATCACCTCGGTGGTTAAAACGCTGCGGATCTGCAATTCCTCGCAGATCCCTAACAGCAAGACATTCACTCCTGCGGAATCTACATCGGTCAGCTCGGTGAGATTGCCGATCCCCATCAGCATGCTGGCCTCTGGAAAAGCATCACGTGTGCGCAGATACCTCTCGAGGGATTTCGCGAATCCGCAACCGATCGGTTCGAGAATTGGATCCAAACGGAAGGGAACCCCCTTCCGTGTGAGGAATTCAGCTGTTTGCTCCAAACTCGCGAGGTAGTCCCCATTCAATTCGGGGACAACCACGACTTCGATTCCCCAATCGACTGCTTGTTCGCGATTCGACGAGTTTACTGACAAGACTAAGGAAACACCCGCCTTCGCAGCAGTTTCGGCTTCCCAAGCATCGAATGTATCGATCGATAATGCAACCCCTAGCTCACGCAGTGTTTTGATCGAATCCTCCATGTTTGACCAACGAACTGCGGGCTCGCACCCCAAATCGATTCGGTCGGCACCATCGTTGATATGTTTTTTCGCCAACCGAACCAAATCTTCCCGGGTGAGCCGAGGTGCATAATTGATTTCCGCGATGATCTCGATGGAGTGCTGGCCGTAGTCGCTACCGATATGCCGTTTACGACCGAACATGACTGGTAGGTCTCGTACATCTTTAGGACCGCATTCTACCGAGACACCGGGACCCAACGCCGCACGCATCTCCTCCAGACCATGGACGAGATATCCTGGCAGGACCACGCGCGTCGTTCCAGGTGGAATCTGGATGTGCTTCAGCACCCACTTTGGAGTCATCAATGCAGCTACGGTGATTGGCAATACATCGATCGTGTAGCTGAAGTGCAACTTGTTAGCGAGAGTTGCTACGACCTCTCTCAGTGCTGCTTCTGCTAACTTGCCAGTGACGAAATGGATCGATGAATCGCCGCTCATGCGCTTTTGGTTTAGCCCTATTGACCGTTGTGTGTGAATGTTGGATCATGATGGTAACGAGAAGCACACAGAACTCGTAGTCATGATGACTCGATTCGTGGCCGGTGCTTCTCGTTTTTTTATGTACAGCGGTCTCGGTTCACGATGGAAATCCTTTTCGAACACCCTTGGTTTATCGTAATCAACAAGCCATCGGATCTCTTGACGCAAGCGGTCGAATCGATTGATTCCGTACAGACCAAAGTGGTCGAATATCTTCGACAAAGCAGTCCATCTAGCACAACCCCCTTTGTTGGAATTCCTCATCGCCTGGATCGCGTGACGACGGGTGTTTTGGTAGTCGCCCGAAATCAGCGATCTCTTCGTCGACTGAGCGAGCAATTCGCAACGCGCAAAGTTCTGAAAAAGTATCACGCTGTGATCGATCTTCCCTTAGCTTTCGCGAGCCAATTGGATACCGAAAACGCCCTCACATGCGTCGACTACCTCAGAAAGATCCCGAATGAATCCAGGGGAGAGATCTGCCAACTTTCTGATTCGGGAGCCCGAGAAGCTAGACTGACTATTCGATTCATAAGACGCACGACTCAGCTTCAGCAAGACTCGCCGTTGGGTTTGGTAGAGATTGAGTTGGAAACAGGCCGTATGCACCAAATCCGTCTACAGTTAGCCCACCGGCAAGCGCCCATTGTTGGAGATACGCTCTACGGAAGCACTAAGACACTTGAACAGGGTGAATTCCGACAAGCTCCGATTGCCTTGCATGCGCGTTCCTTAGTCTTTTATCACCCGCAAACCGCTGAGCGACTGGAATTTACCGCGGATTATCCTCCCTCCTGGAACCAGTTCTCGTGAGGTGCAGCGTTCGGAATCCCTCGAGGCCGTGCTCCGCAATTATCTGCCACTCCCTGGCCACTCGTTTCGGAACGCGGAAGAGAGGAATCATTTACCTGCATCTGTATCAACATACGGTGCTGATAGCCATGCCGACGATGCTCTGAGGATGGCTCACGCAATTCCTGCGATGACTCCACTGGCAGCGCAGCACGGCCAGTGGTTAGCGATACCGTCGCATTGCAGAAAAACGGGAACTCCTACGCTCGCATTGCCGCTTCTGCATGATGGGTCTCGTTAAAAATAGGGCCCTGTTGCCTACGGGTTGTACAAAAAAGTATCCACCATCCATGCTTTCGCCCCATCGACACTCTAGCGCATCTTGCTAACTCGATTCGGTACTGTTCGAGGTAGCTCGCGCTCTAAATTTACTCCAGGAAATGATGATGACTCCGGCGACAATCAGAGAGCCAGCGAGGATCGTTCGGGGGCCTATCACTTCATCAAGCAACCACCATCCGAGGAATACCGCTACCACCGGGTTGACATATGCATACGTCGAAACCAAAGTCGGTGAGCAATGCTTCATCGCCCAAAGATAGGTCGTGTAGGCAATCAGTGAGCCAGCGACTACGAGATAGATCCATGCGTAGATCGACCGAGAGGATACACCTTTCCAGTCAAAGGTTGCCCATTCACCGAACGAAAAACCCGTAACCAGCAACCCGAAACCACCACAGAGCATTTGCATGGCAGAACCGGCGAGAGGTTCGCTCGAGTGAGACGAATACTTGGTATACAGAGAGCCTATCGTCCAGCAAATGCATGCCAGCAGGATTGCTAGTAGACGACGAATATCAATTGCATCCATCCCCGCATAGCTATCTCTCTGGAGCAGCAATAAGCAAAGACCAGCAAAACCGGAGGACAATCCGATGAGAGTCGCGATAGTCGGTTTGTCACCTCGTCCGAGTCGGCTCTGACTGCAGGAAATGATCCATTCGGATAATACAAAAAGAAAGGGATTAGCCGACACCATCAACGTCGCAATCCCGGATGGAACCTCCTGAACAGCCCAGCAAACCAGACCATTACCCGCCAGCAGCATCAACGAGCTCGTGATCAGGCTCTCTCTCCACTGGCGCCAACTGGCCCGAAAGCTGTTTGTACCAAGTGCGATCGCCCCTAATACCACTCCGGCTATTACGAAACGCGAACCCGCCATGAGGAACGGAGGAAGGGTCTCGAGGGTTACGCGAATGGCAAGATACGTCGAGCCCCATACCACGTAGAGGACCAACAATGCAGAGGCTATCGCGAGATAACTCGGTGGTCGTTCTTTACTCGTCTGATTCATCCACTGTCCGGAGCCGAGGCGTATCGTAAGAGACAAGGCGATTTGAAGACAAAATGCTTCTCCAGGGATCGAACCTGCAAAGCAAGCCTTATACTCATCGGTACGGATCCAAAACCTAGCGATCGCGAGGGAGAGTCATTTCAATCGATGAACTACGAGTCGTCAACTCCGCAGACGATAAGCCCGACAAGCCTCGTCATTGCAGGGCTCTCCATCGATCCAACAAGTATTCCGTCGTACCCGATCGGTTTCAAAGAGTAAAAAGCCGGGATTGGGATCACAACCCATCCAAAAATAGGAATCGTTTGCCTTTGCAATCGAATCGATCGGCCGATGTCTCGCAGGTTCCAGCTGTTACCGAATCGTTTCTTTCGATGATCGCAACCAGCTCCCTTTTTCTGCATCGCAATCTTTCTTTTTGGGTTAGGATTTGTGATCCGTTTCGAAAGGGCAAAGTCACGACTGGAACTAAAACGCGTTTATGACAACCTCGTTATTTCAACCACCAGACGGTTTCGTAGCCGACTCCCGATCGCTGATTCTGGCCAGTAGTTCGCCACGCCGTTCCGAGCTGCTGACCCAATTCGGCTATGACTTCGTGGTTGTTGCTCCCGATCCTCTTGCGGAGTGCGGCGTTTGCTCTCGGGAAACACCACCGGAGCTGGTCGCCAGGCTCGCCTACCAGAAGGCAGCCGATGTCATTTCCACAATCGATCAGGGACTTGTCTTAGCATGTGACACGGTTGCTGAATGCGTTGGTATCATTTTGGGCAAGCCCGAGAATCGAGAGCATGCGCGCGAAATGTTACAACGGTTGAGGGGTCGACAACATTCCGTCTATAGCGGTGTTTGTCTATGGGATAAGAAGTCTGCTCACCGTTCGATTCGAGTCGATGTCTCCAAGCTCTGGATGGAGCCGATTTCCGATAAAGAAATCGAATCCTATCTCGACTCGGATCAATGGATGGGTAAGGCAGGCGCGTTTGGATTTCAGGATGGTCCCGAGTGGATTGAATTACGCGAAGGCTCCCCGACCAACGTCGTTGGTCTACCGATGGAACTACTAGCGCGTATGTTGAACGATTTCAAATCCTAGGCAATTGAAAAAAGGTCCTTGATCATGACTGCAAAGCTTTGCAGCGTTTGTGCATTTCTTATTCCGTCATTTTGGTTTGCGGCTTGCCCGGTGTATGGGGTCGCGCCCAAAAAACCGAATGTGCTTATCGTCTACACGGACGATCAACGCTTTGATACGATCCATGCGTTAGGCAACACTCAGATCCATACCCCGAACCTGGACGCATTAGTCGAAAGAGGTATGTCCTTTAGTAATGCGTATTGCCAAGGTGGGAATTCAGCGGCGGTATGCGTCCCCAGTCGGGTGCAGTTCTTATCAGGAAAATCGACGTTTCGCACCCCTGCACCGAGGCAGCCCTACGATGGAATGACTCTCGGAAAGGCGTTCCGAGAAGCGGGTTATAAGACGATCTGCATCAGCAAGCCCGGAAATTCGTTCAGCGACGCCCATCAACATTTCGAAGTATTGCAACACATCCCTCACAAAGGTGCGACTACCAACCAGCAGTGCGCCGATGCTGCAATCGACGAATTGAAAAAGGTCAGAGAAGACCAATCATTCATGATGTACTTCGCACCGAGTATGCCGCACGACCCACGAACCGCTGAGGAGCGGTTCCATTCGATGTACGACCCGTCGAAGATCCAACTGAGCAAGAATTACATGGCGGAACAACCGATTGACATCGGTGTGCTCAACATTCGCGATGAAAAATTAGCCGCCTATCCTCGCGATGAGAAAGAGATGAAGCGACACCTGGCTGAGTACTACGCTTGCATCACCAGTCTCGATTTTCACTTGGGACGAGTGTTTGATCTGCTTCGCGAACGAAAAATGCTCGACAATACCGTGATCGTGTTCTCGAGCGATCAGGGATTGGCTGTCGGAGGTCGGCATGGACTGATGGGGAAACAAAATCTTTATGAGCACTTTAAGTCACCCTTGATCGTCGCGGGCCCTGGAGTACGCCATGGCTCTAGCAATCATCTCACTTACCTGTTCGATGTTTTCCCCACGGTCTGTGAGTTAGCAGGTATTCCCATCCCAGAGGTTTGCGAAGGCCGGTCCTTCGTACCGGTTTGTAAATCCGATTCAGCCCAACCTCAACGAGATCGACTGTTCGCCGTGTATACCGACACGCAGCGTATGGTGCGCAACGATCGTTGGAAACTGTTGTGGTACCCCAAGCTGAATCGGTTTCAACTTTTTGACTTGCAAAACGACCCCGACGAATTGATTAACCTGGCAGAGCAACCTGCGCAAAGCGAAGTATTCAAGGCGATGAAGCATTTGATGCGACAGGAACAGCGACGATTCGGCGATCCACTCAGCCCGCTGACCGAGGATTGGACCGTCTTTCAGACACAACCTAAAAGCTCCCTTCGCGGCTTGTATGCATTGGACTCGGCCAACGCGTGGGCCTCAGGAAGCGGCAGCACCATATTGCGATTGTCGAATGGTGGGGAGTCCATTCACGTATGCCCGGTCCCCTCCCTGGAAAATGCAGAGATACGCTCTCTGCACGCTTGGAACGTGGACCAAGTTGTTTTTGCAACCTCAGGTCAGCCTGCCAAGATTATGAAAACATCGGACGCGGGTCATACATGGAGGACTGTCTACTCGAGTCCCTATGAGCAATCTTTTTTTAATGGACTCCAATTCCTCGATGATGCTCGAGGGATCGTCTTTGGAGATCCAATCGATAGCCACCTCGAGATTTTGTGGACCGAGGATGCTGGAGAACACTGGCAGCGGCTGGCACCAGAGTATTCCCCCAGAGTGGCAACGGGCGAAGCTGGATTCGCTGCTAGCAATAGCAGTATGCTTTTGGAAAGAGATTCCGTGCGAATAGGACTGGGTGGTGGTGTTGGCGCGGCAACCCTTCTCAGCAGTTCTTTCCCGTCCCGATTCGAATCGAAGTGGAATCGGGCATCCATAAGTCCGATAGCGATGAGTGCAACCGCTGGCATTTTTTCTCTCGCAACGAATGGCGCCAGATTGGTTGCCGTAGGTGGGGACTACAAGAATGAATCGAACTCCGAGGCGAATATTGCGGTCTCCGATGACGGAGGTAAAACTTGGCGACTACCGCATGGCTCTAAGCCGCGCGGATATCGTTCTGCTGTCACCTACTCGGCCCCTGCCCAAGTTTGGGTCGCAGTGGGCCCTAACGGTACCGACTATAGCCGCGATGGTGAGCATTGGAATGCGTTTTCCGATATCGGGTTTCATGCGCTCGCTTGCACTCGCGATGGAACCCTTTGGGCCTCTGGGTCGGATGGACGAGTCGGGCGAATTGTCCACAGCAGCGTACCGTGAATCCTGTAGAGATACTCAGTCCAACAGCCGTTTGAAAAAGTGAGCGGTGTCGTAGACGTGGGCGGTAACAGCCACATCCGCGGCTAGCGGGCTAGCGGTTTACAAAGAAAGCGAACTAGAG
>JBBAXA010000072.1:0-17431 GCA_040396935.1 Pirellula sp.
TCTAATCGCCACCGCACTCCAAAGGGCTGCGAGGCTCCCAATGGCTGCGCCGCTCCAAAGGGCTGTGCCGAAAAGTCAATCGCTTCACCTAAATTCAGATGGCGTCTGTGCCGTTAGGTGCTCGCATCACACTCCAACAATCCGCAAAAGTGAAATTGATGTTGGCTCCGACTCTGTACCGAGCCCTTTTTCGCTTATGGGGCGTAACGTAGAATCCTCGATCATTTATCGAATCTGGGAATTCTTCTTGTGGTATCTAAGCGGATTTTAACCTTTGGTTTTTCGTGCCGGGCCCTCGTACAGTGTGCCGAGAGTGAGGGGTTCGAGGTAACGACCTTTGATCGTTGCGGTGACGCCGATACGCGTGTGTTTTCAAAGAGCTTCCAACTTCTATCGCCTGACGCTTCCTACGTTGAGCAGGTGATGAATCAGAACGATATCGAGCAATACCCATACATCCTTTTTTCGGGTGGTATCGAGAGTGATCTATCGCAATTCAACCCGACACTTCAACCGGATCGCCCTGCATTCCTCAGTCAGCCCTGGAGCGAAATGCGAAGTCTTAATAACTGGGAGCTTTGGGCCAACAAAGCGGGGCTGCTTTTTCCGGAGACGCGGCCGCTTAAGACAGATACTCATGATGAGACTTCTATTGAGAACTCAAGGTATCTGATTAAAGATTTGCAGAGTGCCGGAGGGCTAAGCGTCGCATGGTACAACCACGCAATTCCTCACATGGATACCCGTTATGTCCAGCAGTACATCGAGGGATCGGTCTTCGGAGTAACCTTTCTCACAGCCCCTTCGCTGGGGATGGCTGTTGGCTGCGCTGAGGCATGGCCGCATCGACAGCACCCTTGGGGGCCGTTCGTGTTTCACGGCTGCATCGGACCGACCAGCCTCCATCGAGAAGAATGGAAATGCATGGATCGTTTCGCAGAGGCGGTGAACCGCAGCACCAACTGGACAGGAATTTGGGGGGCCGACTTCATCCGGTCCGATCATGGTATCTATCTTCTCGAGATCAATCCGCGATGGACGTCGAGCATGGAATTGATTGCGGCCAGTCTGAATGTCCCCTTGATCCAGTTGCACTGCAAAGCCAAGGATTCCATCGAGAATGAGGATGCACGGCTCGATCTCATCGCAATGTCCGAGGAACTGCGCGACAGGCGTAAATCTAATACAAAACCCATCGGAAAACGTATCGTGTATGCAGATACGCATCGAGAAGTTAGCAGGGATCAGCTACAGGCATGGCTACAGGAAGGTTGGCGATCCAAACCTATAGAAAACAATCGAATCCAATTCGCTGATATTCCTTACGAACCGACTATCTTTGAACCGGGCTTTCCCATCTGCAGTCTTTTCTCAACCGGCGAGTGCAATTCGAGTCTCGTTTCGTATTTGGATGATCAGGTAGAGGCCTTATTGGCTCGGATGCGCGATGGATCACCTAGCGAATACGAAAGAATCGACCAAAATCCTAGAGCATCGCAATCGGAGTTGGGATGAGACTGATCTCGAAGACTTCCCTGACTTGATTGATTGGTGATGGAACGAGTCCGCTCGAAAACCGACTGTAGCAGTCATGGGATCTGGCTCATTCGATTTTGCTGGAAGCTTTATTGAATTTATCGAGCAACTCACGCAACGATTCCGGCGGTCGAACTCGATTCCCCTGTTCAATATACCCTTTGAGTTGATCGTCTCGATCGGATGATTTCATAGCATTGCGTTTCGAGGATCTCAGTCCAAGGCTTCTCAACGTCGCATCGAGATCTCGTTTTTTGTTTGGATCCGTTTTCGCTTCGTCTTTTGCTTTTCGCCATTGATCGTAGAACCTCTGGAGATCGTCTTTGCTCCATTGGAGCTTTCGAAGCAATTCCGGATCTGGTTGATCTCGTTGCTCTTTAAGATAGTCCAGCGCTAGATCGGTCATTTCGTCTGCATAGTCTAAATCGGGAGCTTTGTTCTTGGAGGCTGTAACCTGTTCTGCTGCATTCGATCCCGAGGTCGCTTCGTTCGTTCGGTCTGAGTTTTGATTGGGCTTTCCGCCACCAGAGGTTGGTGGCGATACATCCGAGCCTTTGCCTGAAAGCGAATTTTTATTATCGGCTTCGGACTTACCCATCCCATCTGCGCTGTTGGATGAAGAATTCGAATTGGATGGACTATTGCTGGGACTATCCTGGGAACGCTCGTTTCGATTTTTCTGTTGCCCCTTGTCTCCCTTGGTTTCTGAAGACGAATCTTTCTCCGAATCTTTTCCAGGCGGATCAGGCTGTTTTGCGTCAGACGATTTACCCCGGGGATCAGAAGAACCGGACTTGCTCTCGGTATCTTTTGAGCTGGATTCGCTCGACGGTTTCTGTTGGCTCGATGCATTGTTCCCGGCCTGCTCACCTGACTTCCCGGATTCCTTTCCATTCTTTTGATCTTCAGAGCCATTCGAGGCTTGTGAAGATTGATCCGTACTGGAGGAATTTTCTTTCGGTGAATCCCGCCCTGACTTTGAATCGCTCGCTCCATCATTCGTGCTCTTTTGTGTCGACTCCGAGTTGTTTCCGGCAGGCTCCGTGGAACGATCTTTTTCGCCGGATTTCTCTTGTGGATTTACGGTATCTCTCGAGGGATTGGCTGAGTTCGCTTCCGGTTGTGAGGCCGCTGTTGGTTTGGATGGAGGGGAAGTCCTCGGACTTGAATTCCCATCGTTGGCACTCTCAGTTTTTCCTTGTTTCGAGGATGGCTTGTCATCCTGACCTGGGGTGCCGCCGTTTGATTTTTGTCCCGGATCGGAGTCTGAACCGGCATTCTTTTGGTCGCGATTCGATGAGGGTGGATTCGTCTTTGACTCGGTCGGCTCGTCGCCCGCTACAGCTGACTGTTTCTCGTTTGGTCGGTCGGACGTCGACTTTGATTGCTGGCTCTGATTCTTTGGTTCTGATTGGGACGCCGAATCATTCGCTGGCTTGTTCGATGAGTCTGCCTTGGAGGAATCAGAACTGGATTGGGGGTTGCTCGATGGGTTCTCTGAATTGCGACTCGTTTGCTGTTCGTTTGGGGCGTTTTGGCGTCGATCAGCATCGCTTTTGGCCTGACTGGCATCCTCAGTTCTTTGGTTTCCCTGTTCGTTTTGGTTCGTCGATGATGATTCACCTTTCGTTTGCTCTCGATGTTCGTTGATCGCATCGAAAATCTCGCCAGGATGTTCAGGCTTTTTGGAACTACCTCCACGATTCGATGGATCCGAATTGGACCGGCTGGAATCCTGCGACTCGTTGGATCCCTCGACATCCTGGGAACTCGCATCGCTTGTTTCCGGAGATGGATTCTCCGCTCCCTTTCTATCACGCGATCGGGAGGGATCGTTGTTCGGTTTGTTGTCATTCGGTGAGTCGGCACGCTCGCCAGGGTTTTTATCATCCTCTCCATTTTCGGTTCCGTTTGACGAGCCGCTCGAGGGATCGGATGACTTGCTATTTTTGTTTCCGGAAGTATTCCCGTTGGAATCACTGGGGTTTCCTGTCCCATCGGATTCCGAGTCGCCGTCCGATGGCTGGGACTCACCCGATTTCCCATTTCCCTTTTGATTGGAATCTTTCTTTCCTGCGCTGGATTCACTGCCGTTTGCCGATTCCCCTGCACCAGAAGCGTTTCCGTTTTCTTTCTTTTCTCCGGACTTATTCGTGGAAGTATTTGGATCGGAGCTTTTCGTGCCACTCTTTTTGGTCGGCGACTCTTTTGGAGTTTCCGGAATCTTAGAAGGGTTCGGTTTCTTTTGGGCTTCCGAAGCTTTAGCTGGATTGGGAGTCGAAGCGGGATCTTCTTCTTGTTTTGTGTTACTCGGAGGAACAATTCGAACTTGAATTGGAGTCGAAAGAGTGATGTTCGGTTCGGGATTTTCCGTTCCAGGGGCTCGCCGGTTATCTTTTGCGACCGCAACCAATTCGAGAACCATGCCCTCCCTGAGCTGGTATTCGGCTGGACTAAGACGGAAATTCTTCGAGACTAGTTTGTTAGCCGCCTCGCTGGCTTCGAAGAGGGACTGCTCGGCGATCAGTTTGCCAGATGTTTCACCGATTAGCTGCCGAACGCGAACCGAGACAGAGCTCAAGCCATAATCGGGGTCGCTCGCTCGTACCTCGATGTCGAGAAACTTGTCTAGCGGCAGTTGTAGAGAGGTTGGCAGGTCGCTCTGGAATTTGACGACGGGGGGCAGATCGGCCAGTATTTTGGCCTGATAAATAACTGGATCATTGTTCTGCTCACCGAGTGTATTGGTCGCTTTGATACGGTAGCGATGGTTTGTCGGATTTGACTTTTTGTCATCGAGCAGAGCGATCCACTCACCATTGAGTTCCGTCCCGCTCGTTGAGAGATCCAGCATGGAGGACGCGGCCGCCAAAACACCGCGTTCGATGATTGGGTTGAATTCGATGCGTGACTTGTCCATCGGTTGATTGCAATGGGCGAACAATCGAATCTTTGTTCCTTCCGGGGCTTCGAAGGACCCATCTTTCGAAATGATCCGATCTTTGAGTTCCGTGTATTTTGGATACTTCAATTCCAATCGATCGATCGCAACGATTGGTACGGACTGGATGCGGAGTTGAAATGGTCCAGCGACGGCATCTCCCGCTTCGATCCAGTACAAGAGAGGCTGATGGATGCCGCCAAACGAGTCGCCGAAAAGGAGGCTATAACTGAGCCCCTGGATATCCGTCTTCATCGGGATGCGTTGCGCTACCTTTTGGCCGTCCGAGAGATCGTAACGCAGAACCACGGCGTCCTGCTGATACATGCCCCTGGTACTCACGTTTACCAGCAGATTGGTACCTTGGGTGATCGTCGTGTCTCCAGGTGTAACCTCGGTGATCAGCACTCTGGAGGCTGGAGCAATGGACGCCCAAGGCATGAAAATCCTGGAAAGGGAGATCCAGGTACTTTTTGGTGCAGCGAACGAGTAAATCAGGAACGATAGCAAGCAAGCTATGAAGAAAGCGGTCAACTTCAATAGATTTCCGTTATCCAGGACCGTCGTCGAATCCGCGCCCCGAAGGTTTCTAGCAGCAAACCGACCGATGATTGCCAGCACGCCGCGCGGTGTCGGTTCATCACGCGTCGCCAATTGAAGCCAACTGATAAGGCTTTCCTTGAGGTCCGGGTAGAGGCTTTCAATCTTTCTGGCGGCATGTTCCGGATGAATGGGACGGAAAAGCAGTGGGAAAACTTTTCTTGGCAGCCACCACAGGGCCCAACCGATCAAAACGACAAAAAAAGTCGATCGGAGTGCAACATTCATCGGATAGAACCAGTGATCCCAGAAAACAGCGATCACGAGAATCAACAGCATGACGGTGAGCCAGCCGACGATACCGAGCCCGAGTTCGGTCCGCCTCATGGACTTTGCCGCGATCTGCAAATAGTCGAGCAGAGTCTCTTTCGAGATGGGACTATTTTGAGCCGTCGGTTGGATGCTTGGTTTTGCAGCGGAGGTCGACATCTGTTGAACGGAAAAATCTTTCTTGGCAATCGACTGTGGGAACGTTAAACCGATCCTTTTTCCATGGTTTAAGTATATCGGTAATTGGTAGGGTTCCCAGGGAATTTCGGTTTCGGCTCAGTTATAGACGAACCTCCGAGCAATTCGTTCGTCTTTCCTGGTATGTTTCCCAATTCAATCGTTACGATTGATACGAAACTCCGAATCCGTTCGCGATTTTCAGAGCCTCTGAGGGGCTCATTCGATATACTTAATCGAGGTGCTTGATCTCAGCGTCGGCGTTGCGTTCGGAGAGCCTAAGAAGTTTATAGATAGGAGAATGACATCCCTTGCATACCCATGATCGTTCTGAGAGTTTGGCTAGTGAAAGGAGTATCCTAGCGAGACTGATTCTGCCCAACGATTTTGAAACGGACGATCCTTTTGACGAATTGAGAGGACTGGCTACGACTGCTGGGACGGAGGTGGTAGCGAGCGTCATCCAGCGGAGGGAGCATCCTGACCAAACGACCTATCTGGGGAAAGGGAAAGTTCAGGAACTCAAGGCATTGATTGAAATGCACGATGCCGATGTTGTGTTGTTTGACAACGATTTGAATCCGGCTCAGACCAGAAACCTTGAGAAATCACTCAACATCAAAGTGTTGGATCGCACAGAGCTCATTCTGGATATTTTTGCGAGTAATGCTCAAACCCACGAAGCTCGTTTGGCCGTCGAGCTTGCCCAGCTCGAGTATTCCCTACCAAGATTGAAACGGATGTGGACGCACCTATCCCGTCAAACAATGGGTGTGGGTATGCGAGGTCCCGGGGAAAAGCAGCTGGAAGTCGACCGGCGGTTGGCGGAGAAAAGAGTTCATGACTTGAAGCAGGAGCTGGCTAAAGTCGAGCGACGGAAAGAGCGCGAGGTTGCGTCTCGACGGGGAATGTACAGTGTTTCCTTAGCCGGCTATACCAACGCAGGTAAGAGTACTTTGATGAACGCACTGACGGGTGCTGATGTAGAAGCTGTCGACAAATTATTTGCGACCCTGGACACCCGTACCCGACGCTGGATGCTGCCCGGTTGGGGACCGGTATTATTGAGCGACACCGTCGGATTCATTCGGGATCTGCCTCACCGGTTGATCGCGAGCTTTCGAGCGACTCTCGAGGAGACCCGCCAGGCGGATTTGCTCCTCCACGTCGCAGATGCCAGCAACAAGAATGTGCTCCAACAAATCTCCTCGGTCTATAAAGTCCTTCAGGAAATCGGCATCGATGAAAAGGACACTTTGTTGGTCCTCAATAAAGTCGACTGCGAAGGTGCGGCGGAACGTGCTGAATTGGTCAAGTCTCGATATCCGAACGCGATCTTGATTTCTGCAAAGAGTGGCATCGGTCTACAACAGTTTTCGATGGCCGTTAGCGATGCATTGACCAAGCACTTTGCGGAACTGGAGATTCGATTGCCTCTCGATGATGGAAAGACCATGGCTTGGTTGGCCCACCATGCAGAAATCATCTCCAAGCAGTATCATGACGATCATGCCTTGGTGCATTGTCGACTCCCAACCGCAGCGGCTGGCAAGCTTGCGGCACAAGGCACCGATCTCAGGGTGATCTCTGGCAAGCTGCCGATTGCGGCCGAAAGAAAGACACCGGATCGCGCGACCTACGTTCCAACCTCCGGATCTCCCGTCGGGGATAACGACGTCGCAAACTGCGAAGGCGTAGGGGAAGTGGCCTGAGTTCGAGGAGATAGTTGCCCCTCCCATGGCTAGACGTACTCTTCAGAATGCGAAAGTATTGGTCACTGGCGCCTCGAGCGGAATCGGGCGATCGCTTTGTCTCAAGCTCGCTCGACGAGGTGCGATCATCCTCGCAACGGCACGTCGTGAATCGCGCCTGGAAGAGTTGGCTGCAGAATGTAAATCGATCGGTACATTGCACTATGTCGCGGGAGACCTGGTTGACCCGACCCATCGTCAGCGTCTCAGCGATTGGATTCATTCATCGTGGGGATCGCTCGATATCCTTGTGAACAACGCAGGAGCGGGAGCGATCGGACCATTTGATACCGCGACAGAGGACCGCCTAAGGCAGGTGATGGAAGTTGATTTTTTTGCGCCTGTCGAACTGACGCGGATCTGTTTGCCTCTGTTACAAAAAGGGAAACGCCCAGCGATTCTGAATATCGGATCTGTCCTAGCTCATCGAGCAGTCCCGAATAAGAGCGAATACTGCGCCGCCAAATTTGCAATACGAGGATGGTCCGAAGCCATAAGAGTCGAACTCGCCCCCCAAGGAATCGATGTTCTCATGCTCAGTCCTAGCACCACGCGAAGCGAGTTTTTTGACTCCCTGCTGTTAACTGCCAATGACACCCCGAGTCCTTCGGTCGGTAGCATGTCGCCTGATGAAGTCGCAGAATTCGCAATATCTGCGATTGTACGATCCAAGCGAGAAATGATCCTCAGTCTGGGAGGAAAAGCATTGGTTTGGGCAGGCCGATTTTTTCCGTCTCTGACCGATCGAATTCTGGCACGATTTTCAAGAGATTAGTCATTCCGCGCTCCTTGCCAACAAAGATGGAACAATTCATCGTTCAAAAAAAGTTGCAATTCCATTCCAAGATCGAGTCACCGGATCTTCTGTTCCAAAGTGTCGTCCGAGCGGATGGTACGCCCCATCACGCAACTGAACTGGATATCGCACGGCATCCTATCTCGCGATAGCCACTTGGAGTTTGGATTGTCGAAGCAACAACCAACAGAGAATCCCGAACTCCAAGCATCTATCGCACAATCAAAACGCAATACGGGTTGGGTACCACGATGATAGGAGCGGTTGTCAGGAGATCGCGACTCCTAGTTGATCCTTTAAATCGAGAGCGAATGCACTATCGAGCGGATGGGTTTTTCGTCCGCTGGGAATATTCGATAATTCGCCCCTCATCTAGCAACTCCTCATTCGAAATCCGAGTCAGCGCAACATCGTATCCATACTGCTGTCTCCATAGCTTTCTAAAATGCGAGTCGCAATGCATCTCAGATACGGCAGCGGCGACGATCGTCGACTTTTGCGAAGGCCCAACCGCGACACCGGAACGCATCACCAAGGCTCCGCGACGAAACACCAATTCAGGCTGCGCAAACATCGAATCGATCTTATCCGCTTTGCGATAAACAACAACATCGGCCAACTTGCCGGATTCGAGGGTTCCCCTATCGTTCAGCCCCAGCACCGTAGCAGGCCCTTTGCGGGTCATCAGCGCGATTTCCTCGAGTGTGTATTCTCGCTTTAGAGACGGCAACGGGCTCGTGGCCCGAACGTCAGGATGGAGACGCTCAAAAATCGACATACGATAGTCGTAGCTCATCAGCAGTCGAATCAAATGAGGGTACGCCGTGAACGGCCCTCCGTTAGGATGATCCGTCGTCAAAAACACCTTTGTTGGGTCAAGGATTCGGAGGCACAATTCCAATCCGATGGTCCACTGTAGCCCATGGACGTACTGATCCTCTCGGTAACGAAACGGTACCACGCCACAACCCGCCTGACATTCCAAATCCTGAAAAATCGCCTTGCGAGGCTGTGCGAGCTTACGATTTGCGAACTGGTGCATCGTATCGGCGGACAGAGTCACCGTTTGGCCAAAGAGCACTTGCCCGATGTCGATGGTCACATGTTTGTTCCAGTTCACATACTCAGCCAATTGGTATGCCTCAGAACTAAACGCATGTGGACCTGTATTACCGTAGCAATGGTACTGCGCGTGGGTCAAATGAATACGACGTCCCTCGACGGCCTCGAGTGTTTTCATGGTCGATTCGATATTGCCTGCTATACCGAGATTGCTGCAGTGCACATGGATCGGATGGGGGAGCCCCAATTCCTCAACAGCTTGGGCCAAACAAGCCAATACCGACCGTGGTGTGACGGGAATTCCCACATGGGTTTCGTCGACATCTAGTTTCCGCTGGTTGAACTTGAACGCATCGATCCCACCTGCGTTCACCACCTTCACTCCGCAGCATTGGTGTGCTTTTAGCATCCAGCCGACATACTCGGTAATCTGTGCTTGTGGTACATGAGTTGCGATCCACCGAAGCAGCATACGATCGTTACCGAGTAGCAAATAGCCACCGGTATCTAACCAGGGTATGTCGGCCATTTCCAAATGAGCTTGTCTGGCATTCGCGGGTAGTACCGCTGGCTCAAAACAGGAGGTATAGCCCATCTGGATGTAACGCAGGCCAGTTTCCCACGCTGGGGGGACGGGACTGCTAAGTGGTGCAACAGTCTGTTCAAACAACGTTGAAGAACTACGGCTGAGGTCCGGCAAAAACATCCTAGCCAAATTGACCTTTCCACCTCCGATATGCGTATGCAAATCAATTCCACCCGGCATGACGATATGATTGCTTACATCGTAAGTCTCGTCGATTTTCCGAGTGGGATCTATCTTCGAGTGGATCACTCCATCCACAAGATACAAATCCTTCTTTTCTGACTTGGCAGTTCCGTCGATACAGATTCCATCTTGAAGTTTTATGATCATCCTGAGAGTGCCTCTAGCCATTCTCTGGGCGTTCGGAATCCTCGGTCCGGCTTGTGGAAAGCATCTAATCGAGCCATCACAACTTGGTCGGCCCGGATCATGGTGGCCGTCCGATGGGAACCTGGGATCGAGATCGGAAGATGGAAACGATTTTGATGCCGCTCTGAACTATCCATAGGAATCCAAGTACCTCGAAACGACCCCAACCCTCGAACGAGATGTGGATTGGGATCGGACCAAGATTCATGAATCGTGATGACCAGCGATTGTTCATCCTGCTGATATCGATCCAGCCAGAGTCGATAATCGTCCGTGGGCAGATATCTCGCCTGCTTATCCTCAAACTGAATTCGTCCGGGAAAGGAAGTAAGCCAAGTACAGGTATGCGCGAAAACAGCATCCTGACTCACTAGCGGCAGTCCTACTACCCTGCGCGTCTCATTGTTCCTAAGGATCCATTGATTGAGTTGCTCGATCCAAAGATCTCGAGGGATTGAGTGCAGGGTGCCAGGACTCCAGACCACCGTCAAATAATCGCAACGCAACGAGTCGAATATCGATTTAGCTTCGCTGGAGTTCGGAGAAGACACCAAAATCGACCACTGAGACAATGCCTGCGGGATTTTTTCGAGATCGCACGGTACGAACCAGGTATTTGGGAACTTAGCGGTCCATACTCCCAAGCTATGATCGGAAAACTCACCGAGTAAGATCACGGTCCGTGCATCGGTCGCTGTTTCCGAAAGAGAGAGGCTATGCATCAAGCGGGGGAAGGCCCTTGTTAGCTCATCGTTACCAACAACGAGGAATGAACCGGCGATTTCTCGTGCCTCGGCCAACGTGGTCGTGTAACCACCCGAGGAGGACAACGCTCCTATCGTATCTATCACCGAGCCGTTGGGTGAAAAATCAAGGAACGCATTCTGACTCCTCGCAAAGGCAACCGCGGCTCGCGCCGACTCGACCGAAGTAATGGCACCGGTCATGAGGATCGACCGCGCTGAGCGAATTCGCTTTTTCAGCTCGTCGATTTGTTCGAGAGCTACGTAACCAGTTGGCTGAATCGTCGAGAGCTTGTGTAGGCAATCACGACGCAGCGGACATGCATCCAACGCGATAGCGTCATCGCAAAGCAGCGAACAAAAACTACAAATCATTTCTCTATCCAAAATAGGGGGTATGATCTTCTGCTGTGAGGACCATAATTTTTCCATCCCCCATTCTTCCGCTGCGAGTGGTATCGATAACTGTCTTCAAAACCTCTTCCAACCTTAAATCATCCACCCATAAAGTCAGCTCCACTTTTGGGAGAAATGCCAATGCAAACTCCGTTGCCGAGTACTGATCCAGGTAGGTCTTTTGTCGTCCGAACCCCTTCACCTCGGCAACTTGCAGAGCCTCCAACGGTGCCAGCCTGAGGTTCTCGAGCAGTTTTTCGGTGAGGTAAGGGCGAATCACTGCGATAATCTGTTTCATCTAGCAAAACCCATCTTGTTACCTTGCCTAACGAGCCCTCATCTTAGCCGCGGGCAGTTTCCTTGTAGAGATTGAAATGGTTTCCTCAAAGGATTTTAAGAATTTGTGAATTCTCGAGGTGTGGCCTTCGAGGAAATCCCATCATGTTGCGGTCCCGATTTGACCTGCGTCTTAAGAGTCATTGTTTGGATACCTAAGTTTTGGATGAGGTCTTTCGTGCGTACCCCTAATCGCAACCGTTGCGAACGATCGCGCTCGAGTCATGATCGATACAGTATGCTGACATCGCGGAAGGGCTCGGACGCTTTCACTCGACGGCGGGCGGAGACGCCAGCAGAAACACTTTGGGACTCTCCAAATGAGTTGTATAGCCCAGGATTCTCACCACTGGGGCGGCCCCAGGCGGTTCACCGAGGAAGGCCACGGAAAGCGGTTTTGAACGGAAACCTAATGCTTCGGATGGAAGTCAACACGAATCGCGAATCCTCCACGGAATTGGATTCCTCGGACTCCGTTGCGGAATCCTGGCATTCTCGTGTACAAGAAGCGACAATCGAGACATTCGGTCTAGAGGAGCCTTTCGAAGGAAATCGGAGAAATTTGGGGTATTGCCACCTGGGAGTTCTCTCAAAACCAACTCTGGACCAACCGAGATAAACGCTCTTTTCCAAGATATACTTCATGCAACCGAAAATGAGATCGGCAGCATTTCTATTCCTCTCGCGCAGGCCACGGCATGTCAGAGTTCGATCCCTACGCCGCTACTACCTACCATTCCTCTGTTTCTAGAGCAGAGACCCTCGGAGATTTTCAGCCCATCACGGACCTCGATTTGTCTCGTCTGGTGAAATCCCCCTTCGTCAGTCCGAGTTGGATGGTGAATCTCGTCTGGATGCTCATTTGCGAGTTTCTTTCGTTTTTAGTTATTGGGAACATCATTTACCTGGGGTATGCCGGCGAAGTGGCGATGGCCAGAAGTGGTGGGAAAGCCGATCAGTGGCCAGATTTCCAAATCGATCGGTTCGGCGAGTATTTCCTGCGTGGACTATGGCCTTTTCTATGGCAGTTGATCGGGGGCTTTGGCGCACTCGTAGTGTGTGGGGTTCCGGCATTACTCACGGTGTTTGGAGCGATGACTCTCGCAGACAACGACATGCCAGCTCCCGCCGTAGCTGTCGGGATCATCGGGGGCATTGCAAGCCTCTTACTGGCATTTTTTTTCTCGATCGTGATGGTTGCGATCAGTCTGAAAAGCGTTCTAGCGAATGATTTTTTAGCCGGCGGTGATTTGCGGTTTTTGCAGGCTTACATCTCCAACGTATCTTTGACGACTCTATTGGCATTCGTTTACATGTGGTTGCTATCGATCTTGTACTTGATCGGCGGACTTCTCCTCTTCTGCGTGGGTATCATGCTGGTGAGCCCGATGCTTAGACTCGTGATGTGCGATTTGTTAGCTCAGTTGCACGACGTCCACATAAGCCGTGGTGGTCCTCCCGCTTTTCCTATCCCCGGCAGCGATGACTATGCGGTGGAGGCGGAAATCGTCGGCTAGTTGTTTCTGCAGAACCTGACTCCGTGCCACGACGCATACAAAGCAAATACCACCTACAAAGCCAACACCGCAGTAGGACCGTAACTCATGGTGTCGATAGTTTCATGCAGGCCAATGCAGAAATGCCTTGACCCGCGATGGTTGTGATTGCACCCGCGATTCGAACGAGCCCCGTTCAAGCCATGAATGGTTTAGTATTCATGGCTAGCGACCTCTTCCTGTGGCTGAGGCTGCTCAGGAATTTTGCTGTCCGAAACCTGGCGAATCCTACGTTCGCAAACCTCTTTTCCGAGCAGTTCCATCACGTCGGCAATAGGCATCGTACCCAACTCACCTGAGATTCGATCCCGCAACGCAATCGACGATGTTTCGGCTTCTTTCGGACCGACAACTGCCATGTACGGAATGAGCTCGAGTTGTGCATCTCGAATCTTGGCCTGAACCTTGGCACCACGCAAATCGGTCGTGACACGAAAACCGGCATCGGTGAATTGCTTCTCGAGAGCGAGGGCATAATCGTTGGATTTTTCGCTCAGAGGGCAGATGCGAACTTGTTCCGGGGCCAACCACATCGGAAAAGCGCCTGCGAAATGCTCGGTTAGCATGCCGACGAATCTTTCCATCGAACCAAAGGGCGCCCGGTGGATCATCACGGGCCGATGCGTTCGATTGTCGGCGCCGACGTATTCCAATTGGAAACGCTCTGGCAGGTTGTAATCCAATTGCACGGTACCGAGTTGCCACTGACGTCCTATGCAGTCGCGGACCATGAAATCCGCCTTAGGTCCGTAGAAAGCAGCCTCACCCTCTGCCGCTGAGAAACTGAGCCCGGACTCGGAAAGCACGCGGCGGAGCGCGTCCTCCGCTTTTCTCCAATTCTCCTCAGAGCCCACGTACTTGTCACTCTTCGGATCTCGTAGCGAGAGCTGGACGCGGTAATCATTTAAACCGACCGATTCCAGAACCATCCGGGTGAGTTCGATCGTATTTCGAAACTCTTGCTCGACCTGGTCCTGAGTGCAAAAAATATGAGCGTCATCCTGAGTGAGTCCTCGCACTCGTAACATGCCGTTCAGTTCTCCCGTTTGCTCAAATCGGTAAACGGTGCCGAACTCAAAAAGCCGCAACGGCAGTTGTTTGTAGGAACGGGGTGCAGCCTTGAAAATCTGTGCGTGGTGAGGGCAATTCATGGGCTTGACTAGGTAGCGTTCGTGCTGACGCTGCCATGCTTGAAGCATTGCGATTTTTTCCTGGTTGGATCGTTGGGTGGTGTAACCCTTCAGTTCACAACCCAGCACTTCTGCAGCTTGCAAGAAGGCCGTCTCATGGGCTAGGCTTAGTTGCGATTCGTTTTCCAGTCGACGAATCCAAGCGTCGACCAGAGCCCCAGCATCATTGACGAACAGGGGTGGGAATTGACTATCCCGGTAATAGGGAAAATGCCCGCTCGTTTCATAGAGTTCGACCCGTCCCAAATGGGGACTGTATACGGGTTCGTATCCGCGTCGCAGCATCTCCTTTCGCAGGAAATCCTCCAGCAATCCACGAATGCGAGCCCCTTTGGGTAACCATAGGCACATCCCTTGACCTACTTCGGTCGTGATTTGGAACAGGCCCAACTTCTTTCCGATTACCCGGTGATCTCGCTTCTTGGCTTCTTCTACTTGATCGAGGTAGGATTGCATGTCCTTTTGGCTAAACCATGCGGTTCCATACACCCGTTGCAACTGTTTTCCGGATGCATCGCCTTTCCAATAGGAACCGGCGACACTCATAACCTTGAACGCTTTGATCCGTCCAGCATCCGGAATATGCGGACCGCGACAAAGATCGACAAATTCACCCTGTCGATAAAAACCTAGCGCATCGTGGGATGCCAAGCCCGTTTCGATATGCTCGACTTTCAACGATTGCTTCATATCGCGGCACAGCTCGAGAGCTTGGTTGCGGTCGAGCGAGAATTGCTCAAAGGGCTCCGCCTTGTCGACTATTTTTTGCATCTCGGCTTCGATGGCCGTGAAGTCACTTTCACTCAGCTTGTGAGGCAATTCGAAATCGTAGTAAAAGCCGTTATTGATCGTCGGACCAAAGGCGAGAGAGACTCCTGGAAACAACCTCATAATAGCCCTCGCCATAATATGGGCGCAGGAATGGCGGAGTACGCCGAGGGATTCCGGATCTTTCTCCGTCAGCAATCGCAGGGGGATCGGACCATTCCCGGCGAATGCCTTTAAGTTTCGATTCGCATCGATTACCAAGTCGCCAACCTTGGCCGCCAACACGGCTTTGGCCAAGCGTGAACCGATCGATTCCGCGACCGAAAGTGGAGATGCATCATCGGGGTGTTGTACGACAGATCCATCAGGCAGTTGAATATCCAGCATTGTCGAACCTTTCCTTACCCTCAGCACAGTTGGGCGCGGCCGCAGGGGGAGCCATGAAATAGTTGGTCATCAGAACAAAAGATGACCACAGCTCCGAAATGTTCGCTTTAGCTGCGACACTTTGCAATAGGGGTTTCGGCTCAGGAACAGAGGGATCCTATGCTATCATAGTGGCTCCGGAGTATCGCGAACCCGAACTGCAAAGCCATCTCTTGTTATGACCGTACTCGTCTTTGGGCATCGCAACCCTGATACGGATGCCATTTGCTCCGCTATTAGCTACGCGGATTTGCTCCAACAAACAACGCGCCCTGAGGCCATCGCGGCATGCTGCGGTACACCCAATAAACGAACCGAATACGTTCTTCGGCGAGCAAAGATAGCTCCTCCGAGAATCGTCATGGATGTGCGGCCTGAGGTAGAGGATGTCTGCCAACGAAACGTCAAGACCGCCCGATTCGGTGACGTTTTCTACGAAGTCTACCAACGGATGAAGGAGCACGAACTACGAGCGATCCCCGTCGTTGATGAATCAGAAAAAGTAGTCGGTGTTCTATCCCTGCTGCAATTGATGGATTTGATATTTAGGGACGACATAGATCCGCTAAAGACTCGAACCGTAAAGACCAGCCTGCAGAAAATCTGCGAGATTATTGGGGGAACTTTCCAAAACGCGCTCGAGCCAGGGCAGCAGGATGAACTGCTGGTGATGGTCGGAGCGATGAGCGCCGGTGGATTCACGGAACGGATGCAAAAATTTCCCGCAGAGAAGCTCCTCGTGGTCAGCGGGGACCGACCCACCATTCAGTTGCCCGCCATCGAGCATGGAGTCCGGGCTTTGATCGTCACTGGAGGATATTCCCTTTCCTCAGGACTGATCCAATTAGCTCAAGCCAGAAACGTCAGTGTGATCCAGAGCCCTTTTGATACGGCGACGACAACGATGAGAATCAAATCGGCGCAGTTTATCGATTCGGCGGTAGATCGAAGCTTTGTTTCTCTGGCAGCAAAGCAGCCGGTCGACGAAGCACGAGCGATCGTCGAGAATTCCAACGAGGCTATATTCCCAGTGGTCAACGACGCCGGGAAACTGGTAGGCGTGCTATCCAAATCGGATCTGGTTAATCCGCCCAAACCGAGGCTGGTTTTGGTCGACCACAATGAGTTAGGCCAAGCGGTCAATGGAGCCGAGGAGGCGGACATTCTGGAGGTCCTCGACCACCATCGCTTAGGGGGTGGCCTCAAATCGACTCAGCCGATTCGGTTTATCAATGAACCCGTCGGCTCAACATGCACCCTGGTGGCACGACAATTTCGAGCGTCAGGGATTACCCCGCGGCCTGGTATCGCTCTGTGCATGGCATCGGGGATCATCTCGGACACGCTTTTCCTGCGATCGCCTACGACAACCGACACGGACCGAGAGGTATTGCAGTGGTTGCGAACACTGTGCGATGTCGATCTCGATCAATACGCCAAGGAGTTTTTCGAGATCGGATCGGCTTTGCGCACTTGCACTCCTGCTGAAGTCGTACGTGAAGATTGCAAGGAGTTTACGGAACATGGTATCCGGTTCGCCATTTCACAAATCGAAGAAATCGGATTCGATTTGTTTTGGGATCGCAAGGATGATTTGCGTACCGCTCTACAGCAGCTAGCCGAAACCGGCAGGCTTGAATTCGCAGCTTTGCTCGTGACCGATGTCGTTAGCAATGGCTCTCTCCTGCTACTCTCGCAGGATTCCGAGGCCTGGGAGGAGATCAACTACCCTAGGCTTGATCGCAATCTCTATCAGTTGGATAACGTGGTCAGTCGCAAAAAGCAGTTGCTACCGCTCATTTCACAACTGCTGGAAACAACGATGCATGCTTGAGATCAAAGCGAATCCCTATCAGGGTTCGCTCAGGAGTACAGCGAATCCCTATCAGGGTTCGCTCAGGAGTACAGCGAATCCCTATCAGGGTTCG
>JBBAXA010000072.1:17531-23019 GCA_040396935.1 Pirellula sp.
CTCAGGAGTTTGCGCATCGCATTCATCAAGATCGGTTCAACTTCCGGCGCGACGCTGGATGACGTAAGAGCCGTTTCGTACCCACCCTCCGGGTAGGCCGCCGCAGTGCCGATGTATCCCGGTCCATAGTCGCCGTAGGCTGCCATCATCACGTTGAGATCCGATCGCATCGACTTGGCAGCCAACTGATACTCCACAAACAACTCCCCTGGCAGGTGGAGCATGCGTGTATTTCCTACTCTTAAACAGGTGATGTCGATGGCATGCCCCGAGTGGACTCGCGTCAGCCAGGCCAATTGATCTGCCAAAGAGATGTAGCCTCTCGGTGGGACGGCTTTGAGCTTCGCAACCAACTCGGATTCAACCAGATGGGGTGCAGGTGGTAATTTCACGGGCTCGCTACCCCATTGGATATCTTCCGGATGGAGCGGATACCGCTTGGTTCCTTCAAATGCTTCACGCATACCATTGGCGAGTCGGGTGGCCAGGATCATTCGATTGGGCTGTGCCCCGTTGTTGTATTTTCCGGCAGCAATGTTACCCCCAGCGCCATTAAAGTGGACATGCAGGGCACTGTTGAGATCCTGACCTCGAATGAAGCGTGCGATACCAGGAAAATCCGGACTGGGTATTCCCAATCGGTAATAACTCTGCGGATGACATGCATAAGCACTCAAAATAGCAATCGGCTGCTCGCCATCCCAAAAGCTTAATAAGGAAACCTCGGGATCGATGACCCCTTCGGGCATGGCGATCAACTCATCGATTTTGCAAGCGCTTCCTCTCATCCGTCCGACGGTTCCGTCGGCTCGTTTCTCGACTCGGCGATTGGAGGCGACCTCCTTAACGATCGCTTTACCGAATCCATAGTGTGTCACCTTTTTAGCGACAGACACGGCCTTGCGAATCGCATCGGCCGTCCGCTGGATGACTTCCCGATGAAAGTCCCCTTCAAAACGCGAATACCCTTGGACCCCTAATTCCCGAATGAGTCTCTCCGCGGTGAAATCACAACCGGGCGCATCGTGTTGATGCAGAGCATGAACGGCGACTCGATTCGGTATAGTGCCAGCCGCATTTGCCAACTCATTTCGAAACGCATCATGTCCTTCATTGGCGACCCCAATCCAATCGATGGCGCACAACACAATCGGTTGTCCGGCACCTCGCAAGACGATCCCCCTGCAGCGTAGAGTGAGCTCATCGAGCCGTTTTACTGGATCGTAAGCCATCGGGAATCCGAGCGGTGGAGTTGCATCCACATCAAACGTTGCTACCTCCAACGACTGCCCACCGCAGTGATTGGCAGCGCCAATAAGCAACACACAACCGACGAATCGTATTAAAAAACCTTTCATAAGCATCTTTCTGCGACGAAGCGCCTATTCCTTGAATCAACTGGAAGAACACTCACTAGGATGATTAAGCTTTCAGGTATTCAAACTCATCATCGGGGAGTACGAGCGATACAGCGCCTTGAAGCTCGCGAACTTGAGTCTCGTTACGAAAACCAACAATAGCGCCGGTGACAGATGGATTGCGTAGTACATAGGCGATCGCAACTTCACCAGGATGCCTACCCATTCTGCCAGCGACTGCCTTGACCCGCTCTGCAATCTCCAAGTTCCTCGACAAAAGAGGTTCCTGAAACAAAGCGCTACGGCGTCGCCAATCATCCTCAGGTAAATTCATCACGCGTTCGCGGGTCATCGTTCCGGTGAGCATTCCGGAACCCATCGGGGAGTAGGCGATTACGCCGATATCATTCTCCAGAGCATAAGGGAGTATTTCGGTCTCTACCTCTCGCCGTATCAGCGAGTATGGAGGCTGGAGAGAGGTGATCGGTGCGATCTTCCGAATACGCTCCATCTGCGATACGCTGAAGTTCGATACACCGATCCACCGGACCTTACCCTCGACTTGTAGCTGAGCCAACGTTTCCCAACCTCGCTCGATATCCTCATCGGGCTCAGGCCAATGAATCTGATACAAATCAATGACTTCCACCCGTAATCGCATCAAACTCTCTTCGCATTCTCGGCGGATCGAATCAGGATCCAAGCTCTTGACGATTTGGCGTTCCTGGTTCCACGTTCGCTCGCATTTGGTGAAGACATAGGGGCTTGGTCCGGCGTACGTCTCCAAAGCCTTTGCGACAACCTCCTCGGAGTGCCCAAGACCATAAACCGCTGCGGTATCGATCCAGTTGATCCCTGTATCCAAAGCAGCATGGATAGAGCGAATCGAGTCCTGATCATCCTGCTGACTCCAGGAAAACGCCCATCCCGACCCCCCCATGGCCCACGCCCCGATACCGATCGGGGTGATCGCTAAATCCGAATTTCCAAGCTTTTTCGTCTTCATAAGAATTGCATCGATTTCTAAGAGTTCATCAATCTTCTAATTGCAAAACCAAAACCACAGGGAGATGGTCGGATGCGAGCGGCTCGACCAGCACATCATAAGCGACTACCGATATGCGTTGGCTAGAACGATACAAAATATAGTCCAACTGCTTCTCCGGACGATTCGCAGGAATCGTAAGCATCGGCTTGGAGGATGACGAAATACTCCAAGTGCGCATTAGCTGCGACAAAACCTGACTCTCTGGAGTCGCGTTCAGGTCACCGGCGAGGATCGATATCCTCGCGCTCGTATCGTACGCTTTCTCTAATTGCTTCGCCTGCTCCAGACGCAGTTCCTCATGTGCATGGTCCAGATGCGTCGTTGCAAAGCCGACTCGATCCCAGCCGGGAACCATCGCGGCGACGGATACGACAATACGCTGCTCGCGACCCGGCAAATTAGCGAGCTTTGCTATACCTAGTTCCTCGAGAGGAAACCGCGAAAGGATCGCTTGCCCGTAATCCCCTCCCGCATAGTCGATCGCCTTTCCAAAAATGTGAAACATTCCCGATTGTTCCGCCAACTCCGCGGCTTGATCCACTCCGCCCGATCGAGTCGTCTTCACGTCCACCTCTTGCAATGCAACAAAATCCGGATCGGCCTGGCGAATGACTCGAGCAATACGTCGAATGTCTAGCTGGTCGTCGAGCCCCCTAGCATGATGAATGTTATAGGTGAGGACCCTCAGTGTCGGTTTCGGATCCCTCGATCTCAAGATCGCTGTCACAGGAAAATGATCCGAGGGTGTTCTTCCCTCCTTGGACGTTCGGTCGATCCCAGCGTTCCGGACCTGCCAGTCTTCGGAACAGGCAATCCAATCAATACGTGCACCGGAAGTATTTTCCGCTTTGAATCCGGAAAAGGTCCCCTGGGAAGCACTGGTATGGGCCCTTCCGTGCGATTTGTAAGTATCTACGAGCGGAATCCTCGCACTCGCGGCAGGATCGGATTCGAAGAGGGCTCGATAGGGATCGCTCGATTCAGCAGCATTGAAGTCACCAGTGATCACTATCCGACATCCGGTACCTAATTCCCTCGCCTGGCTACGAACGAGTTTCGCCGATTCGACCCTAGCGACAGTACCTTTGTGGTCGAAATGCGTATTCAAAAAGAAGAGGGGCTTGCTATCCGCGTCAAAGAGATCCTGTAATTTGACCCAAGTAGCGATGCGTGGCAGGGCCGCATCCCAACCCTTGGATCCTACGATGGCTGGAGTCGGACTGAGCCAAAAATGCCCACCATCCAATTTTTTAAAACGGTCTCTGCGATAGAAAAGTGCCGCCATTTCACCCTGTTGCAAACCATCATCTCGGCCGACCCCAAACGACTCAAAGTCTTTGAATTGATCCGCAAGATAGGCGCGTTGAAATTCCAATGTCTCCTGCGTTCCGAGCAAGTCCGGGGCAAAGTTGCGAATCGTGTCTACCAAAAATTCCTTCCGTAATTCCCATCGATTTGGGCCATCGGACGCCGTGCCATAGCGAATATTGAAACTCATGACACGCACAGGAGTTTCTGCCCAACCGATACCGATACCAAAAAACAAAAACAAACAGCTGTAGACCAGTCGTTGGATACAAGATAATTGCTTTGCGGTCATAATCAGGTTCCCTCTTTAATACTGGTCAAATGATAGCGTGAGTAACCACAGCATTCCATCACGGAAACCTTGATCCACTCACTTGAGTTCACTGGCTGTGCCATCCCAATCAACTAGAAATGCCAACCTAACTCCATCCGAGGACATCAACCAAACGACCGGTTCTCCGTTCAACGGGTCCAGCGACTACGAAATCGAAATCCTTATCCGATTTCGACCAAACGTCTCCAATCGCCGTTTGCCTCTGCTCTGGTGAATCGACTCTGCTCCGATAGGATCAGCCACGTGATGCAGCACTCAGGAATATTAAGAAGTGCTATGTTCATTCCGGTGGTGCGTCACATCGATTGCATCTTGCCTACCGTACAGGGACCCGTAGAGGGAATGTTCCAAGGCAGGCCGAAGATAACTAAACAATCGGAGCATGACTTTCGAGAATCGATTCTATAGGTCCATGCGCGAAATAATAGATCGAATCCGGTCGGACTAACTTGATAGGTCGTTGATGCGAAAAGGGTTTGATCGCGTAATTTTTCTCACCGCCAACACTCGATGCTTTATCAGAGGAGCCGCGATAATCCGCGGCTCCCTCCAATCACACCTGCTCAGGATCCTTAGACACTAGATCATTTGAAGGAGATCAGTTTCTCCATCAGCCCATCGATCGTCGGCTTGAGAATCGCTTCGACACCTGGAATCGCCAGCAACTTATCAACGATAGGCTTCAGGTCACCGAGGGCCGAAGTAAAGATACCGGAAACGGCACCCTTGGCGGCATCGGGTAACCCTCCGAACTTGTCGGTCATTCCTCCGAATGTGTCTGTTAGCTTCTTCAATTCAGGTACCGCAGCAGTTGCCGAATCCGCATCCTTTACAGAGCCCAGGGTTGTAGTGATTAAACCCAGCGAGTCCGTGATGCTCTTGAGCATGTCTGCTCCACCCTCCACAGACGCTAGTGAATCAGTCGCCTTCTTAACAAGATCCGACATGCCCGTCGCCTGGGCGATCTCTTGCGAAGCCTCCTTAGCTTTGTTGACGATCTCCGCCGGCTTTGGAGTGCTTTCGGGTGCACACCCTACCAGGCAGTATGTTGCAATCACCGTTGGTACCCAAATCCTAAAACGTTTCATCGATCATTTCCTTTCAAAAAGCGAACCAAACTAACTTGGAGCGATACCCAACTCAACTTGATTCTCCCATCGAAGTGCATCGATCCGCAAGACTCGATCGATTATCGATGCACTTTGTCCCGCCGTTATCATTGGCAAACGAGGTAGAACGCAACAATCGCAACAAGTGCTGCAACAAGTGCCAGGCACGTTTGCTACTGTACGAAAGCACAAAGTGCCAGGCACGAATGGCACTGTACGGCTACCGTAATCTGTTTCACTTAAAGGAGTTATCTCCCTTGCTGAGCCTCTGTCGCTTTTTGTCGCGGGGTTCAATCATTAGCCTGTACTGGTCCCTCCGTTGCTTGACGCA
>JBBAXA010000073.1:0-22559 GCA_040396935.1 Pirellula sp.
TCTAGCATCTAGCATCTAGCATCTAGCATCTAGCTTCTAGCTTCTAGCTCGCGAAGCGAGATTGGCAGCCACCCGCGGCTAGCGCCTCGCGGCTCACCAAAAACCTGTTCACCGCCCACCATTCCCCATTCCCCATTCCCTCTGCTTACTACTTTCTACTTTCAACACTCTAGCTCGCGAAGCGAGCTAGCCTCTAGCCTCTCGCTTCTCGCTTCTTCCGCCGGCATGCACCTAATACCACGCCACACAGCGAGGAACTGCAAATCCCATAGCGACGCGAAGGATGGGGAACACAGTACGACTCTTGGTTATGCAATAGCACGCCCATCACAGAGCTTCTGGACGTGCCACCAAACACTTCTTGAAATGTGATCACAAGGAACGTTGTACTAATGCCGTTCTATCACGCCCATCGCAAAGCTCTGGGCGTGCCACCCAGAACTAAAAACGTCAGCGCCTACCACACCATTCCGTATCAAAAGATACAGGTGCATGAGGTTCAACAGCGTTAGATGGCAGTCTATGCAAGATTTAAACTTGTTGAGTGGCATGCCCATGAGAGGTAGCAAGACTCTGGCTGGCACGTCTCTGAGCGACGCGAAGGACGAGTTGGCTACAAAAGGAAACAGCCCCCCCTTTACGCAGAAACCTAAGTTCCGGCATTTCTGTAAAATGCGTCTATCAGACACTTACTCAGCAATCAACGATCGTGAATCCAGGGAGCCTCTTCGCAATGATGCGAATTCTAAAACGCGAACGAACCATCGCTGAACCAGGGTTCAATCGCTGGTTGGTTCCCCCTGCCGCACTCTGTATCCATCTCTGCATCGGGATGGCTTACGGTTTTTCTGTGTTCTGGCTCCCAATGACCAAAGCGATCGGAATCGATCACTCGATTCTCGCGCCAACGGACATGCCTTGGTGGAGGATGCTGGTCACGAACCAATACGACTGGGACAAGCCAATCCTCGGTTGGATCTATACGCTCTTTTTTGTTTTCCTGGGGGGAAGTGCGGCTTGCTTTGGTCGTTGGCTGGAGGAGGTTGGACCGCGGGCAGCCGGTTTTGCCGCAGCCTGTTGCTGGAGCGGGGGTCTCCTCGTTGCAGCCCTGGGAGTGTATGTCCATCAACTCTGGCTCGTTTGGCTCGGAGCAGGTGTCATCGGTGGGATTGGATTAGGACTCGGTTATATCTCGCCCGTCTCGACGCTGATCAAGTGGTTTCCGGATCGTCGTGGCATGGCGACAGGATTAGCGATCATGGGATTTGGTGGTGGTGCCATGATTGGTTCCCCCCTGGCAGATCGACTGATGCAACGATTCGCGAACGATCATTCGGTCGGGGTTTGGGAAACGTTTGTGGTAATGGCCGTCGTCTATTTTGTGTATATGCTTCTCGGCGCTTTCGCTTATCGCATTCCCCCTGCGGATTGGCGACCATCCGGTTGGCAGCCACCGACGGACTCGGCAAACCAAAGCAAGCGATATGTCCACGTCCGGGATGCGTGGCGTACACAGACCTTCTGGCTGTTGTGGCTGGTACTTTGCTTGAATGTCTCAGCCGGAATCGGTTTGCTCGGGATGGCATCGCCGCTCCTTCAGGAAATCTTCGGTGGAAGACTGATCGGCAGCTCGCTCGCATTCAAGCAATTGAGCCAGGAGCAATTGAAACAAGTCGCCTCGGTTGCTGCCGGATTCATCGGACTGCTCAGCCTATTCAATATTGTCGGTCGATTCCTCTGGGCTTCCCTGTCGGATTACCTCGGCCGAAAAACGACGTATGGACTTTTCTTTCTGATTGGTTGTTTCGCCTACGCGTCGATCCCGTGGCTGGGACAATTAGGAAGCATCCTTCTGTTTGTCGCGGTCTTCTGCCTGATTATGACCATGTATGGAGGAGGTTTTGCATCGATACCGGCTTACCTGGCTGATCAATTCGGAACACAAATGGTAGGTGCGATCCATGGACGGCTGCTCACTGCGTGGAGTGTCGCTGGAGTATTCGGTCCGGTACTCGTGAATTACTGGAACGCATATCAGATTCGTCAGGGAGTACCTCAGGAACGCGCCTACGATCAGACCATGTACATCCTCGCAGGTCTACTCATCGTCGGTTTTATATGCAACGTTCTTATTCGTCCCGTCGATCCCGCATTGTTTCATGATCCTGAAAACGAGCAGCGAAACAATGGGATGGACAAGGGGCCGGTTTCATCGTCCGACACATCGTTGCCCAATCCATCCAACATGCCGCGATCATCCGCGATTGCCAATGCATGTCTCGTCCCATTTTGGTTATTAGTACTCATCCCGCTGGGTTGGGGAGCCTGGATCACAATGCAACGCGCTGGCATCCTTTTCGGTGGATCCCACTGAGCCTTTCCGTCGAGCGTGTTGGGAAGTCCTCCGGGGTTGTGCAATGGGCCTACACCTATCCGAGAAGCCAACGGACCGTCCTTCAGGCTGGACGCTCTACGATCGATTCTCTCTAGTATTTACAAAGCCAACCGCAGGTCATAGAGACTCGGCCCAGATGCGACCGAGTCCATGAGTTCACGCCATGAATCAGCTCGGAACAATACCGGTCATCCTGTCCGTCGGCTATATTGTCCCACATCGCAACGGTTCATGACGACCCCATCGCAAAACATCCCCCAAACGATTCCCCCTCATGAAAATCTCTCGCATCGAAACGCTGATCTGTCATGCTCGCATGCGAAACTGGGTATTCGTGAAGGTCCTCACCGATCAGCCAGGTTTATTTGGCTGGGGAGAAGCCACCCTCGAATGGCATACGCGCAGTATTGTCGGTGCCATCGAAGACCTGTCGCAATTATTGATCGGCGAGGATCCAACTCGTATCGAATATCTTTGGCAAATGATGTGGAGGCAACATTTCTGGCACGGAAACGGAATCGTTCGTTCCACAGCTATCGCGGGTATCGATATCGCGCTTTGGGATATTCTCGGAAAGATATATGGCGTCCCCTGCCACAAGCTGTGGGGTGGCCCTGTACGTGACTTCATTCGACTCTATTGCCACTTGGGTGGCGGTGACATGAAGAGTTTTTATGAAACGCCTGTCGACAATGCTAAACGATTTGGGGAGTTGGCTCAGCAAGCGGTCTCCGAGGGGTTTACGGCGTTCAAGTCGATGGCGGTACCTCCGACGATGCCGATCGAGGGCTTGCGGCCAATCAAGGCAGCCGAATCGTGTGTCGCTACGATGCGAGATGCGGTTGGAGAAAGGATCGACATCATGGTCGATTGCCATGCTCGGCCGTCACCTGCGATGGGAATGCAGTTCGCGAAAGCGCTCGATCCCTACGGTCTGTATTTTCTCGAGGAACCCTGCTGGCCGGAGAGTATCGAGGGATTAGCGGCAATCAACGCTGCGGTCACGACGCCTATCGCGACAGGGGAACGGATCACGCATTTGGCTGCGTTCAAAGATTTGTTTGCGGCTCGCGGCTGTGAAATCTGCCAGATGGACATCACACACTGTGGAGGATTTACAGAAGCTCGGCGTGTCGCGGCATTAGCCGACGCACACCGTATCGCATTGGCTCCTCATAACCCTCAAGGACCGGTGAGCACCGCTGCTTCGATTGAGTTTGGGTTTTCCCAACCGAGCTACATCATTTGCGAATCGGTGCACCAAGATGTTCCGTGGAGATCGGATGTCGTTCAGGAGGGATTTCGAGTCGATCCCATGACGCGGACGGTAACACCGAATACCGAACCAGGACTGGGAATAACGATTAACGAGGACGAAGTCCGAAAGCATCCTTTCCAACAGGAAGTGCTCCAACGTGTCTTTTATTCCGATGGGGGTGTCGGAGATTGGTAATGCAAACGCTAGGGCCGACCAAAGGATGGTTCCCCAGAGATCGAGATTGTTTGACTTCTCCACGAAGGCCCACTCGCTACGATCTATTCCTCACTGAAATACTCACGGGAGCTGCTCCATCTCCATGGCGATAAACAAAAACCTACATGGTGTCCTTCCTGTTCTGCATACTCCTTTAGAAGAAAATGGGGTAATCGACGTTGCGACCCTGGAGGGGGAAATCGACTGGGCCTTTCAAAGGGGCGCACATGGCGTGGTAGTTGCCATGGTCAGCGAGATCCTGCGGCTCGGGTACCATGGTCGTCGGGAGCTCGCGGAACAGGTTTGTCGTGCGGTTCAGGGACGTGGCTTTACCGTGATCAGTGTCGGAGCGGAAAGCGTGCGCGAGGCGCTGGAATTCGCAGGACATGCAGAAGAGCTCGGAGCCAGCGCCGTCATGGCCATTCCACCGGTCACCATGTCGCTGAGCAGTGCACGTACGGTGGAGTATTTCGCAGCAATCGCACGAGGAATCTCGATCCCCCTGGTGGTTCAGGACGCATCGAGTTACGTCGGTGCCGCCATCGACCTGGGTGTCTATCTCCGATTGCTCGATGAATTCGGTGAGCAGCGGATCTACTTCAAGCCCGAGGCGAGCCCGTTGGGGCCGAATCTCTCCAAGCTGCGAGATGCGAGTGGGGGAAAAGCGAGGATCTTTGAGGGATCCGGAGGCATTAGCCTGGTTGACTGTTATCGACGAGGCATTGTCGGTACGATGCCTGGAACGGATTTGCTCGATGGGATCATCGCGTTGTGGTACGCCCTCGAATCCGGCGATAATGATCGTATTTATCAGTTATCCCTCCCGATCGGCGCACTGACCACCCTGCAGCTCCAGGCAGGTCTCGACGGCTTTCTCGCGATCGAAAAATATCTATTGAAGAAGCGCGGATTGTTTCGCAATACCCTGCAAGTTCAGCCTTGTAGTTGGGAATTGGATGCAGAGACATGTGCGGAGGTCGATCGACTCTTTGCGTTGCTCCAGCGGGTTCTCCATCAACATCCCTAAAGAACCTCTATGAGCGACGTTTCCGAAGAAGAGGCTGCTGTTCGCAACGGACGATATCACGTCCTCACGTTGCTCTGCGCCTCGGCTGCCATTGCCTATATCCAACGGGCGGCGCTCAGTGTCCCTGCAGAGGAGATTGCGAGAGATCTCGAATTTTCCGATCTTGCGCGCGATATGGGATCGATTCAATCGGCCTGGTATTTTGCGTACGCCCTGATGCAGATACCTGGCGGATGGTTTGCCGATCGTCTCGGAAGTCGCAAGGCGTTAGCGATCTTTTCGGTACTCTGGTCGCTGGCGACATTGCTGAGCGGTTTAGCGACTGGTTTCTACTCACTGCTGGCGATGTGGAGCCTAATGGGTGCCGCTCAAGCGGGAGCGTTTCCCTGTGCGGCTAAAGCGTTGGGACGTATCTTTCCAGAAACCGAGCGCGCTCGCGCGACGGGACTGCTCGCCTCGGGGATGACCATCGGAGGAGCGGTGGCACCCATCCTGGCTGCATTCATTCTCGAATCCTTATCCAATCTGGCAGGAGCGATTGGGATCGACCGGTGGCGATTGCTATTGGCGACCTATGCGCTGCCCGGGATCGTTTGGACGGTACTTTTCCTGGCGATCATCACGCTGCGAAAGCTCCCATCGACGGAGTCCTCGACTGGGCGTCGAATGCCGATCGACTGGACACGCATGCTGCGCAGTCTACCCCTCGCATTGCTGTGCGGACAGCAGTTCTTTCGAGCTGCCGGCATGGTTTTTTTCATGACCTGGTTTCCAACTTTTTTACAGAAAACGCGAGATGTCTCTTTGCTTGGGTCCGGCATTCTTACAACAGTCGCGGGGATCGGTGGCGTCCTCGGGAGCCTCACAGGCGGCTTCTTTTCGGATTGGTTGTTGAAACGAACTGGCAACCACCGTCTCAGTCGTCAGGGAATCGCTGTCGCAGGTATGGCTGGCTGCTCCCTGCTAATCGTCCTTTCGTTCTTCGCGCAGAATGTCAGCCAGAGTATCGCGCTGATTACGCTGGGTGCATTCTGCGCTACATTCGGTGGTGTGAGCGGTTACACCGTCGCGATCAGCTTTGGGGGACGCCATGTCGCAACCGTATTCAGTACGATGAACATGTTCGGCAATTTGGGAGCCGCTCTGTTCCCGGTGACGGCAGGTTGGCTAGTAGCGAAAACGAACAATTGGAATCTGATCCTTTTTCTGTTCGCGGGCGTGATGGCCATCGATGCTGTATGCTGGGCACTACTGAATCCAAAAGGCACACTCTTTGAAGATGCACATGAACGTACTAAAGACACCGCAAGCTCGTTGTAGAGCAGCCATCTCGAGAAGCGACATCACACCGCCGATCGGGATTTACCATCGTATGTGGGGAGCAGCGATGCATGATCGTGCGACAGGCGTTCATCGCCCTTTGGAGGCCACACTTTTGTGGCTGGAACCACTCTCTACATCGCTCGGACAACCGAAGATTATCTTGAGTCTAGACCACTGTATCCTCGACCCCCAAGAGCTGCACAAGATCCGACAGTCCATCCAGAGTGCAACCGATGTCGGATACGACAACATCCTCGTGACTCTCACGCATACCCATGGCTCCGGTTGGATGTCGCGTACTCGCAGCGATTTACCGGGCGGCGAATTGATCGGTCCCTATCTCGATGATCTGGCCGTAGACATGGGGAAACTAGCCTGCAAAACGCAAAGCCGCGTGGTACCGGCGTCCATCGTGTACGGAACCACTCGCTGTAACCTAGCAGCCCATCGAGACTTTTATGATGGAAAGCATGAAAGGTTCGTTTGCGGATTCAATCCCTCAGGTCCTGCTGACGACACGTTACTATTGGCTCGGATCACCGATGCTGCTGGTGAACCCCTGGGAACGATTGTCAATTACGCTTGCCACCCTACAACCTTAGCCTGGGAGAATACGCTTATCAGTCCGGATTGGGTTGGTTCAATGCGTGAAACCATCGAACGCGATACAGGTGGATTATGCCTATTTCTCCAAGGAGCATCGGGGGACTTGGGGCCGCGAGAGGGGTTCGTAGGGGATCCATCGGTCGCCGATCGCAATGGCCGGCAAGTCGCCTATGCAGCCCTCTCCGCACTCGCAACCATGCCCGTAGCCGGTACATCTTACGCTTATGCTGGACCTGTGATTTCAGGAACAGCGATTGGGACATGGAGGCATGAACCACACTCACCTGAACAGCAATCCTCCGCGGAGCGCTGGCAATGGGAATCGTTCGCCGTGGATCTGCCTTATCGACATGATCTACCGACGATCGAACAGACGACCTCCGAGAGAGAATACTGGCTGCAACAGGAGGCTCAAGCACGACAAGAGAACGACGAACGCCGTATACGGGATTGCCGTGCACAAGTGGAACAGCGTACTCGGCAACTCAACCGGTTGAGTCATCTCGTCTCGGGGCGATCGTATCCGCTCCATGTGCATCTCGGATTGGTAGGAGATGCCATCTGGGTTTTCGTCCCGGGTGAACTGTATCAAATCTTTCAAACTACCCTTCGTGAACGCTTTGCTACCCACCCGATTTTTGTTACTACACTCACAAACGACTGGCAGCCAGGTTACATTCCTCCCGCCAGTAGCTACGGATACGAAATCTATCAGGAGGTGATCGCAGCTACGGCGCCCGGATGTCTGGAACTGTTGATCGAAGCAATATCACGCCGTATAAGAAAATTACCCCTCGGTGACGATCTCCACCAATCCGCCCGTAGATAGGGGTCACCAGCAATCGATGGAATTTGACTGCTCAAGTCATCCGACGGCAGAAAAGACCCTACGATCTCATCCTGTTTCAAATGGATCATCGTATTGCGTATACGAAACGCCGTTCTCTCCGATCGGCAAGACAGATTCCTTCCAATCAAACGAACAACGGATCGTGATGGTGATGCAACTAGGTTTATGATTTTCTAGCTGACTACACTCGAATCGCAGGCGGAATGCACCGTCCATCTCGATGTCCTCGAGTTTGGAGCGTGGACTCGTTCGGGACGAACGGGAACGCTGAGTCGAGTTGCAAGAATCAATCTATCAGGAACCCGGATTGCTCGTGTAGGTCCGCTACTTTTTGAGCAGAGCAGTACGAGCTGCCCGGTACATTTTCAAAGGTGGCTCGCCAGCACTGCGAGTGGAAAGATGCACATCTTGCTTTCTGGCGATTTGCTCGAATTTCCGTAACAGGATCGACGATATTCGTCGGAAGAAGTGTGTACGACATACCAGAGAGCGAAGGACTCGAACGGTAGAATAGAGGTCAAGGCTCAAGCGAGCCATTTCAAATTCCCTGCGATGCGCATGATCGGTTCTATTGCTTCCAGCCATTCGATCCGAACGCGCGTTTTCCATTTGTTCTAGTAAGGAATGGGTAATGATCCATCGGATACTCCTGGGGGCAATCGGTCTTCTCGGTCTTTTTTCCTTGGGAAAGGAAGAAGTTCTCGGAGAGGAAAACGGGAAGATCTCTCACGATTCGGGATGGACGTCCCATACTCCGCGCGAGGAGCTAACCCCGATCTTTTCGATCCAAGGTACCGACAACAAACTCGATCGATGGGTGATTCAAACCGATGATCGCGAGGGACTCCACGGCTGGTGGCAGAAGGACATCCCAGTTACAGGAACAAAGACCATTCGGTTTTCTGTTCGCTGTCGTATCGAGGGGATTCCCCGACCGGAGACACTCGTTTACCCACGATTGATTTGGATCGATGCGGATGGGAAAAAAGTCCCATGGGATACACCTGCGATCGGACCTTATCATCCAAAGGGAAAAGCAGCCGAATCAACTCCAGAGCTACCCAGGGAAGTCGAGCATTTTTCTGGTTTGACTCGATACGAAGGTGTCTACCGTGTGCCTGCAACCGCTCGATTCGTAAGGGTCGAGCTCCATCTGTTGTGGGCTCCCCGGGCGAAGGTGACCTGGTCGGATGTCAGCGTTGACGAGGTCGTATCACCCAAGCAGCGACTCGTTCGACTGGCAACCGCACACCTTCGTCCCACAGGTCCAACTCCAGATCATAATCGGCAACAGTGCATTCCCCTCATCGAGGAAGCTGCTCGAAGAAAAGCAGACCTCGTCGTCTTGCCGGAAACGCTAACCCAGTATGGAACGGGCAGGACCTATGCCGAATGCGCGGAAACGATCCCAGGGCCATCGACCGAGGTGTTTGGACGACTTGCGAGACAACACGAGCTCTACATTGTCGCTGGTCTCGTCGAACGCGACGAGCATCGAATCTTTAATGTGGCGGTATTGATTGGCCCGGATGGGAACATCGTCGGGAAATACCGCAAAGTCTGTTTGCCTCGCGGGGAGGTTGAGGCAGGAATATCGCCTGGCAAGGAGTATCCTGTCTTTCCAACGCGATTCGGCAAACTAGGAATGATGGTTTGCTACGACGGTTTTTTTCCGGAGGTCGCACGACAACTGGCCAAGAATGGTGCTGAGGTCATCGCATTTCCCGTCGCAGGTTGTAATCCGCTACTGGCCGCTGCCCGAGCCTGTGAGAATCAAATCATCTTGGTCAGCAGCACCTATACAGGTGCGGATCAGAATTGGATGATTTCAGGTGTGTTTGGGCACCAGGGAGAGGTTATCGCTCAAGCGAAAGAATTCGGTTCGATCGCGGTTGCTGAGATCGATCTCACGTGGCCGAGTCGGTGGGCGGGGTTAGGAGATTTCAGTGCGGAATGGAAGCGTCACCAACCTCCACCCACGGATGCTGTGATCGGGATGAATGAACAGCAATCAAAGACCACGAAACCATTTCCCCAACCGCTGTCGCAGAATATCGCAAAGAGTCGATCTGCATTAGAACCTCAGGATGCGCTGAAGTCTTTCCGAGTCGCAGATGGATTTGAGCTGCAACTCATCGCGAGCGAACCTCTCGTCTGCGATCCGGTAGCCATCGATTTCGACGAGAGAGGTCGCGCCTATGTTGCAGAAATGCGTGATTATCCCTACACAGATCCGAAAAACGATCTCCCTTTTTCCGAGAGCAAGAATGATCTCCCCTTAGGGCGTATTCGACTCCTGACCGATACCGATGGCGATGGTGTGTACGATCAGAGTTCCATCTTTGCGGAGGATCTATCCTGGCCGAGTGGTATTGCGGTATCGCGAGGGGGTGTCTTTGTAGCAGCGACTCCAGATGTTTGGTATCTGAAGGACAACGATGGTGACGGTAAAGCGGATGAACGCCAAAAGGTCATGACCGGCTTTCGAAAATACAACGTTCAAGCCTTGATCAACAATCTCAAGTTCGGGATGGATCACAAACTCTATTGTGCTGGATCGAGCAACGGGGGCAACATCTCGCACGTCGCGTTCGAGAAAAACAAACCGATCACGCTCAAAACGCAAGACTTTCGATTCGATACCAAGACCTCACTGTTCGAACCTTTGGCAGGTGGCGGCCGATTCGGCAACACATTCAACGACTGGGGAGACCGATTCATTTGCAACATTCGGAACCCCATTCGTCATATCGTCGTCCCGGATGAGTGGACCATTCGTATCCCGCGCATGATCGCCCCCTCGCTGGTCCACGATGTTGCAACCAGTGGTGATACGATCCCTGTTTATCGAAGGAGTCCGGCCGAGGAGTGGCGGATCGAAAATGCGCAGCGTCTGCGTCAAGCGACCGAGACACCAAGCCCGAAGAGTGAATCCGTTGCTGCAGGTTATATGACCTCCGCGAGCGGATTGACCATCTATCGAGGCTCGGCTTATCCTCCAGAGATGTATGGACAAGCCTTTCTATGTGAATCGGCGGGCAACCTCATCCATCGGCAAAGAATGAATCCGCATGGTATCACCTTTCAGAGCGAACGAATCGATATCCACTCCGAGTTCGTGGCATCGATGGATAATTGGTTCCGACCTGTCAACTTGGTGAACGCGCCCGACGGCACGCTTCACGTCGCGGACATGTATCGTGAAACGATCGAACATCCCTGGTCGATGCCGGAAGATATCAAAGCCAAATTGGATTTGCGAAATGGTATGGATCGAGGACGTATCTACCGCATCGCGCCGCATGGGTTTCGGATGCCAATCATTCCGGATATGGGTCAATTTCCATCAGCGGACCTCGTGGCGTCGTTAAGCCATCCTGACAGTTGGCGACGCGAGACCGCGCATCGATTGATCTTTGAACGTCAGGATACGTCGACCATCCCTTTGCTTCGTGCCAATCTTCGCGATCATCGTCCTGCCGCATTTCCAGATTTTCAAGCCATGGGACGACTTCTCGCATTATGGTCGCTACAAGGAAGTGGCGAGCTTTCCGTCGACGATATTTCCATTGCATTCCGAGATCCCCATCCATCCGTCCGAAGGCACGCCTTGAGATTAGCCTCGTTGCATCGCTTTGCTCTTCCTGAATGGATGGCATCGGATATCGATTTAGGCGTACGCACCGAATATGCGTGGGCCTTGAGCTCGACACAAGCTCTATCACGCATCGAGTCATTAGAGACTCTATGCGGCCATGATTTATCGGACGCTTGGTTGCGAGACGCGATTGCAACGGCGGCTCAAGGGATCGAATTGGAATTGATATCCCGATTAGTCCAAAAGCCATCGTCATCGGAGGATCAGGTTTCGATCTTACAGACACTCGCATCCGAGTTTTCGAAAGGATCGAACGATGAGCAAGTCGTACGATTGCTTCAGACCGCCAAACAGTCTACTAATTTCCGCTCCCAGAATGCATTGCTTCAGGGGTGTGGGAAAGGATTACGAGCGACGTCTCCTCCGCGAACGTTCGAATCACTGTCTTTGGGGGAGGAACTGCGTTCCTGGATCGCTTCGGTCCTCTCGCAGGGGATAAAGGACCTGAGCGACCCACAGACCCCCATTGCTATCCGATCCGCAGCGATCGAGATCTTGCAGCATGCACGGTTTGACGAAGTGAGGACGATCCTTACCGAGCAGCTATCGATCGCTCATCCAACGCCGCTTCAGGTACTTGCCGTACGCGTCCTCGCCAGTTTTCGTGAACCTGAGGTGACCCAGGAATTGGTGAAGGCCTACAAGCGTCTGAGCCCGGAGGCAAGAACCGAAGTTCTCGTAGCGATGAGTCGCTCAGACCGAGTTCCCCAATTATTAGATGCCATGGAGTCCGAACAGATCCAATTCAATGACCTCCCGTTTGCTCAGCGATCCCAGTTATTAAGGTCTACCAATGCGGGTTGGAAGTCGAGAGCGGTCCATCTCGCGACCCAAGAGAAATCTTCTTCTCGCAGCGAAGTGGTACGCGAGATGGAAAACGCTATGGAGTCCCTTCATGGTACGGTTTCACGAGGTGCAGCAGTCTTTGAACGAACCTGCTCCCAATGCCATCGGAGGAATGGGATCGGAATCGATCTAGGTCCACCTCTCGAAACGGTCCAGCATCGATCTCCGGGTGAACTGCTGGTGGCCATTCTCGATCCCAGTCGAGAGGTCTTGCCAAATTATCAAGAGTATGCTGCACTCTTGCATTCCGGCACAGTCATCACTGGAGTGATTGCAGAAGAGTCGAATGATTCCATCACGCTCACGCGTGCAGGATCCATCCAACAGCGGATTCCTCGCTCGGATATAGAGACGGTGATCAACTCAGAACGCTCGATCATGCCCGAAGGGTTAGAAAAGAGCATCACACCGCAGGAGATGGCTGATCTACTCGCTTTTTTGCGTGCTCAATAAGCGACGATTGGTTCGCGCGATCGATCGGAGTTGAAAGCCGTACGGTGGTTCAGATACTTTGCCCGTGAAGGAACTGTGGATCGTCACTTGCGCATTTGATTACGGACTAGTAGCAATAGCAGACTCGACGAATGGATTTGAGTCAAAACCAATTCCTGACTTGAGATTTTTTTTCGCCGAGGCTTGGCCGTATCTATACAGCCAGCGAAAACCCGAGAGGCAGAGCGTCTCCGATGAGGATCGATGCCTCGTCTTCACTTAGCGATCGTCGCTCGCGCACGAGTTGTACGGCATGGGAAGGAGCGTTTAGTTGTTCCAATAACGACAGGATGCGACCTCGCGTCGCATCACCGAGATCGCGATATCGATCATCGGTTTTTCTCCCCCACTGTGTGAGGCAAAAGATCACGCTACCTGCATTTCTTTCCAGCCAGTCGGATTTGATTTGATAGATGCGGTCGAGCGACGATTGGATTCGTTCTGCCGGGAGGATCCCCTCGAGGTTTGCGTAAACAGGAACGCGTGTCCCCAATCGGCCGAGCGTCCATAGCGCCGCACTGGCGAACGGATCGAATTTCTTCTTACCTAAGGAAGGAAGAAAAACATCCATGACCGTTTGCTTTTCCTTTTGACTCAACCACTCGAGAGAACCTACCAACCGAATCAACTCGATGGTGACGTTCGGATTGATCGCCAGTCCCGAACCTCCCAGGTAAATCGATTTGAGCTTGGGCCAAACATCCTGAAAGAGAGCTTGCTGTTGCCCAGGGGTGAAACCACCGGAGATCCGCCGCCACAAAACGATCGTTTCCGACAAACCGGCGGTGGTGCGGTGCACCAATTTGTTATGCACCGTACGCCAAGTCGCATGAACACGCCAGTCATCTGCAGGAGAACCAAATCCGGGACGTAGGCACCAGCCCAATAGATTCAACCACCTCGCTTCATGGTCCGGAGAGAGCTTTCTATACTCGTCTCGGTCCATCAAAGTGCTCCATATGGCTCGAAGCAGTGGCGGCTCCCAATCGCGGCGACTTTTTCCGATCGCTTTCGTAAGGTAGTCCACGCAATCCTTCGGGGCGATTTCGGCAGGACTGGCGAATGCGCGATCGACCGCTTGAACAGCCTGGGCTAGAGTCGACTCATCCAGGGTAGGAGCACTTGTATAGCGACGACTGGGGGCACCGCGAGCATCGAACTCCAATCTCCACGACAGGTTTTCTCGCGACTCCTCGGATGACTTCACTTCTCGAAGCGATAGCTGAAGCGTGCCGATTTCGCTCAATTCTGAGGCCATCGTGACGAGGATCTGAGAACGCGTTTTCCGATTGGGCAACTCCAAAACGGTTTGAAGCGGGGGCATTGGAGTCATGTACTGCAGATCAACTGGTACTACCTGTCCAGACTCATGCACCAGCTTGGTACTGCTCACGAAGACCGGGAACTGCACCGGTTGCCCGACCGTTAAAGCGAGCGTGTGTTCGGTTTGTCGGAACTGTTCTCCCGGTTGCGCATTGGCTGGCATCACACACATCGCTAATTCCGGAGATTGTGATACCTGCACGTAGTAGGTCTTGGCCAGCGTGGCATTGATTCGGACCCCATCCCCTCGCCGCACCCATCCGAAATAGGCAGCTCCCTGGGCGACGGCCAGGTCCAAACGATTGCCCTCTAAAATACCGGGAGCCCAGGAGGCCTGGAGGGTTGCGAACCATTCTCCGATTTGATCCACAATCGACTGCCTGATCCGAGGGGATTCGAGAACACCCCCGTTGAAAAGCAGCCAATCAGGTCTGGCCGCTGTGAGATCGTCCAGTTCGAGTTCCGCGCTGGAACGTCCGTCGTATCGATGATCCCAGAGAAATGCGGCTAGGTGTTTCAAGACGTTCGGTTCGGAAGCGTAGGGCAGACCGAACTCCTGGAAACCTTCTTCCTGCGGGATCGGTCTCGCATCGATTGGAACCTTTCCAAAAAAACCATCCACCAGAAGCTCATGCACCCAGGATCGCTGCACCGTGATCGACTTGGATTTCTCGATGAGTTTTGCGCCCCGCTCTGGGACGGAAAGGCTGTAGGACTCTGGTGGGTTGGGGCCGAGCATCGTTTCTTTGGCCGCTCGACATTGCAATTTCAATGCGTCCCACTGACGCGGGCGGAGTCGTTCCAGTCCAGGATTCTCCGAAATTAGCTTTTGCTCGATCGCCTTGGCTAGCGCTAGATCGAGATTGTCCCCTCCGAGCATCAAATGCTCGCCGACGGCCACACGATGGAGACCGTAGGAGGCCTGCATGGTTTGGGACACGCGATCGCTCATGTCGTGCCCATCATTTTTGATCGAAGCAGAACTCGACGGATTCCCCTGAACGACTCTGATCAGAGTGAAGTCTGTCGTACCACCTCCGATGTCGCAGACCAAGATCGATTGTCCAGGACGGAAATGCTCCGTCCATTTCTCAGCATTTCGCTCAAGCCAGGAGTAAAAAGCAGCTTGAGGTTCTTCGATGAGGATCAACTTCTCGATACCCGCTCGGGTCGCTGCGTCGATCGTCAGCCGTCTCGCGACCTCATCGAAGGACGCCGGAAGCGTAACGACGGTATCCTGTTCGCTCATCGGGAAGTCGGGGAACCTTCGATCCCAGCAGCGTCTTATATGTTCTAGATAGCGACGGCTGGCTTCGACTGGAGATAATTTCTGAACATGCTCATCGCTTCCCCATGGAAGCAAATCGCTCGTACGGTCCACCATGGAATGGCAGAGCCAGCTCTTTGCAGAAGCGATACCTCTGCCTGGAATCTCTATCCCACGATCGCGCGCCATGGTCCCGACGATACCGCAATGCTGCGCATGGTTGAATTGGAATCGGCCGTCGATTCCCGTTCGTTCCGAAGGGAGGATCTCGTAATGAAACGATGGAAGGGTGTCGCAGCTTTCTGTCGTATTGGCATCGATCATCTGCTCGACTCGAAAAATCCGAACGCTCGGTTTGGCTTCGGTCGTATCGATGAAGGCAACAGCGCAATTTGTTGTGCCGAGATCGATTCCGATGATGAAACGACTGCTTGTCGGCTCAAAAGCCTTTTGCAGCAGATCTGGAGCGGTTTCTTCCGATGGATTCATGTCTTGTGTGCAAGCTGAGATGGTACGAGTTAGGAATCGCCAATCATTTGACGTCCAGACGCATGCCGTCCGGTAGAAGACTTTGGAGGGTTACCGGTCCTATCAATCGGGTCTCTGGACCGAGAAATCCCGTCCATATCTCTAATTGCGGTGCGAACTCAAAACAAAATTGACGGCACGTCCCGCAAAGACTCACTCGCTGTGGAGACAACACAACCATCGATTTCCAAACGCGCTCTCCCGATAGAATCGCCTGAGCCCCAGCCACTCTTTCGGCGCACAAGGTTACCGAGTAGGACGCATTTTCCACGTTGCAACCCTGGAAGATCCTTCCCGAAGCAGTTCGAATCGCGCAGCCGACGGCAAAGTGGCTGTAAGGGTTGTAGGCGGCAGCTGCGGCCGATTGCGCGGCCTCCACCAGTTCGCAGATATCATCGGGAATCATATTTTGAATCCTGGAGTTCCTCCCATTCCGGGACGTATTGTAAGAATGGATCGATAATTGTCATGGAGCCAAAGCAAAACATCCCGTTTGAGTTCACCTTTCCAGAGATCCACAAATCTTCTACGATACGTTGCGAGATCGTGGAGGCCACATCAATCGTAGTCCTTCCACGATCGATCGAGAACTTCAAACCAGCGTTGTGACGCACCGATAGCCGGAATTCCGCGGTGCAAAGAATGGATAACAGCAAACTCAGACGCAGTATTGCTCACGAGGCCGCGAGGCTTCTCTATTTTCGGGAAGAGTCGGAATACTATCGAGCTAAGCAAAAAGCGGCTCGCCGAATGTGCCAAGGCTGGGTCAAGCCGGCCGATTTGCCGACCAACTGCGAGATCCGAGAGCTCGTTCAGTCCCTCGCGAGAATTCATGAAGGCCAAGCTCGACTCGACGGACTGCTGGATATGCGGCTAACGGCTCTGCGAATGATGAAACGGTTAGCCCGTTTTCATCCTCGACTCATTGGAAGCGTTCTCACTGGCCATGTCCGAAGTGGATCCGATATCGATATTCACGTTTTCTCCGATAGCCTGGATGCGGTCGCGAACACACTGGAAGAGGATTGGATTCCTCACGAGATCGAACGCAAACAGGTTCGTAAATCGGGAGAGAGTCATACGTACGTCCACATTCATGTCGCGGAGAAGTACCCGATCGAGCTAACAGTCTATCCGACGTCACTGAGATCGTATGGCTTCAAAAGTTCGATCACCGGGAAAGCGATCGAAAAGGTGAGTGTCGCGGAACTCGAAGCCTTTCTCAACAGCGAGTACCCCCATATCGAACTCGAAGAAACGCTGGAACAACTCGCCGACGAACTCGATCCGTATCAGGTCTACTATGGTTTGATGCTACCACTCGAGAATATCAAACAAGATCCACGGTATCACCCCGAAGGGGATGTTCTCTTTCATAGCTTGCAGGTATTCGATTTAGCACACCAACTCCTCCCCTATGATGAGGAATTCCTCGCGGCTGCTTTATTGCATGATCTCGGGAAAGGAATTGATCCGCAGAACCACGTTGCAGCAGGTTTGGAAGCACTCGAGGGAGTCATCACCCCGAGAACAGCATGGTTGATTGCGAATCATATGGAAGTCCATCGAATTCATGATGGTTCCATCGGTTCGCGACAGCATCGACGGCTGAGGGAAAATGAAAACTACGACGAATTGATACTACTGGGTCGATGCGATCGAAATGGACGAGTGCCAGGTGCCCAAACCAGTTCCCTCGAAGAGGCCATTGAGATTCTGCGCGAACTGGGGCAGGGTTGGTGAACAATCCATACGATGTGTGGGATTTGTAGGTGGATTGAATTACAATTCGGCGATTCGCGATAGACCGACCATTTCACTCGTAACGTTGCTCAAAGTGTAGTCACCCCTATCGCAAACTAAATTCCTTCAACACAGCTACTTGCCATCTTCCCAAGCTCAACCCTAATTCCATAGCAAGACGCGCTCCGCTGGGACGATCGGGGCGATACGTTTTTTGCTTTCCTTTCCTAGACGAAGTCCAGCATCTGTGGATCGCCAACGAATCATCCTTTTCATTTGTGTCGTAATCTCACTTACCGTTTCGGTTTCAGGCGAGGACTGGCCAGCGCGTCGTGGTCCTAACGCCAATGGAATTTCGAAAGAGAAGAACTGGAGTGTTCCCGATCAGGGGAGTCGTATCCAACCTCTGTGGAAGACCAATGTGGGAGTGGGTTTTTCGACGGTCACCACCGAGGGAAATAAAGTCTTCACGATGGGTAACGTCGAGGGAACTGAATCGATCTACTGCCTCGATCGAACGGACGGACACGTCCTCTGGCGACATTCCTATGAGTGTCCACTCGATGATCGGTTTTTCGAGGGGGGCCCCACATCGACACCGACGATCGATCGCGGGATGCTCTTTGCTCTGAGTCGCCAAGGAGATTTGTTCTGCCTGGAGACTACCACCGGTCGTTTGGTCTGGTCTCAAAATGTTCACGAGACGACGGGTTTGCGAATACCCGGCTGGGGGTTCGCTGCCAGCCCCGTGGTTGACGGAGAGCGCTTACTTCTGGGTGTGGGTGAGTCTGGAGTCCTGTTAGAGAAGAGGACTGGACGGATTCTTTGGAAGTCGAACGATGCGGACGCGGGTTATATGACTCCGCAGATCTTCGAACGTGATTCGAAGCGTTACGCCATCATCGCCTCCGGCAAACATTATCAGTGTGTCGATCTAGAAACTGGGCATGTGCAATGGAAGCATCGTTGGCTCACCACCTACGGATGCAACGCGGCAGATCCCATCATCGATGGCAATCGATTGTTCATCTCGTCTGGATACGGTCGAGGAGCTTCACTTCTCAGCTATTCCCACGATAAGGCAGAAGTGATTTGGTCCAATAAAGAGATGCAAAACCAGTTGAACTCCTCGGTGCTTATCGCTGGATCCCTCTATGGTTTTGACGGCGACGAAGGTTCGGAAGTCCTACTCAAGTGCATCGACATCGAAAATGGTGAGTTGCGTTGGCAAATCGAGGGATTTGGAGCCGGCTCGCTGATCGCAGCCGACAATCAATTGATCATCCTGAGCGAAAGCGGTGACTTGATTTTTGCACCCGTTAGCCCAAACGGCTTGAATCCATCGGCTAAAATCAAGGCCCTGGACGGAAGATGCTGGACGGTTCCCGTCTTGAGCAATGGCCGGATTTACTGTCGCAATGCGGCAGGTGATTTGGTTTGCATCGACGTCGAACAAAAAAAGAAAGAGACCCCATGAGCACCGAAAACAATTTACCTCGACGTGCGGTACTGCAGTCCGCGATGGCAGCGGGCACTGTATGGGCAACCGCTCCCAAGATTCGCGCATCCTCGAAAGCCAAGAAATATCGAACCGCTCTGATCGGCAGCGGCTGGTGGGGAATGAATATTTTGCGAGATGCCATGTCTGCTGGGAATTGCCAACCCGTCGCTTTGGTCGATGTGGATCGCGATGTGCTGGAGATCGCTGCTGAAAAAGTATCAGCTCTCTCGAGTGATACCCCCAAGGTCTACGAAGATGTCCGCGAAATGCTCGATAAGGAAAAAATCGAGATCGCGATTGTAGCTACCCCAGACCATTGGCATGCATTAAACGCGATCGACGCGATCAAAGCAGGGGCTCACGTCTTTGTCGAAAAGCCTACAGGCCACACGATTCAGGAGAGCCGCGCGATGCTCAATACCGCTCGGGCAGCGAATCGAGTGGTTCAGGTCGGATTGCACCGACGAATCGGTCCCCACTATGTATCTGGGATGAAGTTCCTAAAGGAAGGAAATGCTGGAGAAATCGGTTCGGTTCGAATGTTCGCGCACAGCGGTGGAGGAAAGGAAAAGCCGACTTCCAACAGCCCTCCCCCAGAGAATTTGAATTGGGATCTGTACTGCGGTCCTGCTCCGCTCCGGCCCTATTGCCGCAAGATCCACCCCGGAGGATTCCGCAATTTTCTGGATTTTGCCAACGGTACACTCGGCGATTGGGGGGTGCATTGGTTAGATCAAATGCTTTGGTGGTCGGACGAAAAATATCCCAAGCGAGTGTTCTCGAGTGGCGGTCGACCCATCAGTGGCGCAGCGGTCCTCACCGAGAAAGAGCAAACAACCGACGCTCCTGATTCACAGATCGCTGTCTACGAATTTGAATCCTTTACGGCAACGTGGGAACATCGCAAGTTTGCAGGCAACACCGCGGAACATCACGCGATCGGTTGTTATTTCTACGGTACGAAAGGTACATTCCACATGGGTTGGCGCGATGGCTGGACCTTCCACCCGTCAGATGCCAAGCAGCCTGTGATTCATGAAAACGCACAGCATACCGAACCGGATGGACACAGCATTCGATTGCTCTGGGACGATTTCATCACAGCGATCGAAACCGGAAAAAAACCGACTTGCGATATCGAAGTCGGCCATCTAGCAACCAACCTTAGTTTGCTCGGCATGCTCTCGTACAAGCTGGGCAGGAGCATTGAGTGGGATGGGGTCAACGAGAAAGTTATCGGGGATTCAGAAGCCAACCGGCTACTAAAACGGGATTATCGTGGCCCGTGGGTCTATCCGTCCAGCTGAGCACTGCAGGTCGATCGATCACCTGGCTGCTGTTGATAAACATCCTCTCTTACAGAGCTCTCTCAACTGCGATTACAAGCGAGGAACGGTTGCTGACCACGGGTGCGTCAGCGACTCTATCGGCGGTGATCCCGCCTGGTTCCATCGATGTCCGAGCGAGTCATGCGCTGCGCTCGAGCGATCGGGCTCTCGATCTTTTTTAGAGATCCCGCGGTGCCTCGACAGGGATTCCGCTCCATCGCAACCATACATTCCAATAGCGAGGCATTGAAAAAAGGACGAGGATTCCCATGGAAATCGTGAATAGAGAGAGAGGGAATATCCGGGCATAGAGAACCGTTTTGATTAGCGCCATTGCAAAAAAGCTACCTGCGGTGAAGAGAGTCAACGATGTGATCATCGATCGCTTCGCATTGGCAACTCCATCCTGGATCACACTCCTACAGCATCCGATCGAGGACTTGTTCAGAAGAGCAAAGAGCGCGATATAACTCGCTTGGCTTAGCCAATATTCGTAGGCCGCGAAGTTCCTGAGTAGTGGTCGGCCCTCATTGCGATGCATCCACAACTGATAGGCCAAGATCATAGCTAAGCATTGCAGCGTTGTGACAAAGCTGTAGGCCGCCCAATGATGGATCGTCAATCGGGGCGATTCGGCAAGTCGACCGGCGAGAGGCGCTTCGTAAGGATTCACATCCATCATCAGAACATCCGGTGAAAGTTAGATCGTTATCGAGCTCCAGGCCATTGTTGCCACCAATTTTTGAATTGACTCCATTGCTGCTCGAGAAATCCCGTTTGGCTGGAACTAAGAGCATCGGACTCATGAAGGTTGTAGGCGTATTCCGCATTCCCCTCGAGAACCATGAGTTGCTTGTAATACAGTACCAGATCTGGTCCCTCATCAAACTTCGAGAGGACCATCAAGGCATCGCTCAGTTCCCGAGCCCAAACCTGGGCTTGGCAGTCCCCTCGAACAGCCATTTCGCAAAGCTGGATCAACCGCAGCACCTCGCGAGGCAGTGCGTTGCCGACTCCAGTGATCGCTCCAGATGCACCGCACTGTAGAAATCCGTGTAGCACTTGGGTATCGACTCCAACCATCAAAGACAATTCCGGATCGCCGCTGGTGATGAATTCTGCTGCATAATCCAGGGAAGCAGCTCCGCCGAATTCCTTAAAGCCAACCAGGTTCTTATGTTTTCTCCGAAGTTCAAAAAAAAGCTCCGCTCGTGTTTGAAAACCATAATAGGGACTGTTGTAGATGACTGCAGGCAATCCTGGAGCGGCAGCGAGGACCCTCGAAAAATGGTCGAATTGCGCGGCTGCTGAGGTTCCTCGCGACAATACACGGGGGATCACCATCAATCCCGAGGCTCCCACCTGCTGAGCATAGGAGGCATGATCCACGGCAATCGAGGTGTTCTGAGCGCCAGTCCCTACCACAACGGGAATACCTGCCTCGACCAACTGCCGAACACCCTCTTTGCGTTGCTGATCTGTAAGCAGGGGCCAATCACCCATCGAACCGCAGTAAATCACGGCCTTCATCCCTGACGCAATCAGCTCGCTCCCCTTTCTTACCAATGCATCGAAGTCGGGTTTCCGTTGTGCGCTACATGGAGTCATCAAGGCGGGCATGCACCCGCGGAAGAAATGGTCTGCTTTCGTCATAGGTCATTCAACTCCAACGAGACAATCGGTCACTGTACGCATCCGTTGGCTTTCGAGTCCGGCTTAACCCAACCCCAAAAGGGAAACATGCCAGATCAAACCAACTCAAGAGCAAGCGAACTCTGCTATTAGGCCAACACAGCGGTGCCGCTGAGGCTATCTTCGAACTCAAGGAAGTCAACCCTGAAACCCGATTCCGACTGCCTGCAAATGCCGGATCGATTCGATGTCGTCTCCAGCACCGTTCCATGCTCGCAGTATTCGCCAACGCTCGCACTGTTCGCAAAATCGCCGCAGATGCCCAGGGAGCTGGTGCCACGAATTGGAAGTTCGGACCTAGATGGAGTTGGCGAACGAACCCGAAGACTAGCTATTCCTTTTTGCAAAACGGGTAGTGCATTAAGGGGCCTTTGCAGTGCTTCATGTCTGTTTTCTCGCGACGAAACCAAGCAACGGAACAACCATGTTCGGCAATTCTCCGACACTCATTTTTCTCGCAGAAGAATAGGCAACGCTGCGAAGAGTAGGAAAGAATAGGAAAGTGC
>JBBAXA010000074.1:0-12034 GCA_040396935.1 Pirellula sp.
GGGGTTTCGGCAGTGGTCAGGGCCGGGATCGAACCGGCGACACATGGATTTTCAGTCCATTGCTCTACCTACTGAGCTACCTGACCCACTATTACGAAATTTATTTCGTCGTTCCCGTTTTGTCAATTCAAGATCCCCCACCTTTGTCAAGAACGGGTTCACCCTATACTCTTTACCTCGTTTGATCACGCCTAAATGGCTTCTTGCATTTACAATACTCAGTAGATCTTCAGGACGTGTTGGAATCGATGATGGAGCGGGTCGGTTGGTATCCTTCTATGCAGTTTGGGCTGGTTGGTATTTGGCGCTCGCCCCAACGCATGTTTCTCGGCTGGGCGATTTGATTTTCAAAGAGAGTTAAGCAAGGATCGATTCATGTTTCGATATTCCAAGTGGATCATTTCCATCAGTATCATCGTTTTCAGTTTTCTTTGTTCTCACTTGGTTGCAGCCGAAAAGTACGATCCCTCGCATCCTCTGGTCGTTGAGTTAGTGAAGCGAGGCATAGGATATCTTTCTCAAAACACCGATAACGCGCATGCAGAGGGAGGCGACATCCTGGTTGCCCTGGCAATCTTTAAGGCGGACCTGGATATGCAGGATCATCCTAGAGTCAAAAAAGGAGTGGCTGCGGCGAAGTCTCTTGCGGCCCGCATGGCGCAGGGCAAATTCCAGTGGGGGCATGATTCGATGTACGTGGTACCTTTGGCTGCGATGCTCCTGACGACGATTGATCCTGTCGAGTATGCGCGAGAGATAACCACCATCAGGGATGTCTTGCTCGCATGCCAACGACCGAACGGTGGCTTCGGCTATATGAATGACAGTCCGTACAAAGCCTCCGGTTCGGGGGATCTTTCGCAAACGCAGTACGTGATGTTGAGTTTTTGGTCCATGCATCAAGCAAATATTGAGCTTCCTCCGGATGCTGTTAAGCGTTGTTTACTATTTCTTGCAGCAGCGCAGACCAACGATGGCGGATGGCCATACCAATTTCCGGAACCGGGCAACGCTGGAACAGTCGCCGGACAAGCGTCAGGTGCAACCCATTCGTTAACCGCAGCGGGCCTGTCTGCCTTTCTCATTGCAGGAGATATTCTGGGCTTGTTTCGAAGCAAGCTGTCGCAGGAGCAGGATGACGAGGGGATTGTTCCTGCGGCTTTTCAACGAGTCGACCCCGATGACAAGAAACGGAAGTCCACTTCTGGGATTGATAAATCTCAGGTGGAAACGGTCTATAAAAGGGGAGAGAATTGGCTCCGTAGTCATCCGTACATGCGAGCTGGTTGGCACTACTATTACGTTTACAGCAAAGAGCGATTTGAGACTTTCCTGGAAGTTGCCAGAGGGAAACCGCTTAAAAGTCCCGACTGGTACAACGAAGGGGTGGAAGTCTTGGCTTCCGTCCAAGCTCCGAATGGATCTTGGGGATCTGCAGGAGCCGATGCAGACAATACGCTCGGACCGGAGATTTGTACCAGCTTTGCAATTCTCTTTCTTATTCGGAGTACCAAAAAATCGATCGGTGAGTTGTACGATGACGTGCTCGCAGGTGGCTTCGGACTTCCTTCCGACCCCTCATCTGTCGTTGTCAAAAAAGGGAAACTTCTTAATAAATCAGCCGCTACAAATATCGATGATGCATTGAAAATGCTGGAGTCAGAGGGGGTGACCGAAGGCGAAGATGCCTTGCTGCCAGAGAAGATTTCGTTGCCCAGAAATCCCCAGGAGCGAAAGCAAGTGATGAATCGTTTCGCGCGGCTGTTAAACTCTAAGGATGTTCGCGCCCGTCGCTTTGCAGCGAAATTGGTCGGCCGAGGAGATGACCTGGATTTCGTTCCTTCTCTTGTCTTCGCACTATCCGATCCGGATACTGTTACCGCTCGGAATGCCGAGGCTTCTTTGCGTCTGATATCGCGGCAATTGGATACGTTCTGGCTCCCTCGAGAGGGAGACATCAACTCCGTTCAACGGAGTGATGCCATACTACAATGGAGAAAGTGGTACCAGAGCGTTCGACCTGACTACCGATTCGATTGAGATGACTGCGACACCCAACAACAAGAAAAATTTTTTCGAGATCGATGAATCATCGATGCGCGCTAGTAGCGTCGACTATGTATCGAGCCTGCTATCGAGCATGCTCGTACTGGTCGCGCTCGCTGTCTTGATGCTCGGATTACTATTCTTTATGCGGTCAGCCTCTCCGGTTGTCGATACGATCGAACTAGAAACCGAGAAAGTGGAAGGCCGAGGTGATCATGCTGCAGGGTTTGAGAGAGATCCTGACCCGCCCAGTGCCGAGGAAGTCTCGCAACTGAATGAACCCACGATGGAGCAGTCTTTGCAGCTTGTTTCCGAGGCAATCAGCAATGTCTCTAGCGTTCTAGAGAATGTCGAGTCCGCAGCGACATCAGGGGATGGTAAGGGTGATTCCAGACAAGCTGGGCCCGAAGGGGAGGGGGACAAGATCGTTCCCAGGTTCGAACGATGGGATTTGCGGTTCCAAGCTCGAGACCGGAAGAATTACGCAGCTCAATTAGATTTTTTCAAGATTGAATTAGGTGTCTATGGTGGTGCCAGTCCATCCGTCGAATACGCTTCCAATGTTGCGACACAGCCGATCAAACGAAATGGACCATCGAATACGGAAAAGAGACTCTATTTCATCAGCGTTAGCGAAGGAGTCCTCAAACAATATGACAAACAATTGCTCCAAGCTGCAGGAATCAATCTGGCCAATCGAACTCCGATGAAGTTCCTACCTGCGGAGACGGAAAAGCTTCTGGAACAGGCGGAAGCTCTTTATTACAGAGACAAACGCGGTTTACCGATTCGGATTGCTGATATCGCGAAAACTGTCTTCGAGGTTCGCACCGGTAAGTCGGGCAAAGGCTACGAGTTCGTCGTCGTCGACCAAAGATACCGAAACGCTCTTAAGAAATAATCAATCGCGATCGTATGGAACCATTGATACAAAAGGTAACCGTCAAGACCCTTCAAGCGATGAAGCGGAAGGGGCAAGTCATTAGTATGCTCACGGCATACGATTTTCCGACAGCCCAGCTTCTCGATGAAGCAAACATCGATTGCATTCTCGTCGGCGATTCGCTGGGAATGGTCGTTCAGGGTAAGTCGACTACGGTCCCTGTGACGATTGAAGAGATGATCTACCATGGCGAGATCGTCGTGCGGGCAGTGAAGCGAGCTATGGTAATCATCGATTTGCCATTCCCCGTGGGCCAACTAGGTATAAAACACACGGTGAAGATTGCCTCCGCTATTCTGAAGAAAACACAGTGTCATGCGGTGAAAATGGAGGGAGGTCATTTGCAAGCGGAATCGATCAGGGCGTTGGTCGACGCGGGAATCCCCACGATTGCCCACATCGGTCTTCGACCGCAGAGCGTTCATGCGATGGGAGGGTATCGCTTGCAGAGAGACTTCGATCAGCTCCAAAAGGATGCGTTGGCTGCCGAAAAGGCTGGAGCATTTGCGGTGCTCATCGAATGCGTGCCTGCGGAAATGGCCAAGACTGTGACCGAGACGATCCAAATCCCGACCATCGGGATTGGCGCTGGGGCAGGGTGTGATGGTCAAGTGTTGGTCACCAACGATATGCTTGGTTGGAATTCCGGCTACGTTCCCAAATTTGTTAAGCAATTCGTCGATTTACGCTCCCAGGCAAAGATCGCCATAGAAAGCTATAGGCGTCACCTGCAGGATCGAACTTTCCCTGGAGCTCCGGAGACGCTCTCTTAACGGTTGGCCAGTACTCGTTTCGATCCTCGGATCGTTGGATCCACCAGCGGCGAGGTAAAGGTATTGCGATCTCCGTGCTGAAGCAGGCGAAAGGTGTCTGCATCACGCATCGACTACGATATCCCCCTCCGGTACGCAAACACACGGCAGGATCTCGTTTCTCTTCAAGGGATACTGTGGTTTGCGTGTGTATCGGACCTTACCTTCAATCAATCGGACGGCACAACTACCGCACGCGCCGGTCCTGCAGCCACTGTTCAATGGGATATCGCTTTGGATTGCAAATCCGAGAAGATTTGGGTAGCTCGCTGCATACGCTGAGAGCTTATTGGATTGGCGAAAGTGGACCGAACAAGGCATGTCGTTCGGCTTGCTACTCGGCATGGGAGATTCAGTCGAATGAAATAATTCATAGTAGATTTGCTCTGCGGGGATGCCATAGTCGATCAGCCCCGCTTTGATTTCGTTTTGCCAACCCTCCGGTCCGCACATATACACATCGGTTGATTCCGGAGATGGAAGATCGTGGCAAACATCGTACGCTGTCAATTTTCCTTCTTGGATCATGCTGGTATCCGACCCCTTCACCCCTCGCGGAAATCGGCTTAGCCATAGTCTGAACTGGGCATGACGATTCCTGTTTGCGAGTCTCAGCAAAACATCCGCAAACGGCATGTGATCGACATCTCGGAATTGCGCCAAAAGTCGAAGAGAGGCGCAGGGTCGATTCAGGGATTCCTTTAACATGGGTAACATCGGCGTGATGCCGATCCCTGCGCTCAGTAGTACAACATGTCGATTGGTACACGATTGAAGATGGAAAGAGCCGGAAGGCCCTCGAACCCGTAGAACATCTCCCACTGAGGCATCATCATGCAGCCAACGGCTGACACTCTGCGGTTCTCCTGAGACTTTTTTGACAGAGATTCGCCAATATCCCGCATGACAATCCTCAGAGAGGGAGTAGCATCGGCATTCCGCGGGACGGTCGGCATAGGCGGGGCGTTCGAGGAGTACGTGCTGACCAGGTAGATATTTGGGTAATACGTTCTGAGTCTGATCTACGAGGTAGAATGACTTGACATCCGCTGACTCCTGGTCGATTCTCACAATCTGTGCGTCAAACCATTGTGCTGGACGATCCAAAATCGATTGATCCAAACGAGTCTGCTGCAGAGTCGACGATAGCTTGGAATCTTCGTTTTGCGATTTTCGACTTAGCAATCGAGATATTCGCTGGGTCTGGACCATGTAACGAAGCACCCCATCGATGGCGACGAGCGTCAAGCCCAACAATCCAATCAAGCACAGCGAAGTAAAACTGTAAGTCAGCATAAGATGGCTAGGCATCGAAATCCGCGATAACTGCCGACCTCAAATCCCGTTGGTATCGAGTCCAATTCAACGAGAATCAGGCTGCTCTTTGGCAAACCAGATGAAATTCTGCAGGGGTAAGCGTTCCGTACTCTCATTCCCCTCGGATGACTCTCAGGTTCCTGTGGAATGAAATTGTTACTGAATCCAACAATTCCTGGAAAGAAGCGGCTTTACCCAAACAAACAGTAGGACCAGAATAATTGAAGTTTAGTTGGAAAAGGTTCTCTGAAGTTGGGCCAGGAAGCGGCCGTTCAAAACGCCACGACCGCTCCCTCGCATCCTACGATCTTCAACTTTGGGGGCTTTCGGAATTCCGTGTCGTCCTGAATTTTGGGATAGACTTTGTTGCGAAGGGTGCGAATCGTGGATGGATTGGACCTACCGGCTTTTGATGAAACCACTAGCCCTGAAGAAAAAATCGAGAGGTGTCAATCGATCATCGATTACACCTTCAATGACAAGTCCATCCTGATGTCTGCGTTGACGCACTCTAGCGTTGCGTCGACTCGTACGCAGTCGAACGAACGAATGGAGTTTTTAGGGGACTCCATTCTCGGGATGGTGGTCTGCGATAAGTTGTTCAGGAACTATCCTGAGTATCTGGAAGGTGAACTGACCAAAATCAAGTCCGTAGTTGTTTCCAGGCGAGTTTGCGCCAAGGTGAGTCGGCATTTGAGGCTAGATGAATGCCTGATCGTCGGGCGTGGAATGCTGAAATCAGCCATGCCCCGCTCCCTGCTGAGCGATGTGTTTGAAGCGATTGTTGCTGCGATTTACATCGATGGAGGCTTGGAGGCAGCTACTAGATTCATACTACAGCATCTCGAACCAGAAATGCGTCTTGCTGCGGATGGACATCACGGAGGGAATTTTAAATCGGCTCTTCAGCAGATCGCACAGAGAGACCTCAAGGGTACGCCGATTTATCGACTGATCAGCGAATTTGGACCTGACCACAGCAAACAATTTCAAATTGTCGCCGAGATTTCAGGTCGCCGCTTTGCGGCCGCATGGGGGCGAAACAAAAAGGAAGCGGAACAGCGAGCCGCTGGGAATGCATTGGCTCAGTTGCGCGGTGAAGAGCCACCGTTTACATCGATGTAGATCGACTTTCGGCAGAGGGACTGTGCACTGTGTTTCAAGCTGATCGAGTGTTCCATATGGGATCGATTCGAGGTGAGGAGTCGATACTCGTTCATACCGAAAAAGACAGTCATAGAAATCGATCGAGGCAAATACAACCGTTGTCGTGTTCTACGGCTCGAGTACTTTTGGAGCTGCGAACTTTTCATAGAGGGATGGTAGAACCAACGTTGTCAATAGAGTGGAAGTGATCAAGCCTCCAATCACCACGGTCGCCAGGGGCCGTTGGATTTCTGCCCCGTCGCCTGTCGACAGCGCCATAGGAAGGAATCCTAAAGTCGCCACACTGGCAGTCATCAAGATGGGGCGTAATCTAGAGAGTGCTGTTTGGCGAACGACATCGAAAAGCGATTGAACCCCGAGGATTCTTTTTGATTCGGCCGCACTTACCCATACGAGGCTATTCAGAACAGCGACACCGAGCAATGCGATGAAACCTACACCAGCGGAAATACTAAAAGGCATACCTCGCAGGTAGAGGGCAAAAATACCACCCACCAAGGCCGCAGGCACGCTGAGGATCACTAGCAAAGTAGAACGCATGGAGTGGAATGTGGCATGAAGCAATACGCCGATCAGGAAAATGACGATCGGCGTGATGATTAGCAGTCGCTGGGATGCAGATTGAAGATTCTCAAAATCTCCTCCCCAACGAATATGGTAGCCAACAGGCAGGTTTACTTCCTGGCCGATTTTCAACTGGCATTCTTTAACGAAAGAGGCGGTATCACGACCTCGAACGTTTGCAGAAACGAATGTTCTCCTTCTTCCTTCCTCATGTTCGACCGCAGGAGGTGTATCCTGGATTTCAATTTTCGATACATCTTTGAGAAGCACGGTTTCCCCCATGCGAGTGCGAAGGGGGATGCGTCGGATTCTCTCGATATCCTGTCGCCAATCCTCCGGCAATCGAATAGTGATGGGAAATCTTTGTCGCTGGATGTAAGCTGTTGCAACGGGAATTTCGCCGAGAGCCGAGACCGCCATCAGAGCTGTCTTCGCGTCGATTCCGTAACGAGACAGCGCTTCGTGATCCAATTCGAACTTCAGGCTACTCAGATTGGCTTGGTAGTCGGCTTTGACATCCGCAGCTCCCTCCACGGTGGTAACGATACTCGCTATTTTCTTTCCGAGTCGAGCGAGCTCATCGAGATTTTCACCGTAAATGAGGATAGCAACATCGGATTTGACACCGGCGACAAGTTCATCCACACGCATCTCAATAGGTTGAGTAAAACCAAAAGAAACACCGGGGAGTTCGCCCGTGAGCTCTCCTTCTAAATCCTCGATCAATTTCTCACGATTCTGTCCGGGTTTCCACGACGATTTAGGTGTAAGCATGACCCAAACATCGGTTTGGTGAACACCCATAATGTCGTTCGCGATTTCCGGACGACCCGTTTTGCAAAATACGGTTCTTACTTGTGGGTGTTTGCGCACGATCGATTCAATCCGGCTGGTCATCTCGCGCGAGCCCTCGAGTGTGGCGCTCGGTAATCGAACGGCTTCGATGAGTAGATCCCCTTCCTCGAGTCTTGGCATGAACTCTGCACCGAGGTTCCAGGCGACTGGGATAGACAGGACACCGACCGCTATCGCCAAGCAGACTGTGATCCCTGGATAATGAAGGACTTGATCTAGTAATGGTCGATAGACCCGGTGAATGACACGCACTAACCAGCTTTCGTTTTCGTGGCCTTGATCTGCAAGATTCTTGGGTTTGGGCAGAAACAACACTGCGAGAGCTGGCATCACCGTAATCGAGATAATCATGGAGCCAAGAAGAGCTAGAAGCAAGGTGATGACCATCGGCCGAAATAGTTTCCCTTCGCTACCTTCGAGAAGCAAAAGGGGAACGAAGACGATGGCGATGATGAGTTCCCCAAAGAGCGTCGGCTTACGAACTTCGATCGCAGCGTCCTCGATGAGCTTCTGGCGATCGGATTCGGGAGAAGAGCTCAAGCGATGCATGCAGTTCTCAATCATGATCACGGAACTATCGACGATCATGCCAAAGTCAATGGCCCCCAAACTCATCAACGAAGCGGATACGCCGAGCCAGAGCATCGCATTAGAGGCGAAGAGCATCGACAGGGGGATGGCGAGTGCGGTGATCAAGCCTGCCTTGATCGATCCTAAAAAGGCCAATAGTACGATCACTACGAGCAATCCACCTACCAACAGGTTCTCAAGCACTGTGTGGATCGCCCGTTCGACGAGTCCCTCGCGATCATAGATGATCTGCAGTCTGACTCCGGTAGGGAGGGATTGCTCGATCTCATGCAAGGCTTCTCGCACGCGTTCCGATACAACACGAGCATTCTCACCGATTTGCATCATGGCCATACCGATAACAATTTCGCCACGATTGTCGCGAGTTGCTATCCCCTGTCTGAGCACACTTCCCTCGCGTACATTTGCAACATCTTGGAGAAAAATCGGAAATCCTTCATCGGCACTTCGTAAGACGATACGATTCAAATCATCGAGTGAGCGAGTTCTCGAATCACCCTGAATGAATCGCTGTTGCGATCCAGCGATAATGTATCCACCACCTACCGTGGAATTACTCGCCTCCACTGCCTGAGCAATATCCTGAAATGTTATTTGAAGTTCGGCCATTCGATCAGGAATGGGTTCGATTTGAAATGTTTTTAGCAATCCGCCATGAGCGTTTACCTCAGTAACACCGGGAATATGACGCAATCGAGGGGCGATTTCCCACTCCAGGATCGAGCGAAGGTCTGTGAGCGAATAACCTCCACCACGGACTTCAAACTGTACGATTTCACCGAGCGCCGTGGTCAAAGGACCGAGTTGGGGACGTTCCACATTCCCAGGAAGTTGGGAGACAGCTCCTTCGATGCGTTGCGCAATGAGCTGACGAGCCCAGTAAAGGTCCGTTCCCTCCTCAAAGACCACGGTGATCAACGAAATACCGAGTCTAGAAATACTTCGGATTTCATGCGACTTTGGAAGACCACTCAATTCCAATTCGATGGGAGTGGTCACCATACGTTCTACTTCTACCGGAGACAGAGAACCGGCTTTTGTAACGATTTGTACCTGAACATTGGTCATGTCCGGTACCGCATCGAGTGGTAACCGCAATGCGCTCCATACTCCTGCCACTGCCACTGCGATGGCGGCCATGATGGCATACCAAGGATGGCGAGTCGAAGTCCTTAAAATTGACTCTAGCATTTATTCCTCTGCCTCCAGGAATGCTTGGCTCGCAAGAGCGAATAGCCCCTTGGTTACCACGCTCGTTCCTTCTGCTGGGCCCTCGAGTAACTCTGCATGGGTCTGATTTTTCGGGCCTAGGCGAACAGGAACAACCTCAAAATGATTCGGATCCGATTGGCTTTTGGTGACGACATAATTGTGACCATCGTGCATGAACAAAGCGTCGATGGGAACCAAAAGGCCATATCGATTTTCGGCTATCACAATTCGAGTCAGCATCCCTGGGCGCAATAGAAAATCAGGATTGTCGAAAGAAGCTGTCAGGCGAAGCATATTCGTTTTCTCTTTAGCGGTTGAGGAAATCAATTCGAGCTTGCCTGGCAGCGATTTGCCTTGTTGAATCGAGGGTGATTGAAGTTCGACGGTATCCCCCTTCTTCAGATTGAGTAGATCCCAATCCTGTTGCCGAAGTTCGGCGACAGCAAAGATGTGCGTCAAGTCGGTCAATAATAGAAGCTCAGCTCCTGCTGGAGCCCGCTCTCCATTCGCGAAGTATCTTTCCAGAAGGATTCCGCTGGCGGGTGCACGATGAAGGAAGCGGTCTCCGTCTGCCCCATCGAGAAACTCGCGGATATTCGCTTCGGAGCACTGGTCGACACCTAGGAAACGTCTCAGCTCAGAGATCAAGCCATCCAAATTACCCTTAGCGGCTGCCAGTTCAGACTGAGCATGTAGGAGAGCCTGATCCGATTCAAAACGCGATTGGCTAATCGTCCCCATGAGCGTATATCTGGCAGCTTCCAGCTCCGCGGTTCTTTCGATTATCGTCTTTTGAGGGATGGCTGATGAAGAACCCGCCAGGGATGACGCGTCGATCAGCTGTACCGCGGAACGAAAACGCGTGTAGGCTGCCAAGAGTTTTGCGCCTGTCTCTGCGTATGCCAGTTCAGTTGAAAGTTCCCCTGCCTTTCCTTGAGCCATACTAGTTTCGACTTCTCGAATGATGACTTCCATGTTTCTCTTAGCATTGGTAAACCAAGCAACAGCATCGTTTGCTTTCTCGAGCTGAATCTGCTGACGCCTGAGGCTTCCTCGAAGGACCGGAACTTCTGGCGAGGACAATTCGAGAATTGGATCACCTGCCTGGACCCAACTTCCAAGGGGTTGCAATTGTCGCTCAAAAGTCACTTCGTACGGAGCTGCTATCACATAGTGTCGAGCCGGATCTAAGTCGACCTTGGCCGGAAGACTCCGCTCTAAACGAAGAGCACCCTTTTGAATGAAGACAAATTCCGGATTGATCGAAGCCTGCTTTTTTTCATCAATCTGGATCCGATGCGACTGAGGGCCCTCGCCAAGAGTTGACGGAGAAACCGTTTCCGTTTTGCTAATTTCCTCCATCGGTCGTTCCTTGTTCGAGTATCTCTGGTAACGCGACCAAGCAAAAAAAGCACTAACAAGAAGGATCGGGAAAAGGATCCATAGCAACGGGCTGCGTTTTAATCGCCAAGACATAAGCAATCTACCTCTGAGTGATCAGTCGAATCATCGCGCTGCGCTAGCTACATCCGATGTAACGCTCGCATAATGGGCTACCTGCTTCCAGATCCAAAAGATGAGAAAGGGATCAGAAATTAGTCCACGACGAATCAAATCACCAGTCGCGTAGATGACAGTCCAAAGAGGGAAAGAGAGGAGCAGTCGGCAGATTTTATGCCAATCGGTCTTTCCAAAGCAGTCTCAAAATACTCCGGCGACAAACGAAAACCCTCTACCGCAGACCCAAGATACGAGTCATTCAGGTTCGAACTGAGAAACAGAACAGAATGCTGGTCGATACAAGATTTCAGCGGGGCATCGCTATCGGGTGACAGTGGAGATGCGATAATCGAAATCCAATGTAAGTGCCAATCCATGCCGTCGACGTTCTCATGATCCGTAGCAGGAAACGATTGCAGATGCAGAGCCAAAAAAGGGGCATCGCTCAATCCTTGCGAGGAAGTGTCATGCGAATCCACAAAAGGTAACGGAATCCCAGAAATCAAGACCGTCTGCAAAAGAACCAATGTTGCACGAACAAATTGTCTTGAAAAAGGCCACATAGGGATGCTCCGTTCTCGAATTATAGTCTGTAAAATTCAAAGGATGAACAGAGATTCCAAGCCGTTTCTCCTGACCGTTGAACAAATACGCGAAGTGGATCGAGTAGCTATCGAGCAGTTTGGAATGTCAGGACTCGTGTTGATGGAGAATGCGGGGCGGGGTGCGGCGGAAGCGATTTCTGAGGTTTTGGATCCATTGTCGAAGATTTTGATTCTGTGTGGCTGCGGCAATAATGGAGGCGATGGACTTGTCATCGCTCGACATCTCTACTCCCAGGGGTATGACGTGCGGGTCTGGCTCGTGGGAGAAGCGAATCGATTGTCTCGGGATGCTAGATCGAATTACGAAATCTTGTCAAAGTCGTCTGTTTCGATGCGTTGGATTCGATCGGATACCGAGGATTGCCACCCGGTCGCGCAAGATGCTCGGGTGGACGTCTTCGGCTCCGATGTGATTGTTGATG
>JBBAXA010000074.1:12134-22119 GCA_040396935.1 Pirellula sp.
CCGGTCGCGCAAGATGCTCGGGTGGACGTCTTCGGCTCCGATGTGATTGTTGATGCTCTCCTCGGAACGGGTGCGGTTGGAACTCCTCGTGGGATCCTGTCCAAACTCATTCATTGGGCAAACGAATCCGATGCAACAAGGATCGCGATTGATGTACCGACAGGGTTGGATGCTGGTAACGGTTTCGCGAATGATCCTACGTTTATCGCCCATCAGACAATCACTTTCGTAGCCTGGAAAACCGGTTTTGTGAACGAGCGTTCAAAAGCTGTCTTGGGAACAGTCCGTGTCATGCCTATCGGGATTCTCCCGGAAGTGATTACGCGAGTGCTCCAGAGAAAATGAGCTTTCGTCTTTAATCGTTCCCGATAGGCTCTTCGCTATATCCGCCGTGGACCCAGAAAGTCCGTTCCTATCGGTGGGGATCTCGAGGGAGTCAGAGCTATTTGTTGGGTAGAAACAGCCTTTGACCTCCCCTGCCCAGACGATCGATATCGAGCGCCAAACCATTCCGTCAGCTTTGAGGTACCGATAGTTCAGCGGATCTTAAAAAGGTTTCGAAGGGCGGAAACCAGTGTGTCCCGCTGTTCATTGTGGGTAACCTCTCGAATTGACTGAAGAGGTTGGTGCAGTAATTTGTTGACCAGTCGATCGAATGCATGAGAAATCTCTTGTTGCACTTCAGAGGGAATCGACTGCATCGACTGTTTCGAAAATAGACGGGTTAGCTCGGCTTCTCGAATTTCTTCAGCTCGAGCACGCAGTGCCCGAATGGTATCACCCGACGATCGGTGCAACCAATCGTTCGTGATCCTTTCCACCTCTTCGAGGATAATTCGTTTCGCGCGAGGAAGCTGTAGTTCCCGGAGACTTCGGTTTCGATCGCAGACCGCTTGGAGATCATCGACTGAAAACAAGTACACATCAGGTAATCGACCTATGGATGCTTCGAAATCTCTCGGGACAGCGAGATCGAGAATGACTAGCATTTCCTTTTCTCGGTGCTCAAGCAGCTTTCGAAAAGTCGATTCGCTGACGATCGGCTCAGTCGCTCCGGTCGAACTCACAATCAAATCCGCCTGAATAATCGATTCGTGAAGTGAGTCCCATGGTTTGGCCGAGACACCGAATTCCACTGCGAGTTTTTCAGCGTTTCCGAGCGAGCGATTGATCACGTCGACATACTTCGCACCCGCATCCTTCAGATAGACGAGCGTTTCACGCCCCATTTCACCGCTGCCGATCAGGACAATCTGTTTGTCGTCGAATCGCTCGAAGAACTCCGATGCCATTTCACTGACTGCGACGCTAGGGATACTGATTCGACGCCGATGGATCTCGGTTTCATTGGTCACCCGCTTTGCCACCTGGTTTGCATGTTGAAAGGCTGCATGCATCGCTGGACCAGCGAAGCCTTTTTGAACCGCTAACTCGTAAGCGGAATGTACTTGTGATGCGATTTGCGATTCGCCGACGACTAAGGAGTCGATACTGCTCGCGACCGAAAAGAGGTGCTCGAGGGCTCTCATTCCCTCGAAATGCACGAAATAGGGAGCATAGGTTGATGCAGACAAGCGATGGAAATCCGAAATGAATTCCATCAACCTCTGAGAAGATGGTAGTTCTCCATCTGCCGATGTCCCCACATAGAGTTCGACGCGGTTGCAGGTACTCAGCAAGACACTTTCGCAATCGGAAAATTGGTCTCGAAGCGAGTTCAAGGCTGCTTCAATCTGCTCCTCCGTGAACGAGAATTTTTCTCGTACGTCCACGGGAGTCGAGTGATGGCTGCAGCCAATCATTCGAATTCTCATGGAGTATCACCCCGGTTGAGGACAGGCGGAGTCGCTTCTTTCCAATCCAAAATTCGGTTGCTACCATGCGGGGTGCTGAGTACCAAACCGACAGCTGCGACAACGATCAAGAATGAGAGAATATTCATCCACGCTGTTGCACGGCCACTGCCTCGCCTCGTTAAATGCCATTGAATCCCTGACGCAATTAGCAGCCAAACAAACAATCCGGCTGAGAACAGGATGCCGCGGTCGAGCCATTCGACTCGTCCATCTCGAGTGAGATTCATAATAACCCCTGCAATCATTCCGAATCCTATAGATGCGGCACTACCGAGCAAACAGGTTCGGCCAAACGCCTGCAGATACTCCAAAGAAGGTAGTTGCAATCGAGCAAATAAACGGGGTCTCTGTTTGAGCCGCCACGCCTGAAGCAGGTACATACATGCCATCGCAAATCCCAACGAGACTAACATGGTGCCGATTGTCATAGCAACCCCGTGCGCGAGTCTCCAACCTGTGGATGACGAGGATGCTTCCAACGAGGGAGCAGGAGGCAATGCAATAGCGACACCAATGATCAAAAGCAGGAGTGGCAAAACAAATACGCCAATCCAAGCCTCGCTCCGGCGGAACAGCAACAAAACATAGGCACAGGCCAAGGCCCATGCCGTGAGGATACCCCATTCATGCCACGAAATACTCCAAGAACCATTTCGACTGTAGGCAGCCAAGAAAAGACGGTCCAGTAGGTAAAGGGAGTGCGTGAACAGCGATAGGGTTGCACATCCGAATAACACAGGCTTGATCCACCGACCCGTGATACCTACTGGAAGCCTCCAGCGAACTAACTCGAGTCCCAAGACAAACGCATAGGCAATGAGGAAACAAGTGGCGTTAGGCATCGGTCCGCTGCTCATAGAAAAGAAAAGGCCTTGCAGCGTTCAGCAAGGCCTCATTCGTTCGTTGGATACTCATGGACTCGATGACTGGGGCACCGTCCTCAAAGCCGCGTTGGAGTTGCGTCTGTTGCATGGTTAGGACGAGGAATCAATCCCAATCGTCATCTTCTTCATCTTCTTCCTCGTCGTCATCGTCATCCCAGTCGTCCTCGTCGTCATCCCAATCCTCTTCTTCGTCTTCCTCCTCATCCTCTTCTTCGTCGTCCGAATCGTCATCCTCGTCTTCGTCGACCTCTTCCCATTCCTCTTCCTCTAAATCCTCGTCGTCCTCAAAGTCTTCGTCTTCCTCTTCATCGAGGTCCTCATCCTCATAGTCGTCGTCCTCCTCGAAGTCTTCATCCTCCTCATCGTCGAAGTCGTCGTCCTCCTCATCCTCCTCGAAGTCTTCATCTTCATCTTCGTCGGACATGACCATAGGCTGAGAATTGGGGAACGAGAATTCATTTTCCCAAGTTAACTGCTCGGAGGTTGGCATGGGCGACAACTCTCGTGCGGTTAGCGTCATCTTCACAGGTGAACTCCTTATCTATCCGTCGTTTGTGTGACTTTTCGCTTTGGAAATGTTAGGACTATCTTAACGGCCAAACTCATGTTGAACACTAACCCCGTTTGGAAATTAGGATTGTTCACCAGTCGGTTCTGCAATCAAAATGACTCGGGATCCGTTTCCCCGGCCATATCTTGCGCGGGGCTCGACTCCCCCGCAAGTCTGGATGCAATTTCGGCTTCTGCTAGGCGAATCTTTTGGGCTCTCGGAAGCGAATCCAAAGATTGCAGGCCAAAAAGCTGCATGAATTTTCGGGTTGTACCATACAAGTAGGGTCTTCCCAATTCTTCATGCCGTCCAGCGATGCGTACAAGGTCTCTCTGCATGAGCTGCCGCAGCACTTCGTCACAACCCACTCCGCGAATTGCCTCGATTTCAGCACGCTGAACAGGCTGACGGTATGCGATGACAGCGAGAGTTTCAAGCATTCCCTGGCTAAGAAGCACCTCCCCAGGTGCAAGTTCCAATCTTCTCAACCAATTTGCAAATTGGGGTCTGGTCAGAATCTGAAGGCCTCCCGCGACCTCCTCGATCCTAAAAGAATACCCCTGTGCGTCGTAGTCGTCGTTCAGTCGACGTGCCAGTGTGCGGGCTTCGGTGGGGTCGTCCAACTCGGCCAACACCGCCAATTTTCGCGTTGAAAGAGGTTCTCGGGCTATCAGCAGAACTGCTTCCAAAACCCTGGCTTTTTCCTTGTCCGTTCTCAAGGATGGTGTTGGAGAAGCGGAGCGAATAGACTCACTGGCTCGGTAGGAAATACCCCTATAAAGCTTCCATCGAACCCAAAGACTAGGGTGGAGCTGATTCATCTGAGCGAGACGGAATGGCCCAAAGTCCTTCCTCTTTTGCATCCGTGCCTTCCAACTGCCACAAACCATCATCCCGTGCGACTCAGCTTGGTAAGAGAAATTTCTCAATTTAGTTCCAGAGAGAATGGAGTATACTCCACCCAGAGTCATTTTGTTCCATCTGCAACTGTTACAACGTGCCCAATCCCAAGAAGTTGACTTCCCCCAGTGGTAAGCCCCTGCTGCGCGTTGGGCTCATGTTGGCCATTGCGATGGGTTTGGTCGTGGGATTTTTCTATGTGGCAATTCAAAGTACTGTCAAAGGGACTGAATTTTGCCCTCAAACTTTCCAGACAAGAGATTTTTCTTACAACCGTTTTCCGGGAACCAGGCTTCGCTTAACGAGCACTCGCTTGACCACTCCGAGTGCTGTCATAGGTACACCCGTCTTGCAGCATCTACAGACGATGGGAAACAATCGGTGGGACGTGATCGAGGTCTCGGAGGGAGCCATGAAGGATCAACGCAGTCCAACTATCTTGATCAAAATGGTTCAGATCACAGGACCCGACGGAGTCAAATTTTGGGAGAATTGGTCTACTAAAAACCCGTCTCTTGCAGCCGCTTTCTGGCCGATCGTTCAGACGGCAGCTGTCCAGTCCACGTATTTTTGCATTCCAGATCTGATGCGCAAGGCTTCAGACGCGACCGACGTCAACGAACTGAAAAACTCGTGCGAGAAAATTCTGTCCGAAGCTAAGTCCATCCTGGAGAGCAACTCATGAATCGATATTCGCGGCGAGGTTTCTCGACCCTCTCTGCGGCATGTGCTACTGGGACCCTCTTCAGTTCCCTTCTAGAAACCAAAGCGGTCCATTCTGCTTCGCATTGGCCAATCCACGGTTTTTCAAAGCATTTCCAAGATCTGGATGCCCATGAGCTCGCGGATTTTGCGAACAAGGTCGGATGGCAAGGAGTCGATTTGACTGTGCGAAAGGGAGGACATATCCCCCCCGAGGAGGCTGAAACCCTACTTCCGAAATTCATCAAAGTCCTGAGATCCCATGGACAGTTGGTTCAGATGATTACGACCGATATCAAGGAAGCTGAAACCGATAATTCCCAGCGGATCCTTAGAGTCGCCTCCGATAATGGGATTCGTATGTACCGTTTAGCCTATTGGACCTACGATCCGGCGACTCCAATCACGCAACAACTTGACCAAATACGTCGTCAGTTAGATCCAATCGCTCAACTGAATCGATCTCTGAAGATCACGGGTGGCTTTCAAAACCACTCAGGAGAGAAATACGTGGGCGCCTCGGTTTGGGATATCTGGTACCTACTGAAGGAGTTCGATCCACGAGAAGTCTCCATGTTTTTCGATATTGGGCATGCAGTGATCGAAGGGGGACTCTCCTGGCCTACCGATTGGAGATTGGTTTCGCAGCATGTCGCAGCCATCTATGCCAAAGATTTTCGATGGCAAAAGACTGGACGGACTGCGAAAGTTGAATGGTGTGAATTCGGCCAAGGTTTTGTTCCAGGAAGGTTCTTTCAAAGCCTAAGCGAATCGTCGTGGAGTGGGCCGATTTCCCTGCACCATGAATACGCACTACCCAACGAACCCCTCGCACGTCTCGAAAAGGTTCATGGCGATACACTGGCACTGCAACGGGCATTTGTAAGTTAATCTCAAATCGATGAACCAAAAGGTTCGATCCCTGCACGGGACCCGATGCCATGGATTTTGCCGCGTTGCTACCTCGACTAGCTATTCGGGGTTTCTGGCACTTCATATTCCTAGGCTGAGGCGTTCGGACCCTCCGGTTGGCACCGCGATCCAAGCCTTCTTGAGATGGGGTATCCATTTTCCATCGAGTCTCCGTGGACACGTACCTCGTCGGTTTCCGAAAGGCGTTTCAGATCGAATAGACAAACCGTAGGCTTTAGATTCTCTGGTAGCAACAACGGAGATAAAACTGTTTCGATCATGAAACAAAGAGTCGGATCGTATCGATGGAGCGCTTGTTTTGACTGCTCCGGTTCATTTTCAGTCGTGACAAAACGGGTACATTTTCGTTCTTCGGTACTCTGTTCCCAAAGGACTGTTTTCTTCCAATGACAGAAAGGGGTCGTACCATCGAATCCCAGGGCTTTCAACTATGATAAGTACATGAAAACAATCACTTTCCTTTTTGCTCACCTTCTCGCAATCGTGATTTCCATCGGGAGTGGGTACGCGCAGGTTCCATCCCTGGAGGAAGCAAAGGAATCCAAGCGGGATATCTGGGGTGAACTGTCGATTCAGCAACCCGACGGTCCAAGTTATGACTTTTTTGAGCCGCTAATTCCTCCACCACGGTATGTCCACGCTGATTTCCGATTCTATCCTCTCGTACTAAGTGCTCCACGCAGCGAAACCAAAGCGAGGTTGATATCCAATGGCAGTGGAGTGAATTTACGAGGCGGATCGAGGAGCTGGAAAGATGTCGGGGTACCTTTCTATTTTCGAGTCGGTCCCGACGAATTCCTCTTTGGCGGGTTGGTGGAGCGCGTTTCCCATCCGAGACCGACGCGCGGTTGGCTTCCGGTCTACAGCGTGGACTACCGGCATCCTTCACCCGTTCAAGCAGAGGGGTTCATACCCATCGATCAGAAGTCCCAGGTGAGGGAGGAAGAGGTTTATCGACTCGAAGCATTCGTTTCTACGGATGAAAACTTACGTGATCATGCGGTTGTTTTTATTCGCTTTTCATTGGTAGCTGGTCAGCAAGGGACACTGACGATACAAAGCGATCCATCGATGAATCACACGTTCGACCGATCGAAATGGTTCGATTCAAAAGGTGACGTGGTCGCAGTAGCCGATGGTTCCTGGAAACTCGAACGCGGACGGTTGCAAGCAAAGCTGAACAAACAAAACAGTGCCTGTATCGCGATTGCTACAAAACCCTTATCGCAGAATCAACTTCGCTTTGAGCAAACTACTTATACAGAGCATCTCGCCAAGACTATTTCCACATGGGAGTCGATCGTAAGTAGGTCGATGCAGATCACTGTTCCGGAGGAACGAATCAATTCCGCTTGGAGGAATCTACTGGTACAGAATTGGCAGTTGGTACAAAAGGATAGGATGTTTTACAGCGCCGCGAACCAGTACGAGCAGTTGTACGTTACGGAGGGTGGCGATGCATGCCTATCCATGTTGAATTGGGGCCATGAGGAACTAGCCAAAGAGGTCTTTATTCCCGTACTGAATTCTAAGCGTAAGGGACTCGAGCATCATCAGGCCGGCGTCAAACTATTGGATATGGCACGGTTTTGGTGGATGACTCGCGACCGCTCTTGGTTTCTGAAACATGAGAATCTTTGGCGAGCAGAAATCGATCGACTGATCGAGGATCGGGACTCGACCACCCATCTTTTACCCAAGGGAAGATATTGCGGCGACATTTCCACTCAGGTTCATTCCTTATCGGTGGAGGGAAAAGCTTGGCGAGCACTCAACGACTGGTCGTCGATTCTAGAGGACCTGGGTGATGAGGTACGGGCTAAAGAAGTGGGAGAATACGCAGCGATTCTGAAAACCCAGGTCATGGATGCACTCCAGCAAAGCATTCGTCATGAAACGGTGCCACCATTCATTCCCAACGCGCTCCTAGACCGTGAAGAACCGCATTCCCCGATCACTCAAACACGTATTGGAAGCTATTGGAACTTGATGACGGGGTTTTTTCTCGAGAGCCGACTTTTTCCAGTCGGCTCCGAAGAAGAAGCGTGGCTACCCCACTATCTGGAACGCCATGGAGGGCTCTGCATGGGAATGACTCGATCCGGTGGAACCACGCATGGATTTTGGAGTGGCAGCGAACGAACAAATCCGTTGTATGGAACACGGTACGTGATCGATACGCTCCGACGCAACGATCCGGATAGAGCCTTGGTTAGTTTCTATGGCATGTTGGCGCATGGATTCACGCGTGAAACTTTGATCGCAGGAGAGGGTTGTACGATGGATCCTGTCGATCGCTTTGGCAGGTTTTTTTATTGTCCTCCCAATAGTGGAGGTAACGCTCATTTCCTCAACATGCTTCGCTGGTTACTCATTCAGGATTGGGATATCGATGGCGACGGGAGACCTGAAACGCTACGCCTCCTCAGCGCCAATTCAAGACGTTGGCTAGCTGATGGGGGATCGATCGAAGTAAGAAATGCGCCTACAGCATTCGGTCCGATGTCACTGGTGGCCAGCAGCCACCTCGACAGAGCGTTCTTGGAGGTCGATATCGATTTGCCAGCCCGAGATCGACCGAAGAATATATTCTTAAACCCCAGACTGCCGCACGATTGGAAGTTCATTAGCGCAACGGTAAACGAACAACAAGTTATGATGGAAAGCGATGGCAGTATTGACTTGTCTTCCGTCCGGGCGCAAAAAATAACCGTGAGGTACCGCTGCCAGCCATTGTGATCCATCGACGATAACTCACCCTGCCATGAATCTACCCAATTATCGAGCTGTCTACCAATCCATCCTTCTCGGCCTTGCCTTGCCCTGGCTGATCCACTCGGCATCGCCAGCTGCAGAATTACCGCGTGTCCTGCTATCAGGATGGAAAATCGAACTCGTTCGGAGTGAGCCTGAATTGGTCACGCCGGTCGGCTGCCGATTCGATAAACGTGGACGGCTCTTCGTTGTCGAGTGTCATACACACTTCCCGCCGGACAATTATCCTGGGCCAAAGTCCGACCGCATCTACCTGTTTCAAGATACAAACGGAGACGGAACGCTCGATAGCCAAAAACTCTTTTTCGAAGGAGGAAAGGCTACGATGGGAATTGCTGTATCCGACGACGGATGGATCTATCTAGTAACCCGATCGGAAATCAAACGGATTCGTGATCGAGACGGCGACGACAAGGCGGAGGAGGAGGAGGTATTGATTCGACAGGAAACGACCGCCGATTATCCCCACAATGGCTTGTCTTCCATCGTCTTTGATTCCGACGGATGGCTCTACTTTGGGCAGGGAGAGAACTTTGGACAGCCCTACAAACTAATCGGGCCTAAGGATTCAATGCAGGAAGGGGGCGGCGAGGGAGGAAACCTGTTCCGATGCCGACAGGATGGTTCACGGCTGGAAAGGGTAGCGACTGGATTTTGGAATCCATTTGGAACCTGTTTTGACCGAGCCGGACGCCTTTGGACCGTTGAAAATGATCCCGATGCTCGACCTCCTTGCCGTTTGATTCATGTGGTTGAAAGCGGCGACTACGGTTTTCAATTCCGCTTTGGTCGAGCAGGCACACACCCGCTTCTCGCCTGGAATGGTGAACTACCAGGCACATTACCTATGGCTGCTGGAACAGGAGAAGCGCCGTGCGCCGTCATGCCTGTTGGCGATCATCTTTGGGTTACCAGTTGGGGAGACAATCGGCTTGAACGATTCTCGCTCGTCAAAGAAGGTGCGACGTGGAGGGGACGTTTCGAACCCATTGTTCAGGGAGATGTCACGTTCCGACCGGTTGATATGGCAACCGCTCCTAATGGCTCTATCTACGTTACCGACTGGGTTGACCGAAGCTATCCGGTTCACTCCAAAGGCAGATTGTGGAGACTTGTACCTCCCGACGGAACTACTACATTCGATCGGTTGCCCGAAGGGACTACCGAACCACTGGGTGCAATCTCGTTGTCCAAACAAGATCAAAGCGCAAACCTTTTATGGGAAACGACTCGTTCTGACGACCTATTCATTGTGCAACAGGCTATCGCGAAAATCGCAAGCCGAAAACTCCATGTGAACTTTCAACCTGGGAATGAGGAAAGGGTAATACTCGCATGGTTGCAGGCTTGGCGATGGTCTGAGCTTTGTGATGTATCCAATGTGA
>JBBAXA010000075.1:0-21456 GCA_040396935.1 Pirellula sp.
CCTGCCAATCAAACACCATCACAGGCGCACCACTGTCGGCCCATTCGGGCCTGAGGAAGAGTGGGGTACTCGGCGACCGGGGGACTTCGTCGCCCCGGCATTCATACTGTCGGCCCATTCGGGCTTGAGCGGTCGCTTCGCTTCGCGCCAAGACACAGCCGACAAAAGTCAAGGTATTAGGCACATCCTATGCATACTATGTGCTGTTCACGCAAAATGCGGGTGAACCCATGATTTGAGTGGAACGTGGGAGCGTTCGAGCGAGATTCGTCGGTTGTGTCTACTTTGCTTAGATAGCACGCAACCCCCACAGAGAGGAAATGCTTCTCGCGAGGAAGATTCGTAAAGGTTTCGATAGGATGAGGCTCGATGTCAGGTCGTCGTGTCAGGAATTCCTCTCAAAAGTGGAGGCCTCGATTGTATTCCTCATGGCGTCGAGGTGGCCTACGCTGGTGTGGGACGCCAACCTGACTGGGAATTATTGTCGTTCTTTTGTTCGAACGCCTCTTCGAGTTCGACGGTTTCCGATGAATCCTTCGCAGAGTTAAGTTTTCGCATGTCTACGAAGCAATCGTAGCCCCACAATGCTGCAACAACCATGGCAGCAAACATGCCTGCCAGCGGGGGCGCCGGATTCAAGCCATTGATATAGAACAGAAGGCCAGCTGAGATTAGGGCGACCAAAGTCAGCGGCAGCTTGAAAAGGATTGCTGTGCTGGTCTTTTTCGTTTCGCTTTTGACAATCGCTCGGCGGGCATTGATGTTCGCGAGTTCTCTCAACGCGTCGAGTTCATTTTTCCTTTCCGGCGCTTGCTGCCTAGGCTTGAACTCTGCTTGCGTCATTTTCGACTTGTTGTTGCTAGACTTGGATTCGGAGGACTCGGGAGGTGCCTCGGAGGCGGTCTTGGAACCTGTCAGGATATCCTTGCGCGAGCGCTGTACGGTTTTCCTGGGAGCCTCGTTCTCCGTTTGAAGTGCCTGTCCATCTGGGCCACTCTTGACGCGCTGTAAGAGTTTTTGCATGTAGGCCTCAATCGACTCTTCCTCTCCCTCGGAATTCGTCGGCTCGTCTGTATTTTCAGACGTGGAACTGCTGTCCTCGGGTTCAGAAACCATGGGCCGTAGGTTCGCGTTCATTGAGAACTGATCACCATCATCGCTGGAAATCGATTCGGTGTCGGAGTGCTCTGCACTCGATAGATCTTGAGATTCATCGTTGGAGCAGAGCGAATCGATCCCCTCGGAGTAGTCCATGGAGGATTCCTTGCGAAACGCGGATTCGTTGTCGCTGGTCTCTGGGGAATCCTCTCCCCGACGCTCGCTACGGTAGTCATCAAACTCGTAGGGAGAGGTGCGACTCGCGCTAGAGCTGTTTTCAACCGTTCCTTTTTTTTGGCGTCGATCGACTCTAGTTTCAGATGTTCCGTTGGCTTCGGCGAGCAGTCGTCGTAATCGCTCGGACAGCGAGTCAATATCTTCTTCTGTCGATTCGTCCTCATCCTGGATTTGAGGCGAGTAGCGGTATGGCTCTTCGACAGGTTCCCTATCCTGATACGATGGAGTGGATTCGAGAGGATCGGGACTCCATCCGTTTTCCAATATCGAATTCAAGGGATCTTGTTGGAGCGGAGCGGCTTGGAAATCAGTCTCCGAATGGTTCTCAACCCGATCTTGGATTGCGATTTCTGGATCTCTTGGCTGAACCACGCGTCGTACCGAATGTCGTATATCGCTATCGACGACAGAGGAAGAGGCATGAGAGAGCGCTGGTTGGAGCGGTTCGTGCTCGGAGGACATCCAAGATGGAGGTTGAATATCGGAAGAGGAATTCGAATCCATCGGAATTCTCGCATGAGAGTCTTCCGTGAACTGCACTACTTCCGGTTCGATTGCGCCTGATGGATTCACACCGGATGTCGATTGGCGAATCGAGGCTACCACGGGCGAGGGATAGGGGGCAACTCCATCCGACGGATCCATGGTATTCGACGAGGGAGGTGCGTCGACATCCGTCGAATCATGAAGATCGTTGGTGAGGGATTCTAGTGAAGAGGGTGCCTGATCTACTGCACGCAGGGGCATGGGGACGTCGATCATCGGTTCTCGGGCTTCGAACCGGTCCGTCTCTTCGACTTGCCATTCCCCAGTTATTTGTGCAACACTCGCGGTGCTTACGAAGTGATTAGGCTGATCTTGCGGGGCGAGATGATCGCTCGAGGCCGCTGGTACGGACTGGTCGGTCCGCTGCTCGTACTTTTGCTCGATGAGTTGCCGTTGTTGTTCAACGACATGAAGTAAATACTCGAAATTCGTGTGAGTATCAGCTGCGGTTTGTTGCAACTCATACCGAACGGCGTCGACGAGGGTGCAAAACGAAGTGGTCTGCTGCCTTAGTTCCTCGAGCTGCGCTTCTAGGTTTGCAATCGCGTTTTGACTTGATGTACTCACTTCGCTGGTTTGGTCGATTTGCTGATTAGCAAGTGAGGACAAACGATCGATACGTTCATTGATTGAACTTAGGGGTATCTGCAGAGCGGCATCCAACCGATCATTGATCTGGGTGGATAGGGATTCATCGAGACTAGCGTCTGATTGCAAGGACGGACTCGTTGGAAGACGGTTTGCTAGTTCAGCGATGCTCAGGCGGATACTCGCATTGTTTTCCTGAATTAGTTGCGCGACTTTCAGGTCGCGTTCCTCCAGCCTGTTTTCCAGCTGGAGGTCGAGACTGGATGTCAGTTGAAAACTGAGTTTTTGGAATTCATCGAGAAGAGACACGGATAATTGATTCGGAGCGTGCTCCTGAGATGTAACCTCGGCCAGCGACTCGATCGATTGCTGAACCTCCTTCAAAGCCGACTCCATCGCATCGAGTCGTCCTGTAATCTCCAACTCCCGATCGATCCTAGGTTCGCTGCGCACGGGATCTGTGATTGGGTGGGGAGTTATGGCTGGGGCCGGAGGCGGCTCAACCGAGCCGCGGAGTCGACTGGCGGCTTCGGCTAGCTGATGAGAGCGAACAACCATCCTCGTGGTTGTCACGCTGTTCGCCGGGAGGATCAGGAATCTGCAACTACCAATTGCGAACTCCGTGGGAGTATCGATTAGCCACTCGCGAATCTGTCGGCCATCGACTCGCGTCGGTGAGAACGCTTTCAGTAACGTGAATCGTTTCCCGAACGTCAAACTAACATGCGTCGGTGATACCAATTCGGATGGAAGCTGAATGGTCGATCCATTCTGAGACCCGATCGTGCATTTCGATGTCCGGACGATATGCGAACCACGAATTCCAAGGCTCGCGTCCTCCCAATGGATTTCGCCAAGGCCTGTCAGTGCAGCATTTTCGACAGATGGACTCAACGAAGGGGAAATAATCTGCATCTGAGTGAGCTACGAACGAATGGAATGGGACTGGAACACTCAACAAGGGGTATCGACCCGGTACCTCCGATTGGCTTTACTTTTTCTTGGACTTCTTTGCCTAATCGTTTTTTTCCGCCGATCCGACATTTCGAAATGTCCAAATGAAATGCGGGGAAATGTAATGCGATATCAAGGAATGAAAGCAAAACTAATGCTGCTTTTTCCGCCCTAAAGTGAATATTGGGAGTGGTTTAGGTAAATTCCCGGCTCTGCAAACTAGAATTCGTACCATTATTTGACGTTTGTACCGCAAATCGCGAACGCTTTTTCGCCGATTTCGTACTATAGTTTGTCGACGAAATGCCCCCGAAGTGTCAGAAGGAAAGCACTAACCATTTGGGGGGTAAAGCCTCATGTACGATCCCTAGAGGAGTTGCGAATGTCCAGAAAGGAAGCGTTGAATAAGCTTCGTGATGTGCTTCTGCTTCGTAGAGAAGCGTTGAAGAAAGCGCTGGATGGCGATCTAAGCCTACTGCAATCTCTTTCTCAGGACGGCGGGGACGTGATGGATGCCGCTATGGACACAGCCCAGGACGAGATCAGCAGCCAACTGGTCGAGGTTGAAAGCAGGGAATTGACCCAGATTGAAGAGGCCTTGGGACGGATTAGAGAGGGGCATTACGGAAACTGCGAAATCTGTGAGAAGCCCATCCCACTGGCCCGACTGCAAGCTGTTCCGTACGCCACTTCCTGTATCGAGTGCGCTCGTAAGCAGGAAAAATTCAGCCCTCGATTGTCGAATGAGCATTACGGCTGATCGTCAGTCGGTCTAACGGTTGATTGTTCTTTCAGGCGGATGGTTTTTTCGAGCGCGATACCATCGATGCGTCTCAACGCGTAGGCAAGGTACAGTTTATCATCGATGGTGTTGAAGGACCTCCCTTCTTTTTATCTGACTATCTTTTGGTCCCGTTGGTTCTTATCGAGCCCATGTTCGGAGACTCGCATGCACGACAAGTGGGTAGTGCAGAGGTTTGCACAGAGATCGCCGTGTGATTTTTTGGCGTCGCACTAAAATTGAACCAGTCGCCTAGAATCCGTGCTCACTGAGGCAGGCTCGAGAATGGCTACTCAACTCTTCTATTTCGGGAGAATTCCCAACAAAGCATTGGTGAGTGCTGTTGCGAGGTTGTTTTGCCCATCCCAAGCCCACATGTTGCGTGCAAGGTCGGTGACCAATACTCCACAAAGGCTCATCAAAACGAGGATTCCCAGAAGGAGCATGACATCCCAGGTCGAATACGGCGTCTCGGGAATAGCTCGATAGCCTGCGGTTGCGGCTGCACCAACAGCGGCGGCTTCCTCCCCACCGAATCCCCCGAATCCATCGTCCTCTTGGATGGGTTCGAATCCTTCGGCAACTCCCGCGGCGGCTCCGACCCCTCCAAACTCCGTTGAGTCCTCAAGCTCGATAACTTGAGAACCGCTATCATCGTCGGTTTCGATTCCACCCGAGGGAGTCAATTGGAATTCCTCGCCTTGCTGGAAGTCGATCAACGCACCGCTTCCTAGGCCGCTGACACCACTTGCAGCGCCTGATTTTCCCGCCCCCTCGGCAGCGACATCCGATCCGAGGTCCAGTCCCGATATGCCAGTTCCAGCGAGATCCAGCGGCTCATCCTCGAGCGAAAGTCCACTATCGGAGGGACTCATCAGGTTGATACCGCTCTCCGATGCCAGGCCTACTCCAGAATCAGAACCCAATACCAAATCATCTTCGTCATCGGTGGCCAAGTCCAAATCGGATCCGATCGCTCCACTCCCTCCGTCTGAACCCAAGTCCAGAGCGTCCGAACCTTTCGATATATCGAGACCGCTTGCGTCGGCATCCGATAGCTTCAGATCGTCAAGATCAACTTCGGATCCAACACCTGATCCAACATCAGCAGACCCTTTGAGGTCGGTTCCGGAAGAAGATTTGTTGACCAGTCGAACACCGCTGCCACTTTTCGGGTCGGCGATCAGTTTTACATCGCTTCCCGCACGGCTATCGTCCGCCATGAGTTTCAGATCGCTTCCCAGTCCTATCTCGCTCGAGCTAGCATCTTTCCCGATCGTCGACCCGCTCTTGCTACCCGAGGGACCGACCTGACGCTCTGAGACGAGAATGGATGAGCCCCCTGCATCTTCATCGAGTGCGTCTCCTTGCAACTCGGCTTTGACACGGTCGATCTCATCCTGTTTGAATTTCCAGGACGTACCATCTCGGTAACCGAATATTTCACCTCGAGATCGCATTTCGACCAGTTCGTCTGAAGACACTCCGAGGATTTTTGCGGCGTCATCAAGCGATACGTAATTTGCCATGCCTAGGTCACTTCACGAAGAAAAGTCGGGAAAAGATCGGTATTAGACTAGTCTACGATACCACTCGATTCTAGAGACGGTTGACGGACAAAACAAGGAAAAACAATCGGTTGTAGCGATTATGACGAAACCGTGGCCATCGTTGCCTTGGCCTTTTGAATCAATTCCTCTGCTTCTGCTCTGGAGGGGGCCTCCGCGATTAGGCGAACGATCGGTTCGGTATTGCTGGCGCGCAGCAGGAGCCAGCGGTCATCCCAGTCGAGTCGTACACCGTCAAGAGTGCTGATCGACTTGGCCTCCAAGCCTCGTTTTAGACGATCGATCGAGCCGAGAAGTTTTTCCTTGGTTAAGGTCATTTTGTCTTTGATCATCGATAATGGGGGGAACTCGGCGACGATCTGGGCCAATGTTTTTCCTGTCTTGGACATCAGGTCCAGGATTTGCGCCATCCCGACAAAACTATCTCGAATGAAACCGACCCGAGGATCGATCGGTCCCCCGCTTCCTTCCCCGCCGTAGACTGCGTGGCACGAGATCATGCTATCGGCGACATTGGCTTCGCCGACGGCGGACTGATGGAACGGGACTCCAAATCGGGATGCGAGCCAACGAGTCCAATTGCTCGATGCGCAGTTGGTAACGACTGGACCAGGTTGATCCATCAGACGTCGGAGCGTGCACAAAACTGCGGTGAATTCCTCACCAATATAGTTTCCCTCGGCGTCGATGATTGCCAAACGATCGGCATCTGGATCCTGGCAAAATCCGATATCGAACCTCCCTCGGACTTGGTCGCAGATCGACTGAAGGTTCTCGGAAATAGGTTCCGGTGGATGTTCGAAGCTTCCGTTCGGTTCCGATCCTAGAACCACGAAATCGCATCCTAATCGCTGCAACAATTGGGTTCCGAGGATCGCGCCCGATCCATGGTTGCTATCGAGTAAGACTCGAAATTTTCGGCGGTTGATGGCTTCGGAATCGACGGTACTCAAGACCCGCAGCAGGTGTAGGGAATGACCTTCCAGGCAGGGAATTCGTTTGCCGATCTGGTCGATGTCTGCCCAAGCGACTGCGTTGGATTGGTAGGCTTGGCGGACCCGCTCTCCGGGTGCTGAGTTCAAAACGCGTCCGTCGGATCCAAATAATTTCATGCCGTTGTAGGCAGGCGGGTTGTGACTAGCAGAGACTTGGATTCCACCGGCAGCCCGTTTTTCCCGCACGAATAATCCTGCGGTCGGGGTACTCGCAACATCCAGGTCCAGGCAATCCCTGCCGTGTCCGAGAACGGTTGCTGCAATGGCGTCGGAAAGCATTTTTCCGCTGGTACGACCGTCTCTGGCGAGAACGATTGGACCTGTCGGAGCGACACAACAAAAAGCTGCGGCAAACCTCGCTGCAACGGCCGGTGTCAGTTCCGATCCGATAATTCCGCGAAGACCGCTTATGCTAATAATGGGTTCTGGCATGAAAAAATGGCTAGAGTTGAGTTTCGAATCCTTTCCTTTTCCCTCGTCGGGGTAACTTCCCGTTACGATCAGAACGATTGGACCAAGCGACTTGCTTGACAGTGGAATTTAGCCAACTTAACATCGTTTTGCCGAAAGATTTGTCAGGAATTTCGAGTTTTACCAACTAAGATAAGTCGAAGCCTCCTTTGGCGCATTTTGTGCTCGCACTCAATGCATTTGTACCAGCTTTTCACTCACTTCTTGCCAGGCTGATTTCATGGAACTCTCTGGATTGCTTGTTTGGGCAGCTGTCCTTGTTTCCCTGATTGCCTTTATCGTCTTTCTGGTGAAGAGCTTCAAAAACTGGGGAGTTTGGATGACGATTTGTTTCGTCGTCCTCTTCATCGAGTCTTGGTGCTTCATGGTTTTTACCGCAGGTGTCAATGCAAAGAGATTGGCTGCCGTGAAGCAGCATGATGCTTTGTACTTGGAAGTTAAAAATCTTCTCGGGCAGCGAGACGAAGAGTTCTACGGCAAGGCGATTGATCCTCAGGCGGACAAATCCAAGTTCATGTACTTGGCCAACGAATTGAATCGGTTGATTTTGGAACGGGGGAGAACTTGGCGAGGCGCCCGTGTTGCAGTGGCGAATCCTAACACCGCGACCGTAGAACTCCCCTCGCAATTAGCGAACGTTTCGGTAGAGGCCCCTGCGGGTGCTCCTGCGACCCCCGCTGTCGCTCCAGGGTCAGAGGCATTGGCTGTCGACAGTGTGGTCTACGCATTTGGGGAAGATCAGACATTCGCACCTCGCGAGTACATCGGTGAGTTCAAGGTCACGACGGTGGCCAACAATACCGTCACCATGACCCCGACGTCCCCAATGTCTCCGAGACAATTGGCTGCCCTGAACAAGAGTCCAACCTGGTCCATTTATGAGTTGATGCCTCTGGATGACCATAGGACCTTTGCATCCGCGGGTTCCGAATCGACCGAGGAAGAAATCTTCGGGAATATGAATCAAGAGGAAATCTCAAAGCTGCTCGGGATACCTCTAGAACTAGCAAACAAGGAACCGAACACACTCAATGTCCGCCAATCAGCACAAGCCAGGGTTTTAAAGTCTTACCTGCTCGATGGTGCACGTGCTCCTGCGGGAACGCCGTCAGAATCCTCACAATACGAGGTTGAGTTCCTGAAGGAATACACGCAGCCTGTCGACTCCGGTGACAAAAGACCGATAACGCAAGGCGGCTTTTTCGATCAATTCGGTCAAGCGGTTGACGTTCGTCTGATGCGACCGGAAGGGGCGGCGTTCAGCTTCAAAGAGGGAGACAAGTATCGCATCGAGGGATACGGAGCGATCGAACTTGCGGAGAAGGGAGTCGTGAAACTAGGAAACCAATATTTTGTTCGACCCCTGAATGACTACGATTTCGCCCTGAAAAATACAAAGCAACTTTATCTACAAGCCACTCAGGACGCTCTCTTGATTCAGCGGGAAATCGATGTCGTGACGACAACGGCGTCCAACACTCAGGAGGAGCTTCTCCGGAGCGAAGAGCATGGGAGGCGATTGGAGAAAGACAAGTCGCAGTACTTGAAAGAGCAGGCTGTGATTGCGGCCGAGAAGGAGCGACTGGAGAGTGCCCTCGCTTCGAAAAAGTCCGAGATGGGTAAAATCTACAGTGAAATCGTCGAATTGCATTCTCGACTGGTGAAGACGAATTAGGTCCAGGCTCCTCCTCCCTTCCATGAGCTCTGTAGTCTCTTTTTCGAGTCGAATGGATTTCTCGAACGTATTGCGCCGGGGCAAGGTTTCGTTCGTTGCCCAGTATTCTTCGCGATCCATGGAATGAAGCTCTTCGCTTGTATTCAATCATTCTCGAGGCGGTTAAACTGATTGGGAATTCCAAAGGCATTGAGCCTACCTGCACGGGGTACTGTTGCGCTGGGTGCTGAGGAATCGAGAAGCATGAGTCGTGGCAGAGTCCATGGTCATGCCAGCATGGGTTTTCGATAAATTCGTTTTCGTAAGCCAGGTGGTTGTTGTTGCTACCCTAGGATAAGAGTGACGCGATGGATGCCATGAGAATGCAGCTTTTCGGATTTCTCGCGGTCGTGATTGGTGTGACCGCTACGGTGGATCGAGTCTCTGCTCAGTTTCGGAGAGGCATTCAGAACACGAATCAATCGGAATTGATCACTCCGCCGCGTGAAGTTTCGTCTCTGATCGATGAGGTGGAAACCCACATCGAAAACAAGCAATGGAGCGAGGCGACGCTCGCGATCAGCACGCTGTTGGGTTTAGAAGAAAAAGATTCCTCATCCGACGTCGGTACCGATTATTTTTTGCCTCCGATTGATCGTTCGCTGGGGCAACGATCGTCTGCCGGAAATCTCTTCTCCAAAGTCTTATCGATTGCGGAAGAGCTTCCAGAGGAAGCGTTCGAGGTTCTGCAGGTTCGCCACGGAGTTGATGCGGAGCAAATGCTAGGAGACGCGATCCAACGAGGGGACTGGAATCAAATTGAAAGAGTCGCGACTCGATTCGGGTTGTTGGAAGCGGGGCAGGACGCGGCGCTCCTGGTTGCGGATCGCGCCCTGCAGCAAGGGGACGCAGGCAAAGCAGCATTGCTCTACAGTCGACTGCTGAATCAGCGGCGAGCTTTAGCGCGTCTCGGGCCGGAAATCGGATTGTTTGCAGTCAGCGCTTGGCTGTCGGCTGGAAACAAGGATATGGCTTCGCAGTCGCTGAATGCCCTGACCTCCTCCGTTCCTTCGTACCAGATGAAATGGAACAACAAGTCCATTCAGTGGAGCCAAAACGAAAGGAACCTGGATACGATCCTGGAGGTATTGCGTCCCGTCAGTGCCAAACCGTTCGAGCGAACCGTTAGTCAACCCTATGTGGCCGGCGGAGACGCCAGGCGAAATGCGACGACCCCCGCAGGCATCCCGTTAGTCATTCGACGGTGGCATACCGAACTCCATGAATCCAATCAGCATTACCAAAACATCGACGGCACTCTCAAGCTGCAGTTGTCGAAGCAGCCTGAGCAGGCTGCGAGTTTAATTCCTTCACGCGTTCCCATAAGTGTTGGTAGAAGCGTCATCGTTTCGACCTACGACCAACGAATCATTGCCATCGACGCGTTGACAGGTCTACTGCAGTGGGTTTGCCCCTACTCCGGAATGCCCCTCGGCTTCTCGTTGGAGAGGGTCGTTCCCGGCGCGGTCGGTGGAGTCGATGATGGCGTCCCTGAGTATCTCGAAAAAAGAATTTGGGGGGAGGCGGCGACCGGCAATATCGCTACGGACGGGCAACGGGTTTTCAACGTCAGTGAACTTCCCAGTATCGACGTGGCGGAGGCTTACGCCCTCGGACCGAACGCCCGATTTGGAAGACCGACGGGAATGAAGTCCAGCAACGTCCTGCAGTGTTGGAGTGTTGCTTCCGAAGGCAAACTGTTATGGGAAGTGGGAGGTGCTAAGAGTGCGATTGAGCCCGCGTTAGCAAATGCGTTGTTCCTGGGACCACCTTTACCCTATCGAGGGGAATTGCTCGTATTGGCAGAGGTCAATGGAACTGTAGCGTTACACGGCCTGACACCGGAATCCGGCAAACGGATATGGGAACAGCCGCTCGTCGCAAACACCGCTGGTGTGATTGCGACCGATGTTCTTCGCCGCAGCGTCGGCGCTTGCCCATCGGTCGACGGTAGTGTTGTTGTGTGTCCGACTCTCTCGGGGCACGTGGTCGGATTCGATTTGTTGACCCGCATGTTAAAGTGGGCTGTCGCCTACAAGACTCGTGAAAATACCTCAGCCTCGCAGGTGAGTGCATTCGGCGCAGTCGATCTAGGAAACTATTCCGCATTCGATGCGAGAGCCGTCGATCTGGCACCGGTTATCGGGAATGGAGTTGCAGTCTTTGCACCCCAGGATGGTGAGGGAGTATACGGAATCGATACGCAGAGCGGGATGGTTCGGTGGCATCAACTCGCCAACCGTGCGAATAACGTTCGTTACGTCGGCGGAGTATTCGAGGACTGTGTCGCCATTGTATGTCAGAATTCGGTCGTCGGACTCGATCTGTACACAGGGCAAGCAAAGTGGCCAACATTGCAATTCAAGGGGAATACGCAAGTGGTCGGCCGTGGAGTGAGGCGAGGGGAGTACCTGTATCTGCCCCTCTCCGACCAATCGATTGCAGAACTGGATTTCAAAACGGGTAAGGTTCGGGAATCGATTCGTCTAGAGCACATTCCTGGAAACCTGTCCTGCGTAAACGATCGACTGATCTCCGCATCGCCTTTCGCTCTTGAGTGCTATGTGATCCGCGATGTTTTCCGCAATGAAGTGAAAGCCGAACTTGAGTTGGCATCTGTCTCTGCATCTTCGTTGATGAAGCGTGGTGAACTGGCACTCGCGGAGGGAAACATTGATGAGGCGATGGATCTTCTAGAGCGAGCCTACAACGCGGATCCCAATGATCAGGAATGCTGGGAACGACTGCGCCGGGCTTCTTCTGTGGCTCTTAATTCTGATTTTGAAAAATACGCTGCCCGAGTCGCGGGCTTCAAAATTGATTTGGAGGACGACTTCGTTTTTCTGCGCACCTTGGTTCATGGGTTACAGAAACAGGGCAATTACAAGTCGGCCCTGATGAAGTTGATCGAATTATCGGATGTGCGAACAGCTCGACGACGGGATCAGCTAGGGGCTAATGACTACTTCGAGGCTTCGCCAGCGTTGACCATCCAAGAAGATCGTTGGATCGAGTCTCAGATCCAAGCAACCCTGAAAAACCTGGTTGGTGCTTCGGGTGATTCCCAACTGCAAGAGCTTGTCGTGACACAGCTCAAAAAACTCGATGCAATGCAGCCGAATTTGCAGCGGCTGAAGTTGAAGCATCTTCGCGCATTTCCTCAAGTCGCGCCCGCCAGGGTTCGTCTGGCGAATGAATTGCTCGAGGAGGGGAAGCTGCTCGATGCCGAAGAAGTGCTCTTGGAAGGGACGATGGATTCCGAACGGGACCTACGCAATTCCCTCGATCCGCAATCGCGATTGATTCTAGCTAAGATCTACGGGGCCTCTTATCGACTCGGGCTGGCGATGAAGCTGCTCAATGAGGATCCTCAGGCCTCCAACGAATTCACGGAGTGGTATTCAAAGTGGCGAAATCAAGAGCATGACCGTCAGCTATTCTCGATCCAAGACGGGATCGAACCAGCTCCGATGAACCTGGCGGCTTGGCCGACCAGTCCGATCGAAGTGAAGATTACCGAATTGCAGCAGATGCCCATGCAAGGCTTTATTCAGGAGCAGGCGAGCAGCTATCGAATTCGCAAGACCGTCGGCGAAGCTATGCGTGGATGGAGTGTTGGCTGGATTGATTCCTCGAATTTAGTTTTGATCTCCAACCAAAATGGAGCAGGGCAGGGGGGAATACGACTCGGCTCGGCACCGATCAATTCAAAGCTTCAGCAAGTTTACGCCATCGATGGAAAACTCATTCTCGAGTGGAACCGGCATTTGATCGCGCTGGACGCATTGCAGCGAGTCGCCAACGAGGATCGTGGGGAATTATGGCATCGTTATTTCGATCCTGCTCCATCCATCCAGGAAACCGGTCGAGGTCGGCCATTGACAGATGATTTCTATTTCGGATTTCCGGTCCAAAACAAGGGATTTCGTATCGTAGATGTAGGGCGATTTGGCATCATCGTGATGGACGATGACCTTTTGCTATGTCTTGACGCGAAGACAGGCGATACCCAGTGGAAGCATGCTGGCTTTAAGGACAGCACCGTGCTCGTAAAACAGGATAGGATTTTCGCATCGCTTCCGAGCAATCGACTAGTGACCTTGGATGCCAAGACGGGTGTGTCGATCGATGCACATGATTTCCGGGTCGATGCGGAATATTCCTTGCCCTTGGCGGATGTGATTCTGTTCGCGAAAAAGCAGTCAGTGAGCCTTTTCGATCCGGAGTCTCGCGAGATTCTGATGAGTCGAGACTTTAGCGCGGACACGGTATTCGGTGTCGTCGATGGGCAAGCGTGGATGGCCATGGATAATCGAGGCAAATATTTCTACTGGAATGTGAAGTCCCGAAAAGGGTTTGAGCATTCGGTGGAGTTGTTGGACGACCAATTGCCGGTGAATCCTGATGCGGATCAGTTAGCGAAGAAATTGACTTTGGTTTCGCGGAACAATTGTTTGCTGGTCCTGCCGTTCAATCCGACCACGCTTGTCGAGGATGTCGTACTTCAGAATGATCCAGCTTATGCCCCCGTCAGTGGCTCGGTCTTTGCAATCTCCACCGAGGATGGATCGCCGCGTTGGGAGAAGGCAGCTTTGGTGCAACATTATGATTATCCGCTCGTCCAGGCTGCTGCGGATAATCCTCTCGTATTCTTCGTTCGCAAGATATTTCTACGTAAAGCCTTTGAGGGGAAGGCCGCCAACACCGTTTCTGTAGGCGTTCTCGATATTCGCAATGGGCAGATTCTATTTGAGAATATGGATTCGATCGCACCCCCTAGATCCAATTTTGTTCAAAGTGCTTCGTTGCTCAATAAGCGGGTACAGTCCATCTTCCATAGCGTGCTGTTCGATGTGTCCTGGAATGATGCGGCGACTCCCGTAGATCCAAAATCGCAGCTCGGCGTTTATGAAAGGGATGAGTACAAGGATCGCATCATCAAGATTCTCCAACAACGTAAGGACGCACGCGAAAATGCTCAAAAACTACCGGTCCTTCCGAATCCATGAGACTCAGTGCGTTCCCAAGATACTATCGCAACCTGCGGCGTTGGCAGGAGATCATTGTTGTCCTGAGACGGTATGGACTAGCTGATTGGTTGAGTCGACTGCGCGTGGATTTCATTCGCGACTGGCTGAAAGATGAATCGGGAGTACCTCTTTCTAGCTACTCCCGAGAAGCCAGGGTTCGCATGGCCCTAACCGAACTGGGACCCACCTTCATCAAGCTCGGGCAGGTTTTATCTTTGCGTCCCGATTTGGTCGGCTCGGAACAAGCGAAAGAACTCCAACTCCTCCAGAGTCAGGTCCCAGCAGATAAATTTGAGGACGTTCGAACGATCGTTGAACGAGAGTTGAAGCAACCAATCGAGTCGGTGTTTGCCAAATTCTGTGAAACACCCATTGCTTCCGCCTCGATTGGCCAGGTGCACGACGCGACGCTCATGGATGGAACGCCCGTGGTCGTCAAGGTCCAGCATGTCAATATCCAATCAAAAGTGAATGAGGACCTCGAAGTTCTCCGTGGGTTGGCGGGCCTCGCGGAAAGCATTCCCGAGCTGGCTGCATGGCAACCGCGCACCATTGTGGATCAACTCGCACGCTCGATGAAACGGGAATTAAGTTTTCAGCGGGAGCTGTCGAATCTGCAAGTCTTCCACAAGCTGCTCCAGGATTTTAAGGGGGTAAGGGTTCCGGTAGGATTCCCCAAGGTTTCTACCTCACTGGTCCTGACTATGGAACGTCTTGAGGGGGAATCGATTCATAAGCTGACGGAAGACTCGGCGGAGATTTCAATTGACCGTATCGGATGGGCGCGTCAGGTTTCCAAGCTCTACGTCGAGTGCATCTTTGTGATGGGCCTCTACCACGCAGATCCCCACCCAGGAAATATTCTTTTTCAGCCTGACGGAACGCTCGGCTTATTGGATTTCGGAATGGTGGGGCGAATCGATGATTCCCTCCGAGGAATGATCGAAGAGATGCTTTTCGCAATAATGAGCCAGGACTCTGCCTTATTGACCTCATTGGTAAAGCGGGCTGGAAAAATACCTCCAAATATTGATGACGCGCAACTCTCGAACGATGTGGCTGATTTAATTGCGACTTATGCTACACAGCCCATTGAGTCACTGGATCTAGCTATGGCTCTCAATGATGCCACAGACATATTGCATCGTCATCGTATTACCCTGCCGAGTCAGATGAGTATCCTTTTGAAAACACTCATAACGCTTCAGGGAACGATTGGTATGCTGAGTCCAGGCTTCAGCATTCTGGAGGCAGTGATGCCGATGGTGGGCCAATTGAGACGGAGTCGATTCTCTCCGCGTCGTCAAGTACGCCGATTGAGACGCCTCTACGTGGAGCTCGAGGGATTGGTCGAACGTATGCCATCGCAAATCAGCTCCTTGATGGAACTGATTCAATCTGGGAAGCTCGATGTGCAGCTTTCTCACAGAGGTTTGAGTCCCTCGATTAATCGACTCGTTCTGGGACTGCTGACAAGTTCTTTGTTATTGGGTTCTTCTATCTTAATGGCCTCCAAGGTTCCTCCGTTGCTTTTTATGGAGGGTGGGCCTTTCGGCTTAAAGGACTTGTCGTTGATGGGGATCCTGGGATTCGTGGTGTCGTCGCTTGTCGCGTTCCGTATTCTGATGGCGATCAATAAATCCGGGCATCTCGACGCCACTGCCGATGAACACTTCGATTAGGACTCGGTAGAGATGAATCGCAGTCGGCTATTGGTATTGCTGCAGGAATGCAACGGGGATGATATCTGGTCCTTCGAGGAATGCCAAAGACAGGGTGTCCCCAAAGCTTGGATACAAGAGCTTTGCGATATCTATGAAAGCGGATTTCAAGCGAATACCCAAACCATCTACTACAAAGGTAAAGTCACCAATCAATTCGAAGGTTTGCGGGACGTCGACCTGGCTTGCAGGATTGCGACGGAACTCGGATTGAACCTGCGGGATATCCTCGAATTCTCTATCAGCAGAATGGATTGCGTCCATCGGATCAAAGAGGCGTTGGAAGAGGACTAACTAGGGGGCCATTTTGCCCGAGCCATCTTCTTCTAAAGGTGAGGGATCGGGCAAACGAGTCGCTTTGTGCCTGTTTACCCTAAGATCTTTTAAGTCAAGCTCGGTTTGCGTTAGCAATTCATCTCGCAACGGAGTGTTCGGTCCGTACCTCGCAGCGGGATCGATGAAGCGTCCTCTGACCAAAATCGATGAGTGGCGAGCGCAGGAATTCGGCCGAGACAAAGCAATCCCTTTTAATCGCACGCTACATAACAAGTAGGGCGATTCCAAAGCGATTTGTCGTGCCAGCAAGATCAGCATCCCGACAACTCAAACTGCCATGGGGCTTCTCGAACAAGGGCTTTGATGTTGGCTAGTCCCTTTGTTGCCAACCTTCCCGACTCCCGCCACTGGGGCCCCCCCTTGATTAGCCGCTATCCCAAGGACTCAACGTCGAATCCTTTTTTTGTTGTAGCTGGTTTTCGTGTCGTGATCCTGCTCAGTGAAGCGGTAATCGTTTACGATCGATGGAGCGATCGTATTGTTCCGTGATAGTCAACGCGTTGGTCGGGCGGGGATTTGCGACTGGATGGGGGGCAAAAACTGGGAACACGGTTTGACCGTCGTGCTAGACATCGCGAAATGGCCATGCACTCGAGCTATTCAATCACAAGTACGAGCATCGACGGCCGCGACAACCTGAGAACGAGCACCAACGGTTGCTGGGATCCATGGAGTGATATAACTGGAAAACGACTTCGCAAACGATCCAATCGTCTGTTAGAAGTTCCTTTGGGGACCACTCGGTTTGCGATCCGATAAATAGATTCCGATGGAAAACGATCTCTTACAGATCGAAAACCTATCGATGTCGTATCCATTCCTCTATCCATACAAATGGATTATGCCGATGACTCGCAAGAATCTGATTGGTCCAATCACCTTTTTAGTACTATCGATGATTTGGCTTATACCGAACGGAAGTTCGGCTTACGCAACGGACCGAGATGGGCTGTGGAATCCCAAGGCGGCGTCAACCTACCTGGTGATTCCATCGAGGGGAGAACTAGCCACTAAAAGAGCAAGCGAACCGATGAAATACAACCTTCGCGAACGCAAACAGCAACCCTACGCCTACGGTTGGTTCGGAACCAAAAACCATGTCCAGCCCTACAGGCAATTCGGTCATCAACAATCGTACACGCAATGGAATTGGCGCTGATTGCAGATGGCGTAGGACGGACACAAGTGCCTCGAATTCTAAATCCTAGCCCACAAGTTCGAGGATCTGCTGCGCTCGGGAAGGTTGACGACATTCCCGCCACGTTCTGTTGCATTCAAGACTCTTAATCCGTTCGCTTCGCTTGGTGCTGGCACTTGCCTACTCTTCTTGCCTACTCTTCTGTGAGAAAAAGGATTGTCGCAGATCGGTCACACATGGCTGTTCCTTTGCTTGGTTTCGTCGTGAGGAAACAAACATGAAGTACTGGAACGACCTCTTGATGCACTACCCGTTTTGCAAGGAGAAGAGCTAGCCTTCGGTTTCGTTCGGCAACTCATCCGGGTTGGAGCTTCCAATTCGTGAAACTAGTCACAAGTGACTAGCCGCACTTTCCGGAGGCGTTTTCAAAGGGACGCAGGTAGCGTCGAGTTCGAAAATTGCGGCTGTGACGCTGTCCTGCGGCGGATCTCTAAGCTTGGAAATTCAAGGAGTTACTGCCGTCGTTATCCATTTCCGGAGCCACAATCGACCTTGCATTTCGCTGGCTCTCTAGCGCTTCCTTGCGAACATACATGCCCCAAGTTTCCATTTCAATTTCCAGAATCTCAGAGACGTTTTGCATGGCCTCAGCGTCCCGCTCGAATGCGACCGCAGCCAATAGTTTTGCCATGAAGATATAGAGGTCGGAAGTGATCTGCGCGAGTTCGTGGTTAGGATCCACAATTCCGGCGAGCAGCTCCGTGACGATATCCTGGATTCGGATGATCCATTGCTGGGCTTCGTCGTGCTTCCCTTGCTTCCAGAGATCTTGAACAATCATTGACAAACCGTGTGCCTTTTGGAGCAATAGAAATCGGAGTTTCGCTGGAGAAGCAGACTCAACTTCTTGCCTCAAAAACGCCTCTTGTGAATCCATAAGACCGCTTTGCTCGATGTCTCGGAAGGGAAGGACGAGTAATCCATGTACTCTGCCCGACAAATCGACTTACGAGCTATGTAATCTTATGAGCGCTAGACCATTTTAACTATTTGTAAAACGTCTGGTCCTTACAATCGTTAAGCTCGGAAGAATCCATTACTTGAGCCGTGTGCGAATTGCCCAACGCTTGCATTCGTAACGGAAATGAGGGACGTATTGACCTCAATCAATCTAAGGCTGTTTAACGGAAATGGATTTCCAATCCGGCAATCGTTGTAGCTCCGCTGGTCTCTTCGCGGCTGGACGCTGGAATTTCTCTCCATACGCGGTAAAGCCATCGACAAATCCACCATGTTGCAGAAAGAACTGTTCGTTTTCGACACCCATCCATCGATCCAATCGATCTGATTTGCCGGTCGGATCGTGAGAGAAGGCTGCCTGGGTGAGTTCTATCCATTCTCCATTTGCGACCTTGATCCACTGGTTACCGAAACGCGCCTTCCTGACAACGTTTCCATTGTTTCCTACAAAGTTCTCGCTGAAACTATGGGTTCGACGAAGATACCCACCCTCTTTGGGTGCCTTCCAGGACGAGATCAATTGCCATTCCTGCTTGCTCTCGGGTGACCAGAACCCTGAGAAAATCGTGTGTGATGAGTCGGTCGGTTCGGCAGTCACGAGGAATCTTTGGACTTCCCCAGTCTTCCACAACGTCTTCAGGTGGCTATGGCCTCCGGTCCCTTCGTTGCCGAAATCGCCAGCATAGACTCCCTCCCCCTTTGCAACCAATTGGACTCGGTTTTCCGTTTCGACTTTGCTGCGGTCAATCGCTTCATTTCCGCTATCCCAGACGCTGAAGATAATTCGACGCTCGTCGGGTCCGTTCACCTGCATCCCGAAGTAGCCGCGATGCCAGCCACACGCCATATAGAACGTATGGATGGGATCCTCGATAGCGGTCACTTCGCAATAAAAGGCTTCAATCGCCGTTTTATCAGGAACAGGGTACATGAGATGTACGGATGCAGCATTACGACGCTCCTTCAAGTTGAAATGAGCGTCCTGCACGCTGGTGCCACGAAGCATTAATTTGTCGAGTTCTGCGGATACCTCGGGTGCATAACCTGGGGGATGCTCTAACTGGATGGCGAGATAACCGGAGTTCTGGACTTGATAGTCACCAAAGTCAACGACGGCTGGAAACTCCTGTGGAACGGAGACTTCATGTGCTTGGTCGCCGACGGTGAGTCTCAGCTTGTGAACCGATTTGGCTTGAAGAATCCGTAGTTGGACATTCAGGTTTCCAGGATTTTCGAACTTTCCATACCATAGGAGCGACTGCTGGGGGTCTGACCAACGGACCGATCCGCTTCTAGAAAAACGAGCTCCGTTCGGATTGGGCTGCACATAAGCAGTCATCGCTGGGACATCCAGTGAATCCAACTTTTGAGCCGAGATAGAACTCGCTGCGGATGCAACGTATGCTAGAACGAAAATCTTTGCAAGTGAATTCATTGCGATAAGGAAGGGCTTGGCTCGATGGGTGATACGGGAGGATCCTTTGAAAGTTTCCATTGAAAACCCTCCGCTTGGAACACCTCCTGACTCTCTGCAGAACAAATACGCTGAAAGAGTCGATCCGCCAGGCGTCCATGCTTGGAGTCCTTGGCGACGGCCCATGGCTGCGTCGCGATAGAGCACTGTAGGCCGACGATTTGAATGGCATCGAGATAATCTGCCGCACCCGCTGCATTGCTCAAATAAACGACAGCAGCATCCAGGGAGCCTGTTCGTAGTTGATTGACTAACATGTCGCCGGTTGGTGTTTGGACAGTTACGTTGGACATGAATTCCGTTTGTATTCCCGATTCCTTAAGGGTCCTCTGGGTGATCCAGCCCATAGCGCACTGTTTTTCGTGCCCGATACCTACGCGCAATCCCGGCTTGGTTAGATCGGATAGCAGCCGAATTTTTTGCGGGTTCCCCTTGGGGACAATGATTACGAGTTCATTCTGTGAAACATCGACTGACTCAGGAAAGATATCTTTAACCTGACTCATAAATTCCACGTCGCACGCAAAGTAGGCATCCGGATGTTGCCCAGCCTTCATTTGACCTACGAGTATCCCACAGCCATTGTAGGATCGTGAGACGCTGACACCCTCCCGAGACTCGAATGCGATGATCGTCTCCTCGATGGCAGGTCTTAGCATGGACCCTGCGTAGACGGCGAGTTCCGGAACATCCTGCCAAACATCACCACCAAACGTTTGAAAACCGTGTTCCTGATAATTTAATAGACCGCGATCCCGCGCGGTAACATAGCGAGCAAAGTGTAGGGCCGCTGTCGGTCGCTTGGTGGATTTGAGGATCCCAATCGAAACATTGGAAACAGCCGAGGCCAGTTCCTCTATCGGCAAAAACTCCAATTCCGGAAAGGGATGAAGAACCGCATCGTAGACAAACCCAACATCGGCAGCTCCCACTTTTATATCGTTTGCAACGTCGATAACCGTGGTGCGATAGGCATCGGTGGCGCGGTCGAGTCGGTCCCATAGGTTGCTTTTCGAAAGGACCGTTTTGGTGAGCTTGGCGACAGCAGCTGCCTCAGGATTCGCCTGTACGATGCGCAGATCTTCATTGAAAAGACTTTCCAGGTTTTTGATCTTTCGGGGGTTGCCTTTCGGAACGGCTAGGCCGCATCGCATTCGACCAATCGCCAGGGTTTCGTCGATGAGATCTTTTTCACGAGCAATCTCCAGGAAACTGTCGTCCGCAGGTAGATACAGATCTCCTACCGCAGCAACCTGCAATTGAGAAAGCAGCGTCTGAGATGATCCATATTGCATGACCACTTTCCGCCCTGTTTCACGCTCATAATCGGAAAGAATCGACTCCATGACCGACTGATTGCTCGCGGCACAATAAACAACAATTTCAGACCTCCGCGATTTGCTTGGTCCATTCGTACGGGGCCGACCCTCCTCGCGAGACAAAAGCCAAAATGCTCCTGCGGCCAAGACGAGCGATCCAACCATCGCGACAACTGTTTTTGACATGGGGCTCTACGAACTCGACATCGATAGAATTTGCATCAAAGAGGCGAATGGCATTTCCAAACTACCCACTCAATCCGGCTCCTCATCATAGCTCAATTAGAAATTGGAGCCTATCTCTCGCCAAGTGAATTCTATACCGACGACAATCGGAACTCGTGACGGAACTTGGGAAGGTTCCCTCGAGAAACAGACTTACGAGGAAACACACTATGGAAATCGTTACGCTGGCGTCATTCCAACGAACGGCATCGCGATCGAGTCGTTTTGGATGCTACCATGT
>JBBAXA010000076.1:0-20992 GCA_040396935.1 Pirellula sp.
GGGGTACGTATCGACCAGGACACTGGATTGCTCGCGCAATTCCACTTTCATTGCGTACGATCCGGTCTAATTGTGAGCGGAGCGGCTCTAGCCGCCCGGTGGCTGTTTGTACCTGCCTTATGCAATAGCACGCTCATCGCAAAACGCTGGGTCGTGCAACACATACCAACAGTACTGGAAACGTCTGAAGGTGCCACCCAACGCTAAAACGATTACCGAGCACGATTACTTTCGACCGACTGCCACCCAGAACGAACCACTTTAGGGCCGACTGCCCGTACCATTCAAAAAATCATCGCCGGTAACAGCACATTGTCATTATGAATCAGCCGGCAACCATCCGTCAGCAAACAACTCGGTGCAAGACACAGGCAATTCTCGTCGCTGCGTCCTGATGGGCGGTTCCTACCGGATCCGACGGTTGCTCAAAGGGTCGATTCCCCGTTCCATGTCACTGAACGAGTGTCGCGGATCCATCACTTTTTACCGATGCAGAACAGATGGCTCTCACCGCGAATAAAGATTTCATCGTCTGCAATCGCCGGTGTCGCATCGACCCCCTCTCCCATGGCATTGGTTGCTAAGATCTTCAGCGTGGGAGCATCTTCGATGACGGTGATCGATCCATTTCGATCCGTCAAGTAAACAAATCCTGCGGCAGCCACCGGTGAGGCATAGGTTCGACTCACCCCGGGAATGCGTTGCGTCGCGTAATGCACCTTGCCCGTTTTCGCATCGAGGCAGGTGAGTAGCCCCGTCTTTTCTTTGTAGAAGTACAATCTGCCTCCGGAGAGCAACGGTGAGGCGACATCTGGAGTATCGTTGGTGGTCGACCAGAGAACATTCTTCGTGTTTGCCAAATCCCCCTTCCCTCTCAAATCAAACGCACCCATGTAGTTGCCTTTGAATCCGCTTCCGACAATCGCGATACCTTCCATCGAAGTCGCTGAGGAACAAGGACGTTGGGCTTGCCCCGCGCACTTCCAAAGTTCACGACCGGTCTTCAAGTCATAGCCTCGGATTGCCGTTTGCCCATTCATGACAACCTGTTTTTGACCGTTCGCATCGACTGCAATGTGCGGTGTAGCCCAACAGCTCGGTTCGTCGCTGCGAGGGGTCTCCCAAATGGTTTCACCCGTTTTTTTATTCAACGCGAAAAGCTTGGAGTTTTGCTCTTGGTCCCATGGAACGATGATCATGTCCTCAGCGATCGTTGGTGAGCTCCCCTCTCCGAAGCCGTTTCGGATTCTCATGTCACCAAAATCCCGCTTCCAAACCAAATCCCCAGTCATCGTGTAGCAGAAGAGTCCTTGAGATCCGAAATGAGCGTAGACATGCACACCGTCTGTGCAGGGAGACGCGGACGCATAGCCATTGGTTTCATGGGATTTGTCATGAGGTTTGGTCTCGACAGCTGTTTTTGCCCAGACGGGTTGACCCGTGACGCGGTCCACGCAAATCAGTTGGAATGCGAGTCGATCGGATCCAGGGACGGGAACCGCGGTCGAGACGAAAACCTGCTTTCCCCAGACGACCGGGGAGGCCGAACCGCGACCAGGGATGGCAACCTTCCATCGAAGATTTTTTTCCGCACCGAACTCGATAGGTGGGTTTGCATTGGTCGCAACCCCATTTCCGAGCGGGCCACGCCAATGCCCCCAGGGATCCGCATTCGATGGACAAGCAATTCCTATCATCATCCCGATGGATAGCCAACTAATCATTCCGAAACGCATTGGAATCACCTTCTTTCGAGTGGATTGCTCTGAACCGCCCCCAGTATTGTTGTTTGAATCTCCAGAGATATCTAGTAGGGAAAACGAACGGCAGTTTGCGATATCTCTGGCAGATGATTTCTGGCAGATGCATGTTCGGTCCGCTTGGATCAGGGCCGTCTACCGTAGATCCATTACAGATCTCTATGCTATGCCCGGTCGGTCGTACTTCGCACGCGGGGAGCTGTGAAAATTTCAACAGAGAATTCAGAGGCATATCCAGTGCGCAGCCGAGACGCGATGGCCGCACGTAGGTCGCGTATTCACTCGACCGATACTCCGAGAGGGGTGTTGCTGATTCCTTCAGCAGCTTTGAATGGATGAACGATCAGCTCCAGCCCTGCGAATCAAATGCGATTGGTCCATCAATCGACCAGATGTCCATTCAACGACACTTGCTCAGTTCCTGCAAATCAATCGAGGGAAACCTACGTAGCTGTTCCATCGGTCAGCAGCCCGTTGAAAAAAGGCCCACCTAGTAGCGGTTCAGCGGAGGCGGCTTGGTTGTTCTTCATAAAACGAGACTGACCGCATGGCTCGCGCTGTGCAACTTCCTTTTTTCGACTGATTGTTTATGCGATCGATACGGACTCGACCAACAGGAACTTGTCCCACTCGATGACCCCGTGTTTGTTGAGCGAACCGCTCGAAAGCAACGAAAATCGTTGTGTGGCGAGAAACGGTTCAAGTTCGCATGAAGCCGTCGCCTCCGAGAACGAACCAACGCTATGGCAGATGAAAAAGTTTCATAGTTTGGAGATACGATGCGGAACCTGAAGCATCTACCGGCATCTGAACGATACGTTTCGACAGGTTTCTGCTATTCTGAGGGAAATATCATTTATTCATGGGCGGTCCATACCCGCGCTGCAAGTCTATTCGGAGAGCTGGATTCGATTTTCTACCCGAAGCTCGATTCTGGCTGCGATTTTCATCGAGGTGTTCTACACCATTTCGACTTCCTTGCTATATAATTCGGGATTGGTCTTCCATGAACACACAATAACTCCTCGTTCGCTTCAAAAAGGCAATCCTCAATGAAAATGGCTCGATTTCCTGTTTGGTTTTGGTCGGGTTTTCTGACGATCAGCATCGCTACCCCAATCTATGCCCAGTCGCCCGTTCCGAGCCGACCTCAATCGACGACCACGAACGCAGCGATTCCAGCGGAGGGTGTAACGCGTGAACCCACCGCTCTCGAGAAGGAGATTTTGGGCTCTATGGAGCGTCTCCTAACCGCATTTAACAAGTCGGATATCGATGGACTGCTCAATTCATTCATCAAAGAAGGGGAATTGATCGATGACGCAGGGAACGTGTATTCCGGTCACGATCAAATCCGAGAGCTCGCCAAAGTCTATTTCGAGAAGTATCCAGGAGCTCAAACAGCCGCCGAGCTCGAGTCGGTTCGAGGCGTTGGTGGGATTGTCTTTGCCGACGGGCGGCGAACCATTTCGACGAAGGATGGGAAAAGCGTAGCCTTGATTCGATTCAGTTCCGTTTGGCAAAAGACGGATCAGGGGTTTCGATTGGCCTCCATCAGGGATTTCGCCGAACCCATTCTCCCAACACCGAACGAAGCGCTACAGGGCATTTCCTGGTTGGTGGGTGATTGGATTAACGAAGGTGCCGACGCGCGGGTTCATGTCAAATACCAATGGTCCGAGGACAACAATTTCATCCTGGGTACGATTTCTACGCAAGCGGATGGGAAAATGATCACGAGCAGTTCTCAACGTATCGGTTGGGACCCAATCCTGGGGAGTTACCGAAGCTGGGTGTTTGATAGAGATGGTGGTTATGGTGATGGAGTCTGGAGCGAGGCGGAGGACGGATGGTCGATCCAATCCACCGCCGTGACTCCTGAGGGAGCTAAGGGCTCTGCGACCATGAAAATCATCCCTCAGTCATTCGATCGCTTCACCATCCGTGGATCCAATCGAACCGTGAACGGTCAAAACGAGCCAGACTACGAGATTGTGATCGTCAAGAAACCTGTATCAGCGAAGAACTAGTTGACTCGCACCCCGATATCCATTCTCTCATCAAAAGCTACTTTTACAGACTAATCAAATGAAACGATATTGGTTCACCTGTTGGATGTTGACGTTGCCGTTCTGCATTGTTGGTTCAGGATTCGTCGACTCGACGGCGTTTGCACAACGCGGTGGTCGTGGAGGCGGAGGTGGCGGCGGTATGGGAGGTGCCAGACCCTCCATGGGTCATGTGGGTGCGTCAGGAGCGAGGCCCATGAACATGAACATGTCCGCCCGGCCGCAGATGCCTGCATCGAGGCCTCAGATGCCGCAAATGCCCTCGACCCGTCCCTCATTGAGCAATGCTGGGCGACCGAACATGCCCAGCGTCTCCCCCAACATGAGTCGTCCCGCCCCCAATTTTGGATCTCGGCCAACGACTCTGCCATCCCAGCCGAATGTTCCCTCCATTGGAAACAACCGTCCATCGCTGGGAATCGGAGGGCCCTCGAACAAGCTCCCGCCATCGATGCCAAACGCGGGTGGTTTAACGCGTCCTGCACCGGGTGGGGGTATCAATCAACCCTCGTTGCCGACAACCCGTCCCAACTTTCCGACCTCAAATTCCAGGCCCAACATCAAACCCCCTAGCGCTGTCCCCTCTACTAGGCCAGCTCTACCGGGAACCAATTTGCCTCAAATTCCAAACCAACTCCCCGGTTTGAATAATAAATTACCAGGGGCGAACAACAAGCTTCCCGATCGCCCGCAAGCGGGAATTCAGCGTCCTACGCCTCCCTCGATCGGAGGATTGAACCCGAGACCTTTGCCCGGCGATTTAAGTCCTAGTACGAAACCCGCTCCTCTTCCAGGTATTGCCAATCGACCCGGTGGCGGTGGTGCGGGCACGCGTCCTGAGTTCCCTAACCGTCCCGGTGGCGGGGGTGCTGGAACGCGTCCTGAGTTTCCCAACCGTCCTGGTGGCGGAGGTGCTGGAACGCGTCCCGATTTTACGAATCGTCCAGGGTTCGGTGGCTCCGGGACTCTCAATCAGCGTCCTCAAACATTGCCTGGCGTCGTGAGACCTGGTGAGGGGCGACCCAGTATCGGCGGATGGAAGCCAGGCAGACCCGGCGGTTCCGTTTCACTCCCCGGCAACATAGGAAGCGGGAATTGGAACGGAGGCAATTGGGGGAGTGGAAACCTCACGATCAACAACAATAATAACAACTTTACCAGCAACAACTTTACCAACAACAATTTCAATCGCCCCTTCTGGGACCGTCCTAGCTGGGGAGGTAACTACGGTTCAGGTTGGGGTGGCGGAGCTTGGGGGTCGGGCTGGGGAGTCGACCCAGGTTTTAATTGGCATAATGGATGGCATGATCATTGCATCCATCCGCACTACAACAATTGGTACAACGGATGCTGGACAGGTTACTGGGGCAGCTCCTGGTATTCGCCGATCATTTGGGGTGGAGTAGGTTGGGGGTTGGGAACGCTCTCGAATAACTACAACAGTTATCCGTACTCGAACCCTTACTACGCCTCCGTTCAAGCAACTCCGGCATTGGCGTCCTCCGTCCCCTACGACTATTCGCAGCCTATTGTTGTTAATAATTACATCAGCCCAGAAGCGTCTGCAGACTCAAGCGCGACGGGCCAACCCGCTGCCACAACGACTCCGCAACAGCAACAATCGTTTTCGAAGTTTGATTCCGGTCTCGAGCAGTTCAAGGCCGGCAATTATCCGAAAGCTTTGTCGGATTTCACGGACTCGTTGAAACTCAATGGTGGCGACCCCGTTGTGCATGAGGTTCGGGCTCTCACGCTGTTTGCGCTAGGCGACTATCAGAGCGCCGCAGCCACTCTGAATTCACTTCTCGCCTCCGCACCGGGCATGGATTGGACATCGATGAGTTCTCTGTATGGAAATACGAGCGACTACACGACACAGCTGCGGAAGCTCGAGGAGTATTGCAAGGCAAATCCGACGAATCCTTCGTCCGCCTTTGTTTTGGCTTATCACTACCTCGTCATCGGAGAGAAGGACGCGGCGGTCAATGCCCTCAATGTGGTTGTCAAAAACCAACCTAAGGATTTGACTGCCAAGCGGATGCTCGACGCGTTGCAGCCCCCTGCAGAACCGAGCGCTGCTCAAGCCAGAGCAACTGCACCGCTTGCAGGTTCGTCCGAACCCAGCGTTCCAACCGCCGAAGTCGCCGAAACTCCTGAAGTTGATTTGGTGGGTACGTGGGTTGCGAAGCCGGACAAGGTCAGCATCGAACTGTCGATCGCAGAGGACTCCAAGTTCTCGTGGAAAGCGCTCGAGCCAGGAAAGCCTGTGGTCGAATTGAAGGGTGAATTGACCTCCGCTCCGAACGGGATTGTCCTGGAAACGGAATCCTCAGGGAGCTTGGCCGGTACCGTGAACCCCCAAAGCAAAGACCAGTGGGAGTTTCTGCCCCCCGGCGCGAAAAAGGGTTCCGGTCTGATGTTTGTCAGAAAGAATGCTCTGTAGAGCCCATGGTTTGTGGCTCATGACTCATGGTCATGGCACTCATGGTCATGGCCGTGCATGGCTCGACAGCTCATGCGCGGCCCTGGTTGGGTGTGGCTGTCCCTGAGCACTTCACCTGGCATTTCAATAAACAGGTAAGTGGGTTTTGCCATCGTCGGGTGGCACGATCCTGAACCTTTGTCGGGTGGCACGACCCTGAGCGCAGCGAAGGGCGTGGGTTGGCATGCCCATGAGAGGTAGCAAGATGACGTAGGGTGGCACGACCCTGAGCAACGCGAAGGGCGTGGAACCAATCACACAGGACACTGGGTTGCTCGCACAATTCCACTCTTCTTGTTAACCGACATCTGATTGCTCGCACACTGCCAACTCTATTACCCGTTACCTTGGGTGGCACGACCCTGAGCGTAGCGAAGGGCGTGGGTTGGGATAACCATGAGAGTTAGCGAGGGGCGTGAGACGAAACAACCAGGATACGGCACTGCTCGCACACTGCCACTTTTACTGTGTACTATCCGGTCTCATTGTGAGCGGAGCGGCTCTAGCCGCCCGGTGGCTGTTTGTACCTGCCTTATGCAATAGCACGACCATCGCAAAGCTCTGGGTCGTGCCACACCCTACTCAGCGTCAGCCTCATGCAATAGCACGCCCATCGCAAAGCTCTGGGTCGTGCCACCCAGGGCTAAAAATCTCAGCGAAGGCCACACCATGCTGTTCAAAAAACAGGTCCATGAGGTGTGACAGAGTTTGATAGCACGCCCATCGCAAAGCTCTGGGCGTGCCACATAGAAAGACACTGCAACATGAGCACGTTTTGTCGCGTCGATGCCAGATCGATTATCCATGGTTTTAGCTCTGTCATGCTCGTGGGGCCTCGATCCGAACGAGATGCTTATGGCGAGGCATCTCGTCCTGTCGGCTGGATGTTTTTGCAAACCCTCCGGCACCCTCAATTTGGCCTGCCTGGGGTTCCTTAAACCCAACATGGAACGTCGGACTCCTCATTCGATAAACGGGAAACAATTCAGCATTCGAATTGCGAGGGATCCCGTCGTCATAAAGAAAGGAAGAAGACGAAAAAAATGCGAACTTTGTAGCCTCAAGTGTATCTAATTGCAGACGTCGACTGGAACTCCTCGGATGGCCCAGACGGTTTGCCCGGCTCTGCACGCCTGCAACCACGAACGGATGTACGTCACCCTACCTGGAGACAAACCGAAGTCGATTGGTATGTTTCTTCCTTAACTGTCACTTTCGTTCCTACGCGGATGTTTCAAGAAATCTGGGCTCATTTTCAAAAGATCCTACAAGACAATCAAGTCTTCAGCGGAGGCTTGTTGTTGATGGTCGGGGGTGCGCTGTTGGCCTACTTCCGTCAGGTTCCATCGCATCTTTACCAGTTGCTTCGGAGACAATTGATTACTGAAATCGATATTCTGGATCGCGATCAGGCGTTTGAGTGGGTCGAGAAATGGCTTGCGGAACACACCTATTCTCGCAAACGTGCTCGAGCACTGACGGTCAAGACAGAAAGCGTGGACTACGAAGAGCGCAGCGAGAACCCCACGATGGACGCTCGCCCCAAGATCTTATTTGCACCTGCCCCTGGTATGCACTGGCTTTTCTTTCGTGGGAGACTGATCTACCTCCATCGAGAGCGTCCTAAACTCAAAGAGGCCACCTCTCAAGCTGTCAATGTTCGGGAATGTTTCAACATCACCATTTTTTCCCGCAATCGGCAGTTAGCTCGCGACTTGATCGAGGAAGCCCGTGATGTCGCGCTCCCACGAGATGAGGTGAAGCTGACGGTTCATCGCGCCTCCTGCAGCTACTGGAACGAGCAAATGAAGCGGATGCCTAGACCCGCCGACTCGGTCATTCTCCCCTCCGGAATACTCGAGAACTTGATCGACGATGCCAGGAATTTTTTGGGGAAACGAACTTGGTATTTGGAACGTGGAATCCCCTACCGTCGAGGCTATTTGCTTTACGGACCTCCGGGTACCGGCAAAAGCTCTGCCGTTCTAGCAGTCGCATCGTCCCTGCGGATGGATATTGCGACCTTGAGCCTCGGGGATGCAGGTCTAGACGATAGCAATCTCGCTGAACTTTTTTGCTCGATTCCAGTGAACAGTATTGTCCTGATGGAGGATATCGATTGCGCGTTCCACGAGCGAAAAGAAAACGACGATAAGAGAAGCAAGGTGACCTTCAGCGGATTATTGAATGCAATCGATGGCGTCGCCGCTGGAGAAGGGAGAATTCTGTTTGCGACGACGAACCATATCGAACGATTGGATCCAGCTCTCATTCGACCGGGCCGGATCGATCGCAAACTGTTTATCGGTTATGCAAACCATGAACAAGCGGTCCGGATCTTTCGCCGCTTCTTTCCTCATGTCGATGCCGAGTTTGCGAAAAGCTTTGCCGATCGCGTACCGGCATGCCACATCACGATGTCCATGCTTCAAACCCATCTGCTCCTGTACGCGCACGACCCAGAACTAGCGATCGAACGGGCAGACGAACTGTGGCATATGGCCGAGCAAAGCTCGGTGGACTCTGTCCCACTCCTTACGGAGAGCCATTGAAACGCCCGTGATCAGGGCCTGAGAGCTCGCTGGTCGCCGAGAGATCTTTTGAATCGATACCGAACGATTTCCCGTCGATGCTTTTGGCGTGCTCCGAGTGAGATGTGACTGGCGCGCGGCGGGTTGCCTGACTGTCGTATCGTTTCGTTGCGGAACTGCTCACCCGAAGGTGCCTCGGAATTAGGACCGACAGATTCTCTCGGTCTATGGCTCACGGGGTCGGTCCCTGGGTACAATCTGCAGTCATGCGAAGTCGTGAAATGCATTGATTGCTTCCAACTCTCTTTTCGAGTCCTTTTCGGCGATGGAATTACCCAGATTCGTTCATGTCCGACAGCAATACCCAAAGCGTCCAAGCTTGGATCTGGAAAAGGTCGTTGCTGATGAAATGGCTAAGATTCGCAATCGTGTCCAACCCGGGAACCGAATCGCCGTTGCGGTCGGTAGTCGGGGGATCACCCATTTCGCAACGATCGTTCGCGAAGTCGCCAATGCGCTTTTGGAAATCGGAGCAAAACCTTTCTTGATTCCAGCCATGGGCAGCCATGGAGGGGCGACCCCCAAGGGTCAACTCGAGGTTTTAGAAAGCTACGGGATTACCGAGGCTGCTATCGGGGTTCCGATTGTGTCATCCATGGAGGTCGACAAGACGGGCCAAACCACGGAGGGCATCGCTGCTTATTGCAGCCGTGATGCCTTGGCAGCAGACGGTATTGTATTGGTCAATCGAATCAAACCTCACACGGATTTCTTTGGGACGCTCGGTAGTGGTCTGATGAAAATGAGCGTGATCGGTCTGGGTAAGCATGTCGGCGCGAGCGCGATGCATCTGGGTGCGATGCGATTTGGGTACGAAAAAGTGATTAAAGAATTGGCGACGATCAACATTCAAAACACTCCTTTTTTGGGGGGATTAGCCATCCTCGAGGACCCGATGCATGAGACGGCGAAGCTGGAATTCGTACCGAGGGAGGTAGTGGAGGTCCGGGAACCACAACTCCTCAATGAGGCTCGTGAAATGATGCCCCATCTACCCTTTGAAGAGATCGATCTCTTGATCGTCGATGAACTCGGAAAGAACATCAGCGGCGCTGGGATGGATCCGAATGTGATCAATCGCAGTATTCACGGCTACAGTAGCTTGCCATCCCGCGGCGACCACAGTGCGCCATTCATTCGCCGGATTTTTGTAAGAGGATTGACCGAGGAAACCCAGGGAAATGCGATCGGCATTGGATTGGCAGATGCAACTACCCATAAACTGATCCGGGAAATGGATCAAAAGAAAACCGATATCAATGCCAGGACCTCCCTCACCATTCTAAGCTGCAAGATCCCCATGTCCTTTTCCTGTGATCGCGATGGCATCGAGGCCATGCTCCGCTCCTTGCCGATCGATTCCCCCGTCACATCGAGGATTGTTCGAATCCGTGACACACTCTCGGTGGCGGATATGCAAATCTCGGAAACTGCCTATCGAGACATTCAATCCAGGGAGGATATTCTCCTACGCTCGTCCCCTGCTCCACTGGATTTCGACCTACACGGAAATCTCTCCGATAAACTCCCCCAAACCGATTAGGTTGGCTTCCGTCAGAGGCTTCGTCATTCATCCGGTCGACTGATGGCTTTCTCTTAAGTTCGACGATTCACCCGTATTTTGCAGGTTTGAATGTGCCAAAAAACGAGTGGGTTCTGTGCCAAAATCGGAATGCGTATCGACCGTAGCAGGAAATGCGATTCGAAAGCTAGACTCGTCGCGCAAACCTAAAAAACGCCAGATTCGCTACTACCAGAAAACCTTTCCTGCATAGCTCAAGCAGATTCGGCTCTTCAATCGGCACGTTGGAAAGTTCTGGGTTACGTTGTTGCGATCGGAACTCTCCTCGGAATGCATACGATGCCCCACAGCTCTACTCCTTCGGACAGATCTCTTGAAGAAAATGCGACCGAGGGTCGGTCAATCGCCGCATGGAAGCTCATTTGCATTCCGATTGGGATCGGGCTTTTGCTGTCCCTGGCTGTCGTCTTCATTCAGTGGATACAGCGCGACGAAGCGAAGCAATTCTTCATCGGTCTCGACGGCATGAGATTACCAGTCGCCCTAATCATGGGGCTGGTCGCTACGGCTTCTGCAATCTTTTATTGGTACCCTCGATCGAGACGGACAATTTTCCTAGGTGCGATGCTACTGACAACCGTGGGAATTATCGGCTCCTACCTCGTGAGGGTGGAGTCGTATTATGGCAGTCGTGTTCCGAAGTTAGGTTGGCGATGGAAGCCCACCGCCGAGCAATCTGCCGCGAGATACTTCATCTCTCGACGCGAAGATCAGCGTATGGAGTCACTTCCACTGGTTCGTGATTTGCCTTACTCCTTCCCAGGATTTCTGGGTCAAGATCGAAACGCAACCGTGCCCAATCCTGGATTCGCCAAGGATTGGGAGGCGAATCCACCCAAGCTTCTTTGGCGGCACCCCATCGGATTGGGGTGGGGTAGTTTCGCGGTCGCATCGAACCGAGCCATCACCATGGAACAGCGAGGAACCGATGAGTGCGTGGTCTGTTATGAAACCACGAGCGGTCGTGAGATTTGGTCACTCGGCTACGAGTCTCGTTTTCGGAACGAATACGGTGATGGCCCTCGTTCGACACCTGCTATCTCTGGACAAAGTGTCGTCTCCGTGGGCGCTACGGGAATCGTTACCTGCATCGACATCCAGAGTGGAAAACTACGATGGAAAAAACAGCTCGACGATCCCGCGGCTCATGGTCTCACGTTCGGCCTGACGTGCTCACCCCTGATCCATGACGGTCGAGTCTTTCTAACCCAAGGATCTAACGACGACGGCTCAGCCATATGCCTTTCCCTATCAACCGGAGTCGAGTTTTGGCGGAACGGTAATGATCATGGATCCTATGCGTCGCCCATGCTGGCCGAATTGGGCGATACCGTTCAATACTTGAGTTTCAATGGCGAGGGGCTTCGCTCCTACGATCTCGATGGAAATCCACTATGGCTTTTCCCGTGGCAGACGCAGGGCGAATCGAGAGTGAATGTAGCCCAACCCATCCTGGTCCCGATGGACTCAAAAAATGAACCGACTTCGAGTTGCGGACGTGTGTTGATTTCATCTGGATACGACAGAGGAACAGCACTGGTCGAGGTAACCAAAGATTCTCCGAATTGGAATGCCACAGCTGTTTGGACCTCCAACCACCTCAAGTCGAAACTTTCAAACTTTGTGTGCCAAGGTGATGCGGTCTTTGGACTCGACAATGGTTTACTGACCTGTATCTCTCTGGTGGATGGCCGTCGGCTGTGGAAGAAAGGACGATGTGGACATGGCCAAATCCTCCTCGTCGGCTCAACCCTGCTCATCCAGGCGGAATCAGGAGATATCGTACTCGTAGCAGCTGAAAGCAAAGCGTATCGAGAAATCGCACGTTTCAAAGCACTCGATGATAAAACATGGAATCATCCGACGCTGGTCGGAAAACTGCTCATCGTACGGAACGATCGCGAGGCAGCCGCCTACGAATTGCCCGTCGATTCATCGAACGGACAACAAAGACTCTAGGGTGAAACCTCTGCCCCAGTTCCCCTATCCGGAACTGACAAGCTTTATTTTTTCCCAAAACTGGTGTATCGCATACGGCGATTTGTGATTTTTGCTGACACCTAACGACGTGCCGAGAATCGAGCGTCACGGCTAAATCACTAGAGTCTGCAGGCTCTCTCGATCGCACTAGCGACGTCAGCCTTTCCTGGAATTCGATCCGGCAGAACACTCCATCGCGAGGACGTCCGCGAATACTTCCAGGCTGTTCCAACCATAGCAAAGAAAAAAGCCAAGCGAAACAATCCATGTCGCGCTTGGCTAAAATCGTTCTGAGGATTTGTACTCGGGATCTCCGAGGCTCACCCAGGAATGTCTAGCTGTAGATTACAGCCCGACAGCTTGTACCGTCTTGACCATCGGGCCGATAACAGGTTCAACGATATCCTTCACGCCCGGAATCTTGTAAAGACCATCGAGAACTTCTTGCAACTTGGTCAGGTAGGGCTGGAGAAAAGGGATCAAGGTCTTTTGTGCGACACCCGGGAGCTTGTCGACGCCGAGAGTACCGTAGGCTTTGGCAGCTTCTTCAAGCTTAGGCAGAGCACTCTTGGCGCTTTCCAAATCCTTGACACTGCCGAGTGTACCAGTCAAACCTTCGAATGTATCGGTCAGCGATTTCTTGAGATTTGTCAGATCGGGCACTTCAGGCAGCTCGATCTTAGGTACTTCTGCAGTAGCAGCGGCAGAAGGCACAACTGGTTTGCTCTGAGCTGGTTTGTTATCAGCAGGTTTTTTGAACAAAAAGTTGTACCCGAGAAAACCAAGCAGAACGAGTCCCGCGAGAGGCAACAACCACTGGAGAGGATTGCTCGGCTTTGCAGCCTCGACAGTACGGGATGCAGCACCAGCGACATTGCCCGCTAGACCCATGACGCCCTTCAGTTCCGAAGGAACTGCACTGCTGAGGAAGTTCTTCTGGCCACCTAGCAAGTTCGTAATGGCTCCAACATCGAATCCGCCTGAACTCTTTGCTTGCTTACCTACAACAGCCATCACAATCGGAGCCAACGTACCGAGGAGGCCTCCAACCGATTTGTCATTCATCCCGAGCAATCGTACCAACGTCGAAACGATGTTACCCTGGGAAGCGCCCAAAAGCATTGGGAGCAACTTGGTACCCATCGACAAAAGATTCGATGAAGATGAACCACCGCCGAGCAGTCCACCCAAGTTATCTAAAATCGAGGTGTCTGTGTTCTTTAGGGCATTAGCCAATTCCGAGGCGCCAGACGGAGTCGAAGCTTTGTTCGCCATGCTACCGATCAACATCGGAACGACCATCTTCAAGGCAGATGCTGTCTGCTGCTTATCCAATCCGACCGCGGATCCTAGCTGGTCAGCCACCTGACCTGCGATCGCGTCCTTGACACTGTCAATTAAATTTACCGCCATTGTTTTTTCCTTGTGAGAGAGGATGGAATCAAAGCAAATTAAGCAGTGGGCAATATCTCATTTCTCTCAGAATTGTGCAGGGTGTACAGGCAAGAATCCATGGGAATCTTTCCTCAAAACCGCCTCACTCGGTGCAGGACGCGAGGGAACGAACTCTTTCTGAAAAACCTTTTGCTCAGGAGATCGGCTGAAATTCCTCACCATCTCCAGACACCCCATAACGGGAGCGTTTTCAGGGCCGATTTTCCAGCCGCGCAGGCTCGATGAAGGGAAGAAATCATCCTCAAACTGAGTCCTGGGATCCCTTCCCCGGTCGCAGGGTTCCCCAATCGCCTTTGGTTTTACCGTATTCAGGGGTCCGAAAACTGAAAAGAATACAAGCTGGCATCTTGCATCATGAATTTCAAGCGGATCGGCTTGCCAGCGAATTTTGTCAGATCAGCCGACGGATCGGTCGATTTGTGTTTCCAGGAAACGTTCGCACTGACGCTATCCCCATTCAAGGGGACGCAATCGTCCATACTCAATCCTTCCAGGGCCAGTCCCTGTTCATCTTGGATTTCGACTCGAACGGTACCACCCGCGTCAGCACGGTAGTTTAGATTCAGCAGGCCACCGGAATAAGTGAACGACTTGGTGATCACTTCGCCGGGTTGGCCACCTGAGGTGAGAGAAACGAAACCGTCGGTGCGGTAGGTAAATCTCCTCAAACGGCTTCCCGGCCCTGAATAGTACGCTTCCGTACCGTACACCGATAACTCCTTAGGTTGGTCGTCGATATCCACCAAACCGTAGGCCATGTAATTGCTCCGATTTCCATCCCGATCCTTCGGGGCGGTTATCGGGATCAAAGCATCCGTTCCTCTTTTGAATCCCAAACCGTCACGACTGCTCATGAATACCGGCTCAACCTGCGAGTTCGATGGCTGATATCTGGTCGGAAAACCAATGAGCAGATGATTCGACCTGAAATACGGCTGGATCGCATTGGTGTACAAATGCTCTGCTGGAGCGTCTCCATATTCCAGGAATCGTGGATCGTTCCAATTTAGGAAGTCCGCAGAGACGGACATCATGATGTCACGCACCCCATTTCTCGACTTGCGATGGTAAGCGAGATATCTCTTTTGCGTCGGATGCCAAAATGCGATGTTCTGTGAATCAAAGTCTCCCTTGGTAATGACCGGCTTGTCTTGTATCAGGACCCAATGCACTCCATCCGAAGATTTGTAAGCTTTGAGACCTTTGCCATCTCCTGCGAGAGCCTTGTAGCGAGCATCTGGACTACAAGCGGGATTGGCATCGAGGAAGGGAGAAAAATTGTGTGTCCCTTCCCCGGTGAGGATAATGTTATTTGCTTTCGATCCCTCGAATTCAATCAATCCCAAGTTCGGTTTGGTCCAATTCACTCCGTCTCGGCTTTCAGCATAGCAGGCGAACTCAGGATGGGCTGATTTCTTGGCCGCTTCGTCGAAATGGGCACCGCGGTAGTACATTCGATAACGATCGCCATCACGAAAAATCGTGTAATAAGCTGAAATATTTCCTTCCCAGGGAGCATCGCAGGTGAGAACGATCTCTCGCGGTTCCGGTCGTTCGACTTTCTGTGTCACATTCCGAAGGTTTTCTATCAGGTAATCGTCGACGAACAACTCTCGTCGTTTACCGATATCTCTCCGACGGTCAAACTCGAACGGATTGTTTGGGTCGTCCGTTACCGAGACCAAGACCGGCGGATTCAATTTCACTTGATCGGTTTGCACCCTCCAGAGATTCGGTGCTCGCCATCCCTTTTCCAACTGCCACACATGCCCATCCGCATGCAGGTAAAGTACTGGTTTTTTCCAATCGTTACACATCGCCTCCAAGGAACCAAAAAACAATTCGTGTGAGGCGGTAGGTGTCGTTTGTCCGAGCACCACTGCGGCCCGCACTTGCGATCCGTATTCCTCAAGGTTCAGCTTTACCCAGTCAGCATCATCCTGCAAGCGGTCAGCCCATTCCTTCTTATCGTGCACACGCCCGCCGACGAGATTGACTCCGAGCACGAGAACGCCCTTCATCACAAAAGAAAAATTCTCGTCTCGAGTGTCTTGCTTGCGAAAACCGACTATGGGTTCAAAGTGCTTCTCGAAGCCTCGAAAATGCTTGTTCCAGTATGTCATTCCCTCATCGGGATTCTGCAAATCGTTCCATTCGTTATCCCCTAATACGACCAAAGTAGGCTTGGTGCTGCGTCTCAAAATCGATGCGACTTTTGCGTATTGGGATTCGGGCCATTGTTTTTGCTTCCCGGTAACAATATCCCCCAGGTGAACCAGGAATTGACTCTTTCCATCGCGATTTACCAGATCGACGTAATGGCTTAGGAGCGGCTCCTCATCTGGTTGATAAGGTCCACATCCTGTGGCAGAGAAAGAGAGAGTCTCGGATCGAGCATTCGCCCCGGCAATCATCAGTAGCAGGCAGACGAACAGGAGACAAAGTACACGACGCATGCTGACTCACGCTTTAGGTAAAGAACCTCAGAAATGAACCTGTTTTTCCGGTAGAAGGCTCATGATACTGCAAATAGTCTCCCCCAAACACCAAAGGAGTGAGCGATCGCCTGAAAACCCTGAGCTCCGACAGCGGCTCGAAGGAGAGCGGAGGGTTGATTTTTGAAGCACGTTCGTGCTGCGCAGTGACTCGCCTCGCAGATAGCTCGTGCACTAGCGCTACTATTACCTATTACCTTGGTCGGCACGACCCTGAACGCTGTGTTGGGTGGCACGACCCTGAGCAACGCGAAGGGCGTGGGTTGGGATAACCATGAGAGGTGGCGAGGGGCGTGAGACGAAACAACCAGGATACGGCACTGCTCGCACACTACCACTTTTATTGTGCACTATCCGGTCTCATTGTGAGCGGAGCGGCGCTAGCCGCACGGTGGCCGTTTGAACCTGCCTCATGCATCAGCACGCCCATCGCAAAGCTCTGAGCGTGCCACACCCTACCGTCCAACAGATGCAGGTGTATGAGGTTTCAAACCGTGCGAACCTAGGCGGTACATAGCAACTCCAGAGTAGTACCACCGAATAAAAATCGATCGGCTTGGTTTACGGTTTCGGTGTAACCGCTGTCGATACGCAACGCGAGATCGTCAGCCAAAAAGCGAACGCTTTGAGGTGTCGCCTCCGACAGTAGACGACAACCGTTGCTCTGGTAAACCTTAAGAAGGTAGGCGTACTTTTCAAACGCCTCCGAACTGTTCTTTTTCCCGAGATAGAAGGATATTCCGTCAAATGTGACGATCGCCTGACCGCAGATGTGGAACGAGATAGCCGATGCTTCGGCGTTTGGTCTTGGCATCAAAGCAACTCCTGCGCGTTGTCGCTCATCCACCGGTGTACTGCCTACCTAGGACAGTTTTGGTGTATGAACTTCAGGTTAACAGGGTCGCTCGGGTGAAAAACCCGGTACGCGGAAACCGCGTCCAACCAATAAAAACACTGGGGAAACCGGGAAGGGTGATAGAGGGGACTCGAACCCCCGACCTTCGGAGCCACAATCCAACGCTCTAACCAACTGAGCTACTACCACCGTCTACGACGCGAACATATTAATGCTCTCTTGAGGAATCGTCAACACAAGGCAAGACCTAAGGTCCCCCACATCTTACACTCGAGTTCCCCTGCATTTTCTCAATCGATTTGCTGCTCATGTTCGATAGGCGAGATCGATTGGTAGCAGTCAGTGGTTGCCTCCCCCGAGGCAAGCTCAGGGGAAGGCATATGCGCAGATAGGCGAGAGCCATCATAAGTGATGGGAACCATTCGCAGACAGCAGAATTGCTAGCGCAGGTTCGGTGTGCAGTCGGTGGGGCATATTCTGCCGTGAGTTCGGGAAAAGTCCTGTGGGTTACCGAGAGTAATCCCATGATCACCTCCTCACCGCTTGATGACAGATTATAATCGGGGTCCCGAAATGATCTCACCCTCTCACGCACTTTCGAGGTTTATAACAGATCAGACTTTCGCCATGCAGGACATGAGTGTCAGTAATTGTGAAGACAGACCTCCGCAACTGGATGTTCCGGTAACAGACTGGATAAACAAGTTCGATGAGGAGTCCCTCCAGGAATTGATGAATCATTACAAGCCGTTGCTGCGAGAGATCATCCGGCGTCATTGGGACCGTCGTCTGCAACGACGTGTCGGCGTGTCGGATGTGATGCAACTCACCTGGATTTCGATCGCTATTCAAAACGAACGAAACCGATTCCAGAGGCGCGAGAGCTTTGTTGGGTTTTTAAAAAAGACTCTTATCAATCATCTTGTGAACACGAAGAGATCGTCGTTTGCCAAAAAGAGATCATTGACGCGCGAGTTCAACGGTGACACGGGAAAGGATCAGGATCTGTACCTCATTGCTAAAGTAAGCCCGAGCGCCCTCGACCAATTGATCGAAAGGGAATTGGCCTATGAGACGCTCAAGGCCATTCTTCAGTTGCCGCGCGAACTCCAACGTCTCCTGCGTTGGCGGTTTCGCAAAGGGATGACCTACTCCGAGATCGCCATCAAAATAGATCGCAAAGAGGATGACGTCCGCTACCTCATTGATAAATGTGTGAACGTGATCGCTCGCGAGATGCGATCGAAATCTAGACTTGCTGGATAGAGATCCCCTAGCCTGATCGAGATCGGAATGAGCAAGCTGTTACCGGGCTCCTCAGACCCCACTCCGGACGAACTACTGCGCATTCAAGAGCAGTGCGATCGCGTTCGGGCGGAGCAGGATTTTCTGTCGGTCGATGCACCTGACGAAATGAATTGCCTGGCTCTTTTGGAGGGGATTCCACCCTCTGTCCAGTTTGATTCCATGACCTCTGCCGAGGGAAACGATCTGGATTTCCTCAACGATCACACTCCGAGCCCTCCGTCAAGATTCACGGACCTTCGATGTGTAGGAAAGGGAGCCTTTGGGTTGGTCTATTCCGCTCGCGAGGAGGGGCCTGAAAGTAAAAAAGTAGCGATCAAAATTCTCAGGACCTCGAAAGCTGCAGATCAGATCGCGAGAGAAAGATTCCTGGATGAGATGAAAGTCATGTCGGGACTGCATCATCCGAATATCATCACGGTTTTTTCGACGGGAGAAGTCGATCGTATTCCCTACATGGTGACGGAATTAGCGGACTTGGGGTCCGTTGCATCGAAGCTACGCAATGCCACACTCCAACTTTCGCCGCGGCAAGCTGCATGGCTGATCGGTAAAGTTGCCGACGCCGTGCACGAGGCCCATTCAACCACGATCCTGCATCGCGATATCAAGCCAGGGAACATTCTGCTGCGCACAGAGAGTCCAGAACTGTCGGAGGGACTCGGGCTGTGGCCTTTGTTGACGGATTTCGGACTTTCAAAGAATTTCAGTGTCGAACCTGCAACCCCGCTGACAATCCATGGCCAGGTATTGGGAACGCTTGCGTATATGTCGCCGGAGCAAGTCAAAGGGGGAACCTTGAAGGTCCAGTCAGACATTTTTTCCTTGGGTGTGGTCCTCCACGAGTTGCTCTATGGAGAACATCCCTTCCTGGCAACCAGTGATTTTGAAACGAGGAGCAACATTGTTCATGTTCGCAGGGTCAAATCGGGCGTTCAGGGGCGTGAAGTTCCATCGTCGCTTCAAGCGATCGTTTCTAAGTGTTTGCAGAAAGAGCCTTCGGACCGTTATCAGCATGCGAGTGATCTCGCGACGGATTTGGATCATTTCTTGACAGGCGAACCGATTTCGGTCTCACCTCCCACGGCATGGCAATCGTTCGTGCACTGGGCCTCTTCGCATCCGATCGCGTCGACTTTCCTGGGCACCATCTTATTTTGCATGGTCGCTAGTATTCTCCTACTCAGCCGGGAATGGAGAATCCAGAGAGAGCTAACGATCGCGACGCAATCTGTCGCCGATGACCGAGCCCAGATCAGTCACCTCTTTCTCGAGTCGATGCGAGTTACGAACAGCGGTATCAACGATACCATCCTCTCGGGGAAAAAAGTCTCGCCCATTTCATTGATCACAACGCTCGAACGACAAATTCCTCTCCTGGAAAAAGCCAGGACTTTAGATCCTGATGACGATTTGCTGGCTCGTCAATTGGAGATCATGTATCACTACCAATCGCTATGTTTCTACTCGTCGATGAATGCGCCCAACAATCCGTTAGTCGAGTCTGATCGCAAAAAGGCAATCGAAGCGCGCAAGAAATCTCTTGAGCTGATCGATCTTCTTATTCAGAGAAACGCGGAGGAAGAGAAACTACAAATTGCTAGAGTCAACGGCGAGTACTTCCTCAGTTTGTTATATGATCCGAAGGAAAGCTACGATTTATGTGTCGAGCTGAACCTGAGGGCCTTGCAGAGTGCCGAGGCCTACCTGGAGCGGCATCCGGAGAACCGATATTTGCAGGAAACCGCGAACAAAGTCAGGCTCGAACGTGCGGTCATCCTTGGCGATTTGGATTCAGAGGAGTGTTTGCGGCTCTATCAAAGTGTCAAGGCCTCTAGTCTGGAATTGTTCTTGTCCGACGAGACAAGGACGAGCAACCTGATCTACCTCATCGAAGCCCTGACGCATCGAGCGGAGATATGTAGCCGTCTGGGACTTCACCGTGAAGCGGATGCGGAATTCCAGGAACTCGAATCTCTCCTCGCGAGCAGGCAAAAGATTTTTCTTAGTGATTGGGGTGTGATCGATGCGACAGTCAATCTCCATGCACAGCGTTGTATCTCGTTGCTCAATTCCGGTCGTTATGCGGATGCCATTGTGCTGACAGGTAAATGGCAAAAGTATGTGGAGCGACTCGAGGAATTAGAACATTCCGTCGTCTATGGCAATTACTTCAATGGTCCCGAGGTAGCTGAACTCCTTCCGATCTATTTTCGGTTGCTTGCGTTCGAAGGGAAAATAGCGAAGCCGACGGATTCAGCCAAAGCAGCGCAATCGGCTCGATTAGAAAAAACAAAGCAATCGCTTCAGGTGGCTTTCAATCGATGCCGAGCGAATTCCGAAGTTGATATTCCATTGTTATTGAGAGTCCTCGATAGCAAACAATTGCCGACGGAATTGTTTCAGGGATGGATGGA
>JBBAXA010000077.1:0-20369 GCA_040396935.1 Pirellula sp.
TAGTGCGGCCGAGAGGAATCGAACCTCCAAGGGATTTCTCCCACTAGCCCCTCAAGCTAGCGCGTCTGCCAGTTTCGCCACGGCCGCATTGGTTATCACACTCTGCCCAGCAATTCCTTAGGGCTGACAGGAGTTTATTGGGATTATCCGCTCCGTCAAGCCATCTTGTCTAACTCGCTGAAGACTTTGCATGCGGTTTCAATGCAACGTGGAGAAACGTCCAAGTGGGTCACCAATCGAACGCTTTGCGGTCCAAATGCGAGAACCTGGACATCCTTAGACTTAGCCAATTCGGCAAACCTCGCCGCGGATCCCCATTGAGGTTGGACTCGGAAAATCACAATGTTTGTATCTGGGATCGAATCCAAAGCTTCAAAATGTTGGCTGTTATTGATGCAATTAGCCAACTTTCTGGCGTGGTCATGATCCTCCTCCAATCGCTCGATGTGATGATCCAATGCATAGAGAGCTGCAGCCGCTAGCACTCCAGCCTGTCGCATACCACCCCCGAAGAGTTTTCTGACACGCCTCGCTTTCCTAACGAATTCTTTGGAACCAGCCAAGCAAGATCCAACAGGTGCACCTAGCCCTTTGCTAAAACAAACACTGACCGATTCAAATTCATCAGCCAGTCTTTTCAACGGAATCCCGGTTGCAACACTCGCATTGAACAGTCGTGCACCATCGAGATGCGTTATGATCCCCTGCGACTTGGCCAGTTGGCATAACTCCGTTGTGAGCTCCAAAGAATAGATCTTACCTCCACCTCGATTGTGAGTATTCTCCAGACACAACAGGCGTGTTCGAACCGTATGATCGTCCTCCTTTCGCTTGATACCAATGAGTTGATCGGTGCAAAGAAGTCCCTTGTTACCATCCAGAGTACGAGCCACCAAGCCGCTGAGTTGCGCAAATGCTCCTTGCTCGTAGTTGTAGATGTGACATTGGCTCTCGCAGACAAACTCGTCGCCGGGCATACAATGGCAGCGTAGTGCAATCTGATTCGTCATCGTTCCGCTAGGCATAAAGATCGCAGCTTCCTTGCCAAGCATCTCCGCAGTCCGTTCCTGGAGAGCGACGATGGTAGGATCGATATCAATCACATCATCGCCTACCTGGGCGGTCAACATGGCTTGCCGCATCGATGGAGTCGGTTTGGTGACGGTGTCGCTTCGAAGATCGATCATGTGCTTCCAAATCTAGTGAGAAATGTCTCAGTGCTGAGTACGAACGGGAGTATTCTTACGATTATCGAGGTAATCAACAACCGTCGCTTGCTACCTGTCAACCGAACCGAAGCTGGAGTCAAAGACTTTGAGGTTCCAATGAATGCTTCGGACAACATCTCAAAAACGAGGAATGCACCTCACGAAATGCATCAACGGTCGACTCGTAGGACTCAGGCAAAAAACAGGTAACGGCCGATCGCTTGTCAGCGAACGTACCCTAGAAAATCCAGTCACGCCATTAGCGCCCACGCTGGATTTACTCCCTCCCGATCCTTTGGTCCCTAGAAACAGACCCAGGTCTCGAAAGTAGTAGCCCACAGCCACCTCCTACCAAGACCAAGATCAAACCCACAGGCCACATCCACCATGGATGCGGGATGGTAAACAAGTTCATCACGGTAGCAGCCAAAAAAACAACCAAGGGGATGATTCCAGACTGTACCATCCGATCTGGTGCTACTCTGCGTCCAACATAAGTCGCTACAAAGCCACCCAGCATCCATCCGAGTACAACCACAACAAAGGCTGTGACAGGAAGCGTTTGGATCCATTTCATCAAGGCCGCTTGATCAGACAAATCCAGCTCCTCCGGAGGTGGGAAGGCCAGCGAATTCATCACTTCGACCACCGCGACCGTCAAACCACCACTCACGATGCCAGCAACGACAGCCAAAACGGACCGTAAAATACGCAAAGTACAAAACTCCTAAAGTACAAAACTCCTAATCGAGGCAACTGTTTTACTGTACGCTCCAAACCTGACGGTCGAGTCATCCAGCCTAAAACAAAAACCGCCAGTTGCCCAGAAATCATCTCGCAACTTCAGACAGCGGAGTGCGATTCCTCGAGCAAACGGAAAGATAGCGACTCAAAGCGAGGATTCCTTACCTGCTCGCAGGCACTTGTCCCGGGGACATTAGGTATCGGAACAAATCGATCTTTCCCCGCTCATCCAGAGGAACAAGCAGTCGATCTGGCATCAAGGATTGGGAAGACGCTTTGCGTTCGGCAATCGTTTTTTTCTCTAGTCGAATCAGTTCCTTTGCGGTTTGTATCTCCAAAGCCTCTGAGGATTCTTTCTGCGGTACACCGGTCAATACAGTCCCATCCTCTAACCTCACGATCTCTACGCGAAAATGACTCGCCACCTGAGCGCTTGGAGCGACGATGTTTTCTAGCCAGTAACGCAAGTTGGACCTCTGTGCGCCCGTCAGTTCCGGACCTATGGCACCTCCCTCACCAAATAATTTATGACAATTGCTGCAATGCAAATTCCATAACGCACGGCCTCGACTGGCATCCCCATGAGCCAGGTTGGCATCACTCAAAAGTTTCTCCAACTCCGCAATTTCCTCCTCTTTGCTTCTCTCGAGCATGAAATACTCTGGTTTCAATTGCCTTGCTCGCTGCAAAAGCTCCCAATCACCTAACGAATTGATTTGCCGCCAGGTGATTGCATCGATAGCATCCATCGGGATCGTCTTAGTATCTAGCGCATTAAGGAGCAGCCGCATCCATTCCGACTTGCTTGCAAGCAGAGTGATGATGGCCGACTGAGTATCCTTGGGAGCCGTCGGATATTCGGAGATCCACCGCTGGGCTTCTTCCAACGTAGCTTCACGAGCGAGGGCGTTCACGGAATAACGGCCGAGAATGGGATCGTTGAGCAAATCCCACAACGACTCACGCCCTTCTCCTCGGTTTGTTCCGAGCCAACGTGTGGCTCCACGACGTACGGATTCTTGAAAGGATTCGTTCTTGGCGATTGCTAGTAGTTCAGCAGGATTGGACTTTCCGCCGAAAACGCTGAAGAGTAGCTTTGCTTTCGCCTGCGTCTGAATCTTGGGATGGGTTTGAGCGGAGGCAAAGAGAGGGGCCCATCCTTTAGGACTTGGAATGTTGGTACGCCCCTCGAATGCATTCCATAGTGCATCGATGACCAACTCGATGCTGGACGCCTTCTTCGAACTCGCAGCTGCGCTGACAGCCCAATCGATACCGCGTGGATCGTCGGCCTGCAACAGGGCGAGCCGACGAACGATGAACTCCGAGAGTTTTGGAATTTCGCATTTGGAAAGAAGCTTTGCGGCGTTGACCGGGTCCTGAACGACTCGATCTTTGATGCCGTACCACAGAACCAAGGGAAAATCGCGATCATCGGCTAGATCTTCTGAACGCATCAACCGCTCAGCAAGCTTCCAGTCTTTATGGGCTAGTTTAGGCAACAGCGACGCCGCATAAAGTCGTAGCAACGGGGACGTTTTAAGAATCCCCACCTGATCGATATGCTCAATCAACTCATAATAATACGGAACCTCGTTCCAGTTGCGATCCTCACGCAACTTGGCAGCCATGTCGGACCCCAGACGCAATGCGGCTATCATTAACTCTGCGGGTGGGTTTGACCGGATCAACTCGGTAATCGTTTCCTCGGTCAGTCTGCCATTGGCGTGCAATGCATAGAGGCAACGGATCCGAAGCGTTAGCTCATCAACTTGAAGTGGAACATCGCCAAGAAGTCCGCCTCGGAGCGTGACTTTCTTCAATTGCAACTCATCGTCTGGGCTGAGGAGCAGCGAGGATGGGATGCGAATAGCAAACCGAGCATTCGAGTCGTTACGCATGAGGGGCGTCTCCGCGGGTGCACCGTCCGATAATAGTGCAATCGTCTTTTGAAAATACCAACCATTCGGATGGTTCAAGTACTTGATGAGGGTCGTGGAATCCACTCTGCTAAGATCGACTTGCGATCGAGTCTTTTCAGCGCCATCCTCCCTGGTGTAAGCAATACGATAGACTCTACCGCTCGTACGGTGCACTCCATCGTTCTCATGGCATTCCCCGATATCGGACCAATCAAGGACGTAGACACTACCATCGGGGGCTGCGCTCAGTTCGATGCCACGAAACCAAGGATCATCCCAAAAAACCATATCCTTTGCATGCCTAGCCACGAAGCCAGCGCCATGCCTTTCGAGTCGGTCCCGATTGACGCGGCGGCCATGCAGATTCAATGTAAAAACGTTTTGCCGGTACTCTTCGGGCCACTGATCTCCCTGGTAGATCATCATTCCGCTGTGCGCGTGGCCCCCGCCTGCTCGATCGGTAAGATCGCTCGGAGGGCCTTTTCGCGTTTCTCGCCAATCCTCTCTTTTGTCATCCCAATGCACATGGTCGGCAACCTGGGGAAGTAGTTCAAATACGTAAGGATCACGATCTTCGCCATACATTCGCTGCATATGACTATTGGGAATAGCATGCCATAGGTGACCGATGACTGTGTTGATGAAAAACAGATTGCCATGCGCATCCCAATCCATCCCCCAGGGATTGGTCGTCCCCTCGCATACGACTTCAAACAGATTCCTCGTCGGATGAAACCTCCAAATGCCGCAGTGAACAGGGACGGTTTCCGACCTCTCGGGCTGAGCTGCACCGGCGACCGGTGCTGCATAGCCCAGATTCCCCTCGATGACCGTACGTTTCCGTGAAACGTGAGATACCCCGAGAATTCCATGCCTTCCATAGAGCCAGCCATCCGGGCCGAGTCGCAACCCATTGGCCACGTTATGACGCATATCGCCATTGAAACCACTCAGTACGATTTCCGGCTCTCGATCGATTCGATCATCGCGATCCTTGTCATGCAAAAATAAAAGATGGGGTGGGGCTAAGGCCCATACGCCATCGTTGACAACCTCGATGCTAGTGAGTTTGAGACCTTCCTCCCAAAAAATTTTCCGTTTATCGAAAACGCCATCTCCGTCTACATCCTCGAGGATGATGATACGATCCTTGAGCGAGGTGTCGAAACCCTTTTGGGATTCAGCATAGGTGTAATTCTCAGCAATCCACAATCTGCCCTTCCCATCCCATGACATCCCAATCGGTTGCTGAACCATAGGATCCTCCGCAGCGATTTGGATCGTAAACCCGGGTGGAACGCGAGTTCCCAACAACGCCTCTTCCCCTGTGAGGCGTGGGATCTTCTCCTCTTGCGAATTGTAGATCTCGGTACCAGGTGACTGCCCCTTCAGAATACCTATTGCCAGCCATCCTAACACTAGGACAAACCAACCGCCGACGCACATCGCACGGCTAGGGTAAAAAGATTTTTCCATTCGCAGGTCCATGAAGATCTCGCAGGGATTTCAAATAGATTCCCTCAAAGTATACACCCAGTCCTACCCATGAATGCCAACCAGGAATTCCTAGTCCAGCAGTCACGCAACTGAATAACACGAAACAATCCCCCCGACGACACGGAGCCCTCAACGGAAAATCGTGTGCTTGGTTAGTACTGCTCGGCAATTCGATACCACGGCTCGTAAAAACGTCCTATCAATATCCTAAACCGCAATGAACACAACATTTTAGAATCATCTCGCTTGGGTTAAACTAGTGAGAATACGCCTCTCCGCCTCGAAGTCTGCCTAACCATGTATTTCCAACGGACCTTTTTCATTTCGGCTGGTATCTTGGCATCGATCCTCTCCAGCACCTCGGTTGGGCAGATCCGATTCAACGACCAGATACGCCCAATCTTGTCCGATAAGTGCTTTTTTTGTCACGGTCCCGACGCAGCAAAACGTGAAGCGGATCTGAGGCTCGATAGTTACGAGGAGGCCATAGGCTTTGGAGCAATCGTACCGGGTAATCCGGACAAGAGCGAAATCCTCGAACGAATGCTCTCCGACGAGCCCGATGTGCAAATGCCTCCTCCCTCATCGAAATTAGCGAGGCCTACGCAAGAGGAAATAGAGATCCTGCGTCAGTGGATCAAAGAGGGTGCTAAATACGAAAAGCATTGGTCTTTTGAGTCCCTCGATTTTCAAAAGCTCTCGAATGTTGCCAAGTCCAATCCTATCGACCCTGTGATTAGGAACCATCTAGCGAGCCGCGGACTATCGCAGCAACCGCCCGCCGACAAAAGTATTCTCGCAAGAAGAGCTGCATTTGACGTGACCGGTCTACCTCCCTCTCCGCAACGCGTCAGGGAATTCATCGCGGACGACTCGCCGAAAGCTTGGGAGAACTATATCGACTCCTTGCTGGCCTCAAACCAGTACGGAGAGAGAATGGCCATCGATTGGCTGGACATCGCTCGGTATGCCGACAGCTATGGATTCCAAGTCGATCGGGAAAGAACCGTTTGGCAATGGCGCGACTGGGTGGTGGATAGCTTCAATGAAAACAAGCCCTTCGATCAATTCATCGTAGAGCAATTGGCAGGCGACCTGCTAACAAATCCGACAAAAGACCAGATCCTCGCCACCGCTTTCAACAGACTCCATCAGCAAGAGAGCGAGGGTGGTAGCGTCGAGGAGGAGTATCGCGTCGAGTATGTCGCGGACCGTGTTCAAACCTATGCGACTGCGTTTCTGGGTCTCACATTCGAATGCGCAAGATGTCACGATCACAAATTCGATCCGATCAAACAGTCGGAGTATTATCAGCTATTTGCCATCTTTCATAACATCGATGAAGCCGGACTTTATTCCTTCTTCACAGACTCCCCTCCTACTCCCGCCTTTGGATTGACCGACGACACCACCGATCAGAAAATCGCCGAGCAATTACGTACCGTTCAGGACTTGGAGTCGGGCCTTGCCGAAGCGATCGTTCGCGAAACACCCATGGCTTATTCATGGTTCGAAAGCCTTCGAAATCAATTCCCAAGATCGACGACTAGCCCCCAATCCGACGATCGACAAGCCCAGGAATTCCTGCGCAAAGCCCTCCGCCCGCGGGACCCTATCTTGGATATCTCCTTCGATTCCCAAGATGGCAAGTCCCTAACCGACAGCGTTTCTCCTGACGCGCCAGCCAAACTCGAGGGGGAGAACAAACTCGTGCCGGGTAAGCGTGGCTCAGCTGTCCTTTTCACAGGAGATGATGCGGTCAAGACGACGAAAGGCAACTTCGGTAGACATGAACCCTTCAGCATTTCGCTTTGGATACAAATCCCTGATAGCAAAGAAAGAGCCGTCCTCTTCCACCGATCGAGAGCTTGGACCGACGCGGCTAGCCGCGGATACGAATTGCTCATCGAAGATGGAAAACTGAAATGGAGTCTTATTCATTTTTGGCCCGGAAACGCGATCTCGATCAAGACCAAAACGGACCTCCCTCTCAATCAATGGATCCATGTCACTGCGACCTATGACGGCAGTAGCCGAGCCGATGGACTGTCGATCTACCTGCAGGGGCACAGGAGTGACTGCGAAGTCATTCGAGATGGACTCACCAAACAAATCACTGGAGGAGGATATGACTTTATCGATCTCGGTGAGCGATTCCGTGACCGTGGTTTCAAAGGAGGACTCATCGATGATTTCCAGGTCTACGCCGAATGCTTGACAGCGTGGGAAGTACAAAATCTGTTCGGGGCTGATTGGTACGCGAATTTTCATGGAACCAATTCAGAGAGTGAATTTACGAAAGGTCTCTTTGTCGAACACTACATCCACAAAAAGTCGGAACGCATCCAAAAGCTGAAAGCAACGCTGAGGGAAGAGCGTAGAAAGCTTTACGAACTACAGGACAAGGTTCATGAGATCATGGTCATGCGTGAACTACCGACCAGGAAGCCAGCCTACGTGCTGACTCGAGGTGAGTACAACCTAAGAGCCGATCAGGTGGAACCAGGAACTCCGGCCGCGCTCTCGCCGTTTCCAGAAGATCTGCCTCGTAATCGATTGGGACTCGCCCGTTGGACGGTTGCCAAAGACCATCCGTTAACCGCTCGGGTTACGGTCAACCGTGTTTGGCAGAGTATCTTCGGCCGAGGGCTGGTAAAGACATCCGAGGATTTCGGATCCCAGGGCTCCAGACCGCTCTATCCTCAGGTCTTGGACGCGCTCGCCGTCCGGTTCATCGAAAGTGGGTGGAATATGAAGGATTTGGTAAAGACAATTCTCATGAGCGACACCTATCAGCAGAGAAGCGTATCGGATCGTTCGAACATGGAGGACGATCCAGATAACGAACTACTCGCACGCGGTCCCCGATTCCGATTGCCAGCAGAGATGATTCGCGACAACGCATTAGCTGCCTCAGGCCTACTCGATCTTGCGAGAGGCGGTCCCCCGGTGAATCCTTATGAAATGAGTGAATCTTTTAAACCTGCGAAATGGAGTGATGGCAGCGGCGTGTACCGTCGCAGTCTGTACACCCATTGGCGACGCACGGGCCCACCACCTGCACTGTTAGCCTTTGACGCACCGCGACGCGCGGTCTGTACTGCAAAACGTGAACGTACCGACTCGCCCCTGCAGGCTCTGGTTTTGCTCAACGGTATCCAGTACGTCGAAGCTGCTCGAGCCCTCGCTGACCGATTGATCCGAGAAAGCGCAGACGACTCCGCTCTGATCGAGAACGCTTTTTGGATTTGCCTGAGCCGCGCTCCCGATGACCAGGAACGAGCGATCGTCAATCGATTGCTGGTGGATCAAAGAAAAGAATTCGAAGCCTCCGAGGACCGTACCAAAGAATTCCTACAAATCGGGCGATTCGCTGCGAATCCTGATATTCCACCCCCTAAGCTTGCGAGTGTCACGGTACTTTGCCAGGTACTCATGAATCACGATTCATGCGTCGTCAAACGCTAACTACTCCCTAGCCTCCTTCACCTATTCGTCAATTTTCCGCCGCGATCCCAGCCCCCTTCAGCCAATCGGACAGGACATGGACCTAAACACTTTCAACCAAATGCAAAGCATGAATGCGAGACGTGCTTTTTTGAGGCATTCAGGTCTCGGATTAGGTAGTATCGCTCTTTCGAGCCTCCTGAGTGAAAGCGTTCAAGCCGACAAACTCGAGATCGCCGGTGTTGGTGGCGATATGAAAGAATACCATCACCCCCCAAAAGCAAAACGTGTCATCTATCTCTTTATGTCGGGCGGTCCTTCCCATTTGGACCTCTACGATTACAAGCCACTCCTTAACGAACGACAAGGCGAACAGCTTCCTGATTCGGTACGCGGAGGTCAGCGTCTCACCGGAATGTCTGGAAATCAAAGCTCGATACCGCTAGTAGGATCCCCATTCAAGTTTTCTCAACATGGACCATCGGGAGCGTGGTACAGCGAGTTACTACCTCACACGGCGAGCGTTGCGGAGGATCTATGCCAGGTTCGCTCGTGTTACACGGAGGCTATCAACCATGGACCGGGGGTTACCTTCTTCCAGACCGGAACGCAGATTGCGGGACGCCCTAGCATCGGTGCATGGCTTAGTTACGGACTGGGTCAGGAAAATGCAAACTTGCCATCCTTTGTCGTTCTAGTTACGAAAGACAAGTCTGGCCAGCCGCTCGGCGCGCATCTTTGGGGGAGCGGATTCCTACCGACCAAGCACCAAGGGGTTTTGTTGCGGGCAGCAAAAGATCCCGTTCTTTATCTCGGCAATCCTCTTGGTATTTCGAGCGATAGTCGACGCAATATGCTCGATCGCTGGAGGGAACTCCATGAACACCAGCTGGAACGGACTCCCGACAGTGAAATAAGGAACCGGATTGAGCATTACGAAATGGCCTTCGCCATGCAATCGAGCGTGCCTGAGGTTGCAGATCTGTCCCAGGAACCCAAGGAGGTTCTGGAGAGCTATGGCAAAGATGTGGAAAAGCCCGGCAGCTTTGCAGCCAATTGCTTGATGGCTCGTAGATTGGCAGAACGAGGGGTAAGATTCATTCAGCTCTACCATCAGGATTGGGATCATCACGGCGGGTTGCCCAATGCACTGCCTAAACTCTGTCAGGAAACCGATCAGCCCAGCGCAGCACTCGTCAAGGATTTAAAGCGACTCGGACTACTTGACGATACTTTGGTCATTTGGGGAGGGGAGTTCGGAAGAACAAATTATTGCCAGGGAAAAATCCAAACCAACTTTGGTAGAGACCATCATCCACGATGCTTCACGATGTGGTTCGCAGGAGGTGGGATCAAACCGGGTCATGTCGTCGGAGAAACAGATGAGTTTGGATACAATGTCGTTAGCAAACCATTGCATATCCATGATATCCAGGCCACCTTGATGCATCTCTTAGGGATCGACCATGAACGATTGACCTATCGGTTCCAGGGGCGTCGCTATCGCCTGACCGACGTACATGGACGCATCGTAAAAGATCTCTTAGCCTAGCCAAATCCTGACTCTGAGCTTAGATATCTCGAAAGTCGTGAATCCCCGTCGGTCCGATGGCTGCTCCAATCCTCAGCCTTCGCTCGCTGGGATAGGGTGGATACTCGCTGGAAGATCGACGATTCCGCCCAATTCGATAAACTCTTTTTCCAGAGTCGCCAGTAAATCATCGTCCAATCCGTGCTCTAAAGCGTCTGCCCCTCGATCCAACGCAGCAGGCGAAAGATTCGCAAGATTCGAAAAGTAAAGCTCCAATAGCCTATGCCGTCTTACGGCTTTTACCGACGCCTGAATACCACTGGCGGTCAATTGGATCTCCCCAACTGAATTACGAGTCGCCCAACCTCGAGCGCAAATCGTATCGATCGACGACTTCAATCGACTCGGCGACCAGCTCCTCATGCTTCGCAACGCTGACACCGAAACCCCCTCCGAGCGCACTTGACCTACGACATTCGGCGCATTTCCTCTCGATTCGAGTAATTCAAAGATCGCGCGAAGTACGTGCTCTGTGTCTGCTTGATACCGCTGCCGATAGAGTGACCACGCTCTCCAGAGAAAGCCCTTCTCACTTCCAAACAGCAAGCTGACGACGAAATAAAACGTAGCGCTGAGCACGATGGCTGGCCCGGTCGGGAATCGGTCGATGAATAAACTACCGAAGGTACCGGTCACCCCAGCAAGTCCACCGATCAAAGAACTGATCATGATCGTCCGGGAAAGTCGCTGCGTCCAGAACCGCGCTGCAGATGGAGGAATCACCATCAAAGCAACCACCAGAATGACTCCGACGACGTTCGCACCAACAATCACAACAAGAAGCACCGCTGTAAGCAACGTCATATCCAAAGCAATGACCGGCCAACCTTTCGATGCCGCAAACGCGGCATCGAAACAAAAGAGCTGTAGCTCTTTACGCAACAGAAACAACGTTAACAACACAAAAGCTGTCGAGCCAAGAATCATCCAAAAGTCGGACTCCACAATGGATGCAGTTTTCCCGAGAATGAAATTCTCTAGCCCTGCAGCATTGTATCCCGGGATCTTCTGGACCACACTAAAGAGCACCATCCCCAACCCAAAGAAAACGCTTAGAACAATTCCTAGAATTGCATCGGGTTTGAGTCGGGTGAATCGGCCGAGCAGCATCACGACAAGCGAACCCAACGCACCGGAGAAGGCTGCTCCTGCAAGCAAGCCCAAGACGTTCTTTCCCGTTCCGCCACATGCAACCTGCACCAGAAAAGAGAGTGCAATACCTGGCAAGGCCGCGTGGCAAAGCGTGTCGCCAATCAACGACTTTCGACGGAGCAATAAGTAAACACCCACGGCTCCGGCCAAACATCCCAACAGACCTGCACTGATTGTTACCAATCGCGTATTGTAATCGAACATAGCCGTCAATATACGCCGTAGACCTTCGGTTCGTCCACGACTATTGGGCAATCAATCTCCTTCCCTGATCCTTGAATGCGTCCCTTCCCCAAAGAATCACCATCCTATGATTACATCATCATCGGTGCTGGTTCCGCAGGGGCTCTGATAGCCCACCGACTCTCCAGCATGAACGTCGGTCGAGTCGGCCTGCTCGAATGCGGCAGTCGCTCGACGAGCCGAATGATACGCAGACCAGCAGTCTATGCAAATCTCTTTTCGAATCCACGCTACAGCCATTGCGACCTATCGACCCCACAAACGCATCTAGCCCAACGCAAAATCCTGCTTCCGTCTGGAAAAGGTCTCGGAGGTTCCTCGCTGATCAACGGGATGATCCTCATTCCACCTCATCCGTCCGACCTATCCCGACTTTCCTCCATCGCTGGAAACACGCTCGACTCAGACTGGTCAGAGATCGAACGCAGGATTACTGACCATTACGATTTGCCCCAGAAACAGCCACTGCATGCAGCATCGGAATGGTTTCATTCACAATTAGGCCCGGCGGAATCAACTCACGTTTTTCCTTTCCGGCGCACCCAGAGAGACGGGAAGCGGACGAGTGTCTGGGATGCCTTCATGCGAAACCAAAGTCATTCCACTCTCAGTCTGCATTCGGATTGCACCGTTGACTCGCTTCTATTTGATGGTGACCGAGCCTCCGGAGTCCTTGCCCGTCGCGGTACGACAATCGTGGCAATGAAAGCATCTCAAGGGGTTGTCCTATGCTGTGGCGCACTGAAATCTCCGATGCTGTTGATGGCTAGCGGCATCGGACCGCAGGACATGCTCCAACAAGCTGGAATCCTATGCAGGTTCCACTCGCCCAACGTTGGAAGAAATCTACACGACCATCTTGTTTTCCCTGTTATCTTCGAAACTCCGATCCAGACTCTCTCAACGCCTTTTTCCCACGAAGATCAGCGGTTATGGCAAAAAACGGGACGGGGTCCACTCGCTTCGAATATCGCTGAATTGGGTGCTTTCTTAGAAAAACGAGATGGTCAATTGCACGGGATAGCACCAAGTCACCACAGTTCCACCCAACCCTCTGTGCAATGGCATGTAACGCCCACTCACTATCTGGAATACCCGATGCGATCCAAATCGAGGAATGCTATGAGCATCGGAGTCACCTGCCTGCATCCCAAAAGTCGCGGAGCCATCCAGCTCCACCCAAACGGCAGCTTCGCGATGGATCCGTGCTATTTGAATGAACCACATGATAAAAACGATCTTATCGAGGCCGTTGATTGGACCCGTCATTGGTTACGCTCCAATCTCACCTCCGTATCGGAATTCCACGAACAATTACCAGGCCGAAAACGAGAGAGCTTTGCATCGCTCCGCTCTGCGATCGAAAGGTACACAAGTACGCTATTCCATTATGGAGGCACGTGCGCTATCGGACTGCATCAAGATTCCGTCTGCGATCCGTCGTTTCGCGTGCGCGGTGTCCAAGGTCTCTACGTATGCGATGCTTCCAGCCTACCGACAACCCTTTCGGGAAACACGCAACTAACGGTAATGATGCTCGCATGGCGATTTTGCGATTTTCTCAAGTCTTAATGGATACGAATCCGTCGGTGAGCAAAGTCTTTGATTCCTAGTCCAGAGGAGCCCCTGACCTCGAGAAAGGGACCAGCTGGCATCCAATCTCACGGCAAGACACGAAAGTTTTCTGCATGTATCAGGAACAAGAATTCGGTCGAATTTGCAACCAAGGATTCCGGTCGAGCAAGCCGAAAGTCAATGCAGCGCACCATCGAATGGAAACGTATCAAGAGAATTTACAGCATCTCTTCCCTCGCAAATTATTCAATCATCACGCCCGCTTTTGGCATCCTTGATGACAAACTTCGCTTGCAATCTGGCGATCTCCTTGGCGAGCCCTGCAAGCTCCACGCTTTTAATAACCTCAGCGAAATCTTTGTATGCGTCTGGAGCCTCATCGATAGGGTAATTGCGACAATTCGATACGATATCCGCTTTCGACAAACTCGACGCGACATCTTCGGCCCGGAGATTGATCTTCGCCGCGGTTCTCGTCATACGGCGACCAGCACCATGATTCACGCTGTAGGCCGAAAGCTCGGCTCCCGGGAGGGCAACCATCACGGAAGAACCATCTCTCGGATTGCCAGGCAGAAGAATCGGATGCCCCGTTTCCTCGAAGGGAGTTCCTCGCAAACCGGGATGTCCCGCAGGAAAAGCACGGGTCGCACCTTTTCGATGTACCCATTGCAAACGGTTATCGTAGAGTTCCTGGGTGGCGATATTGTGGCTGATGAAATAGATCAATTCTCCCTTGGTACCAGGTAGTATCTTTTGAAATGCAGCGAGGACAATCGCATTGATCAGTAGATGATTGACAGTTGCGAAGTTGGCACCCAGAGACATATCCGTTAGATAGTCATCGGCGAGAGGAGAGCCGTATTCGACATAAACAAGCTCTGGATCTCCGCTCGGGAAAGCGCGACCACGCTTCCGAAAGGCTCGCTGCAGCGTACGGAATTGATGGGTCGCAAGTGCGTGACCCAAGCCGCGGGAACCGCAGTGCGACAAGAAGGCAACTTTGCCATCTAGCAATCCGAAATGGCGAGCTGTCGCCCGTGCTGCATCATCCTCACGGATCCGAACCACCTCACATTCGCCAAAGTGATTCCCGCCACCATAGGAACCCAATTGCTTACATTTACCCGTAAAGTCCTTCACAATTTCGTGACGAAGCAATCTCTGCAGACGGTCGGCGAGTCCATCGACGTTTTTATGAACTCCTAGGTGTTGCCAATGTTCACACAGATTCTGCCAATGCGGAGGAATGCCTAATCTATCGAGGAGCTTACGATCTGCCCCGCGCGTGGCGGCTTCGAATCCGCTAGCCTCATTCACTGCGCGACCCCTGGGTCCCTGTTTTCCAAACGCAAGTCGCGTTTCAATCTCCCGAATAATAGCCCTTCTCGTCCCAACCTCTTGAATCGCATCCTCATCGACATCGGTTTGAAGCAAACTCATCGAGCATTTGATATCGACACCCACAGGTCCCGGGAAAATGTTCTCATCGGACAGCAGGACAGAACCAACGGGCACACCGTATCCAAAATGAGCATCTGGATTAAGAACGAAACGGGTAACGCCCGGAGCAGTCGCTGCCGCGATCGCCTGAGCAATACAACTATTACCTAGCGTCGAACGAATCGATTCGGTACCAATGACCTGAATAGGCGGAAAGGTATCCCCCAAATCAATCGCTCCAGTCGCCTCGCCGGAGGGTTGTATGCAATTTGGAATCGCTTGAGACATGATCGACAAACATCGATGAGATAATTGAACCAGCCACGAACTTCGCTGGCTTCAGGACAAACAGCAGATCGTTTGGTTCGCCCCTTGGTTAAGCTTATGTGAATCTTTTCAAACAGGGCTCACGCACCCTTGAAAATCATTGAAAATTTTCAATACTCAAAACTTCGGAGGTCTTTAGACCGAACACGATTCAGCATACTCCTGGAAACTCAAGATCATGACGACGCAAAGTGAGAAATGGTGGACAGGACCGGGACCCAACGGATTCTCGATTGCTTCAGTTGCCAGGCGAGGGACATCAAAACACGTACTGATCCGCCTGCAGTGCACGGCTAAAATAGCTTGCATGGATTCGCCCCGGTGACCTGGTTAATTCATTCCTTCCCCTTGCGTTTCAACAAAGGAGTTCGTCGATGAGTTGGTTGCTCGCTATTTGTTTGTCGCTAACGGTTGTCTGCCTAGTGATTGCAAGCGGTGACGGCGAGTCGAGGCTCAATAGGGAACTAGATCATTACGTCCAGCAACGCAAAATGGAGTTCGATCAAATTCCGATAGAAAGACGGCAGTTGCTCGAAAAGTTGAGCCAGTACATCAACGATTGCCGCAGCGATGGAGAATCCATCCGATTGAACTTCATCTGCACCCACAACTCTCGACGCAGCCATATGGCGCAGCTGTGGGCTGCCGTCAGCGGAGTGCATTATGGCATTTCCGAACTGTCTACATACAGCGGCGGCACGGAGGGGACAGCATTCAATCCCCGCGCAGTAGCGGCCCTGCGACGCGCCGGTTTTGAAATCCAAGGTGACTCGAAAACCGAGAATCCCCACTACACGGTCAAGATGGGGGATGGACTGGATAACATGATCAGTTTTTCCAAACGCTACGATGATGCTCCAAATCCTGCGCGAGGCTACGGAGCAGTTTTGGTTTGCTCGCAAGCCGACAAAAGCTGCCCGTCCGTGCCAGGTGCCAAGGTACGAATTGCGATCCCATTTGAGGATCCCAAAATATCGGATGGCACGCCACAAGAAGCGGAAACATACGATCAACGCTGCGCGCAGATAGCACGCGAAATACTATTCGCCTTCTCGAGAGTGAAGCGTTAATCATGACAACAGTCCTCTAGACTTACCGACAACGACCGTTCTCTCGACCGGCGGCTTGACGGTACCCAGCCCTCGCATCTTTTGGAAGAGTTTGTCAAAAGGGTCTTCTTCGCCGTCTTCTACCACATTGGCTTAACGTGGCTACCTACTCTCAAAGCGTCTGCTCGCGTTGAACAGTTTCAATAGACTTAGCCGGGCACCGTACGTCCATCCCGGCACTGATCCTCCGGTGCAGCGATGCGTATGGATCGACGAGCCATCGCCACCAGCTCTTCGAGAAAAAAATCTTTTTTGGTTGACACACGAAGCCGCCATTTGTATTATTCGGTTAATACAGTAGTACAAGGACTTTTGATGCAACTTCATATCCAAGCCCATGATGGGGTTCCAATCTATTTGCAGGTGATGCAGCAGATTAAATATCTGGTTGCTTCGGGAAGGTTGCAGCCGGGAGAGGAGCTCCCATCGATTCGAACGCTCGCGGAGCAACTGCTGGTGAATCCGAACACGATCGCACGTGCCTATCGAGAACTGGAAATAGCGGGGGTCGTCGAAAAGCGTCGGACAGCCGGAACCTACGTCGCGGAAAACGGATCACCGCTGGCCCGAAAGGAACGCATGAAACTACTGAAAGAGCGGATCGATCAGCTTTTGGTTGAGGCGTTCCAAATGGGTTTTGAGCTGGACGAAGTCCTGAGGATAGTACAGCAAAGCGAAATGGCAATTAGCAATCAAAAGAAAGGGGGAACGGAGCCATGAGTGACTCTATGTCCGTGCCGTGCGAACATGTCGTTGACATCAGAAAGCTAGACCGCAGTTTCGGCCCGAAACGCGCGCTACAGGATATTACGCTTCAGATTCCCCGGGGAAAAGTGTTTGGCTTGATCGGTGGGAATGGCGCTGGAAAAACCACGTTGATCAAGCATATTCTCGGGGCCCACTACGCCGAGAGCGGTTCGGTACGAGTGTTTGGCTTCGATCCGGTAACTCACCCGGTCGAGGTCTTGGGCCGCATCGGATACATGTCCGAAGATCGGGACATTCCTTACTGGATGCGAGTCCAGGAGATCATGAATTACACCCGAAGCTTCTTTCCGAAATGGGATGCGAGTTTCGCTGAAGAGTTACGTGAAATGTTCGATCTCGATCCCAAGCAGCGGATTCGGACCCTGTCGCGTGGACAGACGGCACGCGTTTGCTTGCTAGTAGCACTGGCTCATCGCCCAGAACTGTTGGTGCTCGATGAACCCTCCTCGGGGCTCGATCCAATCGTGCGCCGCGATATTCTAGCTGCTATTGTCCAAACGGTTGCTGATGAAGGTCGAACCGTTCTCTTCTCGTCCCACTTGCTGGATGAAGTCGAGCGACTGGCAGATCGTGTCGCGATCCTGCACGAAGGGCGAGTCCTTCTCGAGGGCGAACTCGATGCGATTCAGGAATCGTTCCGTCGCATCACGCTTCGGTTCGAGCACGCGTTTCCCGAAGCCCCAAGCATTCTAGGTGCGATCGAGTATCGCGGAAGTGGTCATGAGTGGACCTATGTCTGCCGAGGAGATCGGGAACAACTCATTCAAGCTGCGAAAACAGTGAAAGCCGAGGTGGTTCACGAAACGCCTATCAGCCTTGACGAAATCTTTGTTTGTAGTGTCAATCGATCCTAGCAGCTTATGAAAAACAATCGAATTTGTAGCGGTGCAGCGCAAGCTGCCCGGTTTCTGCTGATGAAACGTGACCTTCCCGACGGCTCGCGCCGTCCCGCTTCCATTTTTCAACGGGCTGCTATCCCTTGCTCATTGCGTTCAACGCAAATTCCGGAGAACCTTCCATGCGATCCGTAACTGCTGCTCTGACTTGGGAATACCTAGCACGCAATCGTTGGGTGCTACTGCTCACCCCGCTGATCGCAAGTGCAATCGCGTTGATAACCATGCTCCCGTTTAGCAGTATAGATGTTTCGAGTGCTCCACCGCGCGAAATGATTTCTATTCACCTGGTCAACGTTTTATGCCTCGTGGTCATCATCGGTGGCCTTGTGATGCAATCGCAAGGGAGCATGTCGTCGTTATATCTCAAGCCCCTATCGACCACCGCGATCGTCAACTACTTCTATTGGGGAGGAGCGTTCCTGGTTGCTTGCCAGGTAGCGCTGATGCTGTGGGTCTGGAGGATATTCTTTGTGAGCGATTGGCCGATCATCGGCTCAGTGTTATTTGCTGTCGTGTTCTGGGGCGTATTTCAGCCTGTCTTTCGCGGATCGTTAAACTCCCTTTCCTGGATCATGGTGGCCCCTGCGGTGTTTGTGACTCTTGTCTGTTGGTTGATGGCCAAGCACGGCATGACTTTTCAGCGTGGTGGTGCGATCTCGCCGCAGATCCATTACTGGACGTCTATTTCGGGGACCGACAGTTTGATTGCGATGACGACACTTTGCATCAGCTATGTTTGGACGTGGTGGAGGGTCCATTACGATCGGAGCGGTCGGCGCCGCCGGTCGTTGACCGATCGGGTTGCTGAGTTTTTTGAATACGTCGATGCCCGATCTGTCTCGCGCGTTCGGCTATTTGAATCTCCGGTGCACGCTCAGACCTGGTACGATTTTGTACATCGGACCGCTACGATGCCATGGCCAGTGCTTTGCTTGATTCCTTGGTTTTGGCTCATCGGAATCATCGCTGGAGCACTTACGCAGGAGCTGAGCCTTGGATTGACATTTGCTTTTCTTGGAGCGTACGCCGCCGCGGGGATACAGACGATTTCAGCGTTTTTTGCTTCCTTCTCCCATTATTTAGGGCAAACGGTGATTCTGGAGCCGTCATCGGGTGGACACACCATTACCAAGAATCCGCTTCCTCTCGGGATGAGCCCGTATCTATTCTCTTTGCCGATGTCGGACAGACAGCGAGCTCACGCCATTCTTCGATCGTCTGCTGGGGCATGCGGCAGCGCATCAGCTGTTATTCTACTGTCGCTTACCGTGGTGTTTGGCCTGAGTTGGGTTTTAGGGGCCGACCTTTTTAAGGGCAATGAAAAAGGACCAACGAAACTCGATACGATTGTTCCTTGGTCTATAGTGGCCGTTTGGGGTGGCTCATTGCTTTTATCGTTTGTCTTTGCCACGATTGTTTTCACGCTGGATTTTCGGAAGTGGAAACTCCGCGATTGGATCACACCCGTGATTCTTGTTGCGACGTTGCTGGCATGTTTCACGCCGATCGCTCTCTCGTTGTCGATGGGGCTCTGTGCGATTGCCGCTGGGTTTGCTGTCTATGCGACAGTCCAGGCAGTGTTGCGAGAGGACATCTCTTGGGTGGGTGCCAGCCTCGTTTGGTTGGCGGGGTTCGCTTTCTTCGCGGTTCTGCTCGCCGGATTACCAAAGGAGCTTGGTGATTACGGATTGGCACTGGGGAGCATCCTCGTGTTGCTCGCGATGTTGCCGTTCTTTACGACGGCAGCAGCGATCAGGAATTTGCGAACAACCTAGTCGCATGGATCGTGCTGCATGGAGAGGATTCCGCCGTTAGCGATTCGGGAAGATGATGGTCGGCGAACAAGAAAGCGTCAATCCATTTGCGATTCCCATAGAGAAGTAGAGATTGCCGCTGATGCACAGCCTATAGATCTCACTTTGCAAAAGGACTGTATAAATCAGAACACGCTCGATGTGGCGTCCATCAGTTGCGTAGGATGCACGCGAATCCAATCAGCAATTCCCAACCATCGACAGTGCCGTATCAAAAAATGTTTTACGAAAACTGTCTTGGCAACTGTCCTTTTCGGCATACCGGGCAAGGCATTCGATGCTCCCGATTGCAGGGAACGATCCGGGGAATCCACTAGGCGATCGGGGAGAGCCCCAATCTTTTTCGGCTTGGCGATGCTTTTTTGCGCGTTAAAATCTGGACATGTAGTTCGATGTGTCTCATTCTGAATGAATGTTCAGGACTTTTAGACTACTTGCTCCAGCGAAGGGGTTTCGTGGTGGGCGTCGTTCCGATGTCGGACTTCGCGGAATCCATTTGCGGATGGATAGAACGCCAACAATTTGGTTGGTGTATTGAATAATGGCGATGTAGCTCAGTCGGTTAGAGCAACGGCTTCATAAGCCGTGTGTCGGTGGTTCGAGTCCACTCATCGCTACTGCGAGTTTATC
>JBBAXA010000078.1:0-8315 GCA_040396935.1 Pirellula sp.
GCGAGGTTTGGAAGTCTAACCGACCCAAATTCTCCAGTACGACCTTCGCCAACGATCGTTTCAGGTACCATTTCCCAGTACCATGAAACTGCAGAAACGTTCGCTGCGCTGAATGTGGGAGTCGAAAACGGTCCGATTAATATTCCAAATACATCGCTGGACTTTAATTCCACGATTCCGGTAAACGTTCGGGCATTCGTCGATGCTCCTGGTCGAAACTTCCTGCCGGCTCCAGGCTCCCCCGTGATCGATAGTTCGGTCGATTCGCTCGCAGAGCGGGAAGCCTATCGGGCCGTGAAACAGGCCGTGGGAATCGCCCCATCTCCAGTCCTGGCGCCCGATCGAGACCATAGCGGTCAGCTCCGCGCTGACGATCCGACGGTCGCACCTCCGAGCGGTCTCGGCGGAAACGTCTTCAAGGATCGTGGAGCGTTGGACCGAGCTGATTTTGTTGGCCCTACGGCATTCTCTCTTCGCCCTGTGGATAACGATGCGATCGGAGTCGACATCGATAGCACCCTATCGGTGATGCGATTGAAGAGTGGCATCTATCCTGAGTTCAGGATTCAGTTGAAGGATGGTGCCGAGGTTGCCAACCTGCAGGTTGGATCGGGTATCAATGACAACTCGGTTGTCGGACGCGACGGCGGCAATCGTTCTGCAGGAGCTGCGATAACGATCACCGAGAACGGAAGACTGTTGGTCGAGGGGCTCGATTATGTCTTCTCGTACAATGCGACCACCAATGAGATTGTTTTGCAACCCTTGGCGGGCATTTGGAAGAACGACCGCGTCTACGATATCACGTTGAACAACAAGGATCGATTTGTCATCGATGCTTCCTCTGGCGACGTCGTGAACGATGGTGATACGTTTACTATCCGCGACACACAGGGCGGTACCGTTACATTTGAATACGATAGTGGATTCCGCCTGCAGATTCCTCAAGGCATTCAATTGCTGGTTCCTGTTGCGGGCGGTGGTGCTGGAGGCGTTACCGATGGGGATACCTTCATCATCAACGATCGAACGCGAAATCGCGTTTTCGAATTCGATTCCAACAACAACTCGATCGCTGGGAACATCCGTATTCCGTTTACTTCGCTATCGACCAAACGGAATATTGCTGATGCGATCGTCGCAGCCTTGTCGGGAATCCCGAATATTCAACCGCGGATTCTCTCGAATGACGACGTGTTCATCGGAGCTCCTTTGGGCGCTTATGCGGATACCTCGGACACGCCCGCGATGCCGCAACCCAATTCGACGACGGCCCTTTTGGTACCAGCCTTGGGTACTCGACCAGGGGGCATCACCGATGGTCAGACTTTCGGTGTCTCCGATGGTCGCCTCGCGTTGATTTTTGAATTCGATAGCGATCGAGCAACAGCGCCAGGCAATGTACGAGTGGATATTTCCACAGCGAGCACGCCAGCCGAAGTCGCCATCGCTCTGAAGAACGCCTTGGACGGATCGGGTTTAGGGCTCAATGCCGTGATTGTCGATACCGACAAAGTGCACCTTTCCTTGCCCGTGGCTGGTCGTGTTGACGTCGTCAACACCAACCTGTCAAAGATCGGTGTCTCGCGTTCCTTGGCGGATGGTCAGTCGGTTGTGATCACTCGAACCGTGGGTTCGACGGTGACCCGCAGCGTCTTTGAATTCACCCTGGATGCGAGTATCGCAGCAGGAAGCATTCCAGTCGCAATCACGAATGCAGACACGCAGAGCGACATCGGTCAGAAACTGGCGAATGCCATCCTAAATGCGAATATCGGCCTCACTCCTCGACACGTCGGTGACGGAAATATCTTCGTCGGAGGAACACAGGAATACGATATCTCGGTTGCGAATGCGCAATCGGTGGGACTGTTTGGTCGCCCCGGTGTCCGTGGCAGCACCACGTTGGATATTTTTGGAACGCTGCTGCTCCAATTGCCACCTCGAGGAGGCGCGGACGTGACGGACAATTCGACATTCAGCATCACTGCGAATGCTCGCACGGTAACATTCGAATTCGATGGTAATTTTAGCGGTCCATCGCTCCCCAACAACGTCGTGATTCGATACAGCCAAGCGAGCACGGCATCGGATTTGGTCACTACGATGATTCCACTCATCGCCAATGCAGGACTCGGAATCACACCTCGCGATGCGGGGGGTGGACGAATTGATATTGGCCTGTTACCAAACAGCGCGGTCAATGTTCAATCGTCACCGATCACGTTGTCGCGTGGAAATGTCTCGGATGGCGACTTTTTCACGATCAACAATGGATCGACCGCTGTCACGTTTGAGTTTGAGAATTTGAGTGTCGGCAATGGCCGCAATCCAGCCTATACTCCGATTCGATACAACAACCAAAGCAGTCGAAACGATGTATTCGCGGCGATGAAAGCAGCGATCGAATCCTCCGCTTTGGGGCTGCAGACGCAAATCACTGCATCCGGTTTGCGATTGCTCGACAATGCACGGTACACGACGAATATTGATAATGCTCCGTCGCTCCAGATAACGGGCGTACCAGGCGGGGCGGTTCCGATTACGTTCGTCCAGGATCAGTCCTTCACGTCCGTGGATATGCGGGATGCTATCATCCGGGCGATCAACAAAGCGAATCAGGACGGTCGAACCAATCTAACGGCTAAGGTTCGCGGTGGTTCAACCCTGTTCGTCGAGAACGGTGTGAATATTAGCACCGAAATTTCTAGCTACTATCTGCGTGGCATTCAAGATAACGCGGGTAATTTCCTGAGAAGCAATCGCATCAACAATGAAACGCAATTCACGATTCTCATGCCGGGAACCCAACTCGACATGGGGGATGCGCCAGATCCGGTATCCACAACCAGCGGACGTTATCCAACTTCTCTTGTCAACAATGGAGCGAGACACGTTTCGAATGCGACATCGCTGCGACTCGGATCAGCGATCAGTTCCGAGCTAGATGCGAAACCAACTCCACTAGCCGACGGGGATGATGGTGATGATGGTGTCACCTTCCAATTCCAAAGACTGAATAAACCGATGTTCAATCGCAACATCGATACCCAGATCACCATGACTCTTTCGGCGCCCGGTTATGTCGATGGTTGGATCGACTTCAATGCGGACGGCGACTGGGATGATGCGGGCGAACATGTAGTCCCCAATCTGGAGTTCACGGCCAATACCCTGACACAGACGATCAACGTCCGTGTACCGACGACGTCACCCGTTCCCGCCAATGGCTTGGATTCGTTCGCTCGATTCCGTACCTCCACGGCAGGAAGCATGCTTCCCACGGGATTGGCGTTGGACGGCGAAGTCGAGGACTATTTGGTTCGAATCGTCCCAGGGGTTCCGCCAGTGGGTGCGGCCGATACGTACACGATGGACGAGGACCAAGCCGGTGGATTGGTCACGGTCGATGCCAATGGTCTGTTGACTCCTGGATTTGTTGTTGATGATGGCGTCTTGGCGAACGACCTCAGTCCTGACGGACGCGTTCTCTCGGCTCAACTCCTCTCCGGTCCCAGCTTTGCCACCAACGTTCCGTTCGCCCTCGGGCAGAATGGTTTGTTCAACTATCTGCCGACCCAGGATTTCTTTGGTCAGGATACGATGGTCTATCGTGCCTATGTGGTTCTGGACGCTGCACGTGGAGAAATCCTCGAAGCGTTGTCGGACACAACGGTTACCATCAACGTTCGGCCAGTCAATGACGCTCCAACAGCAACCGGTTTTAGTCAAACGATCGATGAGGATTCGACGTTGCGGTTAACCGAATCGCAAATCATCACCTTGTCCAACGCCTCGGCTGGACCTGCCAATGAATCGGGACAGACGTTGCGGGTCTCGGTTCCGAACAACGTCACAGCTCAGTCCGGTTCGGTTTCGGTGGTCGGAGGCGTGCTGACCTACACTCCCCGACCGGACTTTAGCGGGGTGGATACGTTCGCCTTTACGATCACGGATGATGGTATCACCGGTACGCTTCCTGATCCGAGATCCGTTACGAGAACGATCACGGTAACGGTTCGCGACAAGAACGATCCACCGGTCACGACGACGAAATTTGTGACCATCGACGAAGACACATCCTATCAGAATGTCATCTCCTTTTTCACCGCAGGTGATTCACCGGTCGAGCCTGGCCAGATTCTATCGTTCACCGGAGTGGTACCTCAGAGCACCCAAGGTGGTACCGTGGTGATTGTCGCCGGACAAATCATTTACACTCCACCCGCGGACTTTAACGGGACAGATACGTTCTTCTACCTCGTGACAGACGACGGTTTCAGCGAAGGACAACCAGATCCACAAACCTCACGCGGCACGGTCAGCGTGACGATCAATCCTGTCAATGATGCACCTCGAAAAGTCAAAGACTTTGAATTGCTCGCGATGGCGGAAGACGATCCAGAGCGTTCGTTGAATTTGACGCAGTATTTCACCGACCCAGATGTCATCCTCAATGGTGATGTTCTGACCTACCGAGTGGTGTCGAATAACAACAACAATTTGGTTCAGATCAATTTTGTTGGAAATACGATGTTCGTGCGACCATTGCCCGATGCCAATGGATCAGCTCGCGTCGTTGTCGAGGCAAAGGATTCCGCGGGCTTGACCGTCACCAACGTTCTGAATATCGAGATTTCGCCAGTCGACGATACACCGCGACTCGTGAATCCGTTACCGAATCTCAACGTGAATGAGGATCAGGTGATCGCCCCAATCACATTGACTCCAACCTACTTCTTCGACCCCGATGTCGCGCTAAACAACGATCAGTTGACGTTCACCGTTCAAGTTGGCAATCCGGACTTGGTAACGGCAGCGATCGTCAATGGTCAACTCCAATTGACGCTCCGTCCGAATGCGTCGGGATTCTCTACCGTGACCGTTACCGCTACCGACACCACCAATCGTTCGGTGAGCGATAGCTTTGATCTGGTTGTGGCCGCGGTGAACGACGGACCCATCTCGGTGGATGATTCCTACACGGTCCCGCAAGGGGCGCGTTTCCAGACGACCGATCCGCGCGGAGTCCTAACACCATCTCGAAATGATGATGGGGTCTTGGCAAACGATTCCGATCCGGAAGGGAATGCGTTCACAGCGAGATTGGCGGGAACGGCGGCTCGATTCGGTTCAGTCACGATGAATCCAGATGGCACGTTCGTCTATCAGTCGAATGCAGGAACACCGATCGGTACGGTCGACACCTTCCAATACGAAGCAGTAGACCAATTCGGTGCGGTCGGTAATCGCGCGACGGTTCGTTTGACGGTCGGGAATCCGCCACCGCCAACGCACCAGAACCCGGCCAATCGTTTGGACGTCAATGCCGACGGGAACATTTCGCCGTTGGATGTTCTCCTGATTGTGAACTTCCTGAACTTTGCCGGTTCCCCGAGCGTTCCAGTTACCTCCTTAGAGGCACCTCCTCCTTATCGAGATGTCAATGGAAACAATTTCGTTGATCCACTCGACGTTTTGGATGTAGTGAATTACCTCAATGCTCGAAGCAACCAAAATGGTGAGGGCGAGGGAGAAGGTTCGCAAACCATGATGGTAGGGATAAGTCTTCTCTCCGAGAATTCGCTCCGATGGAGTTCAGAAGTTCAACGTGATTCTTCCAACGTCGGTGTCCAAATGGGCCCCACGCAAGTTGCGAATGCACAATCGTCGGGTCAGAATAAGCGACTCGAATTGAGTTTGGCGGATTACCTGGCCTCGATCGACGAGGACGAAGCAACCGACGAGATTGCAACCGTTCTCGCCGCGGACTACTCGCCGGACGACGACCCGCTAGACGCATTTTTTGCGGATATCGGTTAATGGATCAAAAAAAGATCTCGAGGAGCCCACCCAACGGTTGGCTCCTTTACTCATTTACATTTACATCATTCCTAAATTTCCTACCTATTCCTAACAAAGCCTCCAAAGGTCTAAACCAAAATGGGAATTGACGCATCCAAGTCTGCGATTCGCCTCCGATCCTATCTGAGAGCCAAGCGTGAGCAATTCAGACGCATGATTTGTGAAGGACTCGAACGACGAGATCTCATGGCGGTCTTTGCACCTGGGACGGATGAGTCGTATCGTGCCGCTTGGGAGGATTACTTCCACCAACGGTCGGACTCGTTCCTCGGAAATGGTGGCCCACTAGGCTTTAATTTGCTGGGTTCTCGATGGACGAATCCCACCGGAGGCCCGAGTCCGAATATGGGAGATCCCGCGAGAATCTCCTGGAGTATCGTTCCCGATGGCACACGGGTCGGACCAAATTCTTCGACTTTGCAGTCCTCCAATTTGATCGCATTCATGGATGGTATTTATGGAACAGCTCCAGGACCGGTCGGTAATCGTCCATGGTTCAAACTCATCAAGCAAGCCTATGACAACTGGTCAGGGCTTACCGGTGTGCAGTTCGTTTACGAACCCAATGATGACGGAGCGGATTACTCGAACACAGCCCGCGGTGTGACAGGCGTTCGAGGTGACGTACGTGTTGGCGGGAATCGGATCGATGGCAACTTTGGTGTTCTTGCCTATAACTTCACTCCCGACTCCGGAGGTAACAGTGGCTGGGATGGAGACATGGTCATCGACACGAACGATATTTTCTATGCCAATAATTCCAACGGGCCCAACGGAGAAAACCGCGGACTGATCAATGTGTTGATGCATGAGTCTGGACATGGTCTCGGGCTGGGTCACGTCTTGCCGGTGAACGGCACGAAATTGATGGAGCCCAATCTTAGCTTAGCGTTCTTGGGTGCGCAGCACGACGACATCATCGGCTCACAAACGCTCTATGGAGACGATTACGAACATAATGATACCAACACAACGGCTACCAACCTCGGTACAAGAGGAAATGGTACGATCCAGCTCAACAATGTTTCGATCGACCGGAATGCCGATGCGGATGTGTATCGATTCACGATCACAAACTCGGGTAACCTAGCGATCAATCTCATCCCTGATGGCCAACAGTATGTCGTTGGACCTGAAGGTGGATCCACAGCCACCACGGATAGCTCTCGATACAAGGATTTATCGTTCGTTGTGGAGCAAGTGGGTGGTGGTGTGCTCGCTACGGTGAACGCAACAGGGCTTGGCGCATCCGAAGCCATTGCAAATTTGGCTTTGCCATCCGCGGGCTCTTACCTCGTTCGAGTATTAGGGACTGGCTCTGAGACACAGCTTTACAATTTGCGACTCACGCTGAGTGGTATCAGCGCCTCCACGGGAGGAGGTACGACCGATGCCTTCCGGCTCTTGTCGATTGCCCCGAACGCGACCGAAATCTTTTCTAATACACGTGCGAATGTTCTGGCGGAATCCCCCAGAGAACTGGTCTTCCGATTTGACGCGGATCTCGATCGTAACTCCTTGCGCCAAGGGATTCGAATTCGACCTGCAGGGGCCGACAAGGAGTTCACCGCGGCTGACACTCCGCTGACTCCAGCCTTCTTGGATTTCGGCGAATCCAATCGAATCGTCATTGCTCGATTCAGCGAACCGCTGCCGGATGATCTCTATCAAGTAGAAGTTTTTGGGGTCGATATTCCATCCGAAGGTGTTTTGGCGATTCGGAATCAAGCCGGGACGCAAATGAAGCCACGGATCGAAGGCACCGATCGCGATACGTTGGTTTTCAACCTGGAATTGGGCACGAGGATCATCGCGGCAGTACCTCAACCAGTGGATCGTCTGTCGAACGGTACTCTCGTACAGCGACGAAAAGACATTGAAATCTATTTCAATGACAATGAGCTTTATGATCAGGCGGTCACGACCGGCACCGGAACCAACCCCGCAGTCGTAGATCCTCAATTCTATGCATTGATTTCTACCAAGGACACCGTATCGCCAAACGATGACGAGGTCGTTCGACCACAAACGATTGCCTACGATCCAGCGTTGAAGAGAGCGACACTCACCTTCGCGCAGGACATCGATCAAGTTTTTACAGGGGGTACCTTCCGATTAAAGATTGGGTCGAGTGAGGCGATTGCGAGTAGCGCTACGCCGATTGTACCGACTCGACGCGTTCCTGGAGCGGATCCGCTCGGAGTGATCGCAGGTTCTTTTGATATCGGAACGATCAATGGATCCTTCTCGACGATTGTTTCCGAGGAACTCAAGGTCAACAACAACCCTCTTCTCAATGACTTTCCAGGGTCCAAGTTCGAGCCAGGGCGACGGGATATTCAAGAAGAGTCGCCGTTCTGGCAACCCGTTGGCTCGACCCCACAAATTGATCAAAACCGTGAGACCAGCAAGATTTATTACTCGCTCAAAGAGAACGAATCGTACGGCGT
>JBBAXA010000078.1:8415-20300 GCA_040396935.1 Pirellula sp.
GATGGTTCGGAATCCTGGGACAATTCATTTGGCTCCGGTTCGAATATCCCAGGTACACAGAGTTTCTTTAAATCAGCCATGCGCGAGATCGGTCGATTGCTGGGACTAGGAGATACCTTTGATCTCCCACCGGGAACCATCATGGGGGACTATGTCGAAGCCGTCACGAGGCAGTCGACCAACGCGCGCGATCAGCTCTTCCCAGGCACACAAGATGTCGTTCATGGCCAGCATCTTTTCCGTCCCGACAACCGTGATTCCGATCTCTATCGGTTTGTTGTGTCTGCAGGAACGAAAGGTGAGTTTCGAGCGGAAACCATCGCGCAGCGACTGAACAACTCGAGTTCCGTGGATACGTATTTGTCACTGATGAGACGGGAACTCGATGGCAGTCTGACCCTCATCTCGGCCAATGGCAATTATTTCGGAAAGGATTCCCTACTGCGCGTTGAATTGGAAGCAGGAGAGTATTACCTCTCAGTGACTAGCAAAGGAAATGAAGACACGAATCCACTGGTGGATAATTCCGGTAGTGGTGGGGTCAGTCAAGGCCGATACGATTTGCGAGTGGATTTCAAGAGTACCGCGATTCCTCGACTCGTCGAACAGCAAACGGGTTCGACAGCGAAGGGTTCGGCGCTCGATGGAGATGGTGACGGGCTGGCAGGAGGTGACTTCAATTTTTGGTTCCGAGCCGTCCAGCCGATCGCCGCTGGTGAACTGAATTTGGCAACGCGAGAACCGCGCGCGATCTATGTGGACAAGCTATCAGCCCCTGCGAACCCTGCACTTCGAAACGGAAGCCTAGCGGCGCCGTTTCTTCGAATCCAAGAGGCGACAACTGCGTCGCGCCCAGGGGATGTCATCCGTTTGATTGGGGACAAACAAAACTCGAATCTCGCCGCTGCCTCGGCGTATGAAATCGGTGATGCAGGATCCCCGGTAGGGGTCTTATCGGATGGTGCGACTCTGGATGTCCCACGAGGTGTCACCCTGATGATCGATTCAGGGGCAATCCTGAAATTTGCTGGGTCGAAAATTTTGGTCGGTAGTGATGACTCGACCACGGATCGCAGCAATGCGGCGATTCAGGTTTTGGGCATTCCAGGCGCACCGGTCTACTTCACCAGCCACTTCGATCAGACGACCGGATTGGATAGCAACCCACTAAACACGACACCGATTCAAGGTCAGTGGGGTGGTATCGAGATTCGCAACGACTTTGATCGGGCTCAAGGTCGAGTGGATCGCGAGCGTGAAGGTATCTTCCTGAATGCGATCTTCCAGGCAGACATGCGATTCGGTGGTGGACTCACTGGTACGGGGCAACAAGCTCGAGCTGTGAATCCGATCTATATGGCAGAAGCTCGTCCGCTGATCGTCGGGAATACGATCACTCGGAGTAGCGACGCTGCGATCAGTCTCGATCCAGACAGCTTCGAGGAAACCCTTTTCACGGAATCACGCTATCAAAATGTCGGCGACTTCGTTCCCGATTATTCCCGTGTTGGCCCATCGCTTCACAGCAATACGTTCCGCAACAACTCCATCAACGGATTGTTTGTACGAATTGATACGGTTTCCGGAGTAGGTCTTAAACCGCTCAATGTTCCCGCCCGAATCGATGATACGGAAGCTGTGATCGTATTTGGTGAAAACCTCATTCTTCAGGGGAGCCCAGGGGGGGCTATGCGAGAAACAGCTCCTCCCTTGGTCACAACCGTCATATTAAATCAAGTGGCTCCGACCCAAGGGTCCGGTTTCGCTGCTGCAACCGCAGCTGAATACCTGGTGACCTACGTCGATCGTTTCGGCCAGGAAAGCCTACCGAGCGTGGCAGTCACTATCAATGTTTCCATCAATCAGGCGGTACGTCTCAGCAATCTACCACTAGCTACCTTTGACTACGTCGGCAAAAAACTTTATCGGCGCAACAATGGGGCAGGTCCATTCCGGCTGGTTGCCAATTTGAGCAAGGATGCGACATCCTTCACCGATAATGGTGGTAGCATCTCTGGTTCGCTGCAAACCCAAGGTTTAGCTGAGATCGAACGCGCCCGGCGAAGCGCTAGCTTGATTGTCGATCCCGGGATCGTACTCAAGAGTTTCGGAGGTCGTATCGAGTTGGGTATCAGCTCGACAATGCTAGCTGAGGGATCCAAAACCAAACCGATCATCTTCACCTCTCGATTGGACGACCGGTTCGGTGCAGCAGGTAGTTTTGACACAAACAATGACGGAGTGGGTACGTCCCCCGCGGCAGGCGATTGGTCGGGTATCGTCGCACGGCATCTGGGTGACCTGAGCATCGATAACGCACTCATCACCTTTGGGGGGGGGACCTCGCGGGTTCCGGGTGGTTTTGCTTCCTTCAATGCCATCGAGGTCCATCAATCCGATGCGAGAATTGCCAACTCGATTCTAGAGAGTAATGCTTCGGGACGAGGAACGCCGGGCACCTCTAACCGGGCTGCGAGAGGAGTCAACGACTCGGCCGTGATATTCGTCTTGGGCAGTCAGCCTGTCATCATGAACAATATCATTCGTAACAATTCAATTGTCGGAACGGCTGCCATCAGTATCGACGCGAACTCTCTCAATCATCAGTCTCAACGAGACCCAGGTCGCTCGACGGGATTGAATCTGCGCGAGAATGTGGGGATTGGAAACTATGGCCCACTGGTGCGAAATAACCGACTCGGCAACAACGGTTTGAATGGAATGAATGTTCGGGGTGGAATCCTCACCACCGAAGGCGTTTGGGACGATACAGATATCGTGCATATTTTGCAGAGCGAGATCTCGATTCCGGATTTCGCGACCTACGGCGGACTGCGGCTGACCAGCAAGTCGGATGAAAGTTTGGTGATCAAACTGCAAGGTGGCTCGACCGCGGGTTTCACCGCGACAGGTCGTCCATTGGAAATCAAAGACCGTATCGGTGGCTCCCTCAATATCGTCGGTTCGCCTGGATTCCCTGTTGTATTAACAAGCATCCAGGACGATTCGATCGGCGCTGGTTTTGATTTCCTCGGACGCGCTATGCTCGATACCAGCAACAACAGCCAGGTAGCACCCTCTCCTGGTGACTGGCGATCCATTCTTATTACACCGTTTAGCAATGATCGGAACGTTTCCTATCTGGTGGAAAGGGAGTCGGACGAACTGAGCTCTACGGGGGACAATGATTTCCCGAGCCAGGCGCAGGATCTCGGAGTGATCGCACCAAGCCTGAGTTCTGGAGATGAAAATCGCCGGCTCGGCACGAGCGTTACGGGAGTCATCGCATCCTCGAGCGACATCGATGTTTATAAGTTCGTGGGTACTGCCGGTACGACGGTTTGGTTCGATATCGATCAAACCTCAGGCGGCCTGGATACCGTCATCGACATCATCGATTCCAACGGAAACATTCTCGCTCAAAGTAACCAGTCGATCGACGAATCTTTGGCTCAATCGGTCTTCGTCGGTCCTGGGTCGGGCACCAAAGCGAACCCCATGGATCAGGTTGCTTCCACCAAACGCAATCGATTGGTCAATACCCAAGTCGACTTCCTGGGCGTCAACCCTCTCGACGCGGGTCTACGGGTGATTTTGCCCGGCGAAGCAGGAAGTCAAAATACGTTCTATGCACGAGTTCGGGGCAGTAATCTGAAACCTGGTGATGCCGCTGCGAATTTGCAGAACCCATTACTGGTCACAGCAGGCCAATCAACCGGAGTCTACAAGTTACAACTGCGATTGCAACAGAAGCAAGAAATCCCGGGTACCTCGATCCAATTTACCGATATTCGCTATGCAACGACAGGTATCGATATCCAGGGTCACCCACTCCGATCCCCTCTCGTAGGTGAAGTCGGCGAGATCGAGGCTGGCAATACCTCGGCAAACGCGCAAACGATCGGCAACATATTCCGCAACGATATGGGTGCTAGTTCGATCGCTGGTAGCCTCACCGCACGCGGCGATATCGACTGGTACAACTTTACCGTCCGTAGAGAATCCATCGCCCCATTTAGCGTCGACCATTCCCGACAACCCCACCAATCGGTGACCTTTGATATCGACTATGCTGCAGGTTTTGGTCGAGCCAACACGCAGCTTTGGGTTTTCTCTCGATCGGGTACCAACCTGACGTTGGTTGCGACCGGCGATAGTTCTAACATCCTGGATGATCAGCCGTCGACCGTGAGTATTACCGATAACTCGGACTTGAGTCGAGGCTCTCGATCCAATAAAGATGCATTCGTCGGCCCATTTGAGTTGCTGCCGGGAGATTACGTTGTGGCTGTCTCCAACGCATCTCTCTCGCACGTCATGACGCAGCAATTTAGCTCTGCCAATCCGAGCTCCGCGTTGGTGCGATTTGAGCCACTCGATTCAGTTCGCCGAATCGCGGAAGACAGATTTGACAGTAATAACCCGAGCGACTCGACAAATCTAACACCTGTTCAGAGGGCATTTGAAGGTGTTCCGGGTAGCGGTGTAACCTCCAATGCTGTTCCCTTCAATCTGTCGGATGTCACTTTGTTCGCATCCACCGGACGAAATGTTCACTTCATGAACCCTCTGACCGGTGCACAGGAAGCGATATATAGCACAAATGGAACGTCGGCAGTTGATTTCGGAAGTGCGATCGCAATCAATGACATCGCCGTAGCTCCGAATGGTCAAGCGGTCGGATTCCAGAACAACACAGCCGGCCCGAGAACGGATGCGAATTCCGGAACGTTCATCGGCATCGATATTGGAAACGGTGCAGCAGCAACCTCGACGAGCGGACTCAATACGTTCATCAGTCGAATCGTAACTCCCGTCGCGACTCCACCAACCTTTGAGACCATTCAGGTTCCGAATGCCGGCGGTAACAACGGAATCGGAATGATCTTCGACGGACTCGCCTTTTCATCCCAGTTTCCAACGGATATCGGAGGTGGATCTTTATCACCGAGTTTCTGGGGGGTTGCTTCTCGGGGCTCAGCGGCCGTATTCCAGCAGCCACAGATCGGTGGGCAGAACAATGACCAAGCCGTCGGTTTAGCAGGCAATGGGATCACCAAGAATATTCTCTACCGTTTGAACAACCTGATCGATGGCAGTGTCGGCCAAGCTCGAAATCCAGCGGGAAGTTCCCGGGCTGGCGCACAGCAAGGTCTCGGAGCAGGCACGAACATCATCGAGCGAGGGTACTTCGTTCGACAAGCGGGTACAGGTGGTGGGCTACTAGCCCCCATCACGGGCTGGACCGACGCAAACGGGACTGTTCGCGGCTTGGCAGCAACTGGAAATCGCTACTATGCAGTGACCGATCAAGGGGAGTTGATGGGCCTGACCATTCTATCGGATGCCCAAGCTCAACTTTGGTCTGACCAGTACGTCGTGATTCTTGACCCAGCCACGAACACGCCCATTCCTTTCCGCGGGCTGACATTCGGTCCTCGGAATGTTGAGGGTGGACGCTTTGCCAACATCCTTTTCGGAGTCGACAGCAATAATCGTCTTTGGGCATTTGACACGAACGGTGTTCTCCAGCCGATCTTCCCACGAGGAGAGTCCTTTGTTGCATTGGGAAGCAACGGGATTCAGGGGATCGGTTTCTCCTCACTGGACGTCAATCTGTGGCACGTCTCTCGAGAAGAAGCTGGCACCGCTGGACACGGCAGGTTGGTGAATCCCAACAATTCGCGTCTTGCAACCTCCAATGCTCATTTGAAATTCGGTTACACCAATCCGACTGCTGGAACCAACTCGCAACAGGGCAATTGGTCAGGGTTGTACAACGTCCCCACCTTCTACGGAAACACAGCCCTTCCTGGTGGAGCGATGGGAGCCTTGGAAAGCAATTTGATCGATCTCAGGGAATATTCTCCTGAAGATCGACCGATGCTCTACTTCAACTACAATTTGGCCTCGCAAAACAGTAATTCAGCGATCGGCGATAGCGCGGCGATGCTCGACTCCTTCCGAGTCTATGGAGCTGGGGAAGATGGAAACTGGATCCTCCTATCGACCAACAATTCTGCTCGATCAGCCGGACGCTATAGCGATGCGAGATTCGATACAGGGTCAGATGAGTTCGATGTCCCCAACAGTCTCTACCAAAATGATTCACAAAGTGGTAATCCAGCGGCTCCGCGGCAGAGCTATCTAGCTCAGGAGCTATACGACAATGCGGGTTGGCGTCAAGCCAGAGTGGATCTCGGCCCATTGGCAGGTAAGAGAGATATTCGAATCCGATTCGAGTTTGCAACGGGGGGTGACTTCCGTACCGGTGTTGCCACACTCGGTGGTCAGGAGTTGGTCGCGGTTCCTGGAGATAGGCTCCTGGATGGACAAACCTTTACCATCGGAGTGGGAGCGACTCAAACCGTCTTTGAATTCGACCTAGGTTTGGTGCTCAACTTGCCGAGTGGTTCTGGCCTTCGGGATGGCGATCAGATTCGGATCAACGCCACGGACTTCACCTTCCGATTGAATCCGGTCAATCCGACGGATATCCCGTTCACCGCGACGAGCACACCTAGCCAAATTGCCGCGGCGGTTACCACGGCACTCCAATTGGCTGGGAATGCCGTCGTCACGAGTGCATCGACTCCAAACGTGATCAACGTTACTGGATTGGCTGCCGGTGGTACCTATCAGATTTTGGGTGCGAATCCGAATATTATTATTGGCCGACCCGGTGTCACCGCTGGAAACCGAAGCGTATCCGTCACCAATGCGATGACAGCCGTACAGGTTCGAGATGCCATCCGTACCAGTTTGGCCCAGGCGTTGAATGTCGCTGGACAACAGAATAACGTGGATGTTTACAAGACACGAGGATCGGCCGTCGTGCTTCACAATATGACCATTGTCAATCGCGGCCCATTGGGTGCGACGACCGGTCGACGGACGGGCGATTTCTTTGGCCCCCTCGATAGCAGTGGTCCCACATTCACGCAGTCTTTCCGTGCCCAGAACAATAACAACACTTTGCTTCGTATCGATGACATCATCATCGGTTTTGCCGAACGGGGTGAAATGGTGCTGAATGCCACAGCATCGGAACAGTTCGTTGATACGTTCGAGTACGAAAGATTTGGAGCCACCGATGGAGGTACGATCGATGAGATCGAAACCGGGGCCTACCAGCTCGAGATCCGAAGTTCCGCCGATTACGGTACAACCACGCAGGGTAATCAGCTCAGTCTTCCCACAATCCCACTTATTCCGCTGCAACTCGGCCGGACTTTTGACACGAACGATCGACTTTCCAAGTCGTATATGTTGCGACTCAATACTTCGAGCGGTATCGCAGATGGCTCTACATTTACTCTGAGCGATGGAATCAATGTTGCGAGGTTTGAATTTGATGTGTTGCTCGCCGGAGAAACACGAGGAACGGGAGTCGCACAGGGAAATATTCCAATCGTTGTCTTGCCGAACGCTACGAGCGGACAAATCGTTCGAGCCATTCGGGACAAAATCAACGATCCGATCACTCAAGGGATCATCAAGATCACGGCCTCAACCGGCGGTGAATGGAGAGATGGTTCCGGTACGAATTTGCTGGACAATCGATCCAATATCTTGTACCTCAATGGCAATGTGGCTACCGACTTGTTTGGTGGACTGAACTTTACCTCGGGTGGTGTTCCACTCACGGTTGTGGCTTTTGGCCAAGATGCCACGGCCATCGGTACCGATTTCGGCGAGGATATGGGTGACCAAAACGCGGAACGAGTTCAAGGCCAGATGATCGTATCCTCAACGGCGGTGAGTCGTAGCCGAATCTTTGGAATCAATCTGGATGCCGCTGCCCAATCGCAGGGTGCCGCGGGAGTTCGACCCTATCCAGGTACTGCACGTAATTTGGTGACTCTCAATGCCAGCAATGTCGCTGCTGGTGCAGTGTTAGTTAATAATCTCCTATGGGAGAATGGGAGCGATACGACTGCAGCCGAACGTGGCGCGATCCGAGTCAGCGGAGATTTAAGTACGACCAACGGAACACCTCCGCAAACGATTGCGAGGTTAGTCAATAACACGCTGGTCGGTCGGGGGGATGGTACGGGCATTCTGATTACAGAGGGATCCACACCATCGATCCTCAATAACATTATCTCTGGCTTCAATGTGGGTATTCAACAGGTGGCACCTGCATCGAGCGTTCAACCCGAACTCGGTGCTAATATCTACCAGCGAAATACAAGCAATGTGAATCCCCCTACTTTGACGGAATCGGGGGCCATCAACTTGGCACTGAGCGATCCGTTATTCGTGAACGCTTCGACAGGTCGCTTCTATCTTCAATCGCTATCCAAGGCGATCGATTCGTCGATCGACTCTTTGGAAGATCGATCCGTGATCGAACAAGTGAAAGAAGCGATCGATATCCCGACCAGCCCGATTTTGGCTCCAGGCTTTGACATCAACGGCCTGCGACGAATCGATGATCCAAATGTCAACAGTTCCGGCGGCCAGGGAGGAAACGTCTTTATCGATCGCGGGGCCTTTGAACGGGCGGACTTCATCGGACCTAGTGCTATCCTATTAAGACCTTTGGATAACGATGCAAATTCCGTCGACTCGGATCGGTCTGCGACCTATCTGATGCTCAAGTCAGGCGACTACGACTTCTTTGAAATACTTTTGGATGAACGAGCAGGTACGGGTGTCGATCCGGATTCGCTCACACCGTTTTCACTGATTGTCACTCAAAACGGGCGACTCTTGGTCGAGGGAGCTGATTACATTTTTGGTTACAGTGTCAACAGCCGAACCATTCGATTGACGCCACTGGCTGGTTTCTGGAGACGGGATAGCGTTTACGAAATTTCTCTGGTCAATCAGAGTTCTTTCCGACTCGACGCGCCCGCAGCAGTCGATATCCCCGTCGGCCAGCAGATTCTTTTCGAAGTTGGCATGACGACCGTTCGCATGCAGTTCGACTTTGGCGGAGGAGTTCCTGCGGGAGTCATTCCGATCCCTATCGCCAGTAACTTCACTCCGACGATGGTTTCCGGACAGATTCTCAAGGCACTAATGAAGTCTGGCCTGGGGATCTCTGCCAACGGCATCGGCAACCGAAATATTTTGATCAGCGGGATTTCGAATCTTCGATTCTCTGGAACGGGTGTTCCAGGTCTCTCGGCTACATCGATCGCGCCGATCGTCGATCTCGCTGGGAATCGATTGCAAGCGAATCGAGCCAATTCCCAAACGCAATTCACGATCGCCATGCCGGAGGTAGGGATCGATTATGGAGATGCAATCGAACGATCGGGCACAGGCTCCATCAGTCGCACACCGCTAGCGGACAACGGTGTACGTCATGCCATGTATCCGGTCGACGAACCATTGCTGGTGCTCGGGCGGTTTGCAGACACGGATCCTGATGGGGTCTCGAGCCCGGCTGCGGATTCCGATGATTTTGATAGCAGTGTACTGATTTCTGCAGGTTTGCCCCTCTCGCTCGCACCCAATGGACCAGCGCGACTAACCGTATCCGCTCCAACAGCTGCGATGCTCGGTAGGCGTGTTGTGATTACCGATGCGGTCAATAAGACCGTTACCTATCAATTTACCGATGGGACACAACCTCCCGTTCCCAGTGGGATCGTCGGTGTCGACCTAACGGGCGTCACCACCGCGAATGGCGCTGCAGCCAGGCTGCAAGCTGCGATTCTCACATCGATCCTCGCGGGTGACATCACGGGGATCCATTCCATCGTGAATGGAAACACGGTCTCGTTGGGTGGTACGACCGGTCATCAGTTCGATTTGAGCCAAAGTGGTGGATTCGTACAACGAGTGTCTGCAGGTAGGATTGGACTCGCCGTCCCTGCGAACGTTTCCAGTTTAGCCCAAGGGCAGACGCTCACGATCCAGGACGGTTCGGGGAATCAAGTCATCTTCCAGATCATCGATTCCACGGCTCCGATCGCTGTTGTTCCGGGGAATACACCCTTGAGCATCAATATCTCCACTGCGACACAGGCGAGCTTCGGAGCGGCATTGTTACAAGCGATCAACAGTGCCATCTCGTCAGGGAAGTTGCGATTGCCTCCCTCGACGTTGGCGAACAATATTCTCTCCATCAATGCGAATGATGAAGATGGAGTGACATTCACTGGTCTCTTCAACTCACGAACACCACCGGTTCAGGCATCCGTAACGGCTTCGAATGCCGGTTTGCTGGATGCGTGGATCGATTGGAACCAAGACAATGATTTCGATGATTCAGGCGAGCAACTCCTTGTTTCGGAACCGATTGCAGCTGGGGTAAATTCCTTTAGTGTGGTCACCCCAACGGCCGCCTTGTCGGGTTACACGACAGCTCGTTTCCGACTCAGTGCCACAGGAGGTTTGTTCACGACTGGCCTTGCGATTGGTGGCGAAATCGAGGATTACGTCATTGAAATTCTCCCTGGGGCTCCCCCTGTGGCTGTCGATGACCCCTCCTCCTCCAAGGCAGCGAAGTATCGTGTCAATGAGGATTCCGTTCTGACAGTCGTTGCAGCCGATGGAGTTCTCTCAAACGATATCGATATCGATAGTCCGACCTTTACCGTTTTTGATACCGACCCGAATACCCCGGGTGTTCAACCAACCGTCGGTACGCAAAATGGGACGCTGGTCCTACAGCTCGATGGATCGTTCGTTTATACCCCCAATCCGAATTTCTTCGGAACCGATACGTTTACGTACCAAGTGACGGACCCTCGCATGGTCGGTAATCGACCTGCAACGGTAACGTTGACGGTGAGCCCGATCAACGACACGCCGTTGGCCAATGCCGACTCGATCACGATCAATGAAGATACTCCCCAGGCTTGGAACGGTTCGTTGTTCACAAGCAATGACTTTGGCGGCGCCACCGCGGGTGGGCAAGCGATTCCAAATGAAGCAACTCAAAACTTGAGAGTCGTAGGGGTCCAGCTGGTCAATGCGAGTGGCAACCCGATCACACCGCGCGTGGGTGAATCCCTCATGCTGAGCAACAACGTGATCAACTACACTCCAGGTAGCAACTACAACAGCCTGATCGGCGGCAACGTCTTTATCCGGATGGTTGTCGAGGATGACGGAGTCTCGTATTCGACTTCTAGCAACTCGAACATTGCAGATCCCAAACAGTCCATCAGTACATTGACCGTAACGATTGATCCGGTAAACGATCGTCCTACCTTCACCATACCAAACAATACAATCAACCTGACCGAAGATCCCGGCAGCCAAACTTTGGTGAATTTTGTTACCAATGTCTTGGCCGGCCCCATCGCCGATACGCCAAACGGCATTGGACCTGCCGATGATGAACTGGGGAATGTCGCTGGTGTTCCTGGTCAGAACGTAACTTTCGCAATTCGAGCGATCAATCCGGCTCGCTTCACGACGGCAGGGCAACCGGCTATCGTGCGCAATGGTACCAACGGAACTCTGACCTTCACGTTGGCACCGGACGTGAACTCGGTGAATTCGGGACCGATTTTGGTAGAGATTATTGCCCAGGACGGAACGCCTCTCGTACCATCGATCCCTCAGACCATTACGATCAACGTCGCGCAGGTAAACGATCCGCCGGTGTTCGAGACGGCATTCTCGACGATAACGATCGACGAGGACGCACCGTTGCAAGTGTTCCCTAGATTTTATTTCAATCTAGCCCCTGGACCAGCAACCGCCATCGATGAAGCAGGTCAGACCCTGACGACAACCGTCGTTGCGGCCACTCCGCAGTATTTCTTAACCCAACCTCGCATTTCTGCGGCTGGTGATTTCGAGTTCCAACTCGCTCCCGATGTGAACAGCTTGTTCAGCGGCAGTTTGAACGTCCTGATTACCTTGACCGATAGCGGTACTCCCAATGCATCGCTAACGCGTACGATCACGATTGTCGC
>JBBAXA010000079.1:0-19606 GCA_040396935.1 Pirellula sp.
TTTTCAGAATGGAGTGCCCGCAGACCGTGGCTCTGGGAGCCACGGCAATCATTGTTTCGGCCCTTCGGGCCTCAGCAGCCAGAGGCCCAAGTCCCAAAGGGCTACGCTGCGAATAGCAGGCAAGTGCCTGTCACGATCCTCGCACTTGTGGGCCAGGATTTCCAATTCGCGGTCGCTAGCACGACGCTGACCCCTGTTCCAAAAGGTGGCTAGACGCCTCGTCTTTGTTGCGACTGCAATCCGCGCGACGCGCACCCGACTACCGAGGCTACGACACGTTCAGCCCTGTTTCCATTTTCGATACCAACTTCATTCTCCTCGGACGATCTCAGCAGCGTACGGTATCATCGCAAGCAATTGTCGTGTACTGATCCAATGAATCGGTTGCCCCAGTTCCCTGCGACGATCAAGTTCGGATCGCATACGACACAGATCGCTGCCACCATGAGCATCCTCGGCTGAATTCGATAGAAAAAGCGAGGGCTGTCGAGGTTCATTCGTATCGGTTTCCATAGTCCCAGCCACGACGAAATGGGTTTGCATATTGATCTGCGATTGCACCACCCCCCCGAGAGCTTCCAGAAAATCGATTGCGCATCGACGATCCAAACCAAGGATCGAGCCTACCAAAACGAGATTTTTTTTAGCCAAGGGTTGGAGTGTCTGGGAACGAGCGAGAATTGCATTCGCCAGCACTGTAGAACGCCTCTTGACGGTCGAAGTACTAGGAATCCCATCTGCACGAAACGCCCGAGGTTGTATTTTCCTCGTTTCGACACTGAATTCATGACGACTCAGTCGTACCGTACGCGGAGGATGAATCCGATCTGCAACGATGCGCCCCCTCACCAACCCCAAGCGATCCTCGAGCGCTTCGATGGTTTCCGAACCGAACTTCTCTGCCGCATGAATCGCGATCAGAGCGCTAGCACGCGCATCTTCGAGTGCATGATGATGCTGGAAAGATATCCCTAATAGCTTGGCGACATTCGCCAGTCCGTGTCCATCGTTCCCAGGCCAAGTGCGTTTAGAAATCAAGCGGGTACACTGAAGGGTCACGTTAGGAACCGCGATTCCATAATGCGAGCAAGTCCCCAGCAAGACATTCGCATCGAACCCCACGTTGTGCCCGATTACGACCGCATCTTGGATCAGAGTTTCAATTTCATTCCAGATTTTTTCCCAGGTGGGACTATCCATGCAATCCCTGGGAGTGATTCCGTGAACCCGCATGCAACTATCCGAAAAGAACATTCTCGGAGGACGAATCAGCCAAGCGCGTTCCTCGACGACCCTCCAGTCTTCAACGCATACCAAGCCTAATTGGCAAGCGGAATGGGAACGGTTATTCGCTGTTTCAAAATCGATTGCAATCCATCGATTGGACAATTCCATTCCTTCGGCAAACCCTTCCATTCATAGCCCTCAACCTGCGAGATTGTTCGCTTCCGCGTAATCCTCTTTCAACAACCATCACTTGGTCAGAATCAATTTCTGTTGCTTCGTTTTCTTGAGCCGATACGACTGACCATTGCACTCAATCCAAATCTCGTCGGTTCCTTGACACAACTCCTCAAAAGAGATCGGGTTGAGAACGCTACCCTTTTTGTGGGCCGGACAGCTTCTAGCCATCGCAGTCTCGATTTTATTCGAATCTTCCGATTCCATTGGGATATACGCCGTTCATTCCATGTGAAGGTCAAAACATCGAGCCAAATTATTTATCACAACCATGCTTGCGAAAAAAACCCGACCCGATAATATTTTGATACTAAGTCTCAATAACGACCAGGGTCGTAGAAGAGTGTTTGGTTTAATTTTTATGTTCGGCTGGAGGCTTGGGATGCATCGGCTTACCGAAGCTGCCAGTTCATTCTTCGTAGTTAGCTGGAGACATTATGCAATATTCGAGAAGAACAAATCCTAGTCGCTGCAACGCTTTCACTTTGGTTGAACTCTTGGTAGTGATTGCGATTATAGGAGTGTTGGTTGGGCTACTACTCCCTGCGGTTCAAGCGGCGCGAGAGGCGGCTCGGAGAATGCAATGCCAAAACAACCTAAAGCAGTTGGGCCTGGGGATGCATAATTTTCACGCAGCGTACGATGCTTTCCCCACAGCAGTCTCTGGGAATGGCGCCTTGCATTACTGGGGAGCTCAATTGCTGCCTTTCATGGAGCAAACGCCTCTCTCCAATCTGTACGACTACACCGTTCGATTCAATGATCAAAAAAACCGACAAGCTGTTAGCGTTCCTCTACCGTTTGTTCTTTGTCCGAGTACTCCAGGTTCACCCGTTCCTGACCCTCGTTTCAAGATCGCGTCCTCCTCAAGTCCTGGTGCATGGGGTTCGTTCGGTGCTGACTATGCAGGGTCTTCAGGTCCACTTAGCTCCATGTGGACAAACAATCCCCCCTTCGTAACCTATCCTCGCCCGGGTAGTATCGAAGGAGTCTTTGACGGAACGGTAGCACCGGGACAAAAGGGACGGCGAATACGGGACATCTCCGATGGAACTTCGAATACCATCATGTTTGTTGAGTCCTCAGGCAGGCCCCAGGTCTGGCAAAAAGGTGTGAGAGTACCGGGCTCTGGCGAGCTGAACAGCGCTTCAACTCTTTACGTCGCTGTCTCCAGTTGGGCGGCTGGAAATATTTTTGCTGTACGAGGCTTTCGAAACGACCCCTCGGCAGCCTCTATGATCGATCGTTGGCGAGCTCCGGGCCCCTGCATGGTCAATTGCACCAACTTCTACGGTATCTACAGTTTCCACCCAGGGGTTGCGAACGTCGGATTGGCTGATGGTTCGGTTCGCAATCTGAGCGAAAATGTCAGCACGGATGTTGCAGTACAACTCCTAACAATCGCCGGTGGAGAAGTGGTTGGAGATTTCTGATGAATCGCGTGGCTTGGCTGATCCTACTCGTCGTCTCCTCCTCGCAGACTCCAGCCCTCACCCAGGAACTGTTCTGGCCAACAGGACATGATTTGGAAGGGCTTCCTCGCGACGACGGAGTCCAATCCATCTACGGGGACGACCCCCAATCCTCGCTCAATCGTCTACATCGACTGCTTTACACAGCGAACTACATTCCTCAAGAAATCCAAGGGGAGTTACCAGCTGAACGAAGGCAATCCGGCGTCGATGATTCCGAATTCTTTAAGCCAGGGTGGTATTTTCAAAAGAGAAAAGGAGAGCCATCTGATAAGAAAACGTTTGGAGGTGACGTTCGAGTTAGCCCGCGGTTTGAGTTTGAAAGCTCTGAACGAGAACTGCTAAAGGATATCCTCGCAGCGATTGCAAATCGATCGGACCAATCCATCGAAACCTCTCTTAAGAACCCGGTCCTGTCGGTGCTGGTCCACTGGGATCTTTTATCCATCTGGTGGAGCTTAGAAAAAGCCAAGATCGAGGACGAGGAACTTCTGGAGCAATTTGCACTCGCGATCGAACGAACCGCAATCCCCAAAGAGAAAACATCCACCTTGGTGAGTGGTCTAGAGGAACTGCAAAGCCGCTTTTCAAGCGAGCTCGTAGCCAGCACCGACAAGCCATATCTTCCCAACGATTTCTCGATGACAAATCAGCCTGACAATCCGTGGGTCGAGATCGGTCGGCGGTCATCCACGCTGTTTCGAGCGGATCGATCTTTACGAATGGCACGCGTCTTTCTTCGTACTGGAACGAGAGAGAGTGCCATCGAGCTACTCGATGCCGCGAATGACGATTCAGCCCGAAGCCAACCGATCCCAAACGGGACCCAAACGGTTCTCGTGCAGCAATTGATCGTGTTGGATGAACATCTACAACCCTACGTTACCCCTCTGGTCGACGAATTCAGAGTCCGGGTGATGACAGGCCCACCGGAACTCCATCCCGGCAATCGATCGAGCAGTCGTGACGGTTCTAGCCATTGGATCTTCATGAGGACCCGATATGGCTCCATCCGATCGGGTATCGATGACTTTCGATTTGTCCCCGACACATCGCAATCCCTATTTATCGAGTACGGTACTCGCAAGCACGCAACCTTTGCCGCGCAGTGCGCGTTGTGCCATCGCCGGACAAATAGCGGAGGAGACTTCGGTGAGGGCATTCGTTCTCTCTCTAAATTTGCCAAACCGCACGTTGCACAGTTGTTGGAACGTGAGAACCTGGCGATTCAAGAAATGGAACCCGTCACCAAAGCGCTCCTGTCCAGACTTGCGGCCGCGCAGGAACAGAAAAAGAATCGCTCCGACCTCAAGCCTCCAAAGCAACCCGCATCCCCAGCCATGGAGATGGAGTCCACCAATCAACGACCGAAACCTAGGCCAGCGAGAAGCGATGAAGAACGTCGCTCTTGGGTCAATCAATTGAGAGAGAAGTATTCTAGATCGTTATCCGATTGGCCTGAACCGATGGTCGAGTCTACCGTCAAGTGGCAAGAGATTGGCACGCTTCCCCCAGTCCCCCACCCCGACGACAACCCTTACTCCAAGGAAAAAGAAGCTCTGGGCAAGCTCCTCTTTTTCGAACCCCGTCTTTCCGGAAGCGAGCAGATCGCATGCGCCTCATGCCACGACCCAGACTTAGGATGGGCTGATGGACGAACGACGAGTTTTGGTCATAGCAGAACACTTCTCGCACGCAATGCGCCCACCATTCGAAATACAGGACACTTTTCGAAACTGTTCTGGGACGGTCGAGCCAATTCCTTGGAAGACCAGGTCATCCAAGTCTTGAAGAACCCAAACGAAATGCATTCCTCCGAGTCTTTGATTCAGAGTTTTCTTTCACAAAACGCGGTATATCAGGAAAAATTCGTAGAAGCCTTTGGCGACAGCCTGGCCAGTATGGAACGAGTCGCCAAAGCGATCGCGTGTTACGAACGCACCGTCGTGGGTGGCTCTTCGCGCTTCGATTTATTCATCAAGGGTAAGCGAGATTCCTTTTCCGATTCGGAGTTGATCGGTATGGATTTGTTTCGTCGCGACGCGAGATGCATGAATTGCCATCATGGCCCCCTCTTTTCGGATGGAGCCTTCCACAATGTCGGACTGAGCTACTACGGCCGTAGATTCCAGGATTTAGGAAGGTATGAGATCACCCACGATCCGAAAGATGTCGGTCGATTCAAAACCCCATCGCTACGCGATATTACACGCTCAACACCTCTGATGCACAACGGTCTATTTGAGCTCTCCGGAGTACTGAACATGTACAACGCAGGGATGCCGACGCTTCGAAGAAACGACAGCCAAACAGAAGATCCCTTGTTCCCAACGAAGTCGGATCTACTCAAACCTTTGGGATTGAACCAACAGGATTTGAATGACCTCGCTGCGTTCCTCAAGACATTGGAAGAGCCGAAACGTCGAATCGAACCGCCCAGGCTGCCTGATTCGGAACAGACGCTGTCCAGCGGTAGTCCCTAACGAGTCATTCGCCTTGGATTCGTCTTGGTTTCTATGGCTTCACTCCCATTCCTCGATGAGGGCATCGAAAACGATCTGGGCCACCTTTTCTGCGCCCTGCTTGTTGTAATGGGTCAAATCATAGAAATAGAGGGAGGATTTTGGTAATTCAGTGGCTAAGTCCACACAAGGGACCCCGCGTGTCCTCGCGACGTCGAGGGTGGTTTCGTTGTACTGACGAAGTAATTGCCAATGGGTCCAGCCATCGATATCCCCCACCCTCACGGCTTCCAAATCCAACCCCGTCGCCTCATCGATACCAACGCCGTACAGAACTGGCTGAGTGACAAAGAAGCATTTTATCTCTTCTCTCTGACACAGATCGATCAATTGATGCAATCTCTTCCCGTAATCGATTAAACACTTCGGATCTCGATCCGCGATCCACTGCTGCCGTGCGGTATCGCTCATTCGTTGGACGGGAGAGGAGGAGGATAAGCTACCATGCCCCATGGCTCCATGGGTCAAACCCTTTCGGCGGGCCATCCAGTGGAGTCGCAAATTATCCAACAATGCAAACGCGCTACTGTTTCGCAGCAGCCACCGCTGCGTCGACCTCAAGAGGGAATCGTCTTCTTTTCCTAAACCTCGAAGTGTCGTCGCATCGCTCTTTCCGAGATCGACTCGATCCACATCGTTCAGCCCCACCAAAAACAATACCGATCGAGGATGAAGCGGCAGCACATATTGCTGTAACAACTGCAGGTGACCGAACGTTGAGTGGCCGTCGATTCCTGCATTGTTGATCCAGAGATTCCTGCCTGACGCAGAAAATTGGGACGCGAGCTGATCTGGCCATGTCGTCCCATCCGAAAGGTAAAGACATTGGGTCGTACTCCCCCCAACGCAAATCATCGTCTCGGCTTCGGACCAGTGGATCGGCGGCTCAGGACCGCGAAATCCCAACGCGTTGTACGACACCCGAATGGTCGGGTCGAGGCCGGAACCCCCCTGGGATGAAAAGGTCAAATTGGAACGTATCGGCAAATCGATCCGTCCACCGCGAAGAAGAATCGGGAATGGATCAAACCACCGGACATAAAATTCCAGAATCAGGAAAGACAGGAAACAGCCAACAAGCATGGCTACTAGTTTCGCCGTCCAGCGTTTCCTGGTTCGACTCCGCGAAGGTTGGGAACGACGATTGAACCCCACCATTAGAACAGTGTGTAAATGAAGGGTGCTGCTCCAGTCGAACTCAACACTACCAAAACTCCGATCAAACCAAAGGCTAGCAGAATAGGAATCAACCACCACTTTTTATTCTCAACCACAAACTGAAAAAATTCAGCCCACAAAGAGGTAGGTGGGGCGTCACTAGCAGCTTCGAATTCATTCTCTTGTTCGTCGTTAGCAGTTGTCATCCTCGGTCCTCAATACCGTCTGTAATAACTCTCAATACTGGCTGGCTGATTTTTGTCGGACCAATAGGATTCCCGATCAACTTCTATTTTACGTTGCAAAGCATCGCGTTCCAGCCATCGAAATACAATCGCCATAGGGAAGAATAGACCAAAGAAAATCAGGATGAGAAGCAGTTCGCTCACCACCATTCCCAGAGGAGCAGTCATGAACGAAATACCGACGAAAATAGGCCTGATGAACCAAGGAGCAAAAAAACCTAGCACGGCGAGGGCGGTCCCGACACAGAAACATCCACCTAGCCAGAGGGGGGAAAGACTCCACCACCAAGCCACAACAGGAAGCAACAGGAAACAAATGAATGCGAATTGCTTGACCTGTCGATCTGGTGGTGACCAATTGATTTCAAATAGCATCAGTCCAACTCAAATTGGTTCAAATAGTTCGTTCGTTCGCTTTGACTCGTTACATTTTCTTGATCTTCTTTTCTTAAGATGTAACGGCCTAGTACCAACACGTCCATATCCGTCATCCTAAAGCAGCGTAATGCATCGTCCGGAGAGCAGACAATCGGTTCGCTCCGTACGTTGAAACTAGTGTTGATCATGACCGGACAACCTGTCATCGACTCAAATGACTTCAGAAGTTTATAAAGCAAAGGATTACGGTCATGGTCGACTGTCTGAATACGTGCGGAATAATCGACGTGGGTTATAGCGGGTAGAACAGATCTTTTTTCATGGAGTTTGTCTAGACCGAATGCATGGAAAGGCTTTTCGACAGGATCGATCCGAAGAGCTGTTTTGACCGGCGCGACCAATAGCATGTAGGGACTTTCCTCTCCCTGCTTCCAGTCGAAATAGTCGTCCACGCGGTCCAGCAGGACGATCGGCGCGAAGGGCCTAAAGGATTCGCGAAATTTGATTTTGAGATTCATCGTGGATTGCATCCGATCGCTCCTCGCATCCCCCAGGATACTACGTGCGCCCAGTGCTCTCGGTCCAAATTCCATCCGTCCTTGAAACCAACCGACAACTTTCCCTTCTGCGATGGTTCTAGCGACATAGTCGCACAGTTCTTCATCCGTTGGCATGAGCCTATAGACGGCCTTTTGAGCCTCGAGTGAATCACGAATAGAATCCGGTGAATACTCGGGGCCTAAAAAGGCGCCACCCAAATGATCCCGCGGGCTGGTGTGTCGGGTCTTTTGGAGCAATTGGTGCCATATGAAGCATGCTGTCCCCAAGGCACCACCGGCATCCCCAGCAGCCGGCTGCACCCAGATTCTCTCGAACGGTCCCTCGCGCGAGATCCGACCATTCCCGACACAATTCAGCGCGACCCCACCTGCAAGCACCAAATACTTGGTACCGGTTAAGGCAAAAGCGTGTCTCGCCATACGCAGCATGATTTCCTCGGTCACGGACTGGACGGAGGCAGCGATATCCATCTCGCGCTGCGTCAACAACGTTTCCGGTTCGCGCGGAGGTCCCTCAAAAAGCTCATGGAATTTCGGGCTCGTCATCGTAAGACCGTAGCAGTACCGAAAATAGCTCATATCCATTCGAAAGGACCCATCCTCTTTGAGATCCAAAAGTTTCCCGAGGATTCGATCGCGAAAGCGAGGCTCTCCATAAGGAGCTAAACCCATGAGTTTGTATTCCCCACTATTCACCTTGAACCCGGTGTAATAGGTAAATGCCGAGTACAACAAACCCAGGGAATGCGGAAATCGGATCTCCTTGAGAAGCTCGATCTGGTTGCCCCGCCCGATACCCAAGCATGTAGTTGACCACTCACCGACACCATCGATAGTCAAGATCGCAGCTTCTTCAAACGGAGATGGGAAAAAGGCACTCGCAGCATGCGATTGATGGTGATCCAGGAAGACAGGCCTTCGTCGAAATCGAGGTAGATGATTTCGTATGTCGCGAGGTATGTGTAACTTTTGCTTCAACCACAATGGAATTGCTCGTCGAAACGATGGGTATCCCAACGGTGCAAAGGCAAGATACGTTTCAAGCAGTCTCTCGAACTTCGTCAGCGGCTTGTCGTAAAAACCGACATAGTCAATATCCTGGTGTTCCAAGCCAGCATGCTGAAGACAGTATGCGATTGCGTGAACAGGAAAACTCGCATCATGTTTCTTACGTGTGAATCGCTCTTCCTGCGCCGCAGCGACGATACGGCCATCGACGACGAGGGCTGCTGCTGAATCGTGATAGTAAGCTGAAATACCCAGTATCGCTGTCATCGGATCGGTCGATCTATTCGTTGTCGTGACTTAGAACGTATGTTTTCCATCGAGTTCGCAGAATCGCCTCATGATGAGCAACATGCCCGTATATCATCGCACACAGCATCTCGACATCCACCTGATACTCCGCTGCAATACCACAACGCTCCCACGCTGCGGATGGCATCATCTGAAATAGACTTATCGTCGCGAAGCGGACGTGCTCGAACTCATCGACCAAATCGCACCATCCACAGCGCCTAGCGTGTGCTTCGAGAGAAAAGCGAGATTCATCGAAGGAGGACGCAGGTTCGGTCTCACCTCGAGCGATCCAAAGCGCTCGAAACGCGAAAACCCTCTCACAATCCGACAAATGCTTAACGACTTCCCGAAAAGTCCATGTGTAAGGGTAATGAATATCGAGAGTTCTCTCTTCCGGGATGGATCGTAACCATGTTCGAAAACTATCCAATTGCTCCCCCAATCGAAGATTTGGATCGCTACCAGCAGGTACTTTTTTCAAGTATTTTTCAAAGTAAGGTTCCTCCATTCGACCTGGCCTACCCTCTCCTCGAAGTCCATTCTGCTTGAGGATTCATCTGGGACCACCCCGGAGGTTTCCTCAAACGGCAACTCCATCCGATTTACTCTCGTCTTGACGCTTGCCATCGAAACTGCTTATACCGCATGATTCCTAGTGCCATGGTAGTTTTTGATTTGGGCAGATGGAAGAGGTGAGACTTTCCGGGAGGGAAAAGGCTTTTGTCAGCAATACAATCTCTCAACACGATCGATATCGAGGCCAATCTCGCTCGTCAGAAGAATTACGAGTCTGTCTATCAAGCTTCCGATGATCCATGGGATTATGACTCTTACGCGGACCAGGTACGATTCCAACTCATTTACAAGACAGCTCGGAAGTGGTCGCCAAACGCACGGCGTTCCTTGGATGTTGCGTGTGGCTTGGGACAAATGACTTTTCTGCTTTCGGAATTCTCCGAAGAGGTTTTTGCGTATGACTTTGCACCCTCCGCCGTGCAAAGAACGCGCGAGCGTTGTAGCCAAATCCGGAACAAGAATATTTGCATCGAGGTCAAAGATGCTTTGAATCCAAGCTATCCGCCGGAAAGCTTTGATCTGATTCTCATTTGCGATGTGGCCAACGATGGGAATTTGGTTTGGTGGAACCAAGTTTTGACTAGCCACAAGGAATTGCTCGCCAAAGACGGAAAGATGCTGGTTGCTGGGCGTATCAAGTCCCGCAGCCGAAATGACTTCGAAAAAACGTTCCTCGGATTTGGTGGAACCATCGTCGACCGCATCTTCTTTCATGATCGTTATTGGTACAAGGCGAGGAGCGCCCTCAAGCGGATGCTCCCTGCAAGCTATTCAAAATCGCTACTAGCTCAAGGATGGCTTTTCCACACGATGAAAGCCGTTGGCAGGCTTCAGGGCGCGAACGGCTCGATTCACTATGGTGTGGTTGTTCAATTCCCTTAGCAAGCCGATTGATCGTTTATGAGGCTCTTACTGATTTACGCACCGGGCGAAGTGGTTCGGGAATTGTGCCGACAAGGGCATGATGTCCTAGCCGTCTGCTGCCATGTAGAGCACCCCTTCGACCGAGCATGCCAAGACAAACTCCGTGAGGTCATTTTTCAGGGGAATAAAAAACTTCTCCCGCGTGTGATTCGCGATCTCCGCAGGCTGATGATCGAATTCCAACCGGACATTGTCCAAGCTTTTACCAACTTTGCTCTCGCGTGGACGAATCTGGCGGCATCCACACTTCCACTCGGGATGCGCCGCCCCAGAATCGTCTCCTTCCGTGGAATCGTCCGCAAAGTCTCGCGACTGGATCCGGCTAACTGGATCACCTTTTACCATCCGATGGTTGCCGCCCATACCTGCGAGTCCAACGCAGTGAGGCAATCGATGATCGAATGTGGCTTCAACGTTTCTGAAGACATGGTCGTCTACAACAGCGTCAATGTCAGCAAACATACCGAATCGGTTCAGCAGATTCGGCGAACTTGGAATATCGCTGAGGATGCATTTGTTGTCGGATGCATTGCAAACATTCGGCCTGTGAAGGGGATCGATGTCCTGGTCGAGGCTGCACGGAAACTGGAAATTCCCGACATGCGATTTGTAATCGTAGGACCGGGAAAGGATGAACGAGTTGAGAGGCTAGCCTGCTCCCCTGAAAATAGAGGACGGGTCGTCATGCCAGGCTTAGTCATCGACGCACGGTTGCTGATCCATGCCTTTGATCTATTCGTGATGCCGTCTCGTTCAGAGGGATTGTGTCGTGCCCTGATTGAAGCGATGCAACAAGGGATTGCTCCTATCGTGAGCGATGCGGGGGGAATGAAGGAGCTAGTTAGGAATGAAATCGATGGGATCGTTGTTCCAAAAGGAGACGACCGCAAGCTAGGAAATGCGATTTCACGGCTTTACCATGATCCGAAGGACCGCCTTCGGATGGCGAAATCCGCCAAGCAGAGGGTGCACGAGCTTTGTGGGGCTACGGTCGTCGCTTCCAAGCTTCTAAAGATTTATCATCGACTGCTAGCTGCCTAAGCCTTCGTATAGAAGTGAAATCGATGCCGATTCACTTCAGAAGAATGAACGACCGAAGGCAGATCGCCAAATGTACAAGGTGTGAAATTCTGGAGTGCGACGATATCGTCCAGGGGAAGAGGCACTGTATCGGGCAAGTCATTCCAACCAAAGATCAACAGCCCTCCTTGCCGTAGCGACTCGTGAATCCCCACCAGGGTTCGTTCAATCTCGGAGGGGGCATTCAATCCGAATCCAAAAACACCGTTGAACACAACGCAATCCAACGAGTTCGCTTCGAAATGCGAGGTTATGTTGGTACAGGAATCGACAATATGCTCTTTAGCACCAAATGGTGCGCATTCAGGTCTGAGCTCTAGCGTGACGAAACGCTTTGTTTTGAATAAGGTTGGATAGTGAAGGGTATACCAGTCGCATCCGACAAACAGAATGCTTTGACACCTAGGATCCTTCTGAAGTTGTGTGAATATCGTTCTTTCGAGAAGCTGACGATCCGGTCGTAGCTTTCGAGTATCTACCCCTATCGCGATCGTAGCTCGGTGAAGCAAAACTCGCATTCTCTTTTTCAGGGTCATGGACATACGCTAAGTCGCCGAGTTGGACGCTCCATCGACAAAAGCGATAAACCGATCTCCCGTCGGATGCACATCGAGGTGATGCATTGCTGCATCGTTCCAACCACGACCTGCAGGCGTCAGGAAAGGAGTTGGAAACATGGGCGTCTCTCGAAAAAGGAACCGATTGAGGGTCGTTACTCGCATGGCTGTTAATTGGTGACCGTAGTAACGCCTGTTATCCTGCGCGAAACGGATGATTTGCTCATTCCAAACAATCGGTTTTCCGCCTGGACGTACATTCGCTTTGTTGTAGAACCTGGCCACAGGTTGCAGGATAGGTTTCCAGGGGCCCAGCGGGCTGGACGCATAGAAGACCCGCAGCCAGTACGAAAGCCATCCTGCAAAGAGCCAATATCTGCCCCGATAGAAGAGGATCGAGGCATCCATATACTTACCCCGAAGAACTGTCTTACAAAACTCCCAGCGACCGGGGAATTCCAACGCCTTGAACAGATCGACACGCTGTTGCTTCTTGGATTCGGGCATCATGTAGATTTCCCCTCCATGCTCAAACAGGTGTGGGAAAGAAAGATGGTACCCCGGAGCGAGCACTTCGCCATGAGATTGAAATGTCGAAAAATCCTCGGTAGATACAGCAGCGATAACCGCATCCGGATGCGACGCACGCATCATCTCGAAAAAAATATACCAACGATTGTCGAGTAAGAATGCAAATGGATCTGCTGCACCACATCCTCCGATGGATCGCAGTAACGAACTATCAAACAGGGGCTGCGCTGGTGATCCTCCCTTGAGTGAATCCAACGAATCCCCCTTCAGCATGCCGATTTGCCAAGGCCCTGACGGTGGAGGACTCTTTTTGGAATTCAACGAAGGCCCCCTTTCTATTTCTTCCCTAGACGTCTTTTGGCTTCAAAGAATTCAGTCAATATCCGTCCACACTCACTCGCCAATACACCTCCCAAGATCTCGCAGCGGTGATTCAAACGCGGATCGCTCAACAGATGAAAAAGCGATTCGACCGCACCCGCTTTCGTATCGATAGCACCGTAAATCACTTTCGGAATGCGTGACTGCAGGATCGCCCCCGCACACATGGGACATGGCTCGAGGGTTACATACAACTCGCAACCCTCCAAGCGCCAAGATTTCAGATAGGCAGCAGCCTGCGTGATCGCGATCATCTCGGCGTGAGCCGTCGGGTCGGCTAACTGCTCGCGCTGGTTGTAGGCGGCTGCAATGATCTGATGCTGATAAACGACAATCGCCCCCACCGGAACCTCATCCTCCGATGCTGCTTGTGCCGCAAGTTCGAGGGCCCGACGCATGAAATGCTCCCTCGAGAAAGCTTCAATATCATCGTACTCGGAATCATTTTTCCTCAAGAGCTTCCTCGATTACCTGCAAGAAGACCTGGGAAACACTTTTCGAAAACTCCTCCTTCGGAACTTCAAAACGATCGCACATCGTCGTAATGCGTCGCATGAATTCACGGAGCCTATCTGCATCAATCTTTTCACGCGGTACGAGCCGCCCCGAAGGATGCTCTTTGATACACACATTTTGTGTTCCGAACTCCATATCCTTCATGTTGAGCTTTCCAGTGCTCGCACAATTCAACCACCGATCGCATGCTTTGGAAAACTCCTCTTTTTCTGCTGCGTTCAAATCGGATGACTGTGCGATCTGATTCAACTGCTCCACGACACCCCATTGGAGAATCGTACTTTCTGTTAAGCGGAGAGCCAAACGGGTAAGCTGCCTGGAGGTCAGCTCCTCCCTTTCCATCTCCTTGGCGAGCGTCTCTAGACGATCGATGATCACCTGGCGATCGTTCTGCCCTAACAGAGATCGCTCGATCCATGGAATGAGTTGCTCGTGGACCGACATTGCAGCCCTCTTGCCTTGATTGCCCATGAGCATGATGGACATGTAGACAAAAAACAGGCTGAGTCCCACCAACCCAAAAATCCCGATCACCAAACATGCTGGACCCAGCGAAACATCCGCACCGTCTTTTGTTTTTTCTGTCATAAAGGGATTATTCAGAAGGTACGAACCAACTGCCAGACCGAGGAAACCAATCAAAGCTTACAAGCGTTGTGCCAAAGGAGCATCCTAGCACACAATTCTCCTGAGCAGACGTCTAACTCTCCTGAGCAGCATCCAGCTCCCCTAGCAAACATCCAATCCTGGATGTAGAGCCATCCAGTCCCAGGAGAACGTCCCACGTTCGGACTGCGAAAGTCATGTCCAGGGAACGCAAATCTTAGTCTTCAAATTCGATCGAGAGAACCTCGTATTTGAGCGTACCTCTCGGAGCATTGATCTCGACAATCTCGCCTACCTTTTTTCCCATCAAGGCAGAACCAAAAGGGCTGCTAGACAGGATTTTGCCTTTCTCGTAGTCCTCGTCCCCAGCACCTACGAGGGTGTAGACCTCTTCGTCACCCCATGAATCCTTCAGTTTGACCGTTGCTCCAAAAACGACCTGATCTCTGGGTAACGTGGACGTATCAACAATGTGGGCCCTGCTCAGTTTTGCCTTCAATGAATTGATCTTTGCTTGCATCATACCCTGGTTCTCGCGTTGAGCATGGTACTCCGCATTCTCCTTGAGATCCCCCTCGGCACGTGCATCAGCAATTTTCTCTGCGATGAGTGGCATTTCGATGGTCTCCAGCCGTTCAATTTCCGCCTTGATTCGGTTGTAACCTTCACGGGTCATCGAAACAAATTCCGACATATCCTAAACCTCCGCATCACGCAAAAAAAACGATGCGACTTGATTCCCATCATCGAGAATCAGTCGCATCGCGGTATTGCTCATTGTAAAAATTGGATCTCACCCAATCCACAGCATCATTGAGGCTTACTGGAAAAAGTCAAGCCCACAGGCGGTGTTGCCCCCCAGTCGGCAGAATCCAAAGCCATAATTTTTTGGTGGAAGAAATGAAACTGGATATAATTTTTTACAGGTCTGGCTACTATGCGGGCTGTCCCCAAGACGTGAAGGTCACCCGCTCGAAACGCATTCCGCAAAAAGCTTTAAAATGGTAGTTCTCCTATCCTCTGAGATCGGCCTCCCCCGGATCGCAAATGGTCTTAGGTGCTCCACTCGAAGTGCAATGCCGACAGCTTCACCCAAGGATACGATTCCGTGCCCATCGTAATACGTAAAGGCAAGGCGCTCGAGCTGCTGAACCTCACGCCTCTCATCGATGTCGTTTTCTTGCTTCTTATCTTCTTTTTGGTCGCAACTCGATTTGCTCAGGAAGACAGAGAGCTTCCAGTCCAACTTCCCTCTGCGGCCAATGCGCTCCCCATGACGCTCGAGCCAAACGAATTGGTGGTCAACATCGATGCAGATGGCAACTATTACTTGAGGGGAGACCAATTAGGATTGGAAGAGGTCGAAAAGATTATCCAGCGAGCCGTCGCAGACAATCCGGTTCGCCAAGTTGTCGTCATACGTTCCGACAAGACGACGGAAGTACAATCCGTCGTTCATATCATGAACCTCTGTACCAAGCTCAAAGTACCGACTTACAAAATATCCACGGACGGGGGACAGAATCCGTGACCGCTCGATCGAGAGTATCTGTCGCCGGTCTCTGGATCCTCGATGTTGCCATCGCGATTCTGGGCGCTCTGCTGCTATTTCTCGTCGTACGCCTCTTTCGATTCGATGAGCCCGATTGGATTCGGAATGCATGGACTTATTTGTTGGGTATTCCTACAGGGCTGGTTGCGATTTCGATGCTCACGCATGTCTTATCTAATGAGTACATCGAGCGATCGATCCAGGTCGGCTTTTTGGCTAGTGTTTCCGCTCATCTCCTGCTTTTGATGTTTGCTACCCATCTCGTCTTATTCCAAGGTTCATGGGAAAAGGACTCTTCGACGCTTGCGGTCGTTCGGGTGAGCGAGAAAACGCGTCCACCGGAATATGTACAACCACTTCGTCAAGCCTCGGACAATGCCCGCCCTGACTACCTGAAACCTGTACCGACTAAGGATAACAACCCTTCGGAGCTATCCGACACTGAGAAAAAAAAATCGGATCCAGCAGCCCTTCGACTCGACGTCGCCCAGTCGATCAGTGAAAGCCGAGTCGCAGATGGGAGTTATGATCTCCAACCGTCTCGTGAGTCGGTCACCCTGCCCACCATCCATTCCCTTCCCAAGGAGTTGGAACGACCAGACCGAACGAGTCCACCGAATTTGCGAAGAGAAGTCATCGAAGTCCCCAGCCTCGATGTTCAGTACATTTCCCCCTCCGACGAATCGGAACCAGTCGCTGTCTCGATGGAAATGGGACCAGAAAAGCGATTCCATTCGCCAACTTTGGCCCCCCCCCCAACACCCCAAAGATCATCCGATCTAGCGTCCGCGTCTCCACCAAATCCTCAAAAGAAAACGTATGAGGCAGCCTCGATCGACCAGCAGCTCGCCCAATCCCTGAATGTTCTGCAACCCTCCGTCGAGCCTCCGCAGCGAACCAAGGTTTTGAAGGACCAACCGAGCATGTCCGGGATCTCCGTTCCGAACGTTGCCATTTCACCTGTTCCACAAGATAAGCCAACGTTCGAACCGAGCGCCGAGCCTGAGCGTTCATCAACGATGCCGAGTCCGCTCGCGAACCAACTAGCGATCCCCAGATGGGAGCCGAGCCAGCGAGTTTCCTCCCCGTCTCCCTCTCCAGCAACCAACGCCTTAGGGAGCTCAAATCCCGACCCTAATCGCCTCAGTGAACCACTCGACCGCGCCTTGTTATCGGAACAGCGATTTCAGCCAGAGTCGACGAACATCGAGCGTCGACCGATCGGGGAGTTACGCAGAAACCCCTCCGGAACCTCCAATGTCCCCATCGATCAGCTTCCCAATGGCTCGATAGAACCGTCGGAATCCACACTCGCTCCATTCGACCTTTCAAGCTCGATGAAGATCGAGAAGTCACCAAAGCCGGTACCGGCGAGACCATCGATGGGTGACTTGGGAGGAAAACCCATTGAGCTGGGAAGTAAAACGCGAATTGAGCCATCCGCTGGAATTCCACCTCGACAAAAATCGGAGCAGCCGCCCGAAATCTCGCTGCCGGATTTGCGTCCAGCGGATGTTTCCCCAAATCGATTTCGAAAGACCGAACCCTCCGGACCGAGGATTGCATCGAGCAATGTCCCCATCCCATCCCCGGCCTTCTCGCAACGGATCCGACGAATGACCGAGCGAGAGGCCGAAGCCTCCTCGGCTCTCGGACCTTTAGGCCCGCAAACAGAGCTTTCCATCGAACGCGGACTCCAATTCCTCACGGAACATCAACGCCGAGATGGTTCATGGAGCCTTGGAGACTACGACTCCCGTTTAGCCATGCAAAGCGATACGGCCGCGACAGCGCTGGCGCTGCTATGCTTTCAAGGTGCTGGCTATACCCATCGCCAATTCAAGTATGAGGCTGCATGCAAAGCCGCATTGGATTGGTTGATTTCTCATCAGCGGGAAAATGGCGATCTCTACCAGCGATCCACTCCGAGTTCCGATGCCAATGCCTGGCTCTACAGCCATTCGATTGCCGCTCTCGCATTATGTGAAGCCTATGGCATGACTCAGGATGAATCAATCAAAGGTCCGGCTCAACGCGCCGTGAATTTCCTTGTCGCCAGTCAAGATCCGATCGGGGGCGGATGGAGATATTCACCTCGATTGGGATCTGACACGAGTGTTACGGGCTGGGTCATGATGGCCTTCAAGAGTGCGGAGTTGGCAGGACTTGAAGTCCCATCGACGGCTTACATCGGTATCAACCGATGGATCGAGAACTCCAAAAGCAGAGAAGCACCTTATTTGTATCGCTACAACTGGCAAGCCAATTCCCCAACGAATCAGCACGGACGAGTTCCGACCCCCTCCATGACCAGCGTTGGGTTACTGATACGGTTGTATCTCGGCTGGAGACGCGATAATGAGAATATGCAGAAAGGGACTCAATGGCTTCTCGGACGTCTGCCCGGTGAAGGTACTCTGCAGGCTCCGATGCGGGACACGTACTATTGGTATTACGCCACCCAGGTCATGTTTCATGTAGGGGGTGAGAAATGGAAAAAATGGTACGGTACCCTTTATCCACTCCTCATCCGAACGCAAGTCGCAGATGGGGAGTACGCGGGATCCTGGGATCCGATGAAACCGATCCCTGACGCTTACGGTGAGTACGGTGGCAGGCTCTATGTAACCACCCTGAATTTGCTTTCACTGGAGGTATACTACCGACACCTTCCGATTTACGAAGCGACAGCGAAATAACATTTCTGGAATCGACAGTCATGACCCCTCATCCCGTCTCTCTCCGACTAAGCGACCGTAAATCTCTGGAAATCAAGTGGGATGACGGTTCCGCTCTGGATTATCCGTTCTCGCTCTTACGAGACGCATGCCCATGCGCGACCTGCAAGGAAAAAAAGCGAGCATCGGAAAGCAAACCAAAAAACATTCTCAATGTGTTGTCAGCAGAAGAGACCATTCCCTTAGCGATCTCGCAGATGAAGCCTGTGGGAAATTATGCCTATAACATCGCTTTTTCTGACGGCCATAGCTCCGGGCTATTTACAATAGAGTACCTGAGGCAGATCGGGCAACCGATTAGCCTTTAATCTATTTTTTTGCGGAATGCGGTTTGACGCCTCATGCAGCCTGGACTCCTTTTTTGATGTCGCAATCTTTTGTATCCAAGCGAATCGAGAATGATCCCGATCCATCTCTCGAAGATCTTTTGATCGTTGGATGGCAGGAAACGATCGCACTTCCCGAGTTCGGTATCGATCGTTTGGTTGCGAAAATCGACAGCGGGGCGAGTATGTCCAGCCTCCACGCCGAATGCATCGAAAGGATTCAAAGACGGCGGCAAACATGGATACGTTTTCGAACCCAAACGGATTTGCAAGGTGATTGCACATCGCTTCGGTGTGAAGCTCGATGGGTCAACGACCGTCTGATCCGTTCGTCCAATGGCCAGACGGAGCTGAGGCCTGTAATCGAAACCATGATCTATTTAGGTGGTTTTCAGTGGCCTATCGAATTGTCTTTGACAGACCGCAGTTCTCTGGAATGCAAGGTTTTACTTGGTAGAAGCGCTCTATCCTCGCGATGCCTCATCGACTGCTCTCGCAAGAACGTGATGACGAGCCCCTAGCTCGATCTGCGGGCCCTCTGGGAGACCGACAATCCGCTCCCACTATCTTGCAGGCTGGCCCCATCTACCCTGGCATGGACAGCCAAAAAGTATGATATATTCTGCAGCCTGCTTAAATCCTTCCTATTGGAGTTTTCCATTGTGACGTCAAACGATTCTGCAAGTAACCCTCCGACCCTCGCAGACAATCTGCCATGGTGGAA
>JBBAXA010000080.1:0-12933 GCA_040396935.1 Pirellula sp.
GGTATCCTTTCAGGCGCCCATCGTTGGTACCCTTTGGGCGCCCACTGACAGTAAACGATCGGAACTTACGAGCGGGAGCTTGCAATGTTCGAATTCTTGTTCACCGGCCCAATTGAATCTTATGGTCGCACGACGATTTTTTGGCTTGTGCTCTTCGGGACTCCATTCGTCTTGCTTTTGGGGTTAGTCCTAGTCAAGTTATTCTTCATTTTTAGTGTTCGCCCTGGATTCGTCGGAATGATCTTGAGGGCTGGAAAAATACAACGTAACGATTTGGATCCGGGATGGTATTTCATCATACCGATCCTTCAATCGGGAGAGCGGGTTTATATCGGTCTCCAACGCATTCCCCTAGAGGAGGAGGCTCGAACGAAGGACCAAGCGATTGTGACGGTCCGAGGCACTGGGCAGTACCGAGTGCTGAGGGAAAAGGCTGCTGTCGCGGAATTCGAAGTTCAAGATCCGGATAATGTTATCAAAGACCGCCTCCTCTCGGCCCTACGATCCGCGATTGGGAAGCGAACTGCTGCTGAATGTTTCGAGAACAAAGAGGAGATTTCCGCGGACATCATAGGGGAAGTCAAAGCGGGTTTGGAGAGGTTGGGCTTCGAGATTGTACAGGTGCCAATCATCGAAGTAGCACCCCACAAGGATGTGGTCAAAGCGATTAATGATGTACAAGCTGCGCAGCGTGCAACCGATGTCGAGCGGGCACGGGCGGAGGCTATTCAGGTCCGAACCGCTGCCGAGGCTCGAGCACAGGCCCACGCGGCCGAGATTCGTGGAGAAGGTCAGGCGAAAGCCCTTGCGGCCCAGGCTGCTGGATATTTGGACATGATCCGCGCAGTGACAGGTGACTTGACTGCAAAGGTAGACGTGAGGACAGCTTCCACTTTGATTATGTTTTTTGAATCGATGGGTATGAAGAGGTCCTTCGCACAAAGCGGAAAAGCCTCTGCCGTCGTACTTCCAGATGACCAAGCCGTCATTTCAGAGATTGCTCAGTTGGTTCCTGCACTCGTGTCGCACGAAGCGATTGACAGTCAGCAGGATGACACCGAGGAAGCAGTAGATCATTTGACGCAGGCAGAGATGGAAGAGCTACTGCGAGAGCGTCTTTCGGAGCCCTTGAAGGAAGTAGGATCCGAGTATCTCGATGCCCTAAAAACGGGGGCTGTTGATGCTGCCAAGTCAGCCATGGAACGCATGCCTCAGCGTCTTCGCTGGTTAGCGCAAAAAATCGCTGACCGCATTTGACGACGCGGCCCATCGCAATGAGTACCTGGTATTTTATGTTCTTCCCCTTTTTGTGCTCCCTAGTGCTGCACCTGAGAACGCTCTGGCTGGCTAAAATCCCGCCTCAAACCAAATCCTCAGCTTTTTCTGAAACCTTTTCGAGAATATCGAGCAGTACGCGATCGACTTCCACCCCTTCCGCTTGGGCTTCAAAATTGAGCAAAACACGATGTCGCATCGCGGGCAAGTACACTCGCCGAATATCCTCAAAGCTAACGTTGTAGCGGCCGTCGAGAAGCGCTCGCACTTTCGATGCGAGTGCAACCGTCTGCGCTCCGCGAGGACTGGCTCCCCATCGAATGTATTGATTCGTAATGTCCGGTGCTAATTTCCCACCGGGATGCGTTGCTAGTATCAATCGAGCGGCATAATCCTGGACATGCTTAGCGAGAACGACCTGACGAACCAGTTTCTGCCAGTGCTGAATTTCTTCACCATCCATCACCTTGTCAGGCCGGATAACTTCACCGCGGGTGGTGCGGTCAATGATTGTGTTCAATTCTTCGCGTGTCGAATAGCCAACGACCAGCTTAAAAAGAAATCGATCCAACTGAGCTTCCGGGAGAGGATAGGTTCCTTCCTGTTCGATCGGATTCTGCGTTGCGAGTACAAAGAAAGGTTTCTTTAATTCATAGCGATGTCCAGCGACAGTCACGGTCCCTTCCTGCATTGTTTCCAACAACGCAGATTGTGTCTTGGGCGTTGCACGATTGATTTCGTCAGCCAAGCAAATCTGTGTGAAGATCGGCCCCTTTTGAAACTGGAATTCACGTCTCCCCTCGTTCTCGACAATCATGTTCGTTCCGAGGATATCTGAAGGCATCAAATCCGGTGTGAATTGGATTCGATTAAAGTCTAGAGACAGAGTCTCGGAAAGTGTTTTGATCAGCATCGTTTTACCTAGCCCCGGAACACCCTCAAGCAGGCAATGGCCACCGACGAACATAGCAGTCAGAACTCCATTCACGATGTCATCATGACCGACGATGACCCGACCGATTTGTTCTCTTACCGCGCTATAACGGTTCCGAAAACGCTCGGCTTCTTGCTGCATCGATTCGGCGACATTACTCATGAAATTCCTCGAAGGTTCGTGGTGTTAAGTGAAAAGGATCTGACTCGAAAAATTGACTACGTTCCTGCGCGATACAAGCTCGATCACTCAGGCGTTCAGAGCGAACCGTCACGAGCTCCGAGAACTCGTTATTGCTGTTTTTTTGCCTTTCGTTTGGCTTCCAAAAGCCGCGACGTGTAACCTTGTTCTTCATCGACTTTGATGGTGGGTTTATCCGTCGGGCTCGGATCACTCTCTCGTTTGGACGAGGACTTTAGGGAGAAGGCATCCGTCGCAGATACAGAACCTTTCGTGTCTTGCGGTTCTATTTCCCAGGTCGTGCTGGTCCGATTTCGTTCGATACCCTCGTGGACGTCGATCTTGCTCGAGCGGAGTCGATCCAACCGATCCTGAAGCTGTTGATCGGCAGTCGAAACACCTCTCCCTCGTAATCGCTTGGCGAGCGCTCGGAGGGGCATTCCGAGATCGATGGCGACGCGTCGCACAAAGACGTCAGCAAAAAAAAGCGTTGCTCCCACCACTACAGCGAGCGGCCAAATATCTTGAAGGCTCTTAGCCGGTGGTAAGCCGGATCGAAATGTATCCACTCCAACCAATTCCTTGATGGAATCACTTTCCAACGGTTGTGCCAAAATCCCTTCCTCGCCACCCACAGGTTTCCGATCGGCGAGTTGCTGCAAGAGACGCAAATTTGCCTGTCGCACACGATACTCGTCCGAGAAGGGGATGGTGACACCTGTTGTGATCGGGGGTTTGTTCCGACCTGGAATGACGCTTAGCATATAACTACCCGCTTGATCCGGGGTCAATTCGCCGACGTAACGTCCTGGAGCAACCTGCTTCATCGCAACATTAACGGGATTCAAGTCCGGTCCCACGGCGATCGCTCCCATGTCCAAGTAATTCACGAAGCCATCGCGATCATCCAGCGCCGTTACAACCACTTGCACTTTACCATCCTTCAAGTTGGTCGCGATGGAATACTTTCCGTCATCGTTGCTGGGACGCATTGTCCATCGCACCAGTTGCGAAAAGAACTGGTCGTACAACGCAGAGTCTGTCCACTCCTTTGCCCAGCGGTGCCCAGCGTCAGAAGTCCATACAGCGGTTCGTCCCAAACCGTAGTTCCAAGTTGCAAGGATGGTGGCGTTTTCCTCATCGCTAGGCTTTGGCGATACGATCGGGATTTCGACCAAAGCGCTATCCTTGCGCTCCGTTAGGACGAAGCCACTCAACGAAGGCAATTGACCGTTGATCCCCGAAAGAACTTCATGGGACTGTTTGGTGAATGGAACGACTCCTCCCTCTGGCTCGAAAATCAAAGGCTTGGCAACTCTTCTGGCTTCACGCATGAAGATCTTGGGGAGAGCGTTCGGATTGGTTACGACATAGTAATTCCCTCCCGTCGTATTCGCGATTCTCTTCAGCTCGGCATGCCCAGCAGCACCATGCGTTCCTACGGCTACCGTCGATATCTTGATCTTTGCGTTTTTATATCCGTTCAGCACGCTATTCGATGCGGCGCTAGGATCGCCATCGCTGATCACAATCATGTGCTTTAAGGCTGCGGGTACAACCTTTAACGATTTCAACGCCATGCTCAGGGAGGAATCAAAGTCAGGCATATCGCCCGGAATCATTTGATTGATTTTCGCTCGCATTTGTGATTTGGAATCACCGACACGAGCCATCCCGGTCTTGTCTCCCCAAAGCCATTTATCCCCGGACATATCGTACTGAACCACACCGCAGTAGTCGCTGGGCCCGAGCGCATCTAGGGCAGCCTTGCCGATCTGTTTTTGCCAATGATTTCCCTCCGGCATTTCCGAGGCATGCATCACCATGGCTAGCGCACCCACAGCCTCGATTTTGGAATTCTTAATCGCAAAGTTGATAGGCATGGCCTCTTCGAGCTTGGAATTGTTCCAACCACCGACTCCATAAGCCTCCGGACCACCGAGCATCAGGATTCCCATGCCGAATTGCTGGACACTCTGCACCAGCATGTTGATTTGATCATCGGAGAACGCGACGACTTTGGTTGCTTCGTCCCCGGATGTCCGAGGTGTTCCTGCCAAGATTACCGAATCGTAGCTCTGCAATTCGATCAAGCTCGCGAACATATTTGAAGTATCGCGTACATCCACCTCGATATCGCTGCGGCGCAAAGCATCCACCAAGCTTTGATACTCACCCGGATGGCTCGTGTCCTCGATCAACATGACACGTCCCTTGCCGCGCGCATACGTAAAGGCGGTCGCTTTATTGTTTTGGCCAATCGTATCTAGTGCAGCATCCGATGGAATGAATTCCGCCTCGTAGGTGTAACCTGCGTTCACCTCGATCTTATGCGGAATCGGAACGACATTGATTTCCTTATCGAGTGTGTAAGGGCCATCCGCAAGAACCTCGGATTGATTACCGATTCGACGTACCACTCGCAATCTGCCGTCCACCGAGGCATCCGAGCCAGCCGCATTGAACTTATTGATAACAACACGAGCATCGACCGTCTGTCCCTGGCGAACGAATCCAGGGATGTCGATCTTTTCGACCAGTACCTCTGTACTCGTATCGAGTTTGACGGGCACGACATCGATCCCAATTCCATTCTCGCTAAGACGCTGGGCAGTTGACTCCGCCGATCCTAAGGTTTGATTGCCATCGGTCAAGATGACAATACGCTTGGCCGAGTCCTCCAAGAAACTGGCCTGGGCCAATTTCAACGCGCTTTCCAGATTCGTAGCATCGGACTTTCCAAAATTGGACTCCGGTCTCGAAATATTCGGTAAATTCTCATCGAGCGGAGGAATTTCTATCGAGGCTTCCCGGCCAAAAATGATCAGTCCTGCTCGATCCTGCCGATCCTCACGCCGATGACTTCGAACGCTCTGAATCGCATACTCCAGCATTAATTGTCGTTTGGCAATGGGTATGGAATCGCTTTGATCCAGCAAATAGATCACCGTTAACTTATCACTCGACCAAATCCACTGTATTCCTGCCAGCGCCAGAATGACGAGCAACAAAACGAGAGAACGAAAAAGCAAAGCCAGCCCACGCCTCCAGGGCCCTAAACCAGCGAGCGAACGCAAACCCAGCCACCAAGTGACCGGGATGACGAAAAGCAATAGCAGGTACCATGGGTGCTGAAAACCGATTTCGAATCGTCCCATGGTTATCTCACGAGGGGAAGTAAAATGATGTAAACACGAGCCTAAGAAACCGGCTAGCCGCCTGTCTCTTATCGCCGGTACATTATGACGCAACCGGTTGCCGGGGTGCCAGACGGCAATCGAACAATTCCAACGGGGTCGCTCTCTTATTTAACGCAAAGTTTACTCGATTCAGTCCATGGGTGGCCATCATGCAGATTAATGGTATCGATATAGAAGATACTTTTGCAGAAGCGTTTGATATGACGGCGACTCGGATTTTGATTACCGCGGCCGAACCGACATGGGCGAGACGGGCTGCCGAGGCGATGACAGGTTTCGCAACGAGCGTCATCGGATGCGGAGTCGAAGCTGGTATTGAACGGTTTTTAGATGGCGAGAATACTCCAGATGGACGGCCCGGAGTATCCGTCCTGGTTTTTAGCGTCTCCGGCAACGAACTCGAAAAGCAATTGGTTCGACGCGTCGGCCAATGCGTCCTGACCTGCCCCAGCACCTCTGTCTTCGGTGCGATGGAGCAGGGCAAACGGATCGCGATGGGGTCTCGGCTCCGTTACTTCGGAGATGGTTATCAAATCTCGAAGGTGATCGGTCAGGAACGGTATTGGCGAATCCCGGTGATGGACGGCGAATTCGTGTGTCAGGATTCGGTGTTTCGTCAGCCTGCAGTCGGCGGCGGAAATTTCTTGGTCTTGGCAGAAACGATTCACGGAGCGCTGCACGCATGCGATTCAGCCGTGAGGGCGATCAAGAAGATTCCGGGCTGCATCACCCCGTTTCCTGGCGGCGTCGCCCGGAGCGGTTCCAAGGTGGGTTCCAAGTACAAAATGCTCAACGCTTCGACCAACGATGCCTTTTGTCCTACGTTGCGCGAGCAGACACCCTCCCTCATTCTGGATGAAACGAGCGCGGCTTTGGAATTGGTTATCGATGCATTGCAACCCGAGATTGTTGCCGAAGCGATGCGAGTTGGAATCAAAGCGGCATGCGAGGTTGGCCCATCCTGTGGCGTGCGTAAAATAACAGGTGGAAACTATGGTGGTAAGTTAGGCAAACACCACTTTCATTTGCACCAGATTCTAGGATAGGCAGCCGAACATGGATGATACTTTTTTCCCTGATGAAGCCGACGAACTGGATCTGGAACATCCCGAGCCGGAAAGAGATGAACATCTTGCCGAATCCACTCCGGATTTGTTACGCCGCATCGATCATCTCTTGAACGCGAATTTTGGTTTCCGTCGTGCTGCAGAAAAAGTGCGCGAGTTTCCGCAATCCCCAGGCGTCTATTTGATGAAGGACGTCGCGGGGGTTGTGATCTATGTCGGGAAAGCAAAAAATCTCCGCGCCCGCGCCGGCAGCTATTTCCATGCAGCCGCCGCCGAAGAGGTCAGAACAGCCGACTGGATTCATGAAATAGCCGACATTGACTACATGCTCTGCGCGAGCGAGGTGGATGCTCTACTGACTGAGAATCGTCTCGTGAAAGATATCCAGCCCAAATACAACAAGGATCTGAAAGACGACAAAACTTTCCCTTACCTCATGATCACGACTCATGAGGATTTTCCCCGCGTCGAAGTCACGCGCACGCCTCGCGAGAAAGGAGCAAAGCTCTACGGGCCGTTCACTAGCGCAGGTCAACTGAGAGGCGCTTTGCAAGTGATGCAGCGGGTCTTCAAGTTCCGGACTTGCTCCCTCGATATCGAGGAAAACGACCCGAGATGGGAGTGGTTTCGCCCTTGCCTGCTAGCCTCTATTCGCCAGTGTACCGCGCCCTGCAATCGACGCATCTCCAAGGCGGATTACAAACGAGATATTCGCCGACTCCAAACCTTTCTCGAGGGAGGCAGCGAAAAGCTTCTTAAACAAATGCGTTTCGAAATGCAGGAATCCTCTTCGAAATTGGAGTTCGAACGGGCCGCCAAACTGCGCGATGAAATACGGCTCCTCGAAAACCTCGGAGATCGGGGGGATATCGATGTCCATGCACAACCCGAAGTCTTTTACATCGACCCCAAAAAAGGAATGCGGGCCTTACAAAAAGTGCTCAAAATGGCAAAAGAGCCTCGAGTCATCGAGGGAGTGGATATCGCCCACCTCGGTGGAAACGATACCGTCGCCTCGCTAGTCCGATTCCTTGACGGCTTGCCTTTCAAACCTGGGTACCGACGATATCGGATCAAGGATATCGAGGGTGTCGACGATTTTCGAAGTATTCACGAGGTTATCTCAAGGCGATTCCGACGTTTGTCTGACGAGCAAGATGCCTTTCCGGACTTGTTGATGATCGATGGTGGCAAGGGACAACTCAACGCCGCTTTGGCCGCGTTTCGCGATCAAGAAATCGAACCACCCACGATTGTTTCTCTCGCGAAACGAGAGGAGGAGATCTATCGACCCGGGATGTCGGATCCGATCCGTCTGGGTCGTGAGTCCTTTGCGCTGCGATTGCTCCAGTACGTTCGGGACGAGGCCCATCGATTCGCCCAGCACTACCATCACATTCTTAGACAAAAAAGCACTTTCGACAAAGGATTGCAATGAATCGGAGCCTGCTCCAGATTCTCTCTTAGCCCCTCTCAAGTTTGACAACAGACCTCTCGCTAACTTTGAGCGAGCGTCCCGCACAAGCCTCCGTTCTGTGCGATGCAATCGGTTACCTTGCAATCGGTTACCATTAGAACCAAAATCATCCCCATGTCATCATCGGCTGATCCGTCGATCAAACCATTCGAGACAACGAACGATCCTACAACCCATCGTTTCGAGGGAACGTTTCCAATCGGAGCTACAAAAAGGGGAACGAGTCGATCACTCGCTCCCCTTCCTCGCTTTATCTTCTCATGGCTAAGCGGAAAAGAGTATCAACCACTCCGCGAACCTGAGGATCGTTCCATTAAGCCTTTGCTTTGGTCTTGGAACGAGTTGCTGTCTTTGGCTTCGTATCCTTGATCACCTTAGCCGTCGCCGAAGGTGCTGGATTTCGAAGCACGGCTTGAGCTGCGGCTAGTCGAGCGATTGGAACTCGGAAAGGACTGCAGCTTACGTAGTTCAATCCGACCATGTGGCAAAACTCGACGGACGACGGATCGCCACCATGCTCTCCACAGATCCCAATCTTCAGATCCGTTCTCTTCGACCTTCCCTTATCGACACCGATCTTCATCAGTTGGCCAACTCCCGTGCGGTCGATGGATGCGAATGGGTTAGCCTTGATGATCTCGAGACCTTGATAGGCTGGAAGGAACGAACCGGAATCATCCCGGCTCATCCCGAGGCACGTTTGGGTGAGATCGTTCGTACCAAAGGAGAAGAACTCCGCCGTCTCAGCGATCTCATCCGCGGTCAGTGCGCCTCGAGGAACCTCGATCATCGTTCCAACTGTGTAGGGGAACTTTTTGCCGGTCGCCTTCATCACCTCGGCTGCAACCCGATGAACGATCTCGACTTGAAGATCGAGTTCTTTCTTAAAGCCGACCAACGGGACCATGACCTCTGGTTTGACTTTGGTACCTTCCTTCAGCACCGCTGCAGCAGCTTGGAAAATCGCTCTCGCTTGCATCTCGGTGATCTCCGGGCGGAGGATACCCAAACGGCACCCGCGGAAGCCGAGCATCGGATTGAACTCGTGAAGCTCGGAAACCAGTCGATTGACTTCCGTCGTCGATATGCCGAGCTGCTTGGCAACTTCTTCCTGCCCCTTCTTATTGTCATGCTGCGGGAGGAACTCGTGCAATGGCGGATCGAGCAGACGAATGCACGCTGGGAGCCCATCCAGAGCCCGGAAGATCCCTTCAAAGTCCTTTTGCTGGTAGGGCAATAGCTTTGCCAGGGCCTTCTTTCGATCCTCTTCGTTCTTGGCGAGGATCATCTGTCTCACGGCGATGATGCGATCGCCTTCAAAGAACATGTGCTCGGTTCGGCATAGCCCGATCCCCTCAGCACCGAAGGCGACCGCATTGACCACTTGGTCCGGCTGATCTGCATTCGTTCGCAAGCCGAGGGTTCGGTATTTGTCTGCGAGCTTCATGATGAAGTCGTAATATTGGAAAACCTTGCTGTCCTTGGGCTTCAGGGTCTTGCCTACCAGCACTTGCTTCAGCTCGCTATCGGCGGTCGCGATCTTTCCATGGAAAACCTCTCCGGTGGTTCCATTGATGCTAATAGAGTCCCCTTCTTTCAGGGTGACACCCTTGCATTTCAGCGTTCCTTTGTGATAGTCGATCTCGATATCACCTGCACCAGCGACACACACCTTACCCATTTGACGGGCGACCAAGGCGGCGTGGCTCGAAACACCACCGCGAGCCGTGAGGATACCATCGGAGGCGATCATGCCCCGCAGATCTTCTGGGCTCGTTTCGATGCGTGCGAGGACGACGTGCTGTCCCTTGGCAGCCAATTCCTCAGCCTTCGAAGCCGAAAAAACGACTGCTCCTGAAGCGGCTCCTGGCCCGGCAGGTAGACCGACTGCCATCAGTCGCCCTTCCTTCTTCGCTTGGTCGTAAGCTTTGATATCAAAGATCGGCTGCAGCAGCTGATTCAAGGCTTCAGGATCCCCGGACTTGATAGCGTGCTCAGGGGTCATCAGTTTTTCCTTGACCATATCATGAGCGATCTTCACATAGGCCAATGCCGTCCGCTTGCCATTTCGAGTTTGGAGCATGTAGAGCTTCTTCTTCTCGATGGTAAATTCAAAATCCTGAACGTCCCCAAAGTTCTTTTCGAGAATCTTGCGAACATCCACGAGTTCTTTGTATGCAGCCCCGATGATTTTGTCTTTCGCCATGTCAGCGATCTTCATCGGCGTTCGAACTCCGGCCACCACGTCTTCACCCTGAGCGTTGACTAGGTATTCACCGTAGAAGACATTCTCGCCGTTCGCCGGATCACGAGTGAAGGCGACCCCGGTGGCGCAGTCATCTCCCATATTTCCGAAGACCATGCTCTGCACGTTGACCGCGGTTCCCCATTCGTCGGGAATGCGGTACTTCTGTCGGTAAAGGATCGCTCGCTCGTTCATCCAAGATCCGAAAACGGCAAAAACAGCACCCTCGAGTTGCTTCATTGGCTCGTTTGGAAACGCCTTGCCCGTTCGATCCTTAATTAATTTCTTATAGCGTTTTACAAGCTCCTGCAGATGGAGGGCGCTCAATTCGGTGTCTTCCTTGACGTTGACTTCCTTCTTCAACGCATCCATGACCTCTTCAAATGGCTCGTGCTCGTTCTCGCTTCGCTTCTGCACACCCATGACGACATCGCCATACATCTGCAAAAAGCGACGATAGGAATCCCAAGCAAAGCGTGGGTTGTTCGTCGCCGCAGCGAGCCCCTCGCATGTGGCATCATTGAGGCCCAAGTTCAAAATGGTATCCATCATCCCAGGCATGGAGTCTCTAGCCCCGGATCGAACGGAAACCAGAAGCGGATTCTTGGGATCTCCAAACTTCTTCCCGGTCTCCTTCTCCATCCACTTGACCGCCTTCTCCATATCAGAAGTCAGTTCAGGCGGGGCTTTCCTTCCATTCTTGTAGTAATGGACACAGACCTCGGTCGTGATCGTGAACCCAGGAGGAACGGGAAGCCCGATCTTTGTCATTTGTGCTAGGTTAGCTCCCTTGCCCCCAAGGAGAGATTTCATACCTCCGTCGCCATCGGTCTTTGATTTGCCAAAGAAATAGATCAACTTGTTTGCCATGGCCTAACGCGCTACTCCCGTTTTGCGAAAATTGGAATAAGGGTAATTCCCTGCTATTTGCGGGCGAAAGTCTACTTTCGCGGCGAAAAACCGTCAATTCCACCATTCCCGAGGGGAACTTGGTAAAGTGATCGAATCATGCATATTCCGCTCGATACGCTGACTCAAATTTCTGAGATACTTTCTCATTTGGAACTCGATCTCGCATCGACCATCCGAGGGTATGCCGATACGAATTTCCTGGGACTGCATGTCGGGAACTCCTATTTTCTGTTCCGACGCGACCTGATCCAACCGCAGCGGTTCCAATCCCCATCGGAACCTTGGCAGGTCACCGAAATACCCCGATCCTCGGGGAAAGTCCTGAAACCCAACCTCTGTTCGATCGCTGACGCTCAAGGGACGTTTGGCGTCGCGGTATCGACGACGGACTGGGCCCCAGTTGCGCGGTTGATCGATCAATATGGCCATCCTCCAGAGTTGATCATCACAGACTGGGCGGAACAACTGAATAATGAATCTCAGAAATCCGTCGTGGGTTTCCTTACCAGCACCGACGGAACTCTCTTCGACTTGCAAACCGAATCCTTGCTGAGCCCATTCGATGATGCATCACCCTCTGGCACCGGAAAAAGATTGTCGACTTCATGGAAGGAAATAACCTGGCCATCCGCTATCAAGTCGAAAACTGCGGCACATACGAATGTTCCATTCGGCGAGCAAACTCTCACCATGGCGTTTGAGACTCGTGGGAAGGCTGTTGCTTTGAACAGAAATCTAAACCGACATCGACAACGCGATCTCGCCATACCTCCCCTGCTGCGATGGTTTCTGGTTGCGGGATTCGTCGGAGCCCTTTTCTGGTTTGTATCCGCCCTTTTTTCACAGAAGAAAAGCGAGACCTCGATCGCGCGAAACCTGGACCAGACTGCGACGGAAGATTTTCTTCGTGGAAGTAGCGATCCAGTCTCCATCCTTGAAAAGCTAAACAACTCATCCGAGGCAACGAATGTAACGAACTCAGGTGAGCCGACCGAGGTCGTCGTCGACGATTCCGGAACTCCGATGGACCATTTAACGCGCGATCTTAGCAACCTTCTTTCACTCAATACAAACAATACGGCGATCGATAGCCAATGGATCGTATCTGAATCCCTCGCGAATAATCCATCTCTCGCACTCGAGCCGAACCCGGATGAAAGTGTGCCGACCGCGAGTGACCCAAGGGCTGCCGACTCGGAGGAAGAAAAGGAATCAAACTCGGACCAGCCTTCCCGCTTTCCTCTTCAGCTCAACCTGGCTATCGAAAATTGCGTCCAACGCGAACGCGTCTCCGCACCAACGCCGATTGGGACTCGAAATGCTCTCTGCAGGGTAAGGCTTGTTGTCCCCGAGCCCCCCGATCCATCGCTCGTCTTCGAGCCGAAGAATGAGCAAATGATCGAGGGAACAGGTTCTGTCAGTTGGCGTATCGGGTTTGAAGACGAAGAGCCGGAGCTCCTCGTTGAAATACGTTCGACACCAGGAAGGAAATGGGAATTGCGGACCCAAGTCGCTTTTCGTGAGAACAAATCGACTCAACCCAGGCTTCTGAGGAGCGGTGATGCTAAGCATGTCATCCGGCAATTGCTCGATGCAAAACTACGAGTCGCTCAATGGTTGGATTGGAATCAGGCTGCTCGTGA
>JBBAXA010000080.1:13033-19093 GCA_040396935.1 Pirellula sp.
ATCGACGTTCGCCCAGTCTGCTACTCCCTATGCTTCGTGGCCAAGTCACTAGTGCAGCGAGTGACTCATAACAAATCGAGCAACTGAGGAATCCAAAGGGAGAGGAAGGGAAGGAATGTCGTTGCGATTAATGCCAAAATCATACTTACAAAGAATGGCAACATGGCTTTGGTAACCGACGCGATGGAGGATCGCCCAACACTGCAACCCACAAACAAACATGTACCTACCGGAGGCGTACAGAGTCCGATACACAAGTTTGCAACCATCATGACCCCGAAATGCACCGGATGCATTCCTAATTTCTCGGCAACCGGCAGAAAGATAGGAGTGAAAATGAGTACAGCAGGTGTCATATCCATAAACGTTCCGACAAAGAGTAATACCGCATTGATTAGAAGAAGGACGATCACTCGATTCTCAGACACCTCGAGCATTAACGAAGCGATTGTTTGTGGAATATTCAGATAGGCGAGTGCCCAACTCATCGCCTGGCTCGTACTGATAAGTAGAAACACCCCAGAGGTCATTATTCCCGTCCGAAAACAAATGTTGGGCAGATCCTGGAGACGTACCTCTCTGTAGAAGACGAACGACATAAGGAAGGCGTACAGAACAGCGATTGCCGATGCCTCCGTCGCGGAAAAGACACCGCCTAGAATTCCAGCTAGGACGATCAGAATCAACAACAGACTAGGCAGGGCACTGAGCACAACTTGCGCTCGGCTAACAGATTCTATAGGCGGGTCCGCGTCGATCGGTTTAGCATCCCTCATCTGCTCGCCCTGTACCATGGCACCATCTACCAGGAACCAGCAGGTCGCCATGATGAGCAATCCAACCAATATACCGGGGAGTACTCCTGCCATGAACATCGCAGCGACCGAAACATTCCCCGCGACCACGGCGTAAACAATCATAATATTGCTCGGAGGGATCAGCAGACCCGTCGTCGCCGCTGTGGTGGTAACGGATATGCTGAAGTCGCGATCGTATCCATGGTTCCGCATCGCCGGAATCATGGTCCCTCCAATACTCGAGACCGCGGCCGTCGCGGATCCGGAAATAGCGCCGAACAGCATGCAGGTCAACGTGCTTACATACGCGAGCCCCCCACGAAACCCGCCGACCAGCAGCGTCGCCAAACGAATGAGACGGCGTGACATTCCCCCCTCCCCCATCAGAATCCCAGCCATGATGAAGAAAGGAATCGCTAGTAAAGGGAAGCTGGAGATCCCATTGCTCATGCGTTGTGCCATCACGTAGGTCGCGGGAACTTCTGGCATCGACAGCATCACGATCAGGGTGCAAAGACCAATCACAACCGCGACAGGTATGTTCAGGCATAGCAAAGCTAAAAAACTGACAACGACAATCAATACCTGTGACTCCATTACCACTCCTCTCCCGGTTTCGTGATGATCTTGCCGATTTCATCGATCGCAAAGACTGCAATGCAAAGTCCAGACAGCGGAACACAGAGATAAACCAACCCGGATCGGAAGCCTAAAGCAGGCGTGATCTGCCCCGAATTCCAAGTGGCCCAGGCCAAGCAGCCACCGCCCCAAATCATCACACCTGATGCGAAAACGAGAATCGCAAGCTGTATGATGATCTCGTTGATTCGACGAGCCTGCGGATCCCATTTATTAAAAAAGTAATCCACTCCTAAATGCTCATGCCGCCGGAACACGACCGCCGCCCCCAGCATCGAGATCCAAGCGAGAATTTGTGTCGCCAACTCCTCGGTCCAACGACTGGGAACATTGATCACAAATCGGCTCAGCACGCCCCAAAGGACGACAAAGACCAAAGCCGCGACGAGAATGGTCACTACCACCTCTAAAATTTTATTTAAACACACCGCAAGGTAATTCATGATCCACAAGCTGGCTGTTAGTACTCGGAAAGCTTTTTGAGCAGGTCGCCTAGGGCAGTGCCGGAGTATCCCTCATGCATTTTCCGAACACTTTCTGCGAACATGCGTTGATCAGGACGATGAATCGCTACCCCTTCCTTACGAATCAAATCGAGAAGCCGTTCGGTCTCTTCCAACCATAGCTTGCGTTGAAAGATAGCCGACTCGTCGGCCGACTCCTTCAGCCATCGACGTACGTCAGGCGAGAGGCTTTGCCAAACGCTATCGCTGGCCAGCAGCAAGTCGGGAACACGCGTATGTTCATTCAAGGATAGATTCTTACAAATTTCATAATGGCGATTTGTGTAGAAACTCGGAGCGTTGTTCTCGGCACCATCTACCATTTTCGATTGAAGCGCGGTGTAGAGTTCACCAAAGGGAATCGGGGTCGGTTTCGCCCCAAGAGCTTCCACCATATCCATCGCAGTCTTGCTCTGCTGCACACGTATCTTTAGTCCCTTAAGATCCTCCGGCGTCAGGATGGGACGATTGATGGTGTAGAAGCTGCGTGCCCCAGCATCGTAGTAGCAAAGCCCCCGAATCCCTTTTGCCTCTCCCAAATGCAACAACTGTTTCCCGAGTTCTCCCTCGATCACATTCCAATAATGGGCCTCATCGCGAAACGCATAGGGGATCCCGAAAATTGCTAGCTCAGGGATAAGACCTTCAAGAGGGGCGGCCGAGGTTTTAGTTAGCGCGAGAGCCCCCTGCTGGACTTGCTCGATACACTCCATTTCCGAACCCAGCTGCCCGTTCGGGAAAATTTGTAGATCCACGGACCCGTTGGATTTCTCTTTAAGTCTTTGGGCCATGAACTCCATCGCTCGATGAACCGGGTGATTTTGATCCAAGGTATGTGCCAGTTTCAATCGAACAATACGATCGCGGATGCCGACGTCCTGTTTTTGGTCTGTCCAACGGAGGAAAACGGAAAAACCAACGGTGGATAGCAGGACGCCTACCAGCAATCCAACTCCGAATACAGATAGATTTTTAGAAACCATGATCCTCGAATCACTACACATTCGGTTCAATAAAACGTATCGTTCAAAGTCTTAAAGAAGGCTCTCCCAATCGTTGGTCGGAGAGAGCGATCGTTTGGTCATCGGACTGGTTTACGCTCCCGGCAACAGCACCACCGATCGCGGTGGTGAACGAAGGCAGCCCTTTGGATGGGTGAGCGTTGACAGAATGCGTGCGTGATGACTCGCCGCTCGCACTCTTGTGAACGGCGGCTCGCTTACTTCGTCAACTCTGCCAGCTTGGGTGCGATCGAGTCGGCCCAAATCTGGTAACCAGTCGGCGTCAAATGCAGAAAGTCGTGCATGATGTCCTTGCTTATCGTTTCGTCAGGTTGCAGGAATTTGCCCCCGATATCGAGATAGTGGACTTTCTTTCCATCATCCATCTTCGAGATGATCGAGTTCACGATTTTGATCTTATCACGCCCAGGGTTGGCGTTCGGTTTTTCACCCCGTGGGAAAACTGCGAGCAGCAAAATTTTCGCTTGGGGTTGTTTCGATTGGATCGTGCTGACGATTTTTGTTATGCCCTGAGCGATACTCTCGGGGGAATCCGAGCCGGTGTTATTGGTACCAATCATCAGAACGACAGCTTTGGGTTTGATCCCATCTAATTCTCCGTTGGTGATGCGCCAGAGAACGTGCTGTGTGCGATCTCCGCCGATCCCAAAATTCGCTGGCTTATAGGCTCCGAACGCCTTGTCCCAGATCTCTTTATTTCTTCCCCATCCCGCAGTGATGGAGTCGCCTAAAAATACAACTTCGGCAGTACCCTCCTGAGCGATCTTGACAAAGCCTTCATGGGACTTAATGAATGCAGCGTTGAGCTTTCCCTCTTTATCCAGTTTCGGAGCAGCTACGTCTGGCAGCTGGGGAGGAGGCGTTTTTTCTTGAGATGACGCTGGTGTTGCTGCTTCCAAAAAGAAAACGGCCATGAGAACCAATAGAGTGACTCGCTTCATAGAAATCTCGTCTGGTGAGGGATGGAAGGATAGAGCATCCCCTCATTCTACCCAAAAACGAACAGGGCCAGACTCCGTAGGTCAAATGAACTCGAGTGCTCTCCGTTCCGCTCCATGCGACTGAGCATGGGGTAGCTATTTCACAGATGCACCTGCACTTATTAAACCAGCGATTCGTCGAGTCGATGTGATTGCCAAAAGAGTTGCGCGATCGGAATCGATTCGCTCTGGATCTCTTACGGAGAAATCGCAGATCCTAAGGGGGAAAAGAGGCTGGAGAAGTTCTCTGTCCAAACCCAGCACCACTTGCTAAACTTTGTGCAATAGCCGCGTTTTGGTGGGCGGAAAGACAGATCGTCGAAAGCGACATTGACGTTGATTGAACCGGATGGGTGGCAGAGCGGTTTAATGCACCGGTCTTGAAAACCGGAGTAGGGTTTACTCTACCGGGGGTTCGAATCCCTCCCCATCCGCCTTCCAAGCTGGTCGAACGATCAGCTTTTTTCTTTTCTGCCGAAGAATTCGCTGGCTGTCGGATCAAACTGCAGGGAGTTCGTATCCGGCTCGACGAGGACGATCGTTCCAAACGTTCGCATCCTCGGCGTCCACAAAACGCTCTTTCACCGGATCGAATCGCAATTCCCGATCGATCCAACGGGTGATGTTCGTTAAATGACAGACAGCAATGCTTCGGTGTCCGATCTCGACGTCGGATACGGGTCGTTCCCGTGTCTTGATACAGTCAAGCCAATTCTGCATGTGCCATTTGGCTTGCCACAATGCCGTTTGGTCTGACCATTTCAACTCCTCTTGCGCTGCATCCACTTTCTTGAGTAGTTCGACGCCAATCTCGACGGGGTTCGACGTAAATTTGTTTCGATTGATTTCGAGTTTGCCTTTTTCTCCGACGAAAATGGCTCCGCCCATGGGTCCCTTCTCCAACTCGAAGCGAATTTCCGTGCCGTCTTCATACCATGCGGTAACCTTGCCGTTCTCGCCAGAGGTAATCGGCTTGAATCGTACAGGCAAGGTGTGATCCTTACCTAAAGCCCACTGAATCTGATCGACGCCATGAGCCCCCCAATTTGTCATCTGACCGCCGACGAAATCGCGTCCCTTGGTAGCTCCACTGCCATAGGGGCGCCATGGGCTCTGATTGAGATGGAGTTCCCAATTGAAGCCCGATGGAATCGGCTTCTCCTCATAGCTGTCAACGGCTGGTGTCGGCCCAACACCGGAGTAGTTGACGGCTGAGACATAATGTAATTTACCCAGTCCTCCATTGCGGACGAACTCACACGCTACGCGGTTCATCTCCATCGATCGCTGTTGCGTGCCGACCTGCAAAACCGCTTTGTGTTTTCGAACATGTTCGGTCAGTGTGCGACCTTCCTGGATGTATAAGGTGAGGGGTTTCTCGGCGTAAACATCCTTCCCTGCCTGGATCGCATGAATGCACGGTAGTACGCGCTGGTACTCTTGACCCGCGATGATGACAGCATCGATATCCTTACGATCGAGCAATGGGTAGTGGCTGCCATAGACTGCCCAATTAGCTCCCCGTTCCTTTCTAAACTGAAACGCTTGTTCGATATTGCAATCAGCGACAGCGATTAACTCGGCCGATTCCGGCAACTGATCCATCAGCAAGCGAGCGCGTTGGCCAGCGCTGATACAACCGATCCGGATTCGATCGCTCGGGCCAGGGCGATTATTGCTGGCCAAGGCGGATCGAGGGATGATTGAGGGTACGGACAACGCGGAGGCTACGACAAGCCCTGAACCAGCACTTAGGAAATCGCGACGATGCGCGGTTTGTTTGGGATGAAGCATCTGGGATTCCTTCGAATAGGTTTGATGAATATTCCTCTGAAGAGAACCACGAAACAACCGTCGTTTCCTGACGGTTCTCGGCGGGTTGATCGAGCAAGAATTTCCGTGCGATATTGTAGCCGCCGTGGGGAACCAGAAAAATCCAGCTGCCGATGGTAATACCAGTAAATCGATTGGGAAATAAAGGCAGTATGAAGTAAGGGTTGTTGAAATGCGATCGTCGGCACTGTCGCACGAGCAGAGTGAATGACGCGGCATCGTCTGGCGCGAAACTTATTCAGTTAGGTTTTTGCATGGTTTCCCTTTTCGAGTGCTTTACTGCAAG
>JBBAXA010000081.1:0-2170 GCA_040396935.1 Pirellula sp.
TCACGAAAACCAAAAAAATCAAAATATCACGCAAAGAGCAGGCTAATCCCTAGTCCCTAGTCCCTAGTCCCTAGATGCTAGGCGGTGCCGAGGCGCTCGCGTCGGTAACGACCCGATTGAATCCGCTCCACCCAGTCCGGATTCTCAACATACCATCGAACCGTCTGACGTATCCCATCCGCAAAGTTTGCCTTGGGCGACCAGCCGAGCTCCCGCTTGATTTTGGTCGCGTCAATCGCGTAACGCCGGTCATGCCCAGGTCGGTCCTGGACAAACCGGATCAAATCGGTGCACCGGTGCGGCAATTCGGGCAAAAGCTCCTCCACCGTTCGGCATATCGTTTGGACGATCGCTAAATTCGTTTGCTCGCAATTCCCACCAATGTTGTAGGTCTCGCCTACTCGACCGGAATCCAGCACAGTTTGAATCGCATCGCAGTGGTCCTCGACATAGAGCCAGTCCCTAACATTCAAACCGTCCCCATAGACCGGGAGTGGCTTCCCCTCAATGGCGTTGAGGGTCATCAGAGGGATCAGTTTTTCAGGGAATTGATAGGGACCGTAGTTGTTGCTGCAATTCGTGATCAACGTGGGCAAGCCATAAGTCTCGTGGTAGGCACGTACCAAATGATCCGAAGAGGCTTTACTCGCCGAGTAAGGAGAGCGAGGGCTGTAAGGAGTCGATTCTACAAAGTACCCCGTCTCACCCAGGGAGCCAAAAACCTCATCGGTCGAAACGTGTAGGAATCGAAATTGATCCGCATCATCCGCTGCGAGCTGTTTCCAGTATCGCCTGGCGCCCTCGAGCAGCACGGCCGTTCCCATGACATTCGTCTGCACAAAAGCCAAGGGGCCGTCGATCGATCGGTCTACATGGGATTCGGCAGCGAAGTGAACCACAGCATCCGGTTGATGGTCATGAAACAACTGGTCTACCAAGGCAGGGTCGCAAATATCTCCCTCAACGAATTGGTGGACCTCTGACGGCAGGTGCGAGACTGAACCGAGATCCCCAGCATAGGTCAGTTTGTCCAAATTGATAATCGTGGCGGCTCCACTCCTGGCAACTCCACGGACAAAGGTGCCACCTATAAAACCAGCCCCACCCGTAACAAGGATCTTTTTCATCGTTTTAGGAAATTACCTACAGAGCTACTTCGGTTTTAGTCAGTCGGATTTGTGATACGATCATGGCTTTGCTGTCTCCAAATAATTTAATTGAGACTGTGCGAACTGGCTCTTGATAGGAATGCTTGAATTGGATGGATCGATGCGTCAAGCGTTGATCGTATTTCGTTCCCAGGATCGCAGCATCTGCATGATACTGTTGCGAACAGGCGTTAGTTGCAATCCGGCATCGATCGCTTTCTTCGAATCAAGCACGCAGTTAGAGCGTGGAGTCTTTGCAGCGATACGCATGAAATCGGTCTCGCTGGAAAAGAACTCAAATTCCTTGGTACAAACGCCTGCCTCCCGAATCAAATCCACAACCTCGCTAGTCCAAACCGATCCTGGATTGGTAAGGTTATAAATGCCGTAGGGTAGTTTTCTTTCAAAGCAATCCACACAGGCAGAGACAAATTCCTCTAGGTTGGAGAGTGAGTTCTCGGCTTCTAGTAGCGTTTTATAGCTGATCAGTTTTTGTAAGTAGTTGCGGGGACTGGTCGTGTTGTCGAATGGGATCCGAAGTCTCCAGATGTAACAATGCCGAGCACCTTCGAGGACCTCTTCGCCTAAGGCTTTGGTACCGGAATAGAAACTGCAATTGTTTTGGCGAAACGAGAAGTTAGGTGAATCCTCCTCAGTGAAGCCTTTGCCCTGGGCGTTTCGTCCAGTGAAAATACAACCTGATGAAACATGTCCCCAGGGGATGTTTAATTGTTCGCAAGCGGCTCGGATAGTTCCGGGCAATACAGCATTTCCGAGGAGGCATTCTGCTTTTTGAAGCTCGCAGGCATCGACATTGGGTTTCCCCGTAAAGCCAGCGCAATTGATGAGCCAATCGGTTCTTATGGACTTTAGGTGGGAAGCCAGTGAGTCGGCGTCGTTGAAATATTGCCTAGGAACCGGAGCAAAGGGAATCTGCCTGGCAGCCAGCAGTTTCCGGAATGCTGTTCCGACGTAGCCTGAAGATCCTAGTAGTGCGAACATGGGGAGAAGCTAGAGGCTAG
>JBBAXA010000081.1:2270-11130 GCA_040396935.1 Pirellula sp.
GTTCCAAAACTGACGGTTACCGTTCGATCGCATTCCTCTAGCACCGAGCAATAGAAAGCAGTCCTTAGTAGGTTACCTAGTTTCCCAGGGATTAGGGACATCCATTGGCTAGCACCCTCGAACGCGGTGTCTCTACTGAAGACGCACGCTGAAAGATGAAACCAGAGCAGCATTGGGAGAACCGCGAGGGTTGCGCAAAAATGAGCGATGGATTTCAAAGGCCGCAGTTAATTGTGAAAGGGTCGTAAGCGATCGGGACTTTGAAATTGTCTGTAGAGCTGGGCATAACGCTCCACGGCGTTCTCTAGTCGAAATTGGACCTCCACCCGATTTCTGGCAGCCGTCGCGAATTTCCGTGCAGCGGCATCATTTTGAACCAAAAATGTCAAATTGTCAGCGAGTTTGCCAGGGTCTTTTCTCGGGGAAAGGAGCCCATGCACCCCCGCGTCAATGTGCTCTCCGTTCCCACCCACATCCGTGACCGCTACCGGGCACTCATTGGCCATCGCCTCGAGTAACGTCAGTGATGCTGCCTCGCTGACACTGGTGAGCGTGAAGCCGTCCATAGCCTGCAGTATTTGGCTGATGTCGCGTCTGACTCCCCAGAATTCCACAAGATTCTCTATCCCCAGGTCTCGCGTTAGAGATCGAATTCTCTCCTGTTCCGGGCCTGAGCCCACCAGTACCAATCGCATGTTCGATGCACTCTTCGCGGCCAAGGCGAACCCGCGAATGAGCGTTTCGTGATCTTTCACTGGATGGAATCGGGCGATGCAAACAATGTATTTAAGCTGTGGTGATAACCCCAGGGATTCTCGAATCGCATCTCTCGCGGCTGGAGTTGTCCGTCCTGGGTGGGATGCCAGGTCGATACCGTTGTAAACGACCTCGACGTTTCGAAACCCATCCTTCGACTCGAGGGCCTCGGCGCTAAAACGGCAGCAGGCGGTGGAGTGGTTTGCGAACCGTGTCAGGATCCACTGATTCATCCACTTTCTCTTCCATGAAACGATATCGGGATAATGACGTCCGTGCTCGGTCATGATGATCCGCGCTTTAGCCCCGCGAAGTCGAGCCAAAGCCCCGTAAAAAAAGGGGGTGTACTGGTGCGCGTGCAGCACATCGATCTTGCGTGCGTTGAGTTCTTTTGCGAATCGGGATGAAAGGTCCCAGTCAATTCCTGTTTTACGTTCGAAAACAACGACTGGAATTCCTGCTGCCTGCAGTTCTTCGCCGAGCTGTCCCAGGTAGTCCAGGCAAAAGATCGTTGGCTCGATCTCACCACGAAGACGATCCATGATTTGAGTTACAAGTACCTCGGCCCCCGCAACCTGCATCGCATGCAAACAAAAACCTACTCGGATGGGAGTCGTCGTCATTTCGGACACGATCCACTAAGCAGGGATTTGTAGTAAATCGAGCATCGGAGTGAGGCGCGCGTCCCACGAATACAGCCGTTCCATATTCTGGCGCGCTGCGCGGCCAGCCTGTTTTCGGACCTCGGCATTTTGCAATCGATTCAGTTGTGCACTCCATTCCGTTACCGAGTCTGCGATGAATAAACCGTGGGTGCTTTCTATCCCGGTCGCTGCAGCGCTGGATGCTATCACAGGACACTCGCACGCGAGTGCCTCTAGAACTTTGTTTTGAATCCCTCGCGCTATCAAAAGCGGGGCAATCGCAATGTCGGCTGCATGGATGTAAGGGCGAACGTCCGCAACCTCGCCAACGACTCGCACGCCTTCGAACTCAGACAACCGCTGCACGTGGATGTTGGGGTTTCTCCCGACGATATCGAGGGAGAGGTTGCTGTAAGTTTCACGAAGGGTCGGTAGTACCTTTTCGCAAAACCAGACTAATCCCTGCACATTTGGGTGGTAGTCGAGTACCCCAACAAAGACGAGACGCGGTCCACCGGAGAGCGTGTCCACGAAGCCTAAGGTTTCTCGGGGATGGAAAAAATCCAGATCGACACCGTTGCTAAGCGGAATGGACTGGAACCCAGTGTGTCGTTTGCCAAACAGCTCCGACTCATGTTCACTGACCAGAACGACAGCATCGGACTCTGATGCGATTTTGGACTCCAACTTTTCAATACGTTTCGATTCGCGGCGATACAACCACTGTTTCGGTCCAGATGTGGAGTCTGCGTAGTCGTCCCATTTCTGACTGTCTACGTCCACGAGATCGACAACCACACGTCGGGGCCGATTGGTGAAACAGTGTGTGTATTGGTACATGCTCGAGCAAAAAATCACAGCGGCGGCCATTTCATGTTCGCGGGTCCACTGCCGCGTCTGCCGCGCCAATCCGCTTTGGTAGAACGCACCTTCGGTGATGGAAGATGTCGATAGCAGACTACCCAGAGCTCCCCGAAAACGGCTCGAGCGTGGCAGTCGATGAATCGATACCGATTCACAAAGAGAGGAGAGCGCATCCGATTGCTCCATCGAGTGGGGCTCATCTGCGACACATCCTAAGAAGACGCGGGCGTGTTTCGATAGGAATTTGAGAAGGTGGTAAGACCGAATGCGGTCCCCCCTATTGGGTGGGTACGGTACTCGGTGCGTTAATAGTAGGACTTTAGGTTTTGAGACGGATGGAGCCACTTTGGACGTGCTTCGCTCCCGTGGGTGACACTTTCGGTGCACCCTGGCGGTAGTCGCCTCGAGAGATATGCTTGGGGAGTCTAATTTGGTGTTTAGGGTCACTCAACCAATTTGCTTCGGCTGCTCGCTAAAGCGCCGAAAGGGGTTCGAATGGACCCTCACAATCGTTATAAACCGCTAAGTTTCTAGCTCCAATCTTCGTTTCGGGTCGTTCCTGGGTAATCTGTAGCTCCGAATCGGAAAGAGGCAAAGAGTTTGTCGAGTCGGCCGGCAGTTTGATGAAGATTCCGATAATGACGGAATCTAGACACTTTACCGATGCCGGAGATGCGAGGCTGGTCCGGATCGATTTCCCAGGGGTGGATATAGAAGTGGATCGGCCGGCCGCTTTGTTCGACTCGCTTTAGGGCCCACTTGGTAAACCACCATGGGAAGATCCGAAAATAACCGCCGCCACCGCAAGGCAGATGGAAGCCTGCAAAGTTGCATACAGAAACCGGGTATTCGGTTACTTGGGCTCCACGGACGGAGAGTTGGTAGGGGGACAAAGGTGAGCCCGGGATGCCGTACCGATCGTGACGGATAGGCACAATACTACTGTCGTATGCAATTCCATTTCGGACGAGGGTCTCGATTGCCCAGAGGCTCTTTTGGGTTATCGAAAAACTGGGTGCTCGAAAATGCCTCACAGGCGTTCCCGTTAGGGAACTGATGGTTTCACAGGATTGGGCTAAATCCAATCCGAATTCAATCGGTGATTGTTCGTAGATGAGTTTATGCCAGAACGTGTGGCTCCCTACGACATGCCCATGTTCGACGATTCGATGGACAAGATCTGGGAATCTTTGGGCTATCCATCCTAGGACGTAAAAGACTCCTTGAACTTGGTGCCGTGCCAGCAGATCCAGCATCCGATTTGTGTTTTGGACGACCCTCGATTCCTGATCCGCCCATCGAGTTCGATCGATGACCGACTCAAATGCGGATACCTGAAAATAATCCTCAACGTCAACGGAAAACATGTGCGGGGAGGCCATATCGGTACACCATTCAAAGAATCGATACTTAAGAAATATCGCTAAGCATGGTTCATGGCATCGCCAAGAGAACAGAATCAAACGATTCTAAGTTTTAAAATGGCGGATTCCTTTTCATTCATCCGTCAGAAAGTACGAGATCTTCCGAATCGATCGGAAGTGCAGGTGTTATGGACCTTTTCCCTCGTGATCCGGGGTTGGATACAGCATCCTCGCGAGGTTCACAATCATAAATCAGGCTGAAACGGGATTCTGAAGGCTGCATGGAGAGACCAGACAATTTCGTAGCCAAAGCGCCCGGAATACCTACGAGACGGAGTGCGGTGCAAAGAACCATCTTCAGGTCGGAGAGAAGCGATGCGTTCTCAACATACTCGAGATCAAGAGCCTGTTTCTTGTGAACGTCCGAAATCGAGGTGTCTGGTGGCAGATTGATTTGCGAGAAACCGGTAATGCCGGGTCGAACGACCAGCCTCGATCGATAGTAGGGGATGCATTCCTCGAGTTTCACGACGAATTCAGGACGCTCGGGGCGAGGTCCGCAAAACGACATTTCACCTCGGATGACATTGACGATTTGGGGAAGTTCGTCCAGGTGTAGCTTGCGCAGCCATCGTCCAACCGCCGTGATTCGAGGGTCTCGATCTCCGCAGCACCACTGGGCACCTCGCTCCTCCGCATCGAGATGCATGCTTCTGAGCTTGTACATCAGGAAGGGCTTGCCATCCTTCCCCAACCGGATTTGTTGATAGAGTCCTGGCCCTCGACTGGTCAGACGAACCAGAAAAATCAGAACGACCGTTATCGACAGCGCTGGTACCGCAAGAATCAGTGCGAGTGGCACTTCCCAAAGCCTTTTCCATCGATGGTACGTGCTACTGTTCACGGTTCCCAAGACACCCTTGGGAATATCGGATTGTGACAAAACAATCGAAGATACGGCGGTCGGAGCCGTTCGGCTTTTTTGGGACGTTGGGATCAAGATGCGGACTCGTGTTGAAGCTGTAGCTGCAAATTACGAAGCCCGATTATGCTCAGGATGCGAAAATCTGGCAATGATTTTTTTACTTATTTGCTGCGAGAGCTACAATCCGTGCAGTTTAAGGTCGGATTGAAGGAACTGACTCCACGCTCGAGGTACGGTTTTCCCCTGAGGACAGATACCGATTCTGAGGCATTTTCCGTTTACCATGAAGGGGAGCATTTTTCCGCGGAATCACGGTGCGACCTGCGGCGATTTTCGGAGTGATACGCATGCAACCCCAAGAAGTTGTTTGGCTCGACGTTCGTTGGGCCGTGCAGATTGCGACCGGCGGGCGGGCCAAGGTCGTACGGGGTAACGGTGCGTTTGCACGAATCGGATCGTCCAGCGAATGCGAAATCCAACTGGCGACTGGGTTCCCTCTACTGGCAGGGTATATTCAGTTCGACCACCTGTCTGGTTGGTTCATCGATTTCCAACTGAAGAATTCGCCACCCAAACCCACGCGGATTTCCATGGCGACCGGCGGGCTCCCCTCGATAACAAGCTCCAATGGTTCCTACTCGATTCAGATACTTTCGTTGGAACCGATCGAACCCGCGAGCCTGTCGCAGGAGTCAGCAGAGCGCCCGCTTGCCAATTCTCTTTGCCTGACCAACGGACGGCTCAAAGATGGAGAGGGGAACCGTATTTTCAAGATTCCTGTAGGTTTTTCGATTTTGGGTGGTTCCCAAAATTGCCACTTGAGATTACGACATCGAACAGTCAAGGAGGCCCATTGTTTGCTCATTCGTTCAGCGAAAGCAGGTGGGTCTATACGAGTCATTGATTTGTGCGCCGTTCCCCCAGTCACGATCTGCGGGGCGGTTCCACGAGGCAATTTGGTTCGGGACGGGGATGTGTTGAAGGTAGGAAAAATGGAATTGGCCGCTAAGCTTCTAGAAGTTACGCCGCCTGTAGGCGAGCCAACTTCCACATCCTCTGTCCAGGTCGACTCGGTTTCGACGAACAAGCCGTCTCACGAAGCAACGGCTGTAGAGGGGGTATTTGCTTCTGAGGCTGATTTCCTCACGGCCTCGGATCGAAAAATCGAGCCATACACGATGAGCAAGCGTGGTCCTCGCGAAATAGTAACTGCAGCGGATTCGAGACTCGAGAAGCTCGATATGGAGTTTCGTAAATGCACCGAGGCACTGGAGAGTTTCAAGTCGGTTATCTCTCGCTTAGAGCAGAATCAAAATGCCATTCAGGATCAAATCATCGCGATCGCTGAACTGGTGAAAAGACCAGCGGTATCGACGGCCGATGGCCCAACCGATCTCAAGCACGCGTTGCCGGTTGCATCTCCGGAGATGGTTCTGGAGACCGCTATGCATCAAGGGACGACGGGTGCCGTAAACTCCTGGGGAACTACAACGGTTCCGGTCGGCCCTGCATCCTCGGTGAACGGTACGGGACGCCCTGTGTTAGAAGAAGAGGAATCGCGCCTTTCCCGTTCGGCGGAATGCGCAGGCGAGCAGGAAATGTTCGTATCCGCCAGCCATGGACGAGGAACACCAGGAGTTTTCGGGGAAATCTCAATTGGAGCAGGAAATGGCCGGTACCTAGCGAGTTCTGGCGAGGAGACGCGTACGGAACTGGAATCGATTCAACGAGTCTCGGTCCTGGAACGATTCGATGACGAGAGTGGAAGTGAATCTGGTGCGGGCTTCCAAGCAAAAACTTCTTTATTGGTTAGCGAAGGTAGGGAGATTGAGCTCGAGGAAAAGAATATTTATTCTCCTCAGGGTAAGAGTCAATACGCGGTCAACCCAGAGACGGTGCCGGAGGCCATGGTTCTCAGCACGTTGATGGATTTGCGAACGCGGGATGATGTGAGTGCAAGATCGCAATTGGCGATGCTTTTGAGTTGTCTCTGTGTCGGGATCGCGATGGTGATGCTGTTCGTTTGGTTCACGATCCCGACAGGCTGGAGAGCACGTTTTCTGCAGGATCTGCTTTCGGGTTTTGCATCGGGATAGGATCGTTGGTTAGCCTCGATTGGGGGCCAGAGTCTCCGATCGGTTTTGGGCTAAAGCGTCTATATTGAGCCCGTTATTCGATTCAGTTGCGAATTTTCGATGGGATGCCTTCGGCAAGGTTCCGTACCCTCGCACCGGATCGAGTTGCAGTCGAATGCAAGTGGATTGCGTCTGCATTAGTGGCTTGAAATAGCGATTTTTTTATGAATTGGTTTCTGCATGGGGCGGATTGTTTTGCGTTTACGGCATTCCTTCATCGTCGATCCTTGATTTTCAGACTTTCGTGAACCGTGGCTGAAATAGCGGTTTTCAGAAGCAGCAAAGACCACCAGAACAGTCTCCTGAGTTCGAATAGTCTGGTTTTGACGAGTGTGAGCCCGTCTGGCTGCCTTAGACGGCAAGATCGGAGGTAAATATTTCCATGAATGATGCCAAAACCGTTGACACGATACCCCCGACCACTAAGCTGGATCTCTAGTTAATTCATCCTGAGTTGTCACCGTGAAGCAAATGCCGAAAAACGTTCTCATCATTGCGACTCTGCTCTTTGTAGGGCTGTTTTCTACGGGAAAGTCGGCTGTTATTTCGGCAACTAGTAATCAACTAGGTGACTCTACAACAGATTCGATTTACACCGTCACTGGAAAACTAGTTAGAGTTGCGAATTTCACTGGATTGTCCGCAGTGCCAGCTTACACGCACATGCAGTTTAGTGGCTTCGCCAAAAATGCATTGGATCCTCCGTATACAAAGCCCAAGCTTTACCTTAGCTCCCCAGGGTTCAGCCCTGGCACTTTTTTGTTTGCCCTGGGGCTCTCCTCTCCAAACATTCTGGAAACTAGTGTTCAAGTTCAAAACACATCGAACGTTTTGATCCAACCAGTGTCGAGTGGCGGGTTTGTACCTCTTACTTCTGCCCAATCATCTCAAGTTCAGTCTATTTTGACGGCGAGCGGGGGAGCGATTGACGCATGGATGCTTTCAAACGACAACCAGGAGTATTATTTCCCAGCTTTCCAACAATCATTCATCCCAGGGTTCCCTCCTACTCCGGTCACGGAGACATTTCAGGCAACTCTAGACTTCTTAGTCGTTCCTGAGCCTGCAAGTTTGGCAACATATGGGGTTTTGATTGGGATTTGGGGTTTGGCACGTCGACGACGGAGATTGAAAAAATGATTGTTTTGCGCCTGTTTTTTGCATTTCTGTTTGTAGCTTCATTTGGCCTATACACCAATGCGGAAATCATTTCGGATTTTAAAGCGCAGGCGGGCGCTCCTGTTGAGATAACCCCTGCACCGGAATCATTTAGATCTATCTATTTGGGCCGTTTGTTTCAGGGGCAGACAATAAGTAATCCGGTTCAATCGATAGCTGCGTTCGGTAGCATCAATTTGGCCCCAGGAAACGCCGCTTCGCCTCATCTTTTTTTGTGGGCAGGTAAAGCGGCTGCACCAACTCCTGGGAGTTTTAATAATGCAACTAGCAAGATCAACACGGGATTGGGTTTCTGGACAACTCAGCCTAACGGAGTTGAGGCGCATTATAGGACTAACAGTTCGGTCGATTTTTCACTGGGTACGAACCTTCAAACGCTCGTTAACAGCAATAGTTCAACAGGCGTAGATTTCTGGTTTGTCTCGACTATCAGCAACACAAACTTTGACGCTCCCGCAGGGTCGACTTCTCCTCAAACGAATACATTTGGCGTGCAGCTGACGGCGGTACCTGAGCCGACTTCGCTCGGCTTGGTTGTCGGAGCTGCTACGGTTGGAGGTCTATACAGGAGATGGCGAAAAAAGTCGAATAAGGTCTAGTTTAGCTGCTCGAGTGGAAGCGTTGGTGGCACTGCAACAGATTTCGCAGTTTCGTAGATCATGTCGATGGGATGACGGATTGGATGCTTTGTCCTAATAGGCGACGGGGCTCCAAGCATAGTCTCGGTTCTTCTCAACACACGGGCCGAGATGAATCTTTTTTTCAGTAGCTTCGTTTCTGTTTTTCTGAGTGGTTCGTTTTGTGGAACTGACCCATTGGGAATTCCGTAGGGGCCTCTGGAATTGTTCTGCAGTGTTCCACCATTCATTACTCTGTAGACCTCTTTGGAGTGCTGTGCTGTAGCACAGCTTTGGAACGGCACTCAGGTCTACATTTCCATGATGGAAAACTCCGCCGAAATAGTTCGTAATTGGCGGTCTTGGAGTTTGCCTC
>JBBAXA010000081.1:11230-18372 GCA_040396935.1 Pirellula sp.
GTTGTTTGCCGCGTGTATTCCAAAGCGGTGTCTGAGCGCCACCGCACTCCAAATTTTTCGAGACCACTTTCCAAAGCGGTGTCTAGTCGCCACCGCACTCCAAATTTTTTATCGCACTCCAAAGTTTCTCGCGACCACGCTCCCAAATCCTCCTCAACACCGTTCTACAACGCCAGTCGCGCTTTCAAGACCATCATTTACTCGACTCCAAAATTCCCTCCCACTCGAGGCTATCATCGAAACAAAATCTTTCACGGGAGCGTTTCATCAGAACTTACATTCGGGTCCACAGGTAAGAAAATTCGGCCCATGAAACTTGTCATCAATCCCATCAAGGCACCGACCGTTCCAAAAATGACCACAACTAATAAAAGCTGAATCAAACCAAGCCTTAACTCTAATAATGGATTCGCCATGGTCGTCATTCGATAGATCACCGAGAGTAGGACATAAACGATCGGTAAAGCTATCGTCGCAAGCATCCCCTGCCCTGCCGATCGTCGATACGACCACATGGGACGCTCCGATGGGACGGTGGCACGCGTTCGCAACGTCGTGGATTCGTACGGGTTCATAGTGCTGCTAAATACAACGAACGATAGGGAGACAGAACCCAATTCATCGTACCAAAATCATCGAACTCGATAAGACTTTTATGAAAACGGAACGGCTTTCGGCGAGCTCGCGGATCGAACCAGCAGGTAGATCTCGAATAGTCAAAAACACGAATAGCCTGAGGGTTCACGAAAAGATGCAAAGACGCAAAGAACAGGCTGGAGGCTGGAGGTGGAGAAAATCCTTTGCCATCTGGGAGTTAGAAACCTTTGCTTCTTGGCTTCTTTAGCGCAGCGGGCGTGAGCAGCCACCTGGATTTCACACAAATCAGCGATGGGCTACCGGTCCGAGGACTCAAGCATTGATTCGAAGAAGCGAAGCCTGGTTGGTGGAGTCGCTGACGACTTCCTGGATCCATTTGCTGACGGAAAAATGAAATCCGAGAGGCTGGTTGGTTTGCCTTGAGCGAACATAAAACCCCCACCGGCTGGCATCCATGGTTCGTGAAATATCGTGGGATTTATGGCGTCCGTCGTGGGCCTATGGTGGTTCCGCTTCTACAAAATCGTTAGACTGGACTCTCTTAATTCCGCCCGTAACAGTCGGTAAAACGCTCGTGAAGGATTACGCAATTCGATGGTGTTACGATCTTTTGGGTTAGGATTCGTTTTGTTCTGGGTTGCTGAATGCAATGCCGGACTGATCCTGCGTGTCGAAGGCCCAACGAATGTTGTCGCTGGAACGACATTGAGTGTTCACGTGACGGCCCAGTCTGACACGGTCACGCAACAGATTTCCGGTTTCGATTTGAAATTCGATGTGTCTCCCCCCACGGGAGTTGGCCTTCCAAATGGTTTCAGTTTTGCTGCACCGTTTATTACGAATCCGATCTTTGCAACCGCACCAGGTGGCGTGTTCAGCCTACCTCCAACGGATCGCGACATCTACGTGAACGGTGATCATGGAACTGGCGGTCCGTTTGCTGCCGTTCAAACGACTCCCACCAGGCTTTTTTCGATGAACTTTCTGTTGTCGGAATCGATGGCAGCTCAAGTGGTCACGATCAGTTTTGCTCCAGGTGAACGCGCGTTTGGTGTCTACGATGAAGGTGCGAAGGAAATCAGTTTGACCGGGCTCAACTCAGCGTCGATTCAAGTTCAAGCGGTTCCCGAGGCGAGCGCTTTGACGCTTCTCATCCCACCGACGATCGCGTTTGTAATGAATCGCTTTCGAAGTCGTTCTCGCAAGCGGCTCTGGTTTTAGACAAGACAACCCCAAAGAGTCATAGATGATGAAGCGCAGAGGCAGGGCGGCTTCGATAAAGCGAAGTCTGAGTTTTGAGTCGATGGAGCGAAGAACACTTTTGGCAGTGGACTTGGAGTATTGGGCCAGTGTTGATAAGAGCTCGCTAACTCCTCGTGAATCATCGTTCCCGTTCGAGTACTACTCCGTCTTTTCGCTCGATACATCGAAACTGCAGAGCTCGTTGAGTGCCATTCCTGAAGAAAGGAACACATCGTTAGCGGAATCCTCATCCATTCTGGTTCTTCCAACTCCGGAGGGATCGATGGCTCGATTTCGTGTCGTCAACTCGCCCATCATGGAACCTGGGCTTGCCGAAAAGTTTCCGACCATCCAAACCTACATGGGACAGGGGGTTGATGATCCCGCGGCGACTTTAAGGTTTGATGTTTCTCCGCTTGGTTTTCGCGCTCAGGTACTCGGACCTGAAGGTCGGTTCTATATCGACCCCTACCAGACGAGCGAAACTAGGGTCTATGCAAGTTATCGTGCGACAAGCAATGATAAGCGACCGCAACTCCCCGAGTTCACATTCGATGGCTCGGATTCTGGTGGAGTGAAAAAAGGTAGCCCTGTCGGCACAAATAAAGGGGGGGATTCGGATTCGAAAGTCTCCACGGAGATTCCTGGTGGAATCGTATCTAATCGATCCGGGACGCAACTCCGAACGTATCGCGCTGCAGTTGCAGCGACAGGCGAGTACACGAGTTTTCACGGGGGGACGGTCGCCGCTGGCCAGGCAGCAATCGTTTCCGCGATCAATCGAATCAATGGGATCTATGAAACAGAGCTATCGATCCGTCTGGTTCTCGTTGCCAACAATGATCTCTTGGTCTACACGAACGCAGCGACCGATCCGTATACCAACAATGACGGGATCGCGATGCTCACCCAAAACCAAAACAATGTGACCACCGTGATCGGGAATGCCAATTACGATATAGGGCACGTTTTCTCGACCGGCGGAGGTGGTGTGGCTGGGCTGGGGGTCGTGGGAATCACGGGGCAGAAGGCGCGAGGAGTGACCGGCTCACCCAGTCCTACAGGGGATGCCTTTTGGGTAGATTATGTCGCTCACGAAATGGGGCATCAATTCGGAGGGAATCATACGTTCAATAGTCCCTCCGGAAGTTGCTCTGGGAATCGGAATGCGAGTACGGCTTACGAACCTGGAAGCGGCTCCACCATTCAATCCTATGCGGGGATCTGCGGTACAGATGATTTGCAGTCCAACAGCGACGCCTATTTTCATTCCATCAGTTTTGACGAAATCATTAGTTACGTGGACACCGTCATCCCCGCTGTCGGTACTCGAACCGCGACGGGAAACACAGTCCCTACCGTCAATGGTGGAGCAGACTATACGATACCGGCCCAGACTCCATTCGAACTGACAGCGATTGGATCGGACGCGAACGGAGATGTTTTGACCTACAACTGGGAACAGCGGAATCTCGGTGCTGCTCAAACACTTTCCGCGGGGGACAACGGGTCTAGTCCGCTGTTCCGTTCCTGGACGCCAACGACCAATCCGACGCGAACATTTCCACGGCTAAGTAACCTTCTTAACAACACGGTTCCCCTGGGAGAGCGATTGCCCACGACGACGCGAACGCTGAACTTTCGCGCGACGGCTCGTGATAATCGAGCAGGTGGAGGAGGTGTCAATACCGACGACGTTATCGTCAATGTCGTCAACACGGGGACTGCATTTTCAGTCACTGCTCCCAATACAGCGGTTTCGTGGCCTGGCTTGTCCTCTCAGACGATTACTTGGAATGTGGCAGGAACGTCCAGTTCTCCAATCAACGCCTCCAATGTCGATATTCGCTTGTCGATCGATGGCGGTAATACGTACCCAATTGCTTTGTCCTCAGGGACGGCAAACGATGGTAGTGAAGCGATCAACGTCCCTAATAATCCAACCACCCAAGCCCGAATCCGCGTCCAAGGCGCTGGGAACATCTTTTTCGATATTTCGAATGTCAATTTCACAATCACCGCGGCCAGTAACGCTCTCGAGTTTGGAGACGCACCTAATACGTATGGAACAATCGAATCGAGCAATGGTGCTCGGCATTCCACCAGCGGACCTTCGTTAGGTGCTTTGATCGATTATGAAGTCGACGGCCAACCGTCGACGGCTGCGGATGGAGATGGTATTGATGAAGACGGCATTAGCTTTATCAACCCCTTGGTGCGGGGCACTACAACGTCGATAGAAGTGCGATCCAGTGCAGGTGGAGGAGTGCTTGATTACTTCTTCGACTTTGATGGAAATGGCGTCTTCGGAAACCAGCCCAACGAAATCTTTAGTGCGACGTTGTCCGGTGGTACGCAACAGGTCAATGTGACGATACCTTCGAATTCGGTAACGACATCGACTTATGCGAGATTTCGTATCAGTCAATCAGGAGGACTAGGACCCACGGGACTGGCTACTGGGGGGGAGGTGGAGGACTATGCGATTACGATCCTGGCGAGTGCACCGAGTCTTGACTTTGGCGATGCTCCCGATCCAGCTTATGCGACCCTTCTAGCCAATAATGGACCTCGCCATGTACTCGGTGCTAGCCGACTGGGAGTCGCTATCGATGCGGAAGCGAATGGGCTTCCTAATGCGACTGCGACCGGTGACGGGGTAGATGATGATGGAATCGTGTTCTTGACTCCGCTCGTTCCAAATTCGAATGCGACTATCCAGGTGACCTCGACGGGTGGAGTGCTGAACTACTTTGTCGATTTTGATGCGAATGGTGTTTTCGGAAACTTGGCCAACGAAGTGTTCTCTGCCACCTTGGCGGCAGGGACCCAAAATGTGATCTTTGCGGTTCCTGCCAGCGCGGCATTGGGGACCACACGCGGTCGATTCCGTCTTAGCACTACCGGAGGACTGGGGCCAACTGGTCTCGCAAATGATGGTGAGGTTGAGGACTATCAAGTGCTGATCGTCGAGCCGCCGACAGTGACCACATTATTTGAGAATTTTGACGGAGTAACCCCTCCATCGCTCCCTGATAATTGGTCTGCAACGACCACGGCGAGCAATAGTTGGCAAACGTCGGCGACGTCGAGTAACAGTACACCAAATAGTGCCTTCGTTCCGAGTATCACGTCGGTAAGTGATGCATCTCTGATTTCGCCAGCGTTCACAGCAACCAGTTTGAACAAACAGTTTCAGTTTTCCCACAGTTTTGATCTTGAGTTTCAAACTGCAACAACGACCGGATACGACGGTGGCGTTCTAGAGATATCGATCAATGGCGGCGCGTATCAGGACATCCTGTTGGCAGGTGGGGCTTTTATCCAGAATGGATACAACTTCACCATATCCTCCAACTACGCTAGTCCCATTGGTGGGCGATCAGCATGGAGCGGGAATTCGGCGACGCTTACCGGTAATCAGGGAGGCTACATTACGACCATTGTTGATCTGCCGACTGCCGCGGTGGGGCAGTCGGCTCGATTGCGATGGCGCAGCGTCACGGATAGCAGTATTTCGAATGTCGGATGGCGCGTGGATAGCGTCCAGCGGATCTCTCGACAGTTTACATTCGATTACGGGGATGCCCCAGATCCTCCCTACCCCACCTTGAGTGCGAGCAATGGCGCTGCCCATGTGTTTGGTGCTCTAAGACTTGGGGCTGCGATCGACGGTGAAGTCGATGGGCAGGGGAATGCAAATGCGTCAGGTGATGGAGCCGACGATGATGGAGTCGTGTTCCCGACACCGCTCGTAGGCGGTTCCAGCAATTCCTTCACGGTGCAAGCCTCAGCGCCCGCTTTGTTGTCAGCTTGGTTAGATACGAATGGCAATGGATCGTGGAACGATGCGAATGAGCAGATCGTCAAGGATCTGCCGCTGATCGGTGGTTCCAACGCTCTTAACCTTCAAGTGCCAAACGTTGCGACTCTGACCAATACCTTCATGCGCTTTCGCTTTAGTACCCAATCAGGATTAGGCGCGATTGGGAGTGCAGGGAATGGAGAGGTAGAGGACTATGCGGTCTCCATTCGCCCATTGGACACGACCCCGCCATCGGTTCTGCAAGTCAAAGCAGGGTCGACCGGTTGGACTAATGAGTTCAAGAGTTATCTGGATTCAACAACCGCGACTTCCAATGATTCCCGAGGATACTCTATACCGACGTCGACCTCTGCAGCGCAACTACGTCCACTATCCTGGGTCAATATGGATTCTTTGGTGCTTCAGTTTTCTGAAGATGTTCAAGGTTCGGGGGCTGCTGGAGCGTTCGTTGTTCCTACCTCGTCCCAAACGGGAGACGTTCAGGTTTTTGGCATCAACACTGCGAATTATGGGAACGCGGGAGCTATTCAATCGCTGGTGTACGATTCGGCTAACAGGTCCTTGGTCATACGATTTTCGTCCAGCCTCAACGCAGACAAATTACTCGTCACATCGAACAATAGGATCAAAGATTTAGCGGGCAATAACCTGCCGTCTTTCAGTTTTCGATTGAATGTTTTGCCGGGGGATGCGAACGGCAGTGAGGTGGTCGCCAACAACGATGCGACGTTCGTCCGATTCCAACTAGATCGAGCGACGCAGGATGGTGCGAATTTTGATCCGTTTAGGGATGTCAATGGGTCTGGGATTATCGCAAACAATGATGCGACTCTGGTCCGGATCCGTTTAGACACGGCCTTGCCAGCCGGGGAGCCATCCGCTGGCTCCGGTAGCCGCCTATGGTCCCTCTATTCACCTCCCGGAAGTGGAATTTTTGATATTCGAGGACTAGGGAGCTTTATGGTTGGCGAGAGTGATGCCAAGTTCCTATCGAATGAGCAAGGACGTTTACGCATCATTTCGGATGCATCGAATCGAATCGTATTTACCAATACTTGGAATGTGGGGATTCCCTACCAGGAGAATGGCCAATGGATTCACCACGGGACTGTCGGGGAAACGAAATTGGAGGTGATCGATCATTCGATTGCATCGAATCCTTTCCTCTCTTTTGATGTCGACAGAAGCGGAGAAGTGGGGCCCCTCGATGTCCTCGCTCTGTTGAATTTCATCAACCGCACGAGCGTCTCTACCAACGTGTCCGACTTGACTGGTCTCAGTGCTCCGATCGAGATGTACTACGACGTTTCGAAGGATAACATCATCGATCCACTTGACGTTCTGGCCTTGATCAATCAGATCAATCGAGATGTCTCGACCTATGGCGAAGGAGAAGGGGTTCTCGACTCAATGCAGTTGGATTCCATGTTCGATGACATTTATCGGAGAAGGCGAGCTCGCTTCGCGAGCTAGAGTT
>JBBAXA010000082.1:0-17514 GCA_040396935.1 Pirellula sp.
GTCAAAGAAGTGTTCGGTCATGATTGCCTCGATTCGAGCACGAGCACCGCTGCGCACCACTATGTAGTCTTGAGTCGGGCAAGGGGATTTTGAGAATATTTTTCGAGTCTTTCTCTTTTACGCGCAGCGGCGATCGATTCTGCGTTGCGAAATAGGTCTGGTCGTGTGGGCCTTCGTCGGAGCCGATTGTCGGTCGCTCACCCCGGCGAAGCGAGTCTTCGAGCGGAGCGAATGGCGACCGACAATCGAGCGTAGACGATGGACCACACGGGACCTTTGTTGGTGAGATTTGAGGGAGTGGCAGTTCGTTCCGTCCCGTCTTGCCGAGCCGATCAATCACGCTGAAACCACGATAGGATTTAAACGACTATTCGAGTTCTTCGTAGGGTCACAGGGCATCAACAACGCTGCGATGCGACAGCTTTGCACTACGATCTCAGGAGTCCATGCAAGACCTCACGCTGGCTTATTCGAGCACACGATGTGTTCGCCGGAGGCGATTATCAGTGCTCAGGCAAGCTCTACGCGAGGTTTCTGGCCTTTCGGGTCCTTATGGTTTGGGTGTCTCGGCTTAGCAATAGGGTTGGTTCACTGGTCTTCTCATCTCTCGGGTAATACGTTGGGACGGACTTAAGCTGTGTTGATCACGGCTAACTTCGGATCGCTTTGGACTATGGCTTTGGAGTGCGATCCCGACCAGATCGTACCATCGCGAAGCATGGCCCAAGCTGTCACCAAAATCTTGCGAGCGACCGCGATGATCGCTTGCTTCTTGCGTGACTTGGAGCCGCCTCGGACGCGATCGTACAATGCTTTGAAGTGTGGGTTGAAGTGGATAGAACACCAAGCAACTTCGGTGAGGACCGAGCGAAGCAGCCTGGGCCCACGTCGACTGATGCGATTCTGGCGATCCATCGTGCCGCTCTGCCATTTCTTGGGAACCAGCCCAGCATACGAGCTGACTTTGCGAGCGCTCTCAAAGCGTTTGGGATCATCGATATGAGCTGCGATCACTTGCGCACCAACCACACCGACTCCCGGTATCGACTGGACAATTTCGATCCGTGGATCGGGCTTGGAAATCAGCGCCAATTGCTTCTCAATTCGACGAATCAGTTTCATCGTCGCGACCAAGTGTGTCAGCTGTACATCGAGCGTTCCACGCCAATACTCCGAAGCCGTACATTCTTCAAAGGGCTTACGGAGCTTGCCAAGATCGTCCTCGATATAGCGTTTCGACCAAGCTATTTTACCAGCCGCACATTCTTCGCCTTGCGCCATGAGGTTGGATCGAATCGCATTCTGTGTTGCCGTGGCCTGCGCTTGAAGTTTCTTGCGATAACGCACCAACTGCTGAAATTGCCGATGCTCGGGTGAAGGAATATGGACCGAGTTGATTTCGTTGTTTCTAGCCATCTTAGCCAGCTTGAGCGCATCGTCTTTGTCGGTCTTGCGTTTGACCTTCCCCCATTGCCAAGCTTCACCTCCTGGATGGGCGACCAGCACTTCAATACCGAGTTTTCGAGCCAGATCGACAACCCATCCCGAGAGTCCACAGGGCGAATTGGTTCGCCTGATGAAACGGCTCGTCGAGGCGTTCAAGTTGCATCGCTCCGCAAGTCCGCAAGTCGATTTTGGGTTTCTGGCTCAGGGTTGGAAGCAATCGATTCGCAGGGGCCCGCAAGATTTCGTCGTTCTGAATCCCAAAAAAGATTCGAAGCTTCCCGAACTCTGTGAGATCTCAGTTGCAGTAAACTGAGATCTCAGTAAAATCGAGCGGTTGGATTGGGTACGCTACCGAGTGCGGGACGCGTTCCCAGGTTTCTTGTCTTTATTCTGGAGAGTCTTATGCTTCGTCTCCCTCAAGCTCGTGTTCATCGCGGTTTCACGTTAGTAGAACTTTTAGTCGTCATTTCCATCATCGGTGTATTGGTCGGGCTTCTTCTGCCAGCTGTTCAGTCGGCTCGAGAGGCAGCTCGCAGAATGCAGTGTCAGAACAATCTGAAGCAATTAGGGTTGGCGATGCACATGCATCAAGACTCCTATAAAAAGTTCCCGTATCTTCGATCAGGCGGTGGCCAAAATCGGCACACATGGGCCATTCAATTGCTCCCATTTATCGAACAGGGGAATCTCTACAACGTTTACAAAAATCCGATTACGGGGGTAAGCCAAACCGACGGATTCAACAACCATACATCGACCGACCCGGTTATGGTGGCTGCTCGGCAATCACAAATCACAACGTTCTTTTGCCCATCTCGGCGAGGATCGCCCTCTTTGAGCCCGATCACGACCGGAAGTACGGTCACAGGCATGCCATCGGACTACGCTGCCTGCTCAGGCAATACCTCGACAGCTCCGACCAATGGAGCTTTTACCATGGTCAATGCCGGTCACATGACGACGACTGTCAAGATTGGTGATATGTCGGATGGAACCAGCAATACCATCATGATTGGAGAGAAGCATATTCAACTCGGCCAAATCAATACACCGATTCAAGACGGAATGATTCTCAGCGGAAGCGAACAACAAACGTATCATCGTCGTGCAGGGACATCCTGGCCCTTGGCGATCAATAACACAGTCGCCTCAAATATGCAATTTGGTAGCTGGCATTCCGGCGTGGTTCAGTTCGTTTTTGGAGATGGGAGCGTTCGCGGTTTATCAGTCAATGTTCCTGGAACCGTGCTCGGTTACCTCGCCGCGCGAGACGATGGGCAGGTCGCAGAGATCGATCAGTGATAGGAAACGGATAGACATGGAACGCATTAAAGAAGGGCTGCATCGATTATCGGCTTGGCTGGTATTCGTTGTGCTCCTCACCACGATCGGCTGTAATTCGGGACGGTATCCTGTTCGAGGCTCTGTGAAATATGCAGATGGATCACCTGTCATAGAGGGTACGGTCATCGCCGAGGGGGAAGTCGACGGCAAGCTCGTATCTCTCCAAGCCAATATCGAATCGGATGGAACCTTTGCCCTGGGGAGCATGACGCCTGGAGAAGGAGCATTTCCAGGTTCCTACCGAGTTCTGATTATGCCTGTCGCCTTGGGGGATAGTGAACTAGCTGCCGGAAAAAAACCGTCGGTGAGCGGCAAATACTCCAAGTTTGAGACTTCGGGAATTTCGTTCGAAGTGACTCGGGGAAACAACAATCTCGAAATCACTGTCAGCAAATGAACTCCCTGTGCCGGTCCCTTTTGGTCGTTGTTTCGTTTGCTTGTTATTGGAGCTCATTCACTCGAGCACAAACGTTTGTGGACATCCAACCACCAGCCGGTCGCAGTGATATGACCGCACCTGGAATGCACGCTTGGAACCTGCAGACGACGGGCGAACAAAAGCTGAATCTCGGCAATCGAACCTTGTCGTTACGGTTGCACGGTGCGGATGCATCGATGACGGCCGGACTTTGGAAACCTGGGTACGACCATCCGGCCAGAATGATTTCCGACGGCGTCATGATCGTTGGAGATCCCAAGGAGACCCGTTTGGACTTGGTACTTTCAGGCTTATCCCCGGGGCGTCATTCCGTGAGATCGTATCACAATGCCTATTCGGAGCGAGTGACTCAGGAGGTAGCCGTATCGATCGACGGAAAAATTTGCGATCAAACATCGCATTCGTTTCGCGAGCGAATCCATGATCGTTCTGCGACATTATGGTGCGAATTTGAGGTAAAGAGCGACGAAGATGTCGTTCTAACCTTCAGCGCCAGCGCTGAGGCCTCGGAGGATCGATGCCATTTCGTTTTGAATGGGTTGGCGATCGACGCCTGCGATCTGGAGCAGAGTACGAAGATCCCATCCCCGAATCATTTAGAACGCCATGCGCCGGAACTACCCCGACTGAACTGGGAAGGGGAGGAAAATGCGAGTTACGCTCTCTACTTCGGTACAGATCGCGATGAGGTAGCCAATGCAAATGAATCCTCTTCCTGTTTCAATTGCCGACTTTCGCATCCTGGAATCTCCACGCGAGAATTGCTCGAAAACGCAAAGAACATCCGTTCGTTGCAACTGAGCCAATCAACCTCTAAGGAACTCAAGTCACTGAATCCTTTCGTCACCTATTACTGGCGAGTGGATCAGTCCAAAAAAGGATTGGAGACGGATTCCCTCGCGTCCAAGGGGGATGTTTGGAGTTTTCAGGTCCGGCGCCGAGCATTTCCTACCGCAGAGGGATATGGACGCTTTGCTGCAGGCGGTCGACTAGGTAGAGTCATCGAGGTTACCAACCTAAACGACAACGGGGAGGGTTCGCTCAGGGCCGCCGTCGAATCGGAAGGACCGAGGACCGTCATCTTTCGAGTGGGAGGGACGATTCAGCTCAGAAGCAAGCTCGTGATTCGAAATCCGTATCTAACGGTCGCGGGTGAAACCGCGCCGGGTGGGGGAGTTTGCGTCCGAGGATGGACGTTCGGTGCACTCGGAACGCACGACGTTATCCTACGTCATATTCGAATACGAGTTGGCGACGAATCGGGAGAGACCATGGATGGAACAGGATTCGCCAGTTGCGATCATATGATCATGGATCATTGCTCGATCAGTTGGACGATCGACGAAGGAGTCAGTTCGAGAGGGGCCAAGAACATCACCTTTCAAAGATGCATCGTGTCTGAAGCTCTCCATGACGCAAATCATCGCAAGTACGAGGCTGGCAAGGGGCATTCGTTCGCAGCGAGTATTTCTGGCGACGTCGGTAGTTTCCATCACAATTTGATCGCGCATTGCGCAGGTCGTAACTGGAGTCTCGCTGGGGGATTCGATAACTCGACCCGATTCGCTGGGCGTCTAGATATTCGCAATAACGTTGTATTCAATTGGGTTCATCGCACGACCGATGGTGGAGTGAAACAGCTCAATTTCGTCAACAATTTGTATCTGCCAGGCCCTGCGACTCGGGTGCATCATTTCTTAAAGCCTGATGCGGGAAGTACAGAAGATCCTCAGCAATACTTTGTCGAGGGTAATGAAATGGAGGGGCACCCCGAGTATGCGTACAACAATTGGGATCCCCGATCGGTACTCGTGGATCCTAGTTGTATCGATCGGATCCAATTACGGATCCCCTTTTGTGAGTCCTACGTCGCAACCCATTCGGCCCGCGATGCTTACAATTCAGTTCTGTCCGACGTCGGCGCGAATCTGCCCGAACTCGACTCGGTCGACCAAAGAATCTTGGAGGAGGTTATTACCCGCCGACATCATTTCCAGGGTAGCCGCACCCAATTGCCAGGGATCATAGACTCTCAACGAGATGTGGGTGGATGGCCTCACCTCGATCGAGGTATTCCCCCCATCGATTTGGATCGCGACGGTATGCCCGACGCATGGGAAACCGAACATTCATTGGACCCGAATTCACCTCATGACGCCAACCAATACGATGAAGATTATGTTACGAATCTTGAACGTTATCTTTTTTCAATCGCAGGGCGTCGTTCGACCGTTCCTTGAGTCGAAGTCTCAAAAGGTTCATAACCATCCTGTTGATCTTCTTCTCTCGGGTGCACTTGGTTGTTTAGGATTGGTGATTTCGTGGGAACCCGCAGACGCGCGAGCTCAGGATCTCGAACTGAAAAATGGAACGGTTGCCAGATCGGTCAACGAACGAGGGGATCGAATTCCGGATTACTCTTTTGCCGGATACCGAGCGAGCGAGTCTCCGATCCCCCTGGTCGCTATTCAAGCTGTCGTCGGTTCTCCCGAGGCTGACAATACGGCCGCGATTCAATCGGCTATCGATCTCGTTTCGAATCATTCCCCAAACGATTCAGGTTTTCGGGGAGCCGTACTTCTTCCACCTGGGCTTTATCCGGTGAAGGGAACACTGCGCATCTCCAAAAGTGGTGTCGTTTTGAGGGGGGCTGGATATGGCAACGACGGAACGAAGATCGTTGCGACAGGTACGAGTCGTCGAGCGGTGATCGAGATTCGCGGCGAGCCTGCCACAATCGTAGGGACTACCGAACACGTTCTCGATCCGTATGTGCCGGTCGATGCGACGAAAATCCAGGTGAGTAGTGCCGCGAGCTTTGTGGCTGGTTCGATGATTCAAATCATGCATCCCAGTACGAAACCATGGATTGATCGGCTGCAGATGCAAGACTTGGGTGGGGATCGGCACGGTCCGAGTTGGCGACCGGGCTCGCGTGATATCCACTGGCTACGAACGGTGACTCGATCGGACGCCGATACCCTCGAACTGGACGCTCCTCTTACCCTCGGTATCGATTCCAACTTGGCGATTGCTCGTGTCGTCAGGTTGGATACCTCGGGATGGGTGCGTCATGCAGGCGTCGAAAATTTAAGCATTGAATCGACATTTGATTCGAATCATCCGAAAGATGAGGAGCATGCCTGGTATGGAGTGAGTATTCATCACGCTCGCGACGTTTGGGTTCGCCGATTGGTATGTAAGCATCTGGTCGGATCTGCGGTTGCTGTTTGGCAAACGAGTAGCCGCGTGACGGTCGAGGATTGCAAGTCGCTCCAACCGGTTGGTGAAGTAGGTGGATGGCGACGCAACGCATTTTCCATCCGTGGGCAACAGATTCTGATGCAGAGACTTTACTCCGAAGGAGCTTCGCACGATTTTTTTGTAGGAGCGACTGCTCCAGGACCGAACGCATGGGTCCAATGCGAGTCCTTTCATTCGTTCGGAGAGAGTGGCTCTCTCGAAAGCGCCGCCTGCGGGACTCTCTTTGATCGGGTCAAAATCGATAACCAACCTCTCTCGATGCGAAATCGAAAGTATCAAGCACAGGGTGTGGGATGGACTTCTTTCAATGGACTGTTTTGGAATTGCACGGCTCCTCTTCTCATCGTCGAAAAGCCCGTCTTAGGCCAAAATTGGGCTGTAGGGACTCATGGCGAATACAGTGGAGATGGCTCGTGGTCGCACTCAGATGACCCGGCAGATCCACCAAGTTTGTTCTATGAATTATTGAATCAGCGAAGAGTCTCTAAGGGAACACCGGATCGAGCCAACATCCAGTTGCCAATCGTCTCAGGTTCCCGAGCCCCAACCTTAGAACAAGCTGAAGCGTCCGCTCTCGCATCGAAAATCCCCCGTCCGACGATGTCTCATTGGATAGACCATGTGTGTTCGAAAGATCCTCTCGAGATCCACTCAACCATTCGATCTATGCCGAGTCTCATCTCCGAGCCTTCACCCGACCAAAAGCATCTCAAACCCATGGTGATCCACAATGGCTGGATCACTATCGGAGGTAAGCTCGCTATTGGCCAAGAGGTTTCTGTTCCATGGTGGAACGGTGGAGTTCGCCCGGATGATCTTCGCAGCGCTCGCCTGGCGGTGACTCGATTCGTTCCAGGCCAAACTGGCAAAGGGTTCACAGACGATCTCGAGGAGGTTGCCGATGCCATGAGCGCAGCAGGACAAACATCGCTCTGGCAACATCCACCTCTTTGGTACGATCGCCGACGAGACGATCACTCCCGAACCAAACGACTCGATGGAGATGTTGTACCACCCTTCTATGAGATGCCGTGGGCGCGGAGTGGATTAGGTATAGCCTCCGATGGACTCAGTAAGTGGGATTTGACGAAATCCAACCGTTGGTACTTTGATCGGCTGAGGTATTTTGCCAAACTCGGCGAGGAAAAAGGAATCCTTTTATTCAATGGTCTTTACAACCAACACAGCTTGCTGGAGGCAGGTGCGCATTACGTTGACTCACCCTGGCGACCAGAGAACAACATCCATCCTGTTGACCTCCCCGAGCCTCCAGTCTTTGCAAGCGACAAATTGATTTATTACGCGTCTCTGTTTTATGAATCCTCCAACCCAGTCCTAACCAAACTACAGCGAGGATACGCCCGAAATGTTCTCGATGAGTTAAGCCATTCACCCAATGTTGTCCTCTTTTTATCCGAGGAATACACCGGTCCACGCAGTTTCGTTGAGACCTGGCTCGATACGATTCGAGATTGGATCGATGAGACAGGACATAAACCGTGCATCGCTCTGTATGCGACCAAAGACGTAACCGATGCAATCTTGGAAGACCCCGATCGATCGAGAATCGTTTCCATCCTCTATAACCGTTTTCATACGGAAGGCTGGTGGTATCAACCGGATGGTGCGTTATATGCCCCACAGGGTGGTAAGAACCTCTCCCCTCGGCAATGGATACGTTTGCTGAAGCCCAAGGCGCCCGGCTTTGCCGAAATCGTCAAAGGAGTTCGCGAGTATCGAACGAAATATCCAACAAAGCCTTTTGTTTATCAGGGAAATAACGATTTCGCTTGGGCTGTCTTGCTCGGTGGCGGATCGCTCGCGCCTCTTCCTAAATCGATCCATGAAGAACTGCTTTTGGCAATTCCCAAGATGAGACCGATGCCCGACCAGCCGGGACTAATCGATGACGAGGGAAACCAGTTGATTTATTCCGAACAAACTCCAACAGGTCCTCACGTACAACCGATTGATATGAAGACAGGTAAGATTTCTGATCAGAGATCCAACCTCTACTGGGTGACGAACGATGCGAAACGTTAATCGGCTATCCCTCCACGAAATATCGTATGGATCGATCGACCTAGAACCGAAGTGGAATGGAATAGAGACAATCCATACCGCCCAGCGACAGCTGGTGGTTCAGTCGCTTTCCGGATCGAATCAAAACGATTGGGGGTGAACCTGATGAACCATCGAGCAGGAACTCTGCTTGCTCCCTGCGAGGGAGTCGAGTCCCGTAGCGTCGAAGAGATTGAGTTGTCGCGGACTGCGGAGGTTTGGGATGGTATGGCGGAAACGAAATCACACGATGGGGGTATGATCAGGCTAACAGGGATGGATTAAATGGATAGGAATGGATGACTGCTGATCCGTTATGCGGATGTCGCATCGCGGAGTAAGCGATGGCCGCGTCGAATATGTGCCTCCATAAGATCACTCGCCAATTGCGGCTCTCCCTTTCGCACTGCAGCGACAATCTCTCGATGTTCCTTCAAGCTTTGCGAAGCTCGATCGGGCAATCTCGCGAAAACGCTGTTCGTTACCATTCGAATCTTTTCTGAATACTGTTGCATCAACTTGATGATTTGTTGATTTCCTAAATAGAGGCACGGCAAAGCATGGAATTCAGTATCCAGATCAACTACTTTTTTTCGATGGTATGGGTCCACTGCGACGGTCGACAGTCGATTCAGGTTCTCCTCCCATTTGTGCAATTGCTCCTCGGTCAATTTGCCAGCAATGCTCCTTAAAACGAAGCACTCAAATGCAATACGTACATCGTAGAGCTCCGCGATTTCAGAATCCGAAAGCTCGCGAACGCGAATACCGGATTGCGGGGAGACGGTAATGTAACCCTCCTGCTCTAAACGCTCGAGCGCAGCCTTGACCGGCGTTTTGCTCATCCCGAGTTCTGCAGCCAGTTGTCGCTCGGACAGGAAGGTGCCCGGTTCGTATTGGCAATTGGAAAATCGCGAACGCAATTCCTCGTAAGCTTTCGTTTTGAAAAGCGATCGAGAAACCGACGATGGGTTCTTCTTTTTGCTATCCGAATGGACTTGCGACCGAGAAATTGGACACCTCCCTTTTGGTTTGTTGACAAGTGAGCTGACGCGCTCTATTCTGAGATCTCAGTTTGCGTCTAGCAATCCTTATTCGCTCAGTTCTACAGGAAAATTCATTCAACGCATGAGATCGATTCGGATTCGGCGGCCTGGGACGTGGAGTGGGTCATTCCTCCATTCGGTCCGGATTCTGACGGCGGCTGCATGTTTGAGCCTTTCCTTTGGGTCGAGTATTTGTTTTTCTCGGTCGTTTCAGGACGATCGCGGAGCAGCATCGATCCACGGGGCATTATCGCAGAATTGGACCGGATTCGTTCCTTTGAGAGACGTTCGATGGACTGCGGATTCGTTCTGGGGTGAGCGATTGCATCATTGCCTCAATGGAACGATGCGGACGATGGATCGTTTGATGTACGGAACGGAGCGATCTCATTTCATCGAAAATTTTCGTATCGCTGCAGGGCATAAATCCGGCCGCCACCGAGGGCCTGCCTGGAATGATGGAGATACATACAAGTGGCTTGAAGCAAAAATTGCCTTGATGGCTCAGGTCGATGATGCTGCGATTGTCAGGTCCATCGAAGCGGAAATCGAACAGGTGATTGAAATCCTCTCCTCGGCGCAACGAAAGGATGGGTACCTGCACACGCCTGTTTTGATCGCCAATCGATCAGGTGATCTAGAAACTCAACCCTTTGGAGATCCGGGTGAGTTTGAAATGTACAATTTTGGACACTTGATGACTGCAGCTTGTAGCCATTACCAGATCACGGGTAAGGAGAGTTTGCTGAAGATCGCAAGGAAGGCTGCCGATTTTCTCGACCGCCAGTTTTCGATACCCGACAAAACGGTCGCTCGCCATGCGATTTGCCCAGCGCACTACATGGGGGTGATCGACCTCTACTGTACCACGGGCGACGATCGCTATTTGCAGCTATGCAAGCGGTGGCTCGCTATGCGGGATTTAGTCGTGGGTGGTGACGATAATCAAGATCGAATTCCCCTGCGACAACAGCGCGAAGCGGTGGGTCATGCAGTACGAGCCAACTATCTTTACGCAGGTGTTGCGGATCTTTGTTTGGTAGAAGCGGACTCCGAATTGAGGAGTATGCTGAGAGCCTGCTGGCAAAGTGTTCACGAAAAGAAGATCTATATCACAGGTGGTTGTGGTGCTCTGTACGATGGTGCTTCTCCCGACGGAAGCAGTCAGCAAAAGACAATCACTCGAACGCATCAAGCGTACGGCAGAAATTATCAATTGCCCAACTCGACCGCCCATAACGAAACCTGTGCCGCGGTCGGAAACGTTCTATGGAACTTTCGAATGTGGCAACTATTCGATGAGTGCCAATACATCGATGCCTTGGAAAATTCCCTGTACAACGCAGTCCTGGCGGGTGTCAGCCTGGACGGTTCGAGGTTCTTCTATACCAATACCCTCCGTCAATTGAATCCGATGCCCACGGATCTTCGTTGGTCCCGTGAACGGCAGGAATGGATTAGCTGTTACTGCTGCCCTCCCAATGTGGCCCGTACGGTCGCTGGTGTTGCCCGATACGCGTACTCCGTAAACGAGCAGTCGACAACGGTACTTCTCTACGGATCCAACACGCTTCATACGACTCTCGAGGACCGCTCGTCATTGACGATCCGACAGGAATCGGAGTATCCATGGAATGGTCAAATCAAACTCGTCATCGCTCAATCCCCGAGTCGCCCCTACACCCTTCGGCTGCGAATTCCCGGTTGGTGCAATGAAGCGAGCGTACGAGTGAACGGGAGCGAGTGGGATGGAAAAGTTCGTCGCGGTACGTTCGTCGAACTCAAACGGGAATGGAAACCCGAGGATCGAGTGGAACTCGATTTAGAAGTCTCGCCTACGATCGTGTCTGCGAATCCTCTCGTTGAAGAGTGTGTTGGGCAAGTCGCGGTGAAACGTGGACCACTGATTTACTGCGTCGAATCGCACGATATTCCAAAGCCAGGACCGATTCATGCTGTTCATTTGAAGGCCTCCCATCCGTGGACAACTATTCCGGGAGATGGAGTGTTGCAAGGAATCCGATTGCTCCAAGGAACGGTTCTGATGGACGAGTCGATGCCGATCACCCCGCCAAACCTCTACAAAGAATATCAACCGCCGATTTTTCAACGTGCTGAAATCAAAATGATCCCTTACTTCGCATGGGGGAATCGTGGCACTTCGGAAATGTCGGTTTGGAATAAGGTACAACCGTGATACGAGATCTCACCCATCGAATTCTGCAACTTGCGAGTCTTTTTCCCATCCTATCGGCAGTTGCTCCCAGCGTATCAGCACAGGGATATCCACGATTGTCCTCAGAACAGGCCGCGAGCGCGCAAGCCATGCAGGCTTCGGCCGATGACAGATCGGATAAAGCGTTTGCCAGAGCGAAACAGACCATCGAGGAGTGGAATAAGAAAGGAAAACCCTTTCTGCCAGGGGCAGAAAAACCAGAACAACTACCTCAAGCGAGCATTCCTGCATTTCCAGGTGCCTACGGTGGAGGAATGTATAGCTTTGGCGGTCGGGGTGGAAAAGTATTGGTTGTGAACACGTTGAATGATGACGGGCCAGGCAGTTTTCGTGAAGCTTGCGAGGCAGGGGGGCCTCGCATTGTCGTTTTCAATATTGCTGGAATCATTCGCTTGAAAGATCGGCTTCGAATTCGCGCACCCTACATCACGATCGCGGGGAATACGGCACCCGGAGACGGGGTCTGTATCGCTGGGAATACAGTCGAGCTCGAAACACACGATGTCGTGATTCGCTATATGCGTTTTCGACGCGGTGAAACCGATGCTCGGGATCGAAACGACTCGATCGGCGGCAACCCCATCGGCAATGTGATCATCGATCATGTTTCCGCTTCATGGGGACTGGATGAAAACATGTCGATGTACCGGCACATGTATAGCCCACCTGAGGGTGGCAAGGATCTCAAATTACCGACCGTCAATATTACGATCCAGAACTCGATTTTCTCTGAGGGACTCAACACCTACCATCACGCTTTCGGATCGACCATTGGCGGATTGAACAGCACGTTCCACCACAATTTGTGGGCCTGCAATACCGGTAGGAATCCCAGTGTGGGGATGTATGGAGATTTCACCTTTGTCAATAATGTTCTTTACAATTACCGACATCGTACGCTCGATGGTGGTGATCATCGCAGTTTCTTCAATATCATCAACAATTACTACAAGCCTGGACCGGGTACCCCCAAAGCAGCGGTCGCCTACCGGATTTTGAAACCGGAATCCGAGAGAAGCAAAACCGTTGTCGATAACTTTGGACGAGCGTACGTCGCAGGCAACTTCGTAGAAGGCTTTCCTGAGATTTCCGCAGATAACTGGAAGGGAGGCGTCCAGCCTGATTCCAAGGCACCGATCGAAGAGATCCTCCCTAAGATCCGTTCCAATGAACCGACTCCGCACGCCCACCTGCCAATCGAGTCAGCCCTGGACGCTTATCAAACGGTACTAAGAGATGTCGGGGCAACATTACCGATTCGAGATGGTGTCGACCGACGTATCATCGAAATGGTTCGAACCCGAACCGTGACGGCAACAGAAATCGCCGCGAGTTCTATGGAGAAAGCGGCCCAAGTCAAATACGCCCAGCAGTGGATTGATGAACTGGCCGAAGGGGTCAAGCTGGGATTCATCACCGATCCCAAGGAGGTAGGAGGTTACCCGGAGTACCGAGGACAACCCTATCCAGATAACGATAGCGATGGTTTGCCCAATGACTGGGAGAGGACGCACCAACTCAATGCCGACGACCCGGCAGATGCTAGTCTAGATCGGGATGGAGACGGTTACACAAATATCGAGGAATACATCCATACCGCTGCCCATCCGTGAGACCAAAGGCTCGAGGTTCCAATGACTTAGCCGTGATGGACTGGGCCAACGAATAGCTCATCCACTCCTGTCTCGCAAACAGTAGATCGCAATGAGGTACTTATACGGTTACTAAATCTATCGTGCATTACATACGAACGTGAACAGCTTGAACGGTCCATCGCGTTGATCGTAATTTGCATCGTCTCAATGAAAGTCGCAAAGGGTTCAGTCCCTGGTATGCCGATACGTTGGAGGGAAATTCTGCGGTTTCGACGAACGCCTCCATGTTCTCGGTTTCACGTTTTTGATAAGCCCCTCATACCACGAATGGTTCTGCAACTCTGCTTTGGGGCATATCGAATGGTGAAGATTTGCTCTATGCAGAATATCCGTACACGCGCATGAACTGGTGTAGAGCCCAGCCGCTAAGAAATTCTATAAGAGAGCATGCGACAGCCTACAAAAGGGTGCGTTTTATTTCCCCACCACTCGTTCTTATCCTGGGATTTCAAGCCTTTCCTGAGATTATCTCGGTCAGAAGACATCTCTTTGCGGCTATCTGTCTATGGGGCTGCTTCTCAGCGGAGGACAAGGGATTCGAACCCTCAACCGGTTTCCCGGCGCCTGATTTCGAGTCAGGTTCCTAACCATTCGGCTATCCTCCGTAGGGGGCTAATCATAAGCCAGAAAGCAAGAATTCTGCAAGTCCTACGCGTGACTGGCTAGCTCCTGCAAAAGCGAAACAAACACGTCTGCTAACTGCGGGTCCGCTCCCAGGCTCCTCGTGATCCACCAAGACTTTGTAGGGAAATCAGATCGTAACGCTCTGACTTTATGCCGTAGCTGATCCATCAATTCTCCCTCAAAGAGCAAGTGAGGCTGAACGATGATCGTATCGCAGTCCGATCGCGATGCTGCCGCGAGAAGCTCGTCGACCGATGGCCGCCCACCCGCAAAAAAACCGGTTTCGAACCAAGCGACCGGGGTTTGCTGCACCCGCAAAGCTGTCAGTTGTCGCATCTGCTCCAACGCCGAAACATCGCTGGTCCCACGTCCTACCATCGCCAAGCCGATCCTGCCAAAGCGGTCCTGATCCTGCGCATGATCGTGAGATTTGCTTCGCAGCCACTCTGATAAGGTACATCGCTTTTGATCGATTCGACTCCAATCACATCGTGAACGGGGATCGCATCCCTCAGCGCAACCACCGCTCGGACAGACTTCCAACGTATCCATCGTTGTGATCTCGAGAAAACGTTGAGTTGAGAGCGTCACAACCGATGAATGCGTCCCGAGCGATGGGGTTTGTCCAACGACATCGAGCCCATGCTGTTTGGCGATTTCCTCGACCGCTTCCGGGATATCGGATTTGGCATGCGCGGCTGTAAAGAGAAGGATTGGAACGATGTACAGACGTTTGCATCCAGCGGAAGCGAGTGCCTGAACACCCTCGCGAATGTCAGGCTGGGCTAGTTCCAAAAAACACCCTTGAATCTGTGCTCGAGGCAATCGTTGAGAAAGATGGTTCACTAAGTGGAGTAGTTGCTGAGTACCCTGAGGATTACGCGTACCATGGCCGACGACTAAAACGCCAGTGTTCATTTGCGACAGAACGGACTGCAACTCTCCAGCATTCAAACTCATTCCCGATCATTTCCGTCACGCGAAAACCATCCAGGCACCGAGCAGCAATTTGGGGGGGCTGGGAGGGCTGGGTTGGAGGTGTTTAACCATTGCCACGAATTTAACGATTGAAAGGTTTCTAACGATACCCAAGTGGCAACTTGCTAACAAAAAAAGCAACTTTTCCTAAAGAACGGATTAGCAACCACTTCGGATGCTAAATAGGCATGGCTTACCATTTTCCTGTTTGAATCCTTTGGACTTATCATCCACAATTGAATTGATTGTGCGCGGATTTTCTCAAGCCCCAAAGCCTTGAGTTCGCTTGCAAACATCCAAATGGTGGATGCTCGGTATCGCACATGAACGAATTTCAGGGAGCCCCCAACGAAATGAACCAACGTCAAAAACGTCGCAATCATTTTCGAAATGAGCTGTTGAAGGTTAGTGCCTCGGTAGCATTGCTTGCATGTTCTAATTATGGATTCTCCCAAACCACCGGACTTTGCGAACCGGTTGCTCGCTACCGCCTGCAGACAGAAAGCGTTCTCGAACCCATTCAAGTCACCACGATGCGAGTGGAGTACGAAGACCGTGTGGTCGAGCGTGAAATAGTTACCTACCGTCCTACGGTTCAGGAACGTGTCGAGAAACGCCAGTACACCGTCCGTCGACCTGTGATCGAAACGTCCAAGAAAGTCGAACAGTATACGGTTTACAAGCCGGTGATGAAGGAAGAGTGGGTCGACGAAACGACCTATGTTACAGAGACCGCTCAAGTCGAGCAGATCGTGACTCGTCAACGACCCGTGACGGAAACACAATATCAAACACAACAGTATGTCGTTCAGCGACCTGTTACTGAGACCGTCATGCAGACTCAAAGCTATATGGTCCAGCGTCCTGTCACCGAAACAACGTATCAAACACAACAATACACCGTCCAAAAACCTGTTACCGAAACCACGCTCCAAACACAGAGCTATCAGGTCCAGAGACCGGTGACCGATCTTACGTACCAAACACAGAATCATACCCAGTTGCAGCCTGTGACCACCTACCAGCCCGTCGTCGCGGATGTCGGCGGTTATGTACAGCAGCAATATTATCAGCCTGGGGACACCACGTTTCGTCTTAGGTGGCAACCAGGTGGATACAACATGAACGGCGCTACAGGGACAGCCTCCTACCGAATGGGTGGTTTGGGATGGGTCCCTTATCAAGCCGCTGGTCAGTACTTTGCTCAGAATATTTATCAACCAAACTACCAGCAATTCGCAGTACCCCAAACCAGCTACATGCCTCAGACGGTATCGCAACAAGTTCCCGTCTATTCGACTCGTATGGTGGCAGAGACCGTTCAGCAACAAGTGCCCGTAACCTCCACTCGACTGGTGAACGAAACCGTCCAACAGCAAGTACCCATAACGACAACTCGGCTCCAGAATGAGATCGTTCAGCAGCAGACTCCTATCACCACCACTCGTTACGAAAACCAAGTTGTCGAGCAAAAAATCCCCGTGCAAGTTCAGCGGGTAGAAACCTATCAGGAAAAGGTTCTCGTACCCCAAACGGTACAGAAGCCCGTCACGCGCAAAGTGGCTCGACAGAAACTGGAGTACGTACCCGAAGTGGTCTCTAGAGAGGTCCCAGTCGAGTCAACCAGTTATCGAGACGAAGTCATGACGCAGGACGTCGTTATTAAGACACCGATCACAGAGCGTATCGTAACTAAAGTTCAGGTGCCGCAACGGATCGCACGCTCTGTACCCGTCGTCGAGACACGAATGGTTACCCGGCTGCGTACCGTACGTATTCCAATCGATGAGTTCGGCAACCCAATGATCGACTCCAATGTGATTACTGGAGCAGTCGTTCCGGCCGACGGTCAAACGGCCAGCCAAGCGTCGGCTGCTGTTGCTTCCCCATCGGATTCAGTCAACAAACCGAATGTGACCTCGCAAAAGCCGACCGCTGAGAGCAACGCTCTGAAAAAGGAAACTGCTGAAGCGACCAACGAAGGCACCCTACCTGCGCCACAGAAGAGCCAGTTGAGACTTGGAGCGCCAGAGGGTGAAGGTGAGCAGCGAAAAGCCGACCGGATTTCGACCATTGAGGATGAGTCGGAGACCTGAGGAGGGTCCTGTCCCCATTTTCGCCTTACAATTGGATCGAACGATCATCCGCTAGATGGAACGGTTCGTTTCGATATTCTTGATCGATGAGCCTACGTCGCTATCGTCACAATTTCTGTCCTGCTAGTAGCCTGTCTCAAACAGGACAGAAAACCGCAAAGCGCTAGCTGCGGATTCGATGGTTTGTATCGGCCGCTAGCGCGATGCCGCTCACTTTCTCGACAGGTAGCTGGCCTAAAATGGTTGAAAACACAGGACTGAAAATCGCACAGTGAGCCGCAAAGCGCTAGCTGCGGATTCGGCTGAATGTATCGGCCGCTAGCGC
>JBBAXA010000083.1:0-17222 GCA_040396935.1 Pirellula sp.
GTTCCAGCGCTGCAGGACATTCTGGAACATGCGTTCGAAACAGCGTTGCTGTCAGGCATCATGGCAGGGAAACTGATCGGCGGTATCCACAGGGGTGTCTTGCTAGAGTTGGAGGCCGCAGAAATATACAACGACTGGCTCGCCGATTGGTTTATCAGTACAGCCCAAACGTTAGCAGGGTTCTATCGATCACTTGGAGTTACGGGATTTGTCGACACGAATAACAACACAACATCGATTCGAAACCAAGCCGAGAGTCTCGATGAAAAGCGCGTTCATGATCACTAGGAAATTCGAAGAACTCTCGCTGATTTTTACATCCCATCAAGTCAGAATTAAATCGATTTGTTGGGACAACCCTCTCGACGCTGTAAGACATCCCAATAATTCAGTTGGGCACTCGGCGATCTGCCACACGGTTGGAAAACTGTCGTGCAAAAATAACGAGGGGAGCAGAGTATGACTGGGGCAGGGGCTGTATGGAGATCCCTACGATAAAATTGCGGGTTGTGATGAAGATTGCAGCAGAATTGGGAGTTGCGAGCCCTGGTCGGCAACGAAGGCTTCCAAAAGCACTGGCGGCTAGCACTTCGCCGCTTACCATCCAGATTGAGCTGGTGGGTAACTAAAGTGTTCCGACAGGGGTAACATGGTGCCCGAAATCCCACGCGACGGCATACGTCGCTTAGACTATTTAACCATAGTATCTCCCATTCCATCCAAAGATGGCTGAACCCGAACGGTTGAAGACGTCGATTCCCACTTTGATTTCACAGCGATTATGCAAACGAACTTAAATCCAAAACCCACTCAATCGCCACGGTCCAAAGATCGTCGCCGATTTTTAAGGAACACCGCGACAGCGTTGGGCGTATTCCATTGCCCTGCCATCCTTCGTAGCGCCTCCCCCAATTCCATGTTGCAGGTAGCCGCGATCGGAGTTGGTGGTATGGGTGGTAATACGATGAAGGGTGTCGCATCCCATTCCAAGGTCAAGATTGTCGCTCTGTGTGATGTGGATCAGAAAGCTCTGAAACTGGCTTCGACTGGACATCCAGATGCTTCCATGCATCGAGATTGGAGAGAACTACTTTCCAATAATCTCGATAAGTTCGATGCTGTAACGATTGGAACTCCCGATCATATGCATGCGGCGCCAGCGGTTTTAGCACTGCGGGGTAAGAAGCATCTCTACCTCCAGAAACCGATGGCATCCAACGTGCATGAATGCCGAGTCATCACTGAAGAGGCAGCCAAGGCTGGAGTCGTGACTCAGCTCGGTAATCAGGGGCGTTCGAGTATTGAAAGTCGCATGGCCGTCGACCTGCTCCGTAGTGGCGCTATCGGTAAGATCAAGGAAGTCTTGATGTGGGAAAACAAACCGCTCAGTTGGTGGCCTAAGAATACGGAATTGCGAACCCAAGCTGATGCAATTCCCGCAGGATTTGACTGGGATCTGTGGTTGGGAGTCCGAGAGCTCCGTCCTTATCTGAATAGTACCTATCATCCCAAGAATTGGAGAGCCTGGTTCGATTTCGGTGTTGGCGAGTTAGGTGATATGGGTTGCCATCATTTCGATACGACCTTTGATGCATTGAAATTGTCGGCACCTATCCGTGTACGTCAGGTTACACCAGGTAGCAGTGGTCCATTGTGGGGTGAGAAACGCATGGTCGAGTTTGTTTTTCCTGGCACCGAATTCACCGTCGATGATACCATCCAGATCACGTGGCACGATGGCGGAGTCATGCCTGATCTGACCAAGATTCAGTTGCCGGCCGGAGTCGACACGCTGCCGACATCCGGTACCTATTGGATTGGCGAAAGAGGTGCTATCTTTAAGAAGTATGGTGCGAACAAACCGATCGTGTTACCTGAGAAGGATTTTCCACTCGAGAGATATCCGAGCGATCTACGACCACAGGATCACTATCACGATTGGGTGGATGCGATCTTGGAAAATCGGAAAGCCTGCGATGAATTCACGCATGGTGGTCCATTGACTGAGGCAGTCCTCGTCGGCGCGATCGCAGACCGCTTTGCTGGTCGTTGGCTGGAATGGGACCGAGCGACTAAACGATTTACTAACAGCCCCGAAGCGACAGCCCTCGTTCGCCGCGAGTATCGAGAGGGTTGGAAGATCCCGGGCTTAGGTTGATTTCGATACATGGGGGCGAGTACGCCAGCATCTCGCGACCTCGGAAATATTTTCACGACTCTGGCGGTCCGTGTCTCACCCGATACTCCGATCCTCAGTTATCAACCCAATCGCTGTCTGCTTGTATCCTCTTCTTCACTTCCATGCGAATCCTATCCTCTCTAGATGCGCTCGCACCTTGGATGCCATCGCGTCGGCTTGCTCGGCTAGGCGAGTCGAACTCTCTCCACAAAGAACGTTGAGCAGCGACTGGAAAGGATTCGGTATGTAGATTCATGAACACGCAGGAAAAGTCGGCTAGGAGATTTCGCAGCTAGAATTACCATCCGTTGCACCGCATGTTTCGTCTCGATAGGAAAACCCAAAGAAAGTGAATATCGTTCCCATGAACTACATGCTTGGCTATTTCAAAACATGGCTGGCGATTCTCTTCGCAACTTTCGCGGTGCCAACGGTAGGAGCGCCGCCAAACATCATTGTTATTTTGGCGGACGATCTCGGTTGCGGAGACCTCAGCCTCTACGACGGCTGGATCAAAACTCCACGAATTGATCGTATGGGGAAGGAAGGCATGACATTCACCGACTTTCATTCCAACTCGTCGGTGTGCAGCCCCACACGAACAGCCTTCCTCACCGGGCGCTATCAACAACGCGTTGGTATTGTGGATGTGATTGTCGGTAAGAACGAGCCAAACAGCGGGATTCCCCCCGGAACGCCAACCCTAGCGAAGGTGTTCCAAAAAAGCGGGTATGCCACCGCTCTGTTCGGCAAATGGCATTGCGGATACGAGCCAAAGTTCAATCCTTGCCATCACGGTTTCGATGAATTTGTCGGCTTCCTGCATGGCGGAGGGGGCTACCACAGTCCCAATTTCTGGCGCGATGGCCTGCAGCCGCTCGCCCTGCAGGGCTATTCAACAGACATCCTCACCGACCGAAGCCTCGACTTCATCAGACGGCATAAAGAAAAGCCGTTCTTTCTCTACGTCGGACATCAGGCGGTTCACAATCCCTACCAGACCCGTGATGATACGCCGGAGAAGCGCGAGCCGGGATGGAATCAGAACGCGGTAAACGATGTCAACCGAACTCGCTATAAGAAGATCGTCGAGGATTTGGATCAAAGTGTCGGCAAAATTCTCGACGCCGTCACCGAGCTGGGCCTTGCGGAAGACACGTTCGTTTTTTTCTGGTCGGACAACGGTGACGTGCGGATGAGTCCCGCCGAACGACCCTATCGCGGCGGCAAGTTCAGTCACTACGAAGGCGGACATCGAGTGCCAGCAGTGGCCTGGTGGCCGGGCAAAATCAAGGCCGGAACAAAGTCGGATGCTTTGCTCGCCGGGTTCGATCTTTTTCCGACCCTGACCGATCTGGCCGGTATCTCCAAGGACCATCCCACGAACCTCGATGGGATCAGCGCCAAGGACCACCTCCTTCAACAAAAACCCATGGCCCAGCGTGAAATCTTCTTCGGCTACGAACCCAAATTGGGCACCGCAATGCGGCGAGGCGACTGGAAGATGATCGTCAAGGGGGATGACATTCAGCTTTACGACCTGAAGAAGGACCTGAAGGAAACCACCAATATCGCCTCTCAAAACCCCGAGACCACCGCCCGGATGCGAGACGCCATCGAGCAATTCAAACAGACGGTAATCCCAGGCTCCTGATGCGATCGGAGTACGACTGAATTTAGTTGTTTTAACAACGCATTTGTTTTTTCTTGCTGCCGTCGCTTCTGCATTTCGCGCTTTGTATTCCATTCGAATGTTTTCGGGATGCAAGCTCGCGCGGTCCATTGCAACTCTTGTATGGGCTACTGTGAGATTCGCTTTCGAAGTGCGGGTTGGGACAAACCTGCAATTACTAACCAAACCAAGTTGTTGGCTAAAACCGATTGGTCCGCCTTTCCAACCGAAGAGCAAGTGGCATATGCTGATGCTCGTACATTGTGTGCAACACCCTGGTAACTCATCGCCTACGACGAGGAATCGTCGGAAAAGAAGTTCGGCCCCAAGCAAACGATGTCGATCTTCCTTTGGGTGTGTCGCGGACTTGATATGACTCGCATCTCTGCCGGTTTTCAATGACCGTTGGAGCGCGGTATTGTATTCGGCAGCCGAAAGCCTACCGACGAAAAAATCATCGCAAACCCCATCGTTCCTGGATCCATCATGCTCAAACTAGCTCTCTCTTTCTCGCTGTTAGTCGTCCTGGGATCGAACGGGTTTTCCACAGATCCACTCACCAAACTGTTGGATGATTCCCCTACAAAAAAAGGGGAACTCGAACCACTCACACCGGAAGCGGAGAAGACGGTTCAGGAACTGAGAGCGTCACTAGCCAAAGATTCAGAGGCTTTGGCCATGCTCGAGAACATCCTCACCGGCAGTCAACTAGGTCCAGAGGATGGTTGGTTTCCGCTAGCCAAGGCGCAGACTCGCTACGATTGGGGATATTTCTCCAAACGTTATGACTCCGATAGCGATGGCAAGATCTCTGCCCAGGAGTTTAGGGGTAGCTCTCAGGACTTCGCACGGGTCGATCGCGATGGTAGCGGTAGAATTGAAGAGATTGACTTCGATTGGAGCAAGCATTCGCTCGCACCGAGCCCTGGCATGAATCTTTTTTTCATGGGCGATCGAGATGGTAATGGCAAATTGACACACGACGAGTTTCAAGGACTGTTCCAACAGTTGGCTGGTGAGGATTCCGACTTTATCGCCCTCGACGATGTGCGCGACCAGTTTCCGCAGCCTTCGCGGTCGTCTGCTACCAAGCGTCCCGATAGCCCAAGCCGTAGTACGCTGATTGCTGGACTGAAGAGCCAGGAGATAGGCTCGTTGCAGCCTGGGCCCAACTTAGAGGAAACCGCTCCAGACTTCGCGCTCAAATCGCTCGACGGGCAGGATGTGAAGCTATCCCAAGTGATTGGGCCTAAACCTGTGGTGCTGATCTTTGGTAACTTCACGTGCGGTCCCTTTCGCAGCCAATCTGGTAATATCGAAAAACTGTACGAGCGGTACCAAGATCGTGCGCACTTTTTCCTAGTTTATGTCCGCGAGGCGCATCCTAGCGACGGTTGGTGGATGCAGAGTAATCAGCGTGTAGGAATCGATTTGGTACAACCCAAGGATACCGATGAGCGTCGTGCGGTCGCCTTGACTTGCCGTACACGGTTAAAGCTGGATATTCCGTTTCTGGTTGACTCGGTAGATGACACAGTCGGATCTACATATAGCGGTATGCCGAATCGTTTGTATTTGATCGATGATCAAGGCAAAATCGCCTTTAAGAATGGTCGTGGTCCATTCGGTTTCCATCCGCGACAGCTCGAGCAAGCGCTGGTGGCTTTGCTGAATCGGAATTGATGGTTGTTGTTCAAGTTTCTGCAAAGGGTATCTATCCGTTTCCTGGTCTGTGTGAGTCATTTGTTAGATCACGGTTAACCTGCATTCTCCAAGTTGCGATTGATCGGATTGGTCCTTCGCGCACCAAGCTTGTTGAAGTCGGTTGCATTTTGCATGGATTCGTTCATGGTTGAATGTTAAACTTGAAGGGGCAGCAGCGAGTCGATCGCACTTGACTCAGCCGAGGTTTCGTGTCGCATGTGGTCGGAGTCCCGATTCGCAGCAGAACGTTTTCACGCGCGGAGCATAGTATTCGATCATCGATTCGTTTTATCTCTTTTCGAAAGTCCTATGCCCATGAATCATTTTGCGACACGCTGTTTCATTTTTTCTTGCTTGCTCACGGCGATAACCGGTTCGAGTTCTACGTTAATCGCTCAAGACAAACTCAAAACGTCGGACAATCTCAAAAACGCGATGGATCGGAAGATCCTGCAGAGTGATACCAGCTCTGGACGTTACTACAACAGTCGAGGAAGCTCGATCGGTAAGACAGAGTCGCGCGGCGGTACATCGAGGGTGTACGATTCAGCCGGTCGATCAAAAGGGAGCGTGGAGAACCGGGGTGGTTCGACTCGATCCTACGACTCGAGCGGAAGAGTGCAGGGTCGATCGGAAACGACTGGCAACAAAACCCGTTTCTATGATCCGTCGGGGCGTAGTATGGGGAGTAGTCAAAGCTCTGGCAATTCGACTCGTTTTTACAGCCCTTCGGGATCCTATCAAGGGCGCGCGGAGACTCGTAATGGCACTACACGCTACTACGACTCCTCGGGCCGCTCGCTGGGAAGTAAAAAATAAGTTCGCGAGCTCGAGATCACCTTCAGCTACATCCACCGAAAAAAGTTGACGCGTCACAGGCAAGAGAAAATCGCTAATGGAAAACAGTTGGGACAGAGCCGTCAAAGGTTTGGTTGATGTATTTGGTGGAGAGTCGCAAAGCACACTTGGTTCGGCCGTCTTTCGGAGTCCAGACGTTGTACCAACGAGTGAACTCGAAAGTTTCTCATTTTCAAGTTATAAGAGCTTTGTTGGTAAATCGTGGCAAGCGTTCGGCGAGGAGAACTGGTCCAAGCCATGGCTTCTTTTGTTCGAACGTCCTCAGGAAGCCAATCGTAACCTATTGCAAGAGATTGCCAGTGTGAATGATCCTGCAACCGCGTTGGCTGGTTCTCAGCTCACCGAGAATCACGACAGCCCGACGGAGGCAGTAGAGTCGTTGAAAGCTGTTTTTGATTCCGACAGTATTCAGGAGCTGCGCATTTACCGTGTTGGCGATTCGGAGGCTATCACTGGTATTCTGATCGCGGCTCTCACGAAAGACAATCAACCCATCGTGCTTCTCTTTTTGATGGATTGACAGCATCCGGAGGGTAGTTCCCTCCTCTCTATGGAGAGTGATCTGGCACTGAGAGCAGAAAACCAGGAGATGGTCTCGACGAACACGCGCGGCTGTGGCTCTGGATTCGTCCAGCTACGATTGCTTCTCGCTCGCCGCGGCCTTTTTCTTTCCTTTTTGGTTCGGGACATCGATCGAGCTCGGGGGGGCTTGCTCGGCGCTCCATTTGTCCCACATCGCTTGCAGTTTCTTGACGTCCTCTGGTCGCGCTTGAGCGAGATCCTTTGATTCGCTCAAGTCGGATGCAAGGTCGTAGAGCTCAGGCTTACCGCTACCCCCCTTCGAAACGACGAGCTTCAGATCCCCATGCCGAACAGCCCATTGCGGTCCAAATCGCCAGTACATGGTTTCGTGGGGCCGAGATTTGTTGGCGCCGGTGATGTAGGGGGCCAGGTCCACGCCGTCGAGTTGGTTCGAGGGGTTGATCGTACCACCTGCGGCGACCACCATTGTCGGAAAGACGTCTAGGTTGAAAACCGGTAGGTCGTAGACAGTCCCTGCAGGCCAATGTCCCTTCCATTGCGACAGAAAGGGTACCCGAGGCCCTCCTTCGTAAGTGGTCATCTTGAAGCCGCGTAGGCCACCATTCATCGAGGTTGTGCTTTGGGTCGGACCACCGTTATCGGCGATATAGAAGATCATTGTATTTTCTTCCTGTCCCAAGTTGCGGATCTTTTCGAGTACCCGGCCGATCGCATCATCCTGGGCGGACAACATAGCTGCGAACAAACGTCGTTTTTCGTCTTTGATGTTTGGAAATCGATCTAGATATTTTTGAGGCGCTTGCAGCGGTGCGTGTTGTGCGTTGAAGGGAAGATACAGGAACCAAGGTTTACTCTTGTTTTTCTCTAACCAGTCGACGGAACGTTCCGCATAGGCTTCGGTTGTATAGAAGCTCTCGTCGGTTACCTCGCGTATTTCATCGGAGATACGAGAATCGATGAAGTTCGTTGGATGAAAAAAAGGAGTGTTTGCGAGCGTGCCAAAGAACTCGTCGAAGCCCCGCTTGGTGGGCAGATATTCCGGACCTTTGCCCAAGTGCCACTTACCGACGCAACTAGTCGCATAGCCCAAGTCCTTCAGTCGATTGGCAAGGGTTACTTGATCCAGCCGTAATCCAGTTTTGTTAGCGACCGAATTGTATTCGTGGCCGAAGCGGGTTGGGTAGCGACCCGTCAACAACCCCGCACGCGACGGACTGCAATAGGTCGCTGCGACATACCCCTGGGTGAATCGGACACCATTGTTCGCGAGCGAATCGATATGAGGTGTCGGTATTTCCTTATTCCCGTAGCAACCCGTTTCACCCCATCCTTGGTCATCGGAATAGAAAATCAGGAAGTTTGGTTTGGTCTGATTCTGCGCTTGTCCAATCTGTGGACCCAAACTCAGTGTCAAACAAAGCACTAGACAACAAGACCGCAAGCAAAGATTGCACATCGCTACGATTTCCATTCAAGATCGGGGAGGAAATTCAAGAACCACGGCGTCCAGGACTCGGTGAATGTAATCCAGGTCAAGCGGGGAGGCAAGTTTTCTATGAGGAAGTGATATTTGCGTGATTCGAAACGAGTTCCCGATCACTGCCGTTCTTAGAAGTTTCGAACCAAGTTGGTACGCTTATTCCGACGAAGCTATGGAGTCTTTCGCCTGGTTCTCAACGGAGATAGGAGCTGAGTTGCACCGGTTTCGATCGCAGCATACCTCTATGTAGCCAGCATGAGCTCAAGGTACCGATCACTTCAGAGGCTACATGAGCTCTGGGTGCAAAGCGCGATTGGAATGGACTAGCTCCAAGACCACATTTCAGTTCGTTCGTGGGCTGCGAGGAAGAGTGCCTGCGCCTCGGAATCCCAAGTCATCGCATGGATATGTCCATTCGTTCCCTCGTGGTGCAACGCCTTTTTCGTTTGGGTATCGAACACCGTCAGGAAACCTTTATGATCGCCACCGGTGATCATGAGCCAGTCGGTGCCTGGAATCCAATCGATCTGTTCGATGATTCCTTTGCAAGTATCATCCTCGTACTCATGGATGCGGTTGCCGACTCTCCAATCGAACAGCTCGAGTCGTGGCCGACCGTCCAGATGGTCGATGTTGTTGATTTTGCCAGTCCCCCCGACTGCCAGGACGGAACCGTCTGGAGAGAAGGCCAAACTTCGGATTCCACCGATGGAATGCCGTCGAGCTTTGGGATCCCATGTATACAGGATGGGGGCTTCTAGGGTGGATACTTTGCTCCAGGTCGAGGTGTCCCAAACAGCGACATGACCGACTCGATCGCCGGTGGCGATCCATTGACCATCAGGGGAAACGGCGACGGCGTAGAGCATCGACGGGAAATGATGCGGCGTCATGGCTGAATGACCTGACAATTCGACGATCATCTCTCCGCTTTCGATATCCCAGACTCTGCAAAACATGTCGTCGGCGACCGAGACGACGTACTTACCGTTGGGCATGGCCACGACGCGACGAATCCACTTTTTATGGGCTGGTATTGCGAGGAGTGCTTCGCGCGATTCCAAATCCCACCAGACGAGTTGGCCGTCGTATCCGCAACTGATCGCCCGGGATCCTACAGCAACGATCCCGGTCACGTAGCTACGGTGGCCTGCGCCCGACAGTTTCAAACGTTCGGTTCCATCGGAAGTTAGGTCGAGTTCGTAGACATTTGCATCGGAGCTACCGAGCAATACGGTCGAACGGTTGGGATGCAGTGCGATCGACAAAAGAATGTCAGCGGCCTTTACTTCGCGGACGCGGCGAAACTTTTTGGGATCACGATCGGTGGCGTCTATCATGGAATCTTCCTCTCGCTTATGCCAATACCTCGAGGACGGGTTTGCTTCCAAAATCGACGATAGGTATCGGTCGACTGCCGAGCATGAATTCCTGGTCGATATCGATACCTAGAGCTTTGAAGATGGTAGCGAAGAGGTCACCGGCATCGATTTCGCCATCCACGACGGTTCGACCATCGTCGTCGGTTTTACCATAGACTGTTCCGCCGCGGATTCCACAACCTGAGAGGGTACAGCTCCACGCCTGGGCGAAGTGGTCACGGCCGAGACTCCCGTTGATTTGCGGTGTTCTTCCGAATTCTCCCAGCGAGATCACCAGCGTTCGATCGAGCATTCCTCGCTGCTCCAGATCATCCAGCAAGGCCGACATCACATAATCGAGGTCAGCGCACAGTTCCTGATGTGTTTCGAAGTTTTGTCCGTGACTATCCCACCAGGCTCGAGCGACTTTCACAAACGGAACTCCGGACTCGACCAAACGCCTCGCGATCAGGCATTGCTCTCCGAACTGGGTCGGTCCGTAGTGATCGCGCATGCTCTGTGGTTCGCGATCGATATCGAAAAGATAATCGGAGGCCATCAGTCCGCGGACTCGTTGGTAGGCGGTTGCGTGGCTATCGACCGCGAGGTTGCCCTGCCTGTGACGAAACGATTTCGACAAGAAATGCTGGAGGTCGGCTCTATCTAAATGGTCAACATCCTCGATCGATTTTTGGCGAGTCAAGTTGTCGGGAATCATGCTCTCGGTGAGGAACATCGGATTGAAGCGAGCCCCGAGGTATCCGGCCGTCCCTTTCCGCCGACCTTCCGTGGACGTATACATTTCGACATAGTCAGGTACTTTGCTATCGATTGCAGCCAATTGATGGGCGATGACCGCACCCAAGTGTGGATAGGCGACCCCCGGTTCTTTTGTACGTCCCGTGTCCATCAATTCGTAGGCTTGACCATGGTCGGCGATTTTGGTGTTGAGAGATCGTATGATGGCTGTGCGGTGCAATCGCGATGCCATGCGTGGAAGGAGTTCTGAGATTTCGATACCGGGAATGCAGGTTTTTGTCGTAGCGAATGGGCCGCCTGTGAGTCGGCCAGGCTTTGGATCCCAAGTCTCGAGCTGACTAGCTCCACCCGCCAACCATAATAGGATTACGTTTTTTCCACTCCGTTGCAGTTGCTCTGCAAATGCTGGCTGCCCGATCAACGAGATTTTGGACATGTTTGCTGCCATGCCCGCGGATCCGAGTGAAGCTGCTTGCATCCATCGACGACGATTCAATGCGAAGTAGGGATTGTTGAGATTCATAGAGTCGTATTGCGCCTCGGATCAATGGTTGAATCGGAACTCGGCTGATGTCAACATAGCCCAAACCAATTGCGGCAGCACTTTGTCCCGCGGTTGGTCTTTTCGATTCAGAAAGTCTATAAGATTCGATAACTCATCGGATGTAGGCGAACGAGAGAGGATGTTAAGAAAGGACTCCTCGATCGTTTGCGTTTGATTTTGGAGAGGCAGGAGATAGCTCACCAGGGAGTCCGGTCTATTGTGAAGGAAGTCGGATTCCACCTGAGGATTGTTACTTAGAAAGAGCGCCTCTTCGACGGAAACTTGAAAAAGCTCGTCTGGAATTTCGAATCGTTTAGCCAATCGCTCCGAATCCTTTTCCCATCTTTCCCGAGTTTCTGGCCAGTCCACGGGTTTTTGTGGTCCGGGTAAGAGCTCCGGGTTTCGAGAAGCGACCCAGAGCGACAGGGAATACTGGAAAGGTGTTAAAGGTCTAGGAACCTGTGCGGCAAAAAAATGAGGTTCGATTGGTTGATTGGGATCCGCGGGAGCGGAGTCGCGCGCGTAGGCATCGCTCAGAACGATCCCTCGCACGATGGGTCGTGTATCGTAATGGTTGTCGACGAGCTGACTAGCTAATAACTCCAACAGTTCCGGGTGGCTCGGTGGGTTTTCGGAGTGGACCTGATCGACAGGATAGATCAAACCGCGTCCCATCAACTGAGCCCAAACACGATTCGCAACATTTTTCGCAAGCAATGACGATTGTCCACCCTCGAGGGCCAATTCAACGAGCGCTTGTCGCGGACTGAAGGGAGGGCTCGGCGGCTGTACAGCCTCGTTGTTTTTCTCGAGGTCTTTTAGTTTTTCTTTGATATCCTTCCACTCTTGTTCAGAGAAGGTTGCGACCGGCTCGTCGATCGATTTCCCGTTCAAGAACATGAACTTGGCACGTCGTTCCTCGCCTTTCGTGGTTGCGAATTTGAGCTCGCCGTCAAAACGTTCCGCGATCAAACCTCCGCGCGTAACGAACGTTCGCTGGAAGAATCTAGCGAGGCCGAAATAGTGGTCTTGTTGCCAGTCCGGAACGAGTGGATGGTCATGGCATTTCGCGCACGAGATATTCACTCCGAAGAAGAGCGTGCTGGTGTCGTTGGTCATCACATCGAGATCTTTTGCTCGTTGCTTGAGGAATGCTGCAGCTCCCTTATCTTCCCGGCATAATTTGTCGGGGAGTAAAATCTCTCGTGCGAGTTGATCCCAGGGGCGCGACTCTCGAGTCGCCTTCAACAGATAAGCTCGCCATTCCTCGTTCCATTGAAGGCGATTGAGTAATTGAATATCGATCTCGTTCCGAGCGTGGAAGGCATAGTCTGGGCTTGAGATGAGCCGATCTACGAGACGGACCCGTTTATCCGCGCTTGGATCCTCGATAAACGATCTTAGTTCGCGTAGCGTCGGTATTCTGCCTGCCAAGTCCAGCGTCACTCTGCGCAGATACGAAGCCTCGTCGACCGACGGTGCCGGCGTGATGCCTTCTGCTAGATGAGATTTGGAGAGTATTTCATCGATCGAACGGGATAGATCCACCGGTTCGCCACCGGAAAGGATCGACTGCATCGAAACGAGAAACAAAAAGGTTCCGGACAGGAGCGATCGTAACATGCAATCCACGAAGAAAAAAATATACGGCGGGCTGAAGGAATTCCCCTCAGGATTGATCGTGTAGCAGGGCATTCGACCACAGCGAAGCAAGATTAGCTTAGCCTTTCCCGTCGCCTGCGTCAATTTTTCGATGTTCTTCAACGATCCATCGAGTGCGAAGTCCCAGGCAAACCGACGGCCTGTGCGAACGATCGTCGCTATGACTCAGGGAGCTTCACTCTGAGAAGCTTAGGGAAGCTGCATCAAGATGCAGGAAGCGGTTGGATACCCTTAGAAACTCACCAATCCCATCCCGCATCGCTCGATGATGATTTTCCTGAACGATTTTCTTTTCAAGATACGCGTGCTCCAGGCCTGGTGATGGATGTTGAGTCGCGCCGGGAAGGTTATGATAGTTTGTAGGATGGGTGGTTGGCGGTATTTTTACTGCATGATTGCGCAGTGAGAGCTCTGTGATTTTCGAAAAGGGGAACACTTATGAAATTGATGAAGCATATGCCGATCGCATTTGAGGCATTGTTGAGTTCCGTCCGCGCGGTCAACGACAGGGTTTGGGTTCGCAGGGACCGTTGGTGCCTGATCCTCGGAGTGTCGGTTTTGGTAGCGGGTTGCACCCCCAAGGAAGACACACCCAAGATAGATCGTGGAGAGGTCGCGTCGAAGGACGTACCGGAGAAAACATCACCGGAGAAGGAAATGGAGGGTGCGTCATCGGATAAGGTGAGCGAAAAGAGTGCTTCAGAGACTGTGACTGAGAAGTTCTTTTCCGAAGGAGTGACAGCGCGAGTAGGAGGATATCGTCCGTTGCGGGCTGCGATGGATCAGGAAGCTACGATCGTTTCGAAAGCTCCTGAGGGTCTTAAGGCTCCGAAGTATGGATACATCCCGGCGGGAGACAAGAAATTTGCGTTTCTGCTCGATGAACCGGAAGATGACGAGGCCAAGCTCTACATCGATTCGAATGGAGACGGAGACTTGACGAACGATCCGGCTACTCCATGGAAAGGTGAGGCTCGTGGCGAGTTCAAGCAATATAGTGGCCGAGGGAGCGTGCAGTTGACACCCGATCGAACCGGCGCTCTTGGGTTGTATCGATTTGACCCGAAGGACCCCAGTCGAGCGGCGCTCGCGAAGACGCTGATGTTCTACACTGATTACGGCACCGAGTATTCATTTCAACTGGACGGCAAACCGTTCACAACGTTCGTTTCGGGAGCTTTAACAGGAAGTGAGTCGTTGCCAGTCGACCGTGATGGAAATGGCAAGTACAGTCGACGCTTCGAGTCGGTCAGGTTGGGTAAACCTTTTAACTTCACCGGCTCTACCTATGTCTTTTCTCTTTCGGAAGGACGTTTGGCGTTACAAAAATCGGCCGAGCCGATGGAGTTGCAGCCTCTTCCCCCGAATCTGGTTGTCGGTCAAAAAGCTTTGAGCTTCAAAGCGAAGACGATGAAAGGTGAGGAGATCGAATTCCCCGCCGGCTACAGGGGCAAGCTCGTGATGCTGGACTTTTGGGCTACATGGTGTGGCCCGTGTGTTGGGGAGGTGCCCCACATGAAAGAAGCCTATGCCGAGTATCGGGATAAGGGCTTCGAGATATTGGGGATTAGCTTTGACCAAGAGAACATGGAAGAGAAGGTAAACAATTTTCTGCAGTCAAAAGAAATCGGTTGGAACCAGGTCTACGAGGGCAAAGGCTGGGAGACGACGCTCGGCAGTATGCATGATGTCAGCGCGATCCCATTTGTGTTGCTCGTGGATGGAGACACGGGTGAGATTTTGGCGGATGCATCATCGCTGCGCGGCCCAGGCTTGAAAGACTTCATTGGAAAGATGCTGGAATCTCGCAAGTCTAGCGCGAAAACGGAGTAACTTTTTCCTACCGAGAGTTGATATCCATCGCGTGTGCATGAGCTTTTCTAGTTCGGGTGAACGACGGCAATCATGTCTGTGTTTTGCTCTGGTTTGTCTAGGTCGAACTCCGAACGACTTGCTTTCGCCAACACGAGTCTTGTTTGTGATTTTGGGCTTCCTTTTGGATTATCGTTTTGTTGGCGCGTGGGAATTAATATCGAGGCTGATTTGGCATCGATGAAGGATCGATGAAAAGATTGATCGATTGTCTCGTCGCCGTCTGGTGGAAAGCATGTTCTAGCAAGGGATCCTTCGTACTTGTAGTTCACTCGTGAGTCGATTCATCGGTAGGAGTTGCGTGTGAGATTGATTTATCGGCACGGATGTTGGCACCAGGATAGGCATCGCTATCTCGATTTTGCGATCTTGCTTTTGATCAGCCTTTTGGGAACGGTACTCTCAGCGGTCGCAGAAGATCGGCCCAATATTGTTTTGCTCTACGCCGACAATTTGGGCTTTGGTGATCTCGGTTGTTACGGAAATCAGGAGGTTCGTACACCCAGGCTCGACAAGCTCGCCAGCGAGGGAGTTCGCTGTACGTCATTTTACGTTGTTGCGTCGAGTTGCACGCCGTCGCGAGGTGCTCTGCTCACAGGCCGCTATCCACTTCGAAACGGTTTAGCCCATCAGTTAGCGACCACAGAGAATTGGGACGGGATCGGACTGCCCCATCGCGAACGGATCCTGCCACAGTACCTCCAAGAGAAGGGGTATCGGACGGGATGCTTTGGCAAGTGGAACATCGGTTTCGCCGCAGGGAGTCGTCCGACCGAGCGCGGATTCGATGAGTTTCTGGGGTGCCGCTCCGGCAACATTCACTATTTCAAACATACCTATCACGGCGAGTATGATATTTTCCGCGGTACCGATCGATATCGAATGGAGGGATACAGCACGGAAATCTTTGCGGATGCCGCATGTGATTTCATCCAGCGCCTTGCGGAGCAACCTTTTTTTCTCTATCTGCCTTTTAACGCGCCGCATTACGTCAGCACGGTGAATACCGAACCGGGGGAGAAGCCGCGTTGGCACGTCCCTGGCAAGTATTTGGAGCATTATGGTTGGTCTGCCGACGATAGCGATGAAAAGCATCTCTACCTAGCGCTTCTTACGGCATTGGATGCGGCAGTAGGTCGGGTACTAGATACGCTCGATCAGCGAGGATTGAGGGAGCGGACATTGGTCATGTTCATTTCGGACATGGGAGCGATCCTGCGTCCCAATCATGGTTTGGGGGTTGCTTCGAATGCCCCTTATCGGGATGGCGCGCCGTCGGTCTATGAAGGTGGAGTTCGTGTGCCGGCGATCTTTCGTTGGCCAGGAAAGATTCCGGCGGGGGTAAGCAATGATGCACTGCTGAGCCAGCTCGATGTATTGCCTCTTTGCTTGGGGGCGGCGCATCAGCCACTACCGACCGATCGGGTCCTGGACGGTGTTGATCCGTTGCCGGTATTGCGGGGAATCTCTCCCTCACCGGTGCAAACATTGGTTTTCCATTACGACCAAGCCTTTGGACTGCGCGAGGGGGACTGGAAAATCGTTCGGACCCGTGCGAATCAGCCATGGGAGTTGTACGATCTCGGCAACGATCCCGAGGAGGTACGCGACGTCGCTCAGCAGCATCCAAAGAAGCGCGCTCAGCTGGAGGAACGTTTTGCACAGTGGTCGGTCGATGTCCAGCACGATGCGAGCCCACCAGCTCCGCGGCCTCGCCGCGCAAAGGCTAACGCCTCCAGCAAGTAGTGAAGGGAAACGATACGACGCGTTTCGTATCGTAGCAACGAACCTCAAAAGCGATCCTTGATTGGGTCCACCAGGGAAAAAAGTTATGCTGCGGTCTATCCTCAGACTCTCGTAGGGATGTCAAGAGTTGGTCGAGGAAACCAACTTGATCCTCTCCGTACAAGGGATATCGAGAGTTGTTGGTGCTTACTTAGGTTGTTTGGTGGTTTCACTCAACAGTGAGGCTATTTGAGTACCTAATTCATTGGCTTGAGATTGAGCCGAGTCGATCGGTAGCCCTTGGGGGATCCCAGGTCGCAAATGTCCGGTACTGCTCAGCCACGCTTGCTTGAGGAGCATTTGACGCTTGGCTACCAAATCAAAAATCTTTTTCGCTTCGGCATGGGATGGCAAGCCATCGCTGTTCAGGGAGAGTCCCCACGCTTTGGCAAGCGGACCTGCGATCACAACTTGGCCGGCCGCGTTGGGGTGGACTCCATCACCCGCGAAGGTGAAGTTCGGGTTCGATTGCCTCTGTGCGAGGACTGCTTCCTTCATGGCGGCATGAACATCGTACACAACCCAGCCGCGTTGGCGTTGGTCAAGCAACCACTTGGAATAGGTCTCCAGGACCTCATCGTATCCCTCAAAGGGTTGGCGATATTCGTCCAATCCTGCAGGTAGCAATCGCGAGCGAATCGGCAAAGCATCGAAGTAGGCAGGTGTCAGATGAATGATGTCGGCTCCACGTTTGACGACCGCATCATGAAGACGTTCGATGCCCGATTGAAATTTTTCAAATCGTTCCTTGCCCAGTGGATAGTAGATGCCGTCATTCATGCCGTAGCAGGCGACGACCAAGT
>JBBAXA010000084.1:0-16731 GCA_040396935.1 Pirellula sp.
GACATAGTAATGGTTCGCGTGGCAGCCAAGAGGCGAGCAGCCAAGTGCCGGGCACCAAGCGAAGTACGCCAAGGAAGTACGAACGTTCGGCCTACTTCAAATCGAAATCGAAATTGTTCTTTCCCCCTTTTTCGACGACAGCGGTAAGTTCAGAAGCCGTCGGATTTTGATATTTGGCGGGTAGCATCGAAACCCTGGAAGGAGTGATCTTGTCCGGCGGAACGACACCCGCTTCCTGCATGATCCTCGTTTCCTCCGCCATCATTTTCTGCATGTCCGCTTCCGTCATTCCTTTGGGGGGGATGAATTTATGGATGCTTACCTGATGTTTACCTGCGACGGCGCCGTTGAGCGGCTGGAGGGTGGGATCGATTTGGGTCTGGATCGTGTATTTTCCATCCTTGTCTGTGGTACCAATCCCGATGATCCATGACGGTTCATCTTCCTTGCCGGCGATGATGAAGTTGATGGTCGCATTGTCCAAAGGCTGATTTTTGTAGGTTACTTTTCCGGATACGGGATAAACCGTTAAGCCCCCGCGGTCTCCACAGCCCAGTACGAAACACAGAAGCAAGCCGCAAGCAAAGAACTTGTTGATTCGATCGAACGATTCAACGCATGACATAGAATTGTCCATTTTATGACTTTGATTTCCTTGAAAGTGATCTGGTCGCATGAATCCTATTCGATTCCGTTGCAATCCATGCGAAGCATTCGAATGATTCTAGATGAGCGATCAACGTGAGGGTCCAACACACGTCTTTGCGTGAGGTAGAAGCAAATGCCCTCCTCGCGGGCGGGAGCCGAAGTATTCATGGCCGCTCTACCCCGAAAGGTAGAGCGATACGAAAACGGAACTGGAACTCAATGCCCGCTTCAGGGCGCCTCGCGAACGAGGATGGTTTCAACCATGGCGTTTACGATTGAAACGGCCTCAAGCGTGGTTCATTAGTCTGGAGCCTGAGCGACTTCGCCACCGTTGCGAGTCCCCAGGGCTCCCCAAACTCCGTACGGGCTGGGGCCGCTGGTAACTTCTGCGGCTGCGACATTGCCTGTATCGATATTCTGTCCGATGAATCGAACGGAGCCATCCGCAAAGCAGGTCTGGATCCCTCCTGTATGGTAGCTGCTCGCCGAAGAGAGTCCCCAGTTGTCACCCCAATTGTCATTCATACAACTTGGACTGTTCGGGGGAAGTACCGTTTGGAAACCAATCTGTGGTGCTAGACCTGTATGCCACAAGCTACCGTGAGGCCGTGCATCCTGGATGTCGGTTCCTCCAGCAGAACGAGGAATGAGTGTTGGCAAATAACGTCCTGCAATGGCCTTGGTTAAACAAATCGATGGATTCAAATTCAATCCCGGAATATTCGCGACTGCTAACCCCTTTACATTTCTAGAATCTACCGCATTTGCCTTTTCACCAGCGATGATCGTGTTGCTGGTGCCATCCTGGAATTCCCCGATCTTCACGAAGCGAGCATATCCGAACGCTCCTCGGAAATTCGGGGCCAATTGAACGACACTTGTATTGGAAAGTCCCTGACCATGCGAATTGAGGATCGTGTCCCCCAAGCACATCGGGTAATTTTGTCTACCGGCGAACAAGGGTTGATTGCCGTAGGGAATGCCTTCCGGAGCGGAGGGGCATATGAACGCCAAAATCTTCGCACGCCAAGGAATGTATTCGACGAAGTCCCTAGGTAATCCAAAAGGAGCGATTTCGCGAGCCGCTCCGTTGGCTGGTACAGGCGCAGTGATTTGTTGGTAGAGCGGCCCCTGTTCCAGATAGGGGAGTAGAAACACATAACCCCCGATCGACTGCTCATTTCCACGAGGCGTCGAATTGCGGTTGTAAGGGAAGTTGGTTGGCCCCTTCAGCCAGGTAAATCCCTTAAAAGCGGATTCGTAATTGTGGTGCGCCAAACCGATCTGCTTGAGATTGTTGGAACACTGCATTCGCCTCGCAGCTTCACGCGCAGCTTGAACCGCAGGTAGTAACAATCCCACCAAAACCCCGATAATCGAAATAACAACCAGAAGCTCCACCAAGGTGAAGCCTATACGCGGTCTCTTAACCATGAGAACACCCTCTCTCGTTAAAGCAAGAAACAACGGGCGAATAGGTATAAAATAGCCTCGTTAAATACGCCTAGGACAACAATTCAAGCCTTTAATCTAGGATTGGCCTTTTCACGAGTCAAGCATCCATTAGGGTTTAAAGGGGGGCTTTCCAACCTTTTTGCGGCTTTGGGGCACTTCAAACTTTCTTTCTGTTGGCATCGTAAACCCCTCACAACGCTCGTTTTTCCGGTTACATTGAGTCGGACTCATCAGAAGACGGGTTCGTTCCCGCGAAGTATTAGCTTGGTACCGAAACATGCCAACTCGACCAACCATTTCCAAGGGCAAACGGATCGGGCGCTGGGGAATACTCATCGTTGCGGCGTTGGTGATCGGATTTTTGCTGGCGGTCGTTTATCCGTGGTATCTAAGTGTTGCAAACCAGCGGGTCTTTCGAAATGGACTGGGAGCTTACCAGCGGGGGGATCTGCAGAGTCTCGAGAACTCGCTAGGCCAACTGAATCCAAGTTCTGAGTTCGATGCGAAGCGGCATCTGCTGCAAGGTCTTGTCTACATGCTGAAGCGTCAAGAAAGAGACGCATTGGAGGAATTGGGCCAGGCGATCGGGGATGTCGATACGACTTCCGATGCGCTGATGTACTCAGGAAAAATCTTCCACTTCACCAAGGACTATCGAGGGGCGGAGCAGATGCTGTTGGCGTCGATCAATGCGGATCCAAATAACGCCGAAGCGCATCGATTGCTCAGCGCGACCTACTATGATACCGGAGCCTTTGACAACGTCCTGAAACATCTCGCCCGCGTCATCGAACTCGACCCTATCGACATGCGACCGTGGCGTTTGCGAGGATTGGTGTTGAAGGATTTTGAGAAGTACGACGAAGCGGTTGTCTCTTATCAGGGTGCCCTGGAGCGGGTAAAGGATGCTCGTGTCAAGGAGGAGATTTCGGAGGAACTCGCGGATTGTTTGGTCCAGCTGCGACGTTATGAAGATGCGCTCGGCTACCTCACGGGCTTGGTCGCCACTCCTGACAGAAAAGTGTTGCAGTCGGAATGTTTCCAGAGCCTTGGGCAATTCGAAGACGCTGAGAAATGCATCGCCGAAGCACTCGTGATCGATGAGAAAAACCTGCGAGCTCTAACGCTCAAAGCATCGCAGTTGATGGAAAGGAACCAATTGGAGGGGGCGAAATCGACTCTGGAGCGAGCCACGGAGTACTATCCATTCGAGTTCAATATCCGTCTCTTGCTGGCACAGATTCTCACACGCATGGGTGACAAGGAAGCTGCAACCGTTCAGGAAGCCAAGGCAAAGGAATTGAAGACTTTGCGAGATCGCTTTACCAAACTGCATATCGACTCCATCAACAACCCGAACGATGCGAATCTACGCAAAGAACTTGGGGACGCAGCACAACAGCTGGGAATGAAGGATGCCGCTATCAGCTGGTATCGAGCTGCGCTCGGGATGGATCCCCAGAACAGCGAAGCCAGCCGAAGCCTCGCCGAATTACTCGCCAGCGAACCGCAAAAGGCAACGAATTCCGACGCTCCATCCATCGATAAGCTGAATCCCTAAATTCATGAATCACGATCGATGCGCTAGCAAGCAATTGAAATTCCAGCATGCAATACTTTTCGGCTGGATGACCCTGTTATGGACATCCTGCGCAGAACGCAAAGAGGTCCCCTCGGATCCTATCGCCAATCGAATCAGCCCATCGGAGTCGACGATTGATTCGACGGCCCAGCAGGAGTATCGCTTCCGATTCTCGGATCGTACGAGTTGGCTCGATCCCGGTTTTTCTTATCGAAACGGCGAGGAAGCGGGGCTGTTTTCGATCGTCGAATCATTAGGAGGTGGTGTTGGTTTGTTCGATTACGACCGTGATGGAGCGCTGGACCTGCTCGCCACCGGTGGTGGGAAATTCACGATTCAAGAGAGTCGTGGACATCCCTGCGCGTTATTCAGAAATGTCCAGGCTGGATTGAAAGATGTTGCTGTCCTGTCCGGGTTGGATACGACAGCAACCTACACCCACGGAGTCTCGGTCGCAGATTTCGATAACGACGGATTCCAGGATTTACTACTGACGGGTTTCGGAGGCTCGCTCCTCTATCACAATTTGGGGGATGGAACCTTCAGGGACATCACCCAAGATGCTGGGGGCCCTATTCCTGGTTGTTCGACCAGTGCTGCTTGGGCTGATTTCGACGGCGACTCCGATCTCGACATCTATGTCGCTCGATATGTCAATTGGTCGTTCGCGAACAATCCTGTCTGCACGAGTCCCAGCAATGGATTGCGTGACATTTGTCCACCCAGCAGCTTCGATGCTGTATCCCATTATCTGTTTTTGAATGATGGATCGGGAAAATTCCTGGATGCAACCCGTGAGAGCGGCCTGCGTGCAGATGGGAAAGGACTCGGGGTTGTCAGTGTCGACATCGATCATGATCGGGACCTGGATATCTATGTAGCTAACGATACGACGGATAACTTCCTTTACATCAACGATGGTAAAGGCCATTTCGCCGAAGCCGGCCTATTGCATGGTGTTGCGAGAGATGATCGTGGGTTACCGAATGGAAGCATGGGTGTTGCTGCGTACGATTACGATAACGATTCCAATCTGGACCTTTGGGTTGCCAATTACGAACGAGAAGCATTCGCGTTGTATCGGAATATTGGCGAGGGGCAATTCCAGTACGTCAGTCGGAGTACCGGGATCACCGCGCTAGGTGGAGCTTTCGTTGGTTTTGGGACCGAGTTCTGTGATTTTGATAGCGATGGTCGTCCTGAAATCGTCTGCACAAATGGCCATGTGATCAAATACCCCACAGCAGCTCCTCGTCAGCAAACACCGATCTTGGTTTCCTACGATGGCAAAAGATTCGTACGTCAAGCGTTCCCGAGCAACGACTACTTCTCAACCCCCCATGAAGGTCGTGGCTTGGCGACAGGAGATATCAACGGTGATGGACGTTGCGATATCGTTTTTTCAAACTTGAATCAACCCATCCGGCTCCTCGTGAATGAAACGAAACCGCAATGGATTCCAGTCCAATTGCATTTGGTAGGAACACGCAGTTCGCGCGACGCTATCGGTGCCTCGGTCGTCATGGAAACGGCCGCCGGGCAAACGACTCGGCAAATCGTGGGTGGAGGTAGTTACCTATCGCATAGCGACCGCGACGTCTGGTTGAGTTGTCCTGGTGCGGAGGAGAGCATTCGTTTTCGAATCTATTGGCCCAGCGGGGTCGAATCGCTCCACGAACATCCTCTCTCAATGTCAAACCCAGTCCTCGTGTTGGAACCTTTCGAATAGCGACCATCGCAAACAATCCGAAGTTGTAGCAAGGAGTCACTGCGCGTTGGCTCGACTATTTGTGTCGCAAAGAGGTGACTTCGATCGGACTGGCTCTAGGACTTGGGGAACCGGAAAACGTCAAGGAGGACTGGCGACTTCCTTTTCAACCGGTCGATCACTGAAAAACGAATGAATGGCGAGCATCACCGCTCCCACGACTAGCACACTATCGGCAATGTTGAAATTCGGCCAAACGTAGCCGTTATAAGTGAAGAGGATCCAATCTCGGACACCACCTCGCATATCACCAGGAAGATCGGGGATTGCCAATCGATCGTAGAGATTCCCGAGGATCCCACCCATGATCAATCCGAGCGCTGTGGTCAACCAAATCGATTTGCACGCCCCACGAACGAATAGCCAATACAAAATTCCAATGGCAGCGAGGATCGAAAGAGCGGAGAAAAGCCAACCAAAGCCCTGTCCTAATCCGAACAAGGCCCCCATGTTGACTGCGGTCTCGATACCAAAGTACGGTTCTATGATCCAGTAAGGAGGCTGGTCACCCGGCAATCCTCTCCACCGGAAAACAGAGTGTTTGGTCCACAGATCGACCGTCACTCCTACAAGAGACAGAAACAGGAACAGGGCAAATCGCATTCGATGCTCTCAAGGTTGTAGGACGTGTCGAATCGAAGACAATAGGCATCCATCATCGTAGCCTAACAACGCGCTCCGCCGTGATTTGACGGGAGGCAAGGGCAGGAACATAGCCTCGAGATCCATGGACCATAACCGGTTGCTGTAGATACCGCTTGAGGTTCACGGATCCATTGGACTGGACATAAGAGATCACGTTGCCGACATCATCCGTCAACGCATACTCCGGTTGACCTGGGAGCGTCGTGTGCACTTGAACCAACCATCCGGAAGCCTCTCCAGGAGTTGCCACCGTTGGGGCGACTCCCCTCGAAGGGGTATTGGTTCCGGGTATCGATTGCCCGGAAGCGAGAAGGATCCCTTGCTCATTCGTCGGATTCGAAAGGCTGTTTTGTGAGCCTCGGCTACCCTGTTGTTGGGCCAACATCGAACCCTCGGTGGTCGTGCTAAGGGTACGAGTTCGGAGTAATTCGAATCTTTCGATTCGTTCCATTAAGAGACGAGCCTCACCTCGTACGAGGGCGGATCCACCATGATCGATCCAACCACCGCATTGCCTGCGCAGGTATTCGAGATCCCACTCCTCGGTCGGTCTAGATACGATTCGAGAAAGTTCGAGCATCGCTCGTTTAACTTCCGGAGTTCCGAAATCGGCTTCCGTCAACGGTTCATCAAAGGCTCGATCGAGGGCATTCGCGATCGATTGGGTTTGATTCGAATGGAATCCATGCCACTCGGAACGCTTTGGAGCCTCTCCCCAGCGAGGAGCGGATGGGTTTTGCAGCATGGAGTTTGTTGCAGTTGTATGACCGTATTCGCCTGGCGTGTAGGGTGATGGAATCGATCCAGTGCTAGCAGGCCCAAAGACCGGTTGGTTAGCATTCCACAAGCGTGACAGAATGGGTTGATTAGGATCGAGGGGTTGAAGAATATCGCCATGTGAGTAGGAATCGGAATGTCCTGGTGTAGGTGCGGAGAATCCTGTTCGCCGACCCGGACGAGGTAAATAGTCCAGTTTCGAACCAGCCTTGGGGCCTAGATAAGGAACGGATTCGTGCATGGGATAGGAACCCGACGGAGAGTGTGTTCGCTGCTGGATCGAGACGAGGGAAGCAGGTTTTCTCTCAGCCTCCACAATGCTGAATCCGACAAGTCCGAGGACACTCGCGACGGGACCCACTTTGAGTTTGGGATTGTCCGAGGACTTCAGGGCATCCCAGTGCTGGAAGGAATCCGTTTGATGGGCTGCGGCCGCTCGACGTTTTGCTTTCGCAATCTGGGATTTCGATAGAACTGGCATCGGTATCGGCTCGATCGCGCCATCGAGGACTGTCGAGGTACCGTCTCCATCCTCAGCCCTATCCATGCCTCCAGGAATCTCGTTCGCTATGCTCGATTGTTCGGCTCGAATCTGACGATTGACTTCCGCCAAGACCTCGGCTTCATTGCTCCAAACGACTTCGCCATCCCCCGCTGCGATGTCCTCGTTTTCTAGGACCATGGCGGGTTGATTCATCTCTTGGGTGTGGCTCGCTGGTTTGATCTTGGAATCTTTTTCGGGGGAGTGGCTCAACGGTTGGTCGGCGAGAACGGATGTTCGTACCCAGCGGAATTCTCCTTGGGGAGGAGCGATCCGGTACCAAAGTTTTTTCTCCCCTTGCTCCGTGATTTGATGGTCTTCACCGATGACTTGAACGATCTGAGACTTGGCAAGTCCGGTTTGCCAAAACATTTGTGACAAGCCGGATTGCTCGCTGCCAATCCAGGCAGGCGCACCCTCTTCGATCACTTCCGCGGATTTCCCTCCCGGCAACAAGTACGCTACTTGGGCAGGGATCCAGTTGTGGCTTCCTTCGGGGGGACGAATCCCGGACCAACCGTCCGAGGTTTCGACATAAACATCGACGGCAACACCCTTGGGTAGGCGCGTGGTTTCGTAATAGGTTTCACTCGGTCCGGATCTCACAATTCCCTTGGGACTGTGGACGTACCGAGCCTTGCCGGTGTCGAACGTTTTCGTGACTTTTGTCGATGCTGTCGGTGGTCTTTGCGCTGCAGGACCAGGATCCTCTGCGGAAACGTACGAACAAAAAGATGCACTAAAAAGCAGATGGAGTATTGCTCCCAAGGAAAGCGTTCGCATCTTGTCCTGGAATTGGATTGCTCGCCGAAGGATCTCTTGGGAGGATTCGCTTGTTCGCACCATATTCGTCCGTTCCTTCCATGCTCGATTTCTATCGACTGATGATTCCATTGGCGGCGAGAGCTTGATGGATCATATTTTGAAGTTGTTGGTCGGGTTCGCGATGGACCAGGTTCCGAAGCTTCCGAATAGCCTCGGGATCTTGGGTAGATCCAATGAGAGACAGCGATCGCTGGCGCACGTCGCGATCTTCGCATTGTGCCATCCAAAAAAGGAGTGGGAGTGGATTGCCAGCGTCGATACGAAGGAGTCGATCGAGAAGCTCTAGTTTCTTGTCGGTTGTCGCACGTGTCAGTTCCATCGCGAGTTCGATAAGATTCGACGAGACTCCACGCTTGAGCAATTCATCAAACGCGGAACGTACCTGTGTCTCCTGCGTGCTGCCAAGCTTGGAGAACAGATCCTCGATCGACAGTGCGTTCAACCCTCGGACCTCCACTTCCTTGGTCATTCCGCTGATGGCAATGTTCTTGTCGATCGACGTGGGCTCTGCAACCACAGCCACTGCAGGTCTGGTCGATCCATTTCCAGTTCGGGGGTTTCGCATTGCCGAGGCGGTAACTGCAACAGCGGGTTGGTCGTTTGTATTCGGTCCGGTAGCGTCGCTATCGGATAGACGGAAAGAGGTGGCAGACGCCGCTGCTGGAGTGCGTTTCACTTCGGTGTTTGAGGGAGAGGGTACCGGTGGCAGTGGCACTTCGGCTGTAGCTGTAGCTGGGTTGTTTTGTACGGTGGGTGGGAGAGGAGAAGCGGGAAGAGAGCTCAAGCTCACTTTGACCGTCTTGGTCTGCACGGGTGCGGAGTTCCGCGGTTTGGGGGCCTCAACGATGGTAGGCAACTTTTCGATGAGACTGGTGGAGACCATGGATGGGAAATCGTTCTTCTTGTCGGAGATGATTCGGTGGCATAGGATCTCGAGATCGGGATTCGCCGGCGAAAGCCCATTACAGCGTTGTAGGATTTCGGAAACCAGTTGGTTCTTCAACAGGGTTGCTTCCGGTCGCCACTCAGGGATGCCATCGATGGCTTGAGCCATTTTTATCCAGAGTTCGGATGCGACTGGCTGCTGGGATGCGTTTTCAATTTGCTGGCGTAAAAGCTGGAATGCCATGCGTTGACGCTCTTCGCTGGCTTCGTTCAGTTGACTTACGATCGTCGAGATTCCTTGCTCCCCCAGTTCTTGTAGAGCAATCATGAGCCCCAGCGACTCATCATCCCCCGCGCCTCGGGCGAGCAATTGCGACCAGTAATTACGAAGCCAATGGGTCGAAGCAGTGGGCCAAATATAGAGGGCCGATAGAACGGACATCAGGACGAGCGCGAACCCAAAAGTCTGGGGGATCCAGGAACGACGAGCCTGCATCTTGAGGCGAGGATCGGGTCGCTTTCCCATCAGCCAATCGACGTCGAGCTGAGCCTTGGTATTTTGTGGTTTTCCAGTCCGTCGCATCGCTTTATTGATGGGTTGTCAAACCTAGAGATTCTTCCGAATTCGTGTAAATAGGCTAAAGCTCGGAGTGATCTCAATAGCAATCGCCGGAGGAGCGTCTACCTAACTTACCCATCTTGCGTGTTCCACTGCCAGCAGGGTAAATTCGTGTTTTCCTTCCCGCCTCTCTTCGAAAAGAGCTTCTATGAAACGCATGATCTTGACCCTCCTTTTTTCTGTATGCTTGTTCCCATGGTCATCGCTTCAAGCGCAGGAGCGAATGAAGGCATTGATCATGGATGGTCAGAACAATCATGGGGCCTGGCCAAAGACGACGATGATGATGAAGAAGTATCTGGAGGATACCAAGCGGTATTCGGTGGATATTGCCAGGACAAAAAACACGTGGCAGGGTGACGATTTGTTGGCAAAGTATCCTCTCAAGGATGGAGTCGAGCGAGTCGCGCTGAAGAAGGCTGAGCCGGATCCTGATTTTCGACCCGACTTCGCCAAGTATCAGGTTGTCATTTCTAACTTCGGATTCGGTGCAGCGAAGTGGCCCGAAGCGACGAGCAAAGCCTTTGAGTCCTATGTGGCGAACGGTGGTGGATTGGTCGTGGTGCACGCCGCGGACAATTCCTTTGGTGATTGGCCGGAGTACAACCTCATGATTGGTGTCGGGGGATGGGGAGGACGAAATGAAAAGTCAGGTCCCTACATCTACATGGATGAGCAGGGGAAACGGATCGAAGACAACAGCCCAGGTGCTGGAGGAAGTCACGGGAAGCAACACGAGTTTTCCATTATCACTCGCGATCCGGACCACCCGATCATGAAAGGGCTTCCCAAGATGTGGTTACATGCCAAAGATGAACTCTACGATCGACTGAGAGGTCCGGGGACCAATATGCGCATCCTGGCAACCGCCTATGCGAGCAAAGAGCAGGGAGGAACCGGTCGTCATGAGCCCATGGTCATGACCGTCGATTACAAGAAAGGTCGCGTCTTTCACACTCCCATGGGACATGCGGATTATTCGATGGAGTGCGTCGGCTACATCACCCTATTCGTTCGAGGTACGGATTGGGCGGCGACTGGCAAGGTCCTCGACTCGACGGTACCTGCCGATTTTCCAACCGCGGATAAGTCTTCACAAAGAAAGTTCGACTGATCCATCGATTCAGAATGGTCCCATCCAATGAGCTCCATCGAAACAGCTCCTGGACGCGAACCTAGGATTGCTCATGGCACGCGGTGCATTCACCGCGTGTTACGGATTGAGCTAGTTGGAAACGAATCTTGGGAATACGCAAATCGACGAGCTGTTGGCAACCCGGATTTTTAGGGAATGCGCGAAATGGAGCAAATGGTTACGTTCTGAAGAGGCGAACTTGCTCAAGTCTGCAGGGCTGAATCCTGTCGACAAAGCCGTCCTGTTAGTAACGTGAGCCCGTCTCTCGCTTGATTTTCCTAACGAAGTCTTCTCGTAGTTCGTCATTCATCTCGTGTGCTACGAGGAATCCTTGGAGTGCTGTCTTGAGACGAACAGCTTGACTTCGCAATGAGTCCGTGCGGCGATCACGGCTACGAAACGGTGAGATAGTAATATTGAGCAAGGTACAAATCTTCAGTTGTTCCTGCCTGCCACCTGTTTTCATTTCGATGTCTGCGATTTCGATGGTCATTCGGAATTTACTTAGGCGTTCGTCGCTCCGTTTTGGAATCGGCGTATTCTTGCAATCGAGATCGAGGATCGCGCTATCCAAGTCCACATGCTGAACATTCACATGGAACTCTTTGACGAATCCCTTCAGTTTTTCAAGCGTTACTTCTCGAGGAACGTTCGTTACCAGCTCGCACTTTAGCGTGCAGTTGGATGATGGGTATAGCCATTGCAGCCAACCTTTGTTCGCTTGTGGTTGCGAGGTTTCTTCCTGGGGTGGTTCGTCTCCCAGACAAACAACTCGATCTCTTCCACTCTCTTTGGCGATCAGCAGCCCTTTGTCCGCTCGGCCGAGGACGGACTCTTCGGTATCCTCTGGTTGGATGCATGCGACCCCGAAACTGGCTGTCATGACTTGATTTCTCAATGCCGGAATCGGAGTGCGATGCAGTTTGGTCCGTAAGCTTTCGGCGAGTGATTTCGCTTCATTTTGGTCGCATTGCCCGCACAATAGCACGAACTCTTCGCCCCCATAACGAGCGACGAAGTCCGTTTCTCGACACGAAGACCTGAGTAAATTCGCGAATGCGATTAGTGCTTGATCGCCCGCTTGATGGGAAAAATTGTCGTTGATGCGCTTAAAGTAGTCGATATCGCAAATGATGATGCTACCGGGCTGCTTATTGCGTTGATGGTAATTCAGGAACTCTGGCAACTGACGATTCAATTCGCCGCGATTTGCGACTTTGGTCAATTGATCCTGGCAGGCTCTTTCTCTGAGATGGATGATTTTACGCTCCAGTTCAGCCGTTTCGCTAACATCCTCGATGATCATGGCTCCGCCACAGACATCCCCCCTATCGTTGATGACGGGAACAACTTCGACCTCAACATGGAGTAGTTGAGAATCCTCATTACGAATTGAGAGACGCTGCTTCGCTGAGGTACCAGCCGTCATGAGCCGACGAAATGGGCAGAGCGAATCATCCAGGCTATAGCCGTCGCAATCGCAGAGAGATGCAATTTGCGGGGTCCAGTACTGGTGAAGAACTGATTGAGCGGAACGGCCAGTCATCCGTTCCACGGAGAGATTCCAATCCAGCACTCGATACTCGGAGTCGACAAAGATCACACCGTTTTGAATGTGATCCATCATATGACGATAAAAGGATTCGTTTAGTGAATGAACCAGTGAACTTCCCAAGCGATCGTTCCGAGCTTCCTTGTCCGAATCAAAGAACCTTGCAAAGTCGTGGGGTTCGATTCGATTGATCCATCGTTCCGCAACCCGAGCTTGTACGACGCGATCATGACTCAGCATCATCTCGGCAAAGGAACGAACCAGTTTCGGATCAAATTGCGTTCCGCCGAGGCGTATGAGTTCCGCGAGGGCCATTTCACGCGTAAGAGCTTCGCGATAAACCTGCTTCGCTGTCATCGAATCGTAGGCGTCGATGATGTTGACCAACCTGCTCGCAAAGGGTGCAATGTCCGTCGAGTGGAGGTTGCTAGAGGATTCGAAACTGGTGCCGAGTCCAGCCAACGCGATGAGTAAATCCTTTGAGGCTCCCGCAGATCTTAAAATCTCCAAACCGACCTGCGTATGCATATCCATCATGGATTGCTCTTGCGAATTAAGCTTTTCCGGCTTTTGAAGGACTCGGTCTGGGATCCCGATTTTCCCAATCTCATGAAGTAGGGCTAATGTTTCAAAGAGCTGCAGTTGCTCTTCTCGCAATCCATGACGTAACCCCCATGCGGAGGTCCAAAAAGTGACACGTAAAGAATGGGCTGCTGCCGGGGGATGCTTGGCCCGCAGTGCGACGTAGAGACTGGAAACCACACCGAACCGAGCGTGGACGAGCGAGTGCCAATGCGCAGAGTTCTCCGTGTCGATTTGCGACGGACAAACCAGTAACGAGGAACCGTTCGTAATGAACGTTTCACTCGTCAATGGATTCATCATGGAGGAGGATTCCGCCATCGCAGATAATTTTCAAAGCAGGGGTGGAGGCGCGCAACGGAGAAGCCTACGCTGCGCTTCATCAGCCGGCATAGATTCACAGAAGTAGTCGAGAAATAGCATCGAAAGACCTGTAAAATGGAACAGTCGTTCGGATTGTCGTGCCTATTCCGATGGTTCGGATCACGCACTACCTAATGCTTAACCCGAGAATTCCGAGTATCATAGAGCTGGTTGCTTTGTTACTTCCTCTGATCATCCATCATGCACATTCACTCTTCTCGCATCGTAGCGTTTATCTGGGTTGTCACATCCATCGTCGCGAATCCAGCGGTAGAAAGATCGAATGCTCAATTACCCACCGGGTGGAAACAGCACGACTGGGAGCGGGCTCGGCCTGCGATCGTGACACCAGGTGCATCGAATTTGCCGTTGGCTCCGCCGTCAGATGCGGTGGTCCTCTTTGACGGAACCACTCTAGGAAAATGGAAGTCGGAGGATGGGGGACCCGCCAAATGGATCATCCAAGGGGATGCGATGGAGTCCGTACCCGGAAGCGGTCGGGTTTACTCGGTCGACGCCTTTGGAGATATTCAGTTGCATGTGGAGTGGGCAGCCCCGAGCAAAGTCGAGGGAAAGAGCCAGGGGCGTGGTAACAGCGGTGTTTTCTTGCAGAGTCTGTTCGAGGTCCAGGTCTTGGATTCGTTTGACAATATCACCTACGCGGATGGCCAAGCCGGGGCTGTCTATGGTCAATATCCTCCACTGGTCAACGTGAGCCGTAAACCCGGCGAGTGGCAGTCCTACGACATCGTTTTCCGACGACCTCACTATGATGAGGATGGTAAGTTGACCCAACCCGCGAGGATCACTGCTTTTCACAACGGTGTCCTCGTTCAGGACAATGTTCGACCTCTAGGCCCAACGTCTTGGATACAGCATCCACCGTACGCGAAGACCGCCGATAAATTACCCCTCGCGCTGCAGGATCATGGCAACCCGGTCCGCTATCGAAATATTTGGTTGCGAGAGTTACCACCCGATATCATCGCGCAACCCACCCAGCCCTACGATCCTGTCGTCGTCGAACTATCCGAACAGGATAGAAAAAAGATCGTTGGTCGTTACGAACGAAACGGTGGAGGTTCCTGGGAGATCTCTGAGAGAGATAACAAGCTTTACTTCCATATGATTTCAACCCCTCTCCTCATGATCCCACACAGTCCTAAGGAATTCGGCTTGAAGTACACAGCTGCAACCCTATCCATCTCCTATGATGAAAAGGGGATGGCTACCGGATTAACCTTCAACATGGCTGGGGAAACCAGTCGAGCGCAACGGGTCAAGTAATCGTTGCCGCATGGTTGTTATTCGTATTCACTAAATCACCCAAGTCATAATGCCACCAATCTTTTTCGCGATTTTCCTGGTTCTCGGGCTGCTCGCTTTCATCGTCGTTGCGATTCTGCTGGCAATCTTCTCGAGATATTTTTGGTTGTGGGTCCAGTCGGTGATGACCGGCGCGAACGTCACCATCCTGGATCTCGTTGGGATGCTGTTTAGACGCGTCGATGCACGTACCATCGTTCGTGGGAAGATCATGTCGATCCAGGCAGGGATCGAGGATCAGGATCTAACGACCAAATCTCTCGAAGCGCACTATCTAGCTCGCGGAAATGTCCCCCAAGTCATCCGAGCCTTAATCGCGGCGAGAAAGAGTAAGCAGATTTCTTTGTCCTTCCGTGAGGCGGCAGCAATCGATCTCGCGGGACGGGATGTGCTCGACGCCGTGCAGACCAGTGTCTATCCGAAAGTCATCGATTGCCCTCCCAAGGGAAGCGCGGTTGCATTTCTCGACGCGATTGCGAAAGATGGAATCCAACTCAAGGTCAAAGCACGCGTTACTGTGCGAGCGAACCTGCAACGATTGATCGGTGGGGCCACCGAAGAAACGATTATCGCGCGAGTCGGGCAGGGTATTGTGAGCGCTATTGGCTCTGCCGATAGTCATAAAGTGGTTCTTGAGAACCCTGATGTCATCTCGAAAGCGGTTTTGGCAAGCCGGTTGGATGACCAAACGGCGTTTGAGATCGTTTCGATTGATATTGCTGATATCGATGTCGGAGAGAATATCGGTGCGAGACTTCAGGCCGACAAGGCCGAAGCCGACACACGAGTCGCTCGAGCCAAAGCAGAGAGCCGACGAGCAGAAGCTGTCGCTTCCGAACAAGAAATGATTGCGAAGATCGAAGAAAGTCGCGCAGCGGTCGTCGCCGCTGAAGCGGATGTTCCCAGAGCAGTTGCGGAAGCACTCAGCAATGGACGGCTGAATATCATGGATTACTACAAATTGAAAAATATCACTGCGGATACGGAAATGCGTCAGAGTATAGCAGGGACCAGCACCACAGGGCCGACCAACCCCGTACGCTCTCCAGCTAACTAGAAACACCCAACCATTCGTATCCCCCGGCTATCGAGAATGACTATGGCAGATGACCTGGACGAGTTCTTAAAGCAAGCTGCTGAGCGTCGGAGACAAAGGCAACAGCAGAAATCGGAACGGCCCCCGATCGCCCAAGCTCCTCCGCCGATGATCGAACCGCCACCAGTACTGAGTCAGCCGATTCCAACGCTCCGTCCGGAGATGCCCGATGCATTCGGGTCCGCCCCAACTTCTAGTACCTCAGGAAAGGCATTGGAGATGGGGGCTGGTGCCGAGGAGGCCACCCGCTTCGAATCGCGATTGAAATCACAATTTGATCGTGAAGCATCGAAACCAAAAACCCAAAGCAAGAAAGCCTCCAAATCCCAGTCAAGCTTACCGGCAGTAACTCCAACCTTGGAAGCGACCGCGTCCTCAATCGCTCCCTCGATGCCAGTCGCAGCTCCCAATTCAAATTCGTCGACTCGAATCGCGGATCAACTCCGGAATCCGCAAACCCTACGCAACGCAATCATTGTCCACGAGATTCTAAAACGGCCCTGGCAATGACAAGCGGTCCGGATTTTTCAAAATCGGTCGGTGGACTCTTGCCAGCCATCGCGCAGGATGCAAGGACGAAACAGGTTTTGATGTTCGCATGGATGAATGAAGAGTCCTACCGCGAAACCATCTCCTCTGGCTATGTGACCTACTTTAGTCGTTCTCGAAATCGTCTATGGCGAAAAGGCGAGGAAAGCGGACACCGTCAAAAGCTGATCGAGATACGATTGGATTGCGATGCGGATTGCATCTTGATCCTGGTGGAACAGATCGGTGCTGCATGCCATGAAGGATATGCTTCGTGCTTCTTTAGGAAACTCGCTGGAGAGGAGTTTCAGGTCGATCAACCAAGATTGATGAACCCAGTCGACATTTATAAACGATCGGCGGATTCGATAGATCGGTCGTTGGACCAACGGTAGGCGTACAGC